>JAAFIF010000016.1 GCA_013298625.1 Myxococcales bacterium
GCGCCGCAAGCTGGCTTCGGCCCGCCCGCCGCTCCTGCGTTTGCGCCGGCAGGACCGCCTGCCTCGCCCTTTGCTCCGGCGGTCGCGCCTCCGCCCGCGCCCGGTGGCTTCGCGCCGGCTCCGCCCGCTGCTCCTCCCGCTGCACCGGGTGGCTTCGCGCCTGCACCCGGCGGGTTCTCGCCCGCGCCCGGTGGCTTTGCCCCTGCGCCTCCGGCCGCGCCCCCACCCGCGCCTGGTGGTTTCGCCCCTGCGCCGGGAGGCTTCGCGCCTCCCGCGCCTCCTCCGTCGCCGTTTGCGCCGCCCATGCCCGCAGGAGCGCCGGCCCCGATGGCTCCGCCCCCGCCCCCCGCTGGAGGCTTCGCGCCCTTCGCGCCCGCGACGCCTGCGTTCAACCCTGCGGCGCCGCCTCCGCCCGTGCCCGGCGGCCCGCCGAACCCCTTTGCGCCGCCGCCTCCGCCCGCGCAGGCGCAGCCCATGATGCCGCCGGGGAGTCCTCCTCCGCCCGCGCCCGCGGCCAATCCGTTTGCCCCGCCGGCGCCCGCTGCGCCCGGCGCGCCCGCGTGGGATCCCGGCCGTCCGTTCTCACCGGTCTCGTCGCCCGATGGCTCGGGGCAGGGCGGCGGCAACGGAGCTCCGCCGCTCTGAGCGACCACGAACTCCCCATGAAGCACGGACCCGCTGCGCTCTTCGCGATCGCTTCTCTCTTCGCATGCTCGGGCCCCGAGCGCAGCGCTGCTGTGATGGACGGAGGCCAACCCGACGTCGTCGATGGTGACGCTGCGGCGCGCGTCGCGGCGCGGGCCCCGCTCGCGTACGTTCCAGCGGGCTGCGCGCACACCGTTCGCAGCACGTCGGGCGCGGTGTTCAACCGCATGGGCGACGAGAGCACCGTCGGCGCTGACCCCGCGCCGCGCGCGGTACACGTGAATTTCGCGGCGGATCCGCGCTCGACCGCCGCTGTGCTCTGGCGCACCGACGATGGCACGCTCGCCTCCGTCATCGAGTACGGAACGGACCCGTCCCGGCTCGATCGTCGCGCGGTCGGTCACGTCTCGCGCGCGGGATTCGGGGTGCCCGTCACCGTGCACGAGGTTCACCTCTGCGGGCTCGCGCCGGACACGACGTACTACTACCGCGTCGGCGCGATCGGCGCGTTCAGCGAGGTGCAGTCCTTCGAGACCGCGCCTGCGGACGGCGACGGCGCGGTGAACTTCGCGTTCTTCGGCGACTCTCGCGACGACTTCACCGTGCTTCGCCGCGTCAACGAAGCGCTCGTTCGACAATCGGGGACGCGCGTCCCCGACGCGGTGTTGTTCACGGGCGACGCGGTCCCGTCGGGGCTCGTGCAGGACGACTGGGACCGCTGGTTCGCTGCGTCCTCGGCGACGCTGCGCGCGATGCCGTACATCATGGCGCACGGAAACCACGAAGGCCTCGCGGCCAACTACCTCCATCAATTCGCGCAGCCGCAGAGCGAAGACCGCGCGCAGAGCGAGCTGTTCTGGTCCTGGGATTTCGGGCCCGTGCACCTCGTCGTGCTCAACGACTCGCCGTTTCCCTTCACCGAGGGCGTCGAGCGCGTGCAGCGCGACTGGCTCGCGCGCGATCTCGCCAGCGCCAACGGCAACCGCGCCAACGTCCCGTGGGTGGTGGTGATGCATCACAAAGGGCCGTTCTCGTCGGCGACGCACACGGATGACTTGGACGTCGCTGCGCTGCGGCGCGCGTGGGTTCCGCTGTACGCGCAGCACCAGGTGGACCTGGTGGTGAACGGGCACGACCATCACTTCGAGCTCACGCACCCGCTCGACGCCGCGGGCGATCGCGCGCCCGACGGAACGTACGGCGTCGTGTACGCCACCGCAGGCGCGTCCGGCGCAGACCTCTACAACGCCGCGCCGCGCTTTTGGACGCGCACCCTTCGCAGCACGGTCCACTTCGCCACGCTGCGCGTCGCGCGGGACTCGCTGCGCATAGAAGCCTTCGCCGTCGACCTCGCGGGGATGTCCTCGCCCATCGCTGGGTCCTGCGTGCAGCGCGCGCGTGATCCGCAGGGGCAACGGCCCGTGGACCGGCCGTGTGAGTAGCGGACGCGCTTGACGCACTCGTTGGGCTCTGCGATGCCCTCAGGCCCCATGACGATCCAGCTCTCGCACAACATTGGCGGCGCAGCGGTTCCGGCGCAGGACGGACGCACGCTCGAAGTTCACTCTCCCTCGGACGACGCGCTCGTCGGCATCGCGCCGCGCGGAAGCGCCGCGGACGTGGACCGCGCCGTGAAGGTCGCGCGCGAGGCGTTCGAGACGTGGTCGCGCATGCCGGCCCCCGCGCGCGGAGAGATCCTCGCGCGCTCGGGTCGCATCCTCGAGCAGCGCAAGGACGAGATCGCCGCCGTGATGTCCCGCGAGATGGGCAAGCGCACGGAAGAGGCCAAGGGAGACATCCAAGAGGCCATCGACACGGCGTACTACGCTGCCACCGAGGGCCGCAGGCTCTTCGGACGCACGGCGCCGTCGGAGCTGCCCAACAAGTTCGGCATGACCATCCGCCGCCCCATCGGCGTCGCGGGGATCATCACCGCGTGGAACTTTCCCATCGCCGTCCCCAGCTGGAAGATCTACCCCGCCCTCGTCTGCGGCAACTCCGTCGTGTGGAAGCCCGCTGAAGAAGCCCCGTGCTCGGGCGCGATGTTCGCGCAGGCCCTGTGGGACGCGGGCTTGCCCAAGGGCGTGCTCAACGTCGTTCACGGATACGGCGAAGAAGCGGGCGCGGCGCTCGTCGCGCACCCCGGCGTGAGCTGCCTCTCGTTCACCGGCGGCACCGAAGTGGGCAAGCTCATCGCGTCCGAAGGCGGCAAGACGCTCAAGCACGTCACCCTCGAACTGGGCGGAAAAAACCCGGTCATCGTGCTCCCCGACGCCGACATCGACCTCGCCGTCGACGGCATCCTCTGGGGCGCCTTCGGCACCGCGGGCCAGCGCTGCACCGCGACCTCGCGCTTGATCGCCGTCGGCGACGTCGCCGATCGCTTGCTCCCCAAGCTCATCGAGCGCGCCAACAAGCTCAAGTGCGGTGACCCCGCGGACAAGAGCGTCGACGTCGGCCCGCTCATCTCGAAGAAGCACCGCGAGCGCGTCCACGCGTTCGTCGAGCAGGGCAAGGCCGAGGGCGGCAAGATCCTCTCTGGGGGCGCGATCCCGACGGACGGCCCGCTCGCCAACGGCTGGTTCTACCCCGCGACCATCGTCGACCACGTGAAGCCCGGCTCGACGCTGGCGCTCAAAGAAGTGTTCGGCCCCGTGCTCAGCGTGATCCGCGTGGGCTCGCTCGACGAGGCCATCAAAGTGGCCAACGAGATCGAGTACGGCCTGTCGTCGTCGATCTACACGGCCAACGTCAACGCGGCGTTTCGCGCGATCGAGCGCATCGACGCGGGCATCACGTACATCAACGCCCCCACCATCGGCGCCGAGGCGCACTTTCCCTTCGGCGGCGTGAAGGGCACGGGCAACGGTCACCGCGAGGGCGGCTGGGCTCCGTACGAGTTCTTCAGCGAAGTGAAGACCGTGTACGTGGACTACTCCGGCGGCCTGCAGCGCGCGCAGATCGACAACCGCGAGTAGCGATCACTGGGGGATTTGCTGGGGGGGGCTCAGCGCGACGGTCACCCGTGATAGACGCGCGACGCGACGATCGCGCCGTCGCGCACGTCGAACGTCTCGGACACGGCCATCACCGCTTGTCCGTCCGCGTGCCGCAGGTACTCGATCACCACGCGCTCGTCGCTCGCGGTGAAGGTCAGCGGCTCGTATCGCAGCGACGGCGTTGCCTCGAGCGCGCTCGTCCACCACGCAGAGAGCGCGGCGCGGCCGCGGACCTTTCCTTCGGTGGACGGGTCGCGGGCGCGGAGCTTGGGGGAGGTGTGCTCGGCTCCTTCTGCGTACAGAGCCACCAGCGCGACGACGTCGCCGCGGTTGAACGCGTCGATCCACCGCCGTGCGAGCGCGAGGTTGTCTTCGATGCTCATCGCGCGAGAGTGTACTGCGAAGCGCGCGGCGAACGGGCCGGCGGGTGTGCTTGCGGCCCGCACGATCCGCAATCACACCCGGGGGGGTCCACGTGCGACACTGATCGCAAAGGAGCACACACACCCTATGACCCGATCGCTCGTTCGCGCTCTGCTCTTCAGCGTCACCCTCGCGCTGTCGTTTGCCTCGGTCGACTGCGGGGCGCCTGTCTCTGCATGCCCCGGCCCCTCGTGCCCTTGCGGCTCTGGCGGCGGAGGCGCCAACGACTGCGCGTGCGCGACCAACGGCTCGTGCTCGTGGAGTGTGAGCGCGAGCGGAAACTTCGTCTGTGGCTCGGGCGCCACCTGCACGACCGCCTGCGCGTCTTCGTGCAACGTCACCTGCGGGCCTGGCGGGCGCTGCACGCACGAGGGCGCGGCGAGCAACAACATCACCTGCAGCAACACGAGCTGCAACGTCCGCGTCGGGGCGAGCTCGAACGTCAACTGCAACGGCGGCGCGCAGTGCGTGATCGCGTGTACGGGGCCGTGCAACGTCGACTGTCGCGGGGCGGGCTCGTGCTCGCTCGCGTGCTCGGGCGCCGCAGCGCGGGCGGTCACGGGCACCGATCAGTGTCAGTGACGCGAGCGGACGGGGACACGAACGCGAAGCTTACAGCGTAAGCGTGCATTCGTAGCTCGTGCGCAGCGCCTGGCCTGCGGGGCAACGAGCGTCGATCTCGTAGCGGTTGTCGGTGCTGGTGAAGCGCGAGCGCGCGAGCACGGTGTAGCTGAGCTGCTCGTTGGGCGTCCCTGCGCGCCAGGGGTCTCCAACGGCGAGCTGGTACACGACGCCGCTGACGCCCTGCGTCCCCATGCGCAGCGACGGCGCCGGCGCTCCAGGAATCCGATACGCATCGGCCCCGTCCATCGCAGGAACCACCGGAATCGCCCCGGTCGGCACCCGCTGATACGGATAGAACGCGCTCATCTCGGCCCCGGTCAGGATGCGGTCGTACACGTCCAGCGTGGTCGAGAACGGCGTCGACATCGACGAGAGCTCCGAGACCACCACCATGCTCGAGTTGAGGCACGCGCGCGACAGCGTGCACGCTCCGCGCAGCGCGACCCTCGAACCACCGGCGACCGGCGTCGCAGAGACGCCGCTGTCGACGATCACTCCGCTGTCCACAACAACCCCGCTGTCGACGACGACGCCGGTGTCCACAACAACTCCGCTGTCGACGATCACTCCGCTGTCGACGACGACGCCGGTGTCTACGACGACGCCGCTGTCGACCGCTGTCGCGTCGGGCGCAGAGTCCGCCGCGCGATTCGCATCGGCGGCGTCGCTTCCCTCACCGTCGAGCGAGCCGACTGGGACGGTCTGCAAACAAGCGCCGAGCGAGGTGGCGAGCGTGGCGGCGATCAACGTGCGTGCGAAGGACTTCATCGTGTTCTCTCTCTGTCTCTCTGAGGGGACACTCGTCGCAGTGGCCGACGGTCGCCGCGTTTATGAACCAATCGACGCGTCGCCTCGCTCGGCGATGATTTCGTCGATGCGGCGCTGCTGAGCCGAGCGCGGATAGCGCGCGCGAAACGCCGCCGCACGCTGGCGCGCCTCGCCCGCGCGTCCTCCGCGGACGAGCGCCTCGATCTCGATGCGGTCTCGCTCTTCTCCGAGCGCGCTCTCGGCAAACGCACTGCGATGGCGCGCGAGCAGACCGAGCGCGTCGCTCGTGTCTCCGCTGCGGAGCGCGGCCGCTGCGCGGTGCAGCAGCCCCACGTCGTCAGCCGGATCGAGCGCCTCGATCGTCGTGCTCGCGGCGCTGCCTACACCCGTCACCGGCGCGGCAGCTTGGCCGCGGAGATCCTCGGCGCGGGGCGCAGCGCTCGGTCGCACAGTCGTGAGGGTGCGCGATCGAGGTGAAGGGTTGGACGCGATCGTTGGCGTGGGAGCTGGCGCGACGATCGTCGATGGCGGCGTTGGCGCGCTGTTCATCGCGGGCGCGGGCCGAAGCGCGACGGTGATCGGGGGAGCGTTGATCGGCGCGCGCGCCTGCTCGTGGGACGCGACGTAGCTGCGTCGAATGAGCGCAGCAGCGGCCGTGCACATCACGACAGCCGCAGCGAGCTTGGCCATGGTGAAGCCGGCCTTGGTCGCCGCGGGAGCGATGGTCGCGGGCGCCACGGGAGCGCCGAGCGAGAGCCGCGCAGCGAGCGCTTCGACCTGTGCGGACGACAGGCCGTCGCCCTCGGCCGAGGTGAGCAGCGCGCGCATGGACGCAGAGGCGTCGGAGCTCGGGTCGAGCAGCGGCTTGTTGGCACTCTCGTCGCTCATCGAAACGTCCCTCGCTTTCGGGCGCGCTCGACGCCGTCTTCGATGTGCTTGCGCGCGCTGTGCAAGCGCGAGTACGCGGTCTGCAGCGGGCAGCGAACGAGCTCGGCCACTTCGGTCATCGGCAGCTGTTCGAGCTCGAACAAGACGAAGACCGCGCGTCGATCGTCGTCGAGGCCGTCGAGCAGGGTGTCGAGCAGGGCTCGGGCGCGACGCTGGTCGATGGCTGCGTCGACGGTGGGCTCGACCGAGGGCTCGACGCTCTCGCTGTCGAGCGTCTCGCGGCGCACGTGCGCGCGCTTGCGGTGATCGGCGGCGACGCGGCGGGCGAAGGAGAAGACCCAGCTGCGGACCGTTCCGCGGCCGTCGAAGCTGCTGCTGCGGCGATGGATGGCCGTGAAGACCTCTTGGCAGCAGTCTTCGAGGTCCGCGTCGCGCACGCCCAAGCGACGCAGGACGCGCGCGACGAACTGCACGTACTCGACGTAGAGCACGCGCAGCTCGGGCAGCTCGTGGACCGTCATCGTTGCGTTGGCAGCGGCGTGCATCGGGTGCGCAGCAGAGGCTCCTCGTGAGCGGCAGTGGAGGCCGCTCGCGCGGTTTATGGAGGAAAGCGCACTGCCGCCGAAAGAGTCGCCTGAGCGCCCACGGGAGCCACTTGAAAGAGCTCGACCTCCGTCGGAGCAGCGGCTCCGTTGGGGCGGAGCACGGTGAAGCGCGGCCGCACGAAGGGGACCGCCGCGGCGACGTCGAGCTGCAGCTCGAACGGGGCGCGCACGATGATCGAGGCGGTCGCGCGCGCTGCTGCTGCCGCGAGAAAATAGTCACGGGCGTCCTGGCCGGTCGCGCCGCTGACGCTCCATCGCAGCGGCCCGAGCTGCACGCCGACGCAGCCTCCGAGCCGCACGCGCGAGGCGAGCAGCGCTCGCGGGCACAGAGATGCCCCGCCAAAGGCGAACATCGTCCGAAAGCTCACGCCCACCTCGTGCGCGCTCGCCTCGGGCGAGATCGTCGCGCCGCCGCTCAGCTCGATCGCGACGAAGCGCGGAACGACCGCTTCAGCAGCCCCGAACACGAACGCTGCGACCGACGGCGTCGTCCCTGCGCTCATCCCTCCGCCCAGCGAAAATCCCCACCGCCACGGCGTCGGAGGCGCCACCAACACGCGCTCGACGCGCACCACCGGGCGCTCGACGACCCGGACGACCTCGCGCGTGTGCGTGCGGTCCGGCGTCGCGGTCGGCGCGGTCGCAGTGGGCGATGGCGATGGCTCGCTCGAGAGGGCGGCGTTGGGGTCGATCGCGAGCAGGATGATCAGCTCGAGCGCAGCGTCGAGCTGGTGACACGAGCCCTCGGGGCGCTCGATCGTGCGCGTGCCCAACACGGTTCCGTCGGCGCGGGTGATGCTGAGCGTGGCGCTCCATCCGCGCGGGGATCGCTCGACGCGGCCTTCGATGGCGAGCTCGCCTTGCGCGCTCGAGACGAACACCGAGCGACGCAGCCGGCGCTCGACGGACTCGGCCAGCGCCCGCGCGGTGACGCACTCTTCAGCCCCCGGCAGGCGCACCCAGCTCAACGACGACGTGCGTCCGCCCTGCGCGCCGTTCGCGCTCTGCGCTCGCGCGGGCGCCGATGCGGCGAAGATCGCCGCTGCCATCGCCCACGAACGCAGGCCCATCGTTGACACCATCGCTCTGTTGCGCGCGAGTGTACGGGGCTTCATCGCGCGAGCGGGGGCTGCGGAGAGAGGGCGAGCGCGCGGCGCTCGTGGCCGACGAGGGCGGGCGACGGTCGCCGTCGAGTGTTGTGGGGCAGAGAACGGGTGTCATTGGGGCGTTCGCTCGCCGCCCCGCACGATCTGCAATCACACCCCAGAGAACAGCGCTTGATTGGTGAGAAGCGCGTCAGCAGCGGCACGCGCGCGTCGTCTCGCTCTCTGTCGCGTTGCTCGACCGGCATGGACGGCGATAACGTTCAGGTGGTCACTTGCGTACGATTTGTTCGTCGGTGGCGAGCGTCGCGCCAGAGGAGGAATCGAGTTCTATGTCCAATCTATCCAACGATTTCGTGCTGCGATACGCCCGCCCTCCGGCAGACAGCACCGTCGCCCGCGCGAAGTCCATCCACGAGAGCGTCCGCGCGCTGCTCGGCGACTCGGACTATGCGACGCTGCTCCAGGGCAGCTACAAGAACGACACCGCCCTCTGGGATATGAACGACGTGGACCTCGTCGCGGTGTCGCGCGGCGTGGTCAGCGGTTCATTCGGTCGATCGATGACGGGCGGCGCCTCGGTCTCGTGGGAGGAGACCTTCGCGCGCATCGAGCGGCGGCTTCAGTCCGACGCTCGCTACGCGGGCAAGTGGCAGCGCAAGGACAAGTGCATCCAGCTGAACACCGGCGTCACGATCGACATCGTTCCAGCGGTCTACGTCGCGAGCCCCGAGAGCGACCCGGTCGCGATCTACTCGTTTCGCGAGAGGCGCGAGCGCCAGAACTGGCCGAGAAATCACTACGAGGCGGGCGCCACGAAGAGCCGCAGCACGAGCGGCGCGTTCAAGCAGACCGTCAGGCTCTTCAAAGCGTGGCGTCGCGCGACCACCACCGACAGCAAGGTCGCCCCGTCGTTCTACATCGAGTGCCTCTTGCACGCCGTTTGGGATGGCTGCTTCTCGAACGTCGGCGCGGATGCGTTCGTCGCCGTCGGTCGCGCGATCGTCGACTGGAACTACAGCGCGCGCCCCGTCCTGCGCCCCGGAGGAGGGGACACGATCTTCACCGCGAACGAGTGGGACGCCCCACAATTCAAGTTGTTTCAGCAGAAGCTCCGCGACGCCCTCGTGCACGCGGACGAAGCGCGTCGCGCCCCGACCGAGCAGCGCGCGCGCGAGGCATGGGTTCGGGCCTTCAACGGTCAGCAGCCATGAGCGCGAGCTTTCACCCGTACGCGCACGACAAGCAGGGGGTGGCGCAGCGGTGGCTCTTTGTTCCCGCGGTCGCGCTCGCCTTCGTGCTCGGAAAGGTCTTGGAGGTGGTGCACGCGCCGTGGTGGATCGACACGCCCGCGCCCTTCGGATTCCTCGCGGGACTCGCGTGGTTCTACAACAAATGGGGCTGGCGGGCGTTTTGTGGTCTCCACGGCATTCCCAACCTGAACGCCATCTACGATCTCGAGATCCAATCGTCGCACGACAACCACGCGAAACCCGTCACTGGGACGCTCACGATCGCCCAGGAGTGGACGAGCATCCTCGTGACGGTGAAGACCGCGACCTCCGTCTCGTCGAGCGTCGGGGCGTGGCTCTCGCACGATCCAACGCAGGGCGCTGTGTTGACGTACGCGTACCGCAACGAACCGGCACCGGCCGCCAAGGACGACCTTCACATGCACGCGGGCACTGCGATCATCACCTTCGCCTCCGACGGCACTGTGACCGGGCGCTACTACAACGATCGTGGTCGCCAGACGTTCGGCTCGATGAAGGTGACGAAGCGTGCCGCAGCGGGCGCGGCAAACCCGCCGCGAACCGAAGGCGCTGCGGCATCATCGGCCGAGAGCGGCGCCAACGGCGCGTGAGGCGAGCGCCCCCCGCAGCGACGATCCGCGGGACAGCTCCTGACCCCCCGTCCATCATCGTCCCTCTCGCCGCACTACCCGCTGGCGCCGTCCGTCGCCGCCCGCGCGGCGCAGGACGACCCCGCGGGGCCTCCGATCACCGGATGATCCGAGTGTTTTTGCCCCCGCGGGGCCAAATCGCTCCGCCCTGGCCGGTCCCGCGAGGCCCCGCGGGGCCGAAATCCGTCGTGCGCAGCCACCCAAGAGGCCCCGTCAGCCCTCCGAAGCGCCGCCACCCCGTCGAAATCGGCCCGTTCGGGCCAATTCGTACCACATGACCGTACACTCCGAGGCCCCACGAGGCCTCGGGCGATCGCGAGGAGGACTGCCGCGAGACCCCGCGGGGCCGTCGCGCGCCGCTGTTCACCGCGCAGCAGTGCCCTGCCGGGCCGTCGCGACCACGCGCTGTGCGCGCCGCGAGCTCATCGACCCCGTTCACGTCCAACGGACCGATGTGACCTCCGACCCTGCGCGGTGAAACGAGCGCCCCCGAGGCGATTGGCTGTTGACGCGACGTGCGTGCCGGTGCTCCCATTTCTGCGTCACCGTCTCTCGACACAAAGGGGAATCAGAGAATGACCGACGCGAAGGACACGCAGTCCAGCACCGCTCCGTTTACGCCCGAGCGCGCGCTGGCCGAGATCGCCGACGAGCTCGCGCGAATGCCCGAAAAGGGCCTCGCGCCGTACAACATGGACGCGAGCTACGCCGCGTCGGTGATCTTCGCGACCGAGCCGCGAATCGCGCCGCACCTCGCCGCGCTCGAAAAACTGCCGGAGTTCGACATCAAGCCCGTTCAACGGCTGCCGCTGCTGGCGCTCGCGCTGATGCACGCCAACTCCCTGGTGCTCGCGCACTCTCCCGCCACGTCCACGTTCGACCGCGACGCGGTGGCGGGCCGCGCGCTGCGCGAGTACCTGCTGCTGCTGGCCGACGTCCTGGTGAATCGCGGAGCGATCAAGAAGCAGACGGTCGACGATATCCGCGACGGCCAGGGCAATCGCGATTTGATCAACGACCTCGGCGCGCTCCGTCTCGTGCTCGTCCCCTATCAGGGCTCGCTCATTTCGAAGGAGCAGCTCGACGAAGCCGCGCGGCTCACCGAAGCGCTGACCCGCTCGCTCGCGCAGCACAACGGCGACGACCCCGCGCTCGCTCCGCTGTTGTTGCAGCGCCGCAAGATCGGCTCGCTCATCGCCGAGGCGCACAGAGAGCTCTCTGCGGGGCTCGCGTTTCTGCGCCGTCGTCACGGGGACGCGAGCGAGATCGCGCCGACGATTTATGTCCCTGCGTCGCGGCCCAAGAAGGCCGACGAAGGTGACGCCGAGCCGCAGCCGGAGCCCGCGGACAAAGGCAGCAAGCCCGGCGAGCCGTCGGCGCCATCCAAGCCCAAGGCGCCGACGGACCCCAGCGAGCCGTCGGACAACCCGTTCAGCGACGAGTGAACCAACACCGTGTTGCGCCTGGGATTGCGGCTACCCCCCAACGGCGAAGGCGCGCTCGAAGACTTTCGTGTGCGACCCGAGCACCTCGTCACGCACGCCGTCGTCACAGGAATGACCGGGAGCGGCAAGACCGGCCTCGTCTTCGTCCTCGTCGAAGAGGCGCTGCGCGCGGGCGTTCCGGTGCTCGTCATCGACGTGAAGGGCGACCTCGCGAACCTCTTGCTCGCCTTCGAGCCGGGGGACCCGAGCGCGTTCGCTCCGTGGCTCAGCGGCGACGACGTCCAGCAGCAAGCCGAGAAGCTCTGCGCCTCGCGCGACAAGGGCCTCGCGCGCGCGAACCTCGGGCCCGCTGACGTCCTGAAGTTCGCCGAACGAACGGCGGTTCGCGTCCTCACACCCGGAACGACCAGCGGCGAGCCCGTGCACTTGCTCTCGTCCCTCGAGCGTCGCTCTGCGCTCTGGGACAGCGACGAAGAGTCCGCGCGCGACAGCCTCGCCTCGGCGGTCTCGCTCGTCCTGCGGCTGCTCGGGCGCGACGCCGACCCCGCGCGATCCCGCGAGCACGTCTTGCTCTCGGTCCTCGCCGAGCGCCGCCTGCGCGCAGGGCAGCCCGCGGACCTGCCGTCGCTGCTCGCGGACCTGGACGTTCCGCCGATCGAGAAGGTCGGCGCGATGCCGATCGACCGCTTCGTGTCCAAGAAGGACCGCAACGCGCTCGCGGCGGCGCTCAACGCGCTGATCGCCTCGCCCAGCTTCGAGTCGTGGCGGCGCGGAGCGGCGCTCGACGTCGCCGAGTGGCTCGCGCCCCGTGAAGCAAAGACCAACGCGGTCGTGCTCAGCGTCGCTCACCTCGACGAAGAAGAGCGCAAGCTCGTGCTCGGCCTGGTGTTCGACGAGCTGCTCGCCTACACGCGCGGGCTCGCGGGGTCTTCGAAGCTCGAAGCGCTGGTCGTCATCGACGAGGTGTACGGCATGCTCCCGCCGCACCCAGCGAACCCGCCCACCAAGCGGCCGCTCGTCTCGATGATGAAGCAAGCGCGCGCGTTCGGCGTGGGCGTGGTGCTCGCGACGCAGAACCCTATGGACCTCGACTACCGCGCGCTCAGCAACGCGGGGCTCTGGTTCGTGGGGCGACTGCAGACCGACGCCGACCGCGACCGCGTGATCGACGGCCTCGCCGACGCCGACGGCGGTCTGGGCGACGCGACGTCGAAGAGCGCGCTCCACGGCGTGGTCAAGCGCCTGAGCCGACGGTGGTTTCTCGTCCGCAACGTGCACGACGGCAACGCGTGCTCGCTGCTGCAGCCGCGGCAGACGATCTGCTGGCTGCGCGGGCCGATGACGCGGGCAGAGCTGCGCGGCGCGGTGCGGGGGCGGACGTAGGCGGGGGAGGGGGCGAAGCGCAACCGCGAGCCTGCTTGCTACGGGGGCTCCGCGCTCGGAGTCGAGTCGCGCGGCCGGACGAGCGCGGCCGGCACCTCGCTCGCACGACGCTCGGCGAGCTCGTAGCCCACGGGCCGCTGCTCGCTCTCGCATAGCGCAGCGCCTCCCAGTTGCAGCGGACGAACGCGCGGGGAGCCGACGCCCTCGCGGCGCTCGAAGGCTTCGAGGTCCTGCGCCGCCACCTTCGCGAGCTCTCCGCGAAGCGTCGGGAGCAGCTCGCGAAGGTGCGTGGCGAGCGCGTCCGCGATCTTCTCCTGCCACGCGCGATCCTCTTCCGTGGGCGCGCTCCACGTCGCGAGGTCGACCAGCGTGACGCCGCCCGCCTTCAACAGCGCGAGCACGAAGGTCGCGCAGGTAAACTCGGATTGTGCGGGGATCGAGCCGTTCGTGTTGATATCGAGCTTCTCGATGGACGTGCCGTAGCGCGTCGGCTGCGGCCAGCGCTCGATCGCGTCGCACATCGCCACAACGCTCTCGACTTGGAACGGCAATAGATCGAGGTTGATCGCCGCGAGCTGATCGCGAAACGACGCGTCGACGAAACCCGTTCGATCGCCGAACTGCAGGTCGAAATACCACGCGAGGTGCACAAGCCGCGTGGCGCCATCGGACTCGTATCGCAGCCCCGCGTGCCACTGCGTCGGCCGGACCTGCGCCAACACGACCGCGACGCCCGATCGGTCCCGGTCCGAAGGCAGCTCGACGTCCACAAACGCAGAGCTCATCGCTGCGCCGCCATCACCGCCTGACGTGCCTTGCTCTCGGAGAGCCCGTCGCGCTCGCGCAGCCATCGCTCGACGCGTGCGGCGAACGCGTCGCGCGCAGCGAACGCGCTGGCGCTCTCGCGCGTCATCGAGAGCAGCAGCGTCGCCGCGGCGCGCGGAAGCGCGTCGGGGTCGTCGAGCGCGACGAACAGCGCGTCGATCGTCGGCGCATCACCGCTCAACAGCAGCGCTCGTAGCCAGTCCAGCCACTCGGCCAGCGCCCTTTGGGTCGCGCCCGACGGCTCCCGCGCGCGCAGCTGCGCCAGCCGCGCGATCAACGCGCGGGCTCGCTCGGACCGATCGTTGGCAGCGATCGAGGCCCACCAGGCGTTGCGCTCCGCTGCCTCCTCGGGTGTGAGCCACGGCCACTCGAACGCGGTCGGAGTGGCGGACGCGCGCGCGCGCTGCGCGCGGATGAAGCGCTCGATCGCTTGCATCGGAGCGTCGCCGACGGCCGCGGGCAGCTCGCCAACGGTGAACGACCAGGACCACGGCTTGCTCTGCCAGCACAGGGTCGCCCGCGCTGGCGCGTCCAGCTGCAGCGCTGGCTGCTCGCGCACGGCGAGGGACGAGACCATCCAGCCCGCGGCGAGCTTCGCGCACATGGCGTTGAAGTCCTCCCAGGCGCGCTCGCTGTCGGGCCGGTAGTCGCCGAGCAGCTCAATCGCGTCCATCGGCCTCTGCAGATCCACCAGTCGCCGCGCGGTGCGCGCGTACAACCTCGCGCCGCGATCATCGTGCGGCGGAACGACCTCGGCCGCCCGCCGCATCGCGCTCCGCGCCGCGTCCCGCTCGTCCGCGAGGACGCTCGCGCGGATGGCGCGCGACCAGAACAGCGCGTTGTCGGGCCAGCCCTCGGTGGCCTCGCGATAGCCCGCGGCGGTCTGCGCGACGGACTCGAGCTCGGGCCGCGCGTGGGCGCGGTTGAAGTGCAGGTAGTGTAGGGCGTACGCGCGCAGCCGTCCGTCCAGAGCCTCGCGGTCGAGCAGCCGCTGGTAGAGCGTCGCGGCTTGCTCGAACTGCCTGCTCTCGGACAGGGCGCGCGCGTGCTCGACCAGCAGCTCGACGCCGTACATTGAGCGCGACCATGCCTGGTCGGCGTCGCCGCTCGCGAGCAAGTGACGAAAGAGCTGATGGGTCTCGGTCGGCGAGGGCGCGCGGTCTTCGCGCGCGATCATCGAGGCGGCGAGCTGCCGGTGCAGCTCGCGGACGCGCGTGGCGGGAGCGGCGCGGTCGTACCATTCGACCCAGCCATCGTCGAGCGCGAGCGCTCCTGCGCGCTCGCTCCACAGGCCGAGCGAGAGCCCTCGCTCGATGCCCTCCGACGAGACGTCGGGCCAGCGCTCGACGAGGGACCGCGCGATCGGACGGCCGTGCACGGCGAGCCAGCGAAGCACGGTGCGAACGGACTCTGCGACGAGGTCCCAGATGCGCTCGCGCAGCGCTGTCGCCTCGATCGGCTCGACCGTGCGCGCGCCGAGCGCCTGCAGCGCGAGCGCGAGCCGGTAGGTTGCGCTGTCGCCCACGTCCTCCCAACTCACGCTGGCCGCGCGCGGCGCGCCGTTCATCAAGCGAACGCCCGGCGCGCTCGCCGGTCGCAGCGGGACAGCCCTTCGCTCGCGCCGCTCGACCACCGGCGCGCGGCCCGTCACGACCACGGCGCGGTCGAGGCAGAAGCGCCACAGCCGCTGCGCGCGCTCGCCGAGGGCGTCACCGAGCGAATCCGCTCTGCGCGGCGCCAGTCGATCGAGGTGTTCGACCGCGAGCCAGCGCCCTTCGAGCGCGGCTTCGAGCGTCGCGAGCCACGCTTCGTAGCGGGACGCTGACGCGAGCGCGTCCCGCAGTTGCTCGCCCTGCGCTGCGCCCGCGTCGGGGTAGAGCGCGTCGAGCAGCGCGAGCGACGCCTCGGGAACCTGGTCGAGCGCCGCGGGGATGCGCAGCACGACGACGGGACACGGCGCGGCCGCGACGATCGCGGGCACGAGCCGCTCTGCGTCGATCGTCGGGGACGGCCGCACGATCGTGAGCGCGCCGCCGCGGGCCTGCTCGATCACCCCGGCCGCTTGCTCGACGAGTTCTGGCGAGTTCTCGATGCGCAGCACGGGGCGAATCTAGCCCTGCGGATACGCGCTCAGCAAGCCGCGCGGGCGAGGGGGCGCTACCCTGCGTTGGCGCGCGCACGAGCGCGGTGTCGCCGATCGCCTACCGCTTTCGATGCGAGGGCTTCGCGTACGCCGATTGGACCGCGTGCGTCGCCGTCGCGGCGCGACCCGCGCGCGCAGCGGCAAGGGAGTCGGGGACGGGCTTCGGGCGGCGTGCAGCAGTCGGCGGCGGGGCGACGCGCTCGGGCTCCTCTGTGGGCGCGCTGGGGGCGCTCTCTCCTCGGGGCTTGCGCGGCTTCTTCGCGGGCGCGTCGGCCTTCGCGCGCTCGGCGCGGACGCGGTCGAGCATCACCGACGCCGGCTCGTCCGCCGGGTCCTGCTCCACGAGCTCACCGCGAAACGCCTTCGCGAGCAGAGAGCGTTCGAGCGTGTCGAGCTGCGCGCGCGCGGACTCGGCGGCGGCGAGCATCGAGCACGCCCGGGCGAACGCGGCGTCGATCCGCGCGACGATCGCGCGTTGTTCGTCGAGCGGGGGAAGGGGGATCTGGAGATCGCGCAGCTGTCGCAAGCTCAGTGACGCCTTTGTCATCCCGTACTCGATCTCGCGGATGGTCTTTTGAATCCCCGCGGGATCGAGAAGACACCATGCCAAATAGTCAGAGTCGACTCGATGTGTAGGGCGGCACAGCGCAACGTGTTGATTCACATAGGCCTCTCCCAGGGAAGAGCGAACCACAGCTGTCTTTCCAACATCTGCTGTGATCGTGATGAGCACATCGCCTGGCTTCAAGCCGGTACGCGTACCTTCTGCGTCGCGCGGAGGGTCGACAAACGCGATCGAAGACAGATCGAGCTCGACTTGATTGCGCCCAAAATTTCCAACTCGAACGAAAGTCGCGCCACTCGTTGCATAGTGCTCCGACCAACCGCGAGATCCGCTTGTCACCGCCGAGCAGATCTCCCCCAGCGGCGAAGCTGGTGCCGTGACGCAGGCAAACGCCACCCCCAACACGCTCTTCTTGTACCGCTCCACCATCGCCGGCACCGCATCGAGCGCCTCCCGCGCCCGACGGATGCGCCCGAGCAGCGCCTCCAGCTTCGCGACGATCCTCCGCTGCTCCGCGAGAGGGGGCAGAGGCACACGGAGTTCGCCGAAGCGTCCTGCTCCGAGATGCGCGATATTGGTGGTGATCTTCGCGATCGCTCGAAACTGCCCCGAGTGCATCATCCATCGAAAGAGCTGGAGCGCCCACGACTGCGATACGAACGACGCTCCTCGAAACCGCACCAACGAGTTGGTGAAGCATGCTCCAGGCAGTTCTCCTCGATACATGGCGGGGCGGCCCACGAGCTCGAGGCTCTGTCCCTCGTTGAGCAGCACATCACCGTGCTCGAGCTTGAACGTCTCGAACTCCGCTGGCGTGAAGTTCATCTCCATGACATCGCCGATGTCGATGCGATCCTCGAAGACGTTGGCGACGCGCAGATACGGACGCATGTGCGTGCCGCGATGGTTGTCTGGCGATCGCTGACGGCCAAGTTGCACGCGGCCGATCTCCGCCACCGTCGCCCAACACCACCCCGTCGGCAGCGGCTCCCCTTCGCCCACAATCCCCGCGGCCTCGCTGTTCACGCGCTTGCCCATCACCCCATCTCCTCGACGAGCGCGCGCACTTCGCTCAGCGCGACGCCCAATTGCTCTTCGATCGCCCGGGCGATCACGATGGGCTCGTCGAGGACGTCCCCGTGGCCGCTGCCCTCTTCGCGCAGCCACGAGAGGTCCAGGTTGTCTCCGCGCGCTTTGATCTCGTCCCGCGTAAACGCGCGCCATCGGCCCTTCTCGCCCTGGTCCGTGCGCTTGCCCGATCCGTCGCGCTTGTCGCCGAACGCGGCCTCGAACTCCGCGAAGTGCGCGCGCGTGAGCGGGGTGCGCTTGCCGAAGCTCGGCATGTTGGTGCGCAGGTCGTAGACCCAGCACTTCTTCGTCGCGCCCCTGTCGCTCTTGGCGCGCGTGAAGAACAGCACGTTGGTCTTCACGCCCTGCGCGTAGAAGATGCCCGTGGGCAGCCGCAGGATCGTGTGCAAATCGCACTTGTCCATCAGGTCCGCGCGCACCTGCGCGCCCACCCCGTCCTCGAACAGCACGTTGTCCGGAACGACCACCCCCGCGCGCCCGCCCCCCTTCAGCGCCTGCACGATGCGCTGCACGAAGAGCAATTGCTTGTTCGACGTGCTGTAGGTGAAGCCCGAGGCGTCCAGCACGTCCCCGCCCTTCTTCGTGCCGAACGGCGGGTTCGAGAGCACGACGTCGTAGGTGTTCTTGAAGGCGAACTCGCTGGTGAGGGCGTCGCCGACGGTCATCGCTCCGTCGATGCCGTGGAGCATGAGGTTCATGAGGGCGAGCCGCGCGGTGTCTGGGACCAGCTCGACGCCGTTGAGCGCCTCGGTGACCTGAAACGTCTGCTGCGCCGGCTTGAGATCGAACAGGTCGTTGGTCTTTCCTCGCACGTACGCGTCCGCGCGAATCAAGAACCCTCCCGTGCCCGCGGCCGGGTCCAGCACGCGCTCGCCTGCCTGCGGCTGGATCAGCTCGACCATGCAATCGACCAGCGGGCGCGGCGTGAAGTATTGCCCCGCGCCGGACTTCACCTCGCCCGCGTTCTTCTGCAGCAAGCCCTCGTACATCTCGCCGAGCTGCTCTTTGTCCTGCGAGAACCAGTCGAGCCCGTCGATGCTCTCGACCAGCTTCGACAGGTTGCGCGGCTGCCGCATGGAAGTCTGCGCGTCCTGGTAGATCGCGCGCACCATCGCGTCCTTCGACTTGCTCAGCGAGAGCAGCATGCCCTTGTACGCGTCGAGCCTCGCCTCGCCGACGGTGCTCTTCAGCTCGCTCCAGTGCGCGTCCTTCGGCAGCTTCTGCTCGAGCTTCTTCTCCGCCGCCATCTTCAAGAACAGCAGGTACGTCAGCTCGGTCACGTACTGCTGATAGGTGATCCCGTCGTCGCGGAGGATGTCGCAGAAGCCCCAGAGCTTCGCGACGATGTCACTGGTCGTCTCGGCCATCGCAGCGCGGGACGATGCCACGGCCCGCCCCGAGCACGGTGGACGCGCTGTCAAGAAATTGGACAGCTGAATGCCTGCGCACCCCCCATCGACTTTGCTGCTTGTTCTTCAGGTCCCGAGCGATGCGTCTCGACCGTGCGAGGGGCGAACAATGTCTGTCGAAAACTGGCGACACGCCATCTGCGTGGGGCAGCTTCGGGCCGTATCCACATCCATAAGCGGTTCGATGTCCGGGTGATGCCGACGTCGCGCCGCGCCACCAGAGAGGAACGGACTGTCATGGACCTGCAGACGGAGATTCGAGCGTCGCTCGATCGCGCCAACACAGCGAGCGCGCGCCTTCATCGCGCGACCGACGCGCTGAACAAGAAGCTCACCGAGGTCGAGGCCGCGCTCGTCGCGCAGTCGCTCGGCGTCTCGGCGAGCGTCGTCATCGAGAAGGGCGAGCTGACGCCCTCGTTGGTCGAGCTCTGCTTCACCAAGCGCAACAAGCAGTGGGGCCTGTTCATCGAGATCACGACGGACGTCTTGGCCTTCGAGAGCACGCTCGCGCCCATCGTCAACGCGAGCCGCGAGCATCGCCTCGCCGCCGTGCGCGCGCTGCCCGAGCTCATCGCCCAGCTGGCCACCGCGGCCGAAGCGCAGCTCGCGTCGGTGCAAGCCGCGACCGTCACCGCGTCGAACATCCTCGACGCGCTGCTCGACGCGAACGACGAGGAGATCCCCTTCTGATGCGCTGGCAGGACCTGATTCGCGAGGCGAGACGCCGCATCACCGGCCCCCGAGGACAAGCGCAGATCGCCCGGCGTCGCGCGGTCTCCGACGCCTACTACGCGTTGTTTCACTGCGTCACCTCCACCGCCTCCGAGCGTTGGATCGGTGACAACCCGCTGGGGCCGCCGCTGGCCGAGCGGCTCGAGCGCTGGTTTCAGCACGGCCAGCTCAAGAAGGTCGCCCTGTGGGGGCTCGAGCACCCGCAGCCGCGCAACAGCGCGCCGCTCAAGCCCGCGGTGCTCGAGCTGCTCACGGACTCGAGCACCAGGCCTCCCACGTCGCTCCTCACGCCCGACGCGCGCCTCGCGCTGCAGGCCATCAAGGACCTGCAGGAGGCGCGACATCGCGCGGACTACGACCGCTCTCCGCAGGTGAACTTCACGCACACCGAGGCAGCCACGCTGATCGAACAAGCGCGGGACGGGTGCGACGCGATTCGACGGATGCGTCGCACCGCGATCGGACGCGTTCTGCTGGTGCTCATGTTGGTCGGCGACCAGGCCGCGCCCGCGCGCTGACCGCTCCGCGACGGGCGCGACGATGTGCTATGGTCGGGGACGCCATGACGCTCGCCGCATCACTCTCGCGAAGCGACGACGACCTCGCGCAGCGCATCGCCGCCGCCGTCGTGAGCCACTTTCACGACCTTCGTCTCACGCGCGTGATCGCGCGCCTCGACCTCGATTGGTCCGGCGACGAGGCGGTGTACTTTCGCCTCGTCACGGACCGTGCGCCGACGTCGGCGCAGCTCGCGCCGGTCCGCGACTACGTGCAGCAGCGCGTCCATGCGGAGGGGTTGCAGCGCATTCCGTACGTCTCGGTGGTGCTCGCGTCCGAGCTCGACGAGCACGATCGAGCCCTCTGACGCTCAGCCAGCCTGCTGCCAGATGCGCTCGTGCAGCTCGCTGAGCACCTCGGCCAGCCGCCCGTCGAACCGCTTGTCCAAGACCGCGAACCCGCCGTCGCGCGCGAACTGGCCGCTCTCGAGGGCCTCGCGGTCCACGATCACCTCGAGCTTCACCTGCGCCGCGATCTTCGTGAGCCACTTGCGCTGGTGCTCGGTCCACGGGCGCGAGGCGAGCAGCGCCTTCAGCGCCCGATCGACGCGCTCTTCGTATGCGATCAGCGCGTCGCCCACCGCCCGCTGTCGCACGAAGCCCACGAGCCGCGCCGTCACGTCCACGTTGCTCACCGCGCGCGTCGCCGCTTGCAGCGCGCGCTCGTCGAAGCCGCCCCCTTCGAGCGCCGTCGCCAACGCGCGCAGATCCGCGCGGGTCAGGTCGCGCGGCCGCGTCGCCAGGATGCGCAGCGCGTCGACGCGGTTGCGATTGTCACGCACGAAGGCCTCGAACGCGTGCAGGTAGTCGTCCGGCGAGCGACCGCCGAAGTCCTGCCAGACCGCGGTGACCGTGTCCTCGCCCTTGTGAATCACCTTGCGACGGTCCCCGCCCGCCCGCGGCGCGTCGAGCCACGCGATCAGCTCGGGGCGATCGACGAGCCAGCGCACGAAGTCCTCGCCGCTCGCGTCGTCCAGCGCGGATAGCGTCGCGCGCACCGGCTCTCCCGACAGCCCCTCGAACTCGTCCGCGAACGTCCGCTCGATCTGCGCGCGCTTGCGCCGCAGCTTGCGCGCGAAGTCCTCGCGCAGCGAGTCGCGGTAGCGCTCGCTCGTCCCTGGTTCGAGCGCCATGGTGGCGAGGTCCCGAAACGATCGCTTGGGGACGACCGCCGTCGGCCGCATGTCCGTCGCGTCGCCCACGAGCTCGCACTGCGAGACCGCGTCGAAGATGCGAAAGCACTCCTTGCTGATCTCGGGGCACAGCCGCGTCGCGCGCCCCAGCATTTGCTCGTACAGAATGCGGCTCTTCACGCGCCGCAAGAACACCAGGTTGCAGATCGACGGGACGTCTACGCCCGTGGTGAGCAGGTCCACGGTCACCGCGATCGAGGGCATCCGCTCGTTGCGAAACCGCCGAATGAGCTGGTCATACTTGTCTGAGCGCCCGGTGATCTTGAGCACGCACTCGTCGTCGACGCCGCCGAGCTGCGCGTCGAGCGCTTCTTTGAGCAGCCGCACGACCAGATCCGCGTGGCGATCATCCACGCAGAACACCAGGGTCTTGTCGGGCAGCACCGGGTCGATCCGCGTCGCCAACTCGGCGCACACCGCGCGGTTGAACCCTTCGGTGAGCACAGCGCGGTTGAAGTCGTCGACGTCGAAGCGTAGCTCGTCGGGCGCCTCGGTCGTCGCCGTCGCGTGCGTGACAGGATCGTACGTGTCGATCGTCTCGCCGACCTTGAAGGTGATCCCCGCCCGCGACAGCTCGGTCTCGATGCGATACGGCGGCTCTTGCGGAGAGAGAAATCCCTCGGCGACGGCCTCGGTGTACGAGTAGCGAAACACCGGCGCGCCGAAGATCTCTGCCGTGTGCAGCGCGGGCGTGGCGGTCAGCCCGACCACCACGGCGTCGAAGCGCTCGATCACCCTGCGGTACTTCGAGACGTATTCGCTGAGGTCTTCGAAGGCGAGCTCGTCTTCGGTCGCCTCGCGATCGAGGGTGTAGCCCCGGTGGCACTCGTCGACGATCACGAGGTCGTACGCGTCGACCGCGGGCGCGTCGCGGTCGTCGTCCATCACCCGCTTCATGAGGGATTGGATCGTCGCGACGTGGACGTTGGTCTCTTTCGCGGGCTTTCGTCGGTCGAGCCCGGCGATGTTGTAGACCTCCCCCAAGGTGCGGCCTCCCAACATGCGCGAGGACGCGAAGGCCTCGGCGGTCTGGTCTCCGAGCGAGCGACGGTCGACGATGAAGAGCGCTCGACGAAAGCGCCGCGCTTCGAGCGCGCGATGGAGCAGGGCGGTGGCCGTGCGGGTCTTTCCTGTTCCCGTGGCCATCGCGAGGAGCATGCGACGGCGGCCGTCGAGCACCGCGTGCTCGAACGCGAGGATGGCGCTGCGTTGATAGGGCCGCAGGTCGAGTCGATCGAACGAGGCGTCGCGCAAGAGCGCGTCGGCGCGCGGGACGTCCTCGGACAAGCGCGCTTCGAGCCCCTCGGGCGAGACGAAGCCTTGCATCGCGCGCGCGTGATTCGTCGCGGCGCGCACGTCCAAGAACCACACTCCGCTCTCTTCTTCGAGCTGCGCGAGGTACGGCCGCCCGTTGCTCGCCAACAAGTACGGAACGCGGTGCTCTCTCCACGGCGCCCCCTCCACCAGCGCAGCCGCGCCGGGCTGAAAGTCCTTCGCGTAGCGCCGCGCCTGCTCGATCGCGCCCGAGACGTTGCGGTTGTCGCGCTTGGCCTCGATCACGGCTACCGCGCGGGTCCCGAGAAACAGCGCGTAGTCCGCGGGGCCGCTGGCCGTGGGCCATTCAGCGATGGCGCGGTTGGTTCCGCTCTCGGGGCGCGCGCCGTCGGGGTAGCGAAGCAGCGTCGAGTCCGCCTCCCAGCCCGCCGCGCGGAGCTGGCTGTCGATGTCCCGACGGACGTCTTCTTCGCTTCGGACGAGGCTGCGCGCGGCTTCGTCCGAGCGCGCCAGAAAGGTTGCGATGGCCTCGCGCGGGTCCGTCGCGCGCGCGCGGGCTTCGTCCGCGAGCCGCAGGGCGTCGGCGAGGCTCGCTTCGAGCAGGCGCTTCTCTTCTTCGAGCCGCTCGCGCAGCCGCGACTCATCGAGCCGCCTCGCCTCCAGCGCGGTCAGCGACGCTTCGAGCGCGCGCACTTCGTCATCGGGGTCCGGCGGAACGCGAAACGTCGGCGCCACGAACGTCCGATCGAAGCACGTCCGCTCGAACCACACGCACAGCGCCAGCGCGTCGCGCAGCGCCGAGAGCGCGTCGCTCGATTGCCCGTCGTACCGATGAGCGGCGTCGTTTCCGAGCTTTCGAATGCGATGAAAGATCGCGATCACATCGGGCGCGACCCGGCCGCCTTCGAGTCGATCGAGCACGTCGGCGAGGTTCTTGAGCAGCGCCGGGTTGATCCCGAGCCGCGCGGCGGCGTTGCGGCCCAAGAACTCCGAGGCCGTTCGCAGCCGAAACAGGCACGCCGGCGGGTCCCGTCGATAGTCTCGCTCAGCGTTCGCCAGCAGCGACTCGAGCTCCGATGATCGCGCGGCCACGAATCCGAAATTGAGAGACTTACCCGGAGCTCCGCTGGTCTTCCCCATCAAGTGTTGAATGAAAGGTTAGGGCATTCGACGGCGGTCGGTCGAGCCATTCGCGCGCCGCGCCCTGCGATGGCTCCTCGCCGCTCACACGTCTCCCTCGCAGCGGCACACGAACGGGTCCATGCGCACCGCGCGATTGCACCGGCGTGTTCCGGTCGCGCACGGCGGCCCGAGCGCGCAGCTGTTGCCGCAGAAGCCGCAGTTGTCTTCGCTCGACAGGTCGGTTTCGCATCCGTTGGCGGGTTCACCGTCGCAGTTTGCGAAGTCCGGTCGGCAGCTCAACCTGCACGCGCCGTCCGTGCACGTTCCTCCGACCGCGTTGGCCGAGGCGCCGCACGCGCGATTGCACGCTCCGCAGTGCATCGCGCTCGACCTCGTGTCGACCTCGCAGCCGTTGGCCGGATTGCCGTCGCAGTCCGCGAATCCCGCAGTACAGGTGAGCCGACACGCGCCGCTCACGCACGTCGCGCTCGCGACGCGCTCGCCCATGCACGAACGCCCGCACATCCCGCAGTCCGTGATGGTGTTCAGCTGCGCTTCGCAGCCGTTGCGACCGTTGCCGTCGCAGTTGCCGAAGCCCGCGTTGCACGTAGAGACGGTACAAACGCGCGTCACGCAGCTGCCCCCCATCGCGTTGGCGAAGTTGCACGGCATGTTGCAGCCCCCGCAGTGAAGCGTCGACGAGTTGGTGTCGACGCACGCTGCGCCGCAGCGCTCATTGGGAGCGGTGCAGGCGTCTTGGGCGACGCACGACCAGGTCATCATGTCCCTGTCGAACGCACACACCGGAGTGCCTCCGCTGCAGACTGTTCCGCAATCGCCGCAGTTCGTGCCGGTGCCAAGCGACTCGCAGCCGTTGCTGGCGTTGCTGTCACAGTTGTCGTAGCCGCTCGCGCAACGCAACGAGTCGCACCGACCCGCGGTGCATCCGCGCACTGCGTTAGGCAGCGAGGGGCACACGTTGCCGCAGCGCCCGCAGTGATCGACGTTGTTGGAAGTCTGCACGCACTGATCCCCGCAGCGCGTCTGTCCCGCGGGGCAGTCGTTTACGCACATCCCCGCGACGCACACCATTCCTGCAGTGCACGCGTTGCCGCAGCGGCCGCAGTGCGCAGTGGACTCGCTCGTGCGCGTCTCGCAGCCGTTGCTCGCGTCGCTGTCGCAGTTGCCGAAACCCGCCACGCACGCACCCACGACGCACTGGCCGTTGCCACACCTCGCCGTCGCGCTCGGCAACGCGCACTCCGTGCCGCAACGACCGCAGTTCACGACGCTCTCGGGCGTCTCGCACCCGTTGCTGCGGTCTCCGTCGCAGTCGAGCCTTCCGGCCGCGCAGCCGGTGCCGCTGTCCGTGCTCGCATCAGCGCTCGCATCGACGCTGACGCTCCCGTCGCGCTTGATGCCTCCGTCGAACGTCGGCTTCTCGTACAGCGTGCACGCCGAGAGCGCTGTCAGCAGCGCGCAGGACACCCATCGTGAAGCGCTCATCAGAATGCTCCTCCCATCACCAACGTCGTCCCGTTCGCCGAAGGAACCACCGCCACGCTCGTCCGCGTCGCCGCGCGCGGCCGCGTGACCGCGACCGCGACGCCTCCGGCGATGCCGAGGGCCACGGCCCCTGCGCCCAAGCCAAACATCAACCCGCCGCCGATGCTCGCGGTGTTGTACGTGCCCTCTTCGCTCGGCGGACAGTCGAGCCGACCGCCGATCGCGACGCAGCCGGACGCGCCCGTGTCGAACAGCCGCGCCGAGTTGACCGCGTACAGCGCCGCTCCCACGCCCGCGCCGACCGCGAGCGCCGCGCTCGTCCCGACGAGCGCCCACGGCCACGCAGGAGCGCGCTGCGGCGGTTCGATCGGCGGCTGAACGACCCGCGCGCGTCGCTCTCGCTCGATGCGCTCTTGCTCTGCCCGCTGCGCTTGCTGCGCGGTCTCTGCGGCGAGCTCACGGTCCGCGTCGGCGATCATGCGCTCGCACGTCGGCCGCGT
Organism: Myxococcales bacterium; assembly: GCA_013298625.1. GTDB lineage: Bacteria > Myxococcota_A > Polyangia > Polyangiales. The sequence continues at coordinate 25,703 of JAAFIF010000016.1, forward strand.
CGGCGTCTCGCGCACGGCGTCGAGAAAATTGCGCAGCGCGCGCCTCCCCTCGGCCCAGTGCCGCAGCTGAATGTGCATCCGCCCGATGTTGAAGAGCACCACGGGGTCGTGCCCCTCGGTGTACGCCTGCTGGTAGAGCGTGAGGGCCGTCGCGTAGTCCGTCGCTTCTTGCGCGGCGTCCGCGCGGCGAAGCAGCGACTCGACGGCGCTCTCTTGCCGTGTTGGTGTGCGCTGCGCGTGCGCCGTGCGCGCGCTGCAAATCGAGAGCGCCGCGGCGGCTGCGACGACGAGCGATCGGTGGGTGCGGGGTGTGCGATCCATGAAGACTGCGTTTCTCTGCGGTTCTGCGCCGTCTCGACCGAGGCCGTCGCGGTGAGTCATCCTGGAGTGTACCGCGATCGCCCGTCGAAATAGGCCATTTCTGCGCGATCGCCCCCCTCGGCGACCGAAGCTGAAATGAGCGCGCGCGGTTCAACCTGCGACGGACTCGACCAGCGCTTGCAAGACGCGCATCTCGTCGGCGTCCGTGAATCGCTGCACGGCGCGGTTCATCTCGCCCAGCACTGCCACCGCGTACACCCTGTGCGCGCGTCGCGCGTCGGGGCTCGTCAGCAGCGAAGCGCCGACCGAGTGGCGCGTGTACACCGTCGCGGTCGCGGTGCTCGACTCGTAGCTCGCGAGCACGCCTGGGGCTCGCTCGTCGCTGACGCGAACGGCGCTGAGGTCTCGCTCGACCACGCCGTGAGAGCGAAGAAGCTCGAGCACGTGGTCGGCCAGCGTGAGCTCGCGCGGCGCGGCCTTGGGCTTGTCCTTGCGCGGCTCGTCGGCGGGCTGCTTGCGCTGCGGAGTCGCTGCGGTTTGCGCGGGGACGGCGGGCGCGGGCTGCGGCGCCACGGGCGCGGCTGCGGCGGGCTCCGCGGGCTCAACGCGAGCAGGCGAGGCGGCGTGCACGAGCGCGAGCTCTTCGAGCACTTGAAACCATCGCTGCGTCGATCGCTGAACGACGAAGCGCTCTTGCGCGGATCGCGCGTCCCCTTCTGGGCAGAGCTCGAGGATGTTGCCCTCGGCGAGGTGCGCTTCGAGCCGCGCGAACGTCGTGCACGAATCGGGGAGCAATCGATCCGCGGCCCACTTCTTCAGCGCGTTGGTGTCGAGAGCGCGCGCGGCGGCGGCGTAGGCGAGGTGCGCATAGACGAGCTCGGACGACGCGGTCTTCGACGCGATGAGCTGGCCGAGCATCGCGCGGTACGACCACCGAGCGAGCTCGACGACCTGGTGGGCGATGGTCACGTCGGCGGCTGTTCCGTGGTTGAACCAGAGCTGGCCGCCGATCGGGAGCGAGTCGACCCGAGAGGTCTGAACGGCGCCGCGCGTGTCGTGCATGCGCAGCGTGCTCTCGCCGGGCTCGCGCACGTCGATGCGGCCTGGCTCGAGCGGGTCGGCGAGCAGCCACAGAACGCCGATCGCCCGCGTGGCTCCGCCGCGGATCGAAGGGCTGCCCGCGCTGTTGGTGCGCACCATCGCGAGGGCGCTCGGCGGCGCGACGAAGTGCGCGTCGATCGCCGCGCGCACGAGCTCGGCGACCCGCGCGCGCGTGCGGTGAAACGCCGAGTCCTCGACGGGCGCGGTCTCGCTGCGGTTCGGCTTGAGCTCTCCCACTTCGATCGCCACGAGCGCAGGCCAAGGCGAGCCCGTCTCGGTCTCGCCGAGCGGCTTGCGCCCTTGCCAGAGAAACACCTTCGCGACCGGCGCTGCCCGCGAGGGCATGAGCAGAACCTCTCCCTCGAAATCGTGCTCTTTGATCGTCAGCGGGTAGGCCGGCGTGTTGGCCGGGACGCTCTGCCGCACGACGATGGTCTTGGCCGGCGCGAGCTTTCGTCGCGCGATCGCCTGCTGCTCTTCGTGAAGGGCGTCCGTGTAGTCGAGCGGGACGCGCGCCCCGGTGATCCACGGGGCCTCGGCCTCGCTCAGCCGAAGCACGCGCCGCCCGCTGTCGAGCGGCTCGAGGGGGACGCCGCTCGTGTTCTTCGTGTACGCGACGTTGCCGAACTTCGCTTGCTGCTCGTCGATGTCTGCCAGGGTCATCGCAGCGCCGAGCGAGTCGAAGAAGGCCTTTCGCTCGCGCAGAGACTTGATGTTGCTCGGGCCCTGCAACAGCGCCCAGCGCTGCGCTGGCAGCGACCACGCCGGCAGCTCGTCGCCTTTGCGCATCGCTTCGGTGAGCAATTTTCGGGCGATTCCGACGATCCGCTGCGCGAGCGCGTCGGGAAACTCCCCTTTGCGCGCCTGCTCTTCGCTGAGCGCCGACGTCTCGATCGCGACCGAAATCGCGATGGGCGAGGGCGCCTCGATCAGCCGCACCGCCTGCGCGTGCAGAAACAAATGAACCAAGAGCTTGTTCGCTCCCGACGTCGTCACCCGCAGCTCGCCCACGCCGAGCTTGGGCTCGACGTCTTCGATGCGACAGCGAAGCGCCGCCGACGGAGCGCTCCCCGCGAGGGCGATGTTCTCCTTTGCGCTGCGCAGGAGCCGCCTCGTTCGCTGCAGCCGGTCGAAGTCTTCCGTCGCGTCGCGAGGCGCCAGCGTGGTCGTGAACTCGAGCGTGCGAAGCACCGCGCGACGAAACTCTTGCGCGGCCTCGCGCTTGTCCGTCGGCCCGTCGGGCAGCGGCTCGAGGTAGGCGGCGATCGGGTCCGTCTCGCCGTCGGGCGCGGGGATCCACCCGTCGAACTCCCGCGAGACGTAGAGCACTCTGCCCTTTCCGTGCACCGCGCACTGCTCGGCGCTCGCGAGCCCCGAAGGGATCGCCTTCCACAGCACCGCGCGGCCCACGCGCGCGCGCAGCTTGTCGTCCACTCTGCCTGCGTCCCCGCAGAACGCCGCGACCAACGCGCGCACCGACGCTCCTGGATCGCTCGCGCCGCTCGCGTCCTTGCACACCTCTTCGACGAGCTTGCGAAGAGCCCTCTTGCTCGCGATGGTGAGCGTCGCGAGCCCCGCGGACGTGAGCCCGTCGAGGGTCGCGTTGAGGGCTTTCTCCGGGGCCGCGAAGCGCACGCGAAAGACCACAGGGCAGCTCATCAGGTCGGTGCCCGTCACCTCGCCGGCCACCGCGACGCGATCGCGAACGATCACCTGGTACCGCGCCCGGCCGGGCGTCGGCAGAAGCCCCATGGCGCACTCGTAGTGCTCTTGCTGGACCGTGACCGTCGAGCTCACGCGAAACTCGCTCAGGTCTGCGAAATTGACGGTGGACTGCCGCTCGAACGCCTCGAGCGCCAGCCGCGTCTTGCGCACCTCTCGCCGCTGCGGAACCACCGAGTCCGCCGCGATGAGCTTCGCGCCGATGCCGACCGCGAGCGCCGCTTCGAACTCTCCGCGCGAGACCACCAGGGGTTCGAAGTCGTCGTCGTAGTCGATGTCGTCCGGCGCGTGCTCGACTGTGAACAAGCCCGCGGGCTTGCTCTTGGCTCGCTCGCGAAGGGCGCTCAGCGAGAGGGTCTGCGGCCCGTTCTTCGTTCTCACCGTCACGAGCGGCAGCTCTTCGCACCGCCGCAAGAGCGCAAAATGCGTGGTCTTCGAGAGCGTCCCGCGCTCTTGCTCCGGCGGCAGCGCCCGCAGCCTCGCGGTCGCGACGAAGATAAACGACAGGACGTGCTGCGGTGGTGACCAGGGAAGCGATACGTCGAGCATCCGCGCCGCCTCGCGGTCGCCGCCGATCGCGCGGAGCATGCAAAACAACAGATCGAACGGCGCCTCGTCGTAGAGCTTTCGCGCGTCCGCAGAGAGCTGCGCGCGCGAGAAATCCTTGCCCGGCCGCGGGATCAGCGCCTTGTCGTGCACGCGCAGCAGGCAGCGCCCGAACGGCCCCGTGTCCGACGCTTGCGAGACGACCTGCCCCGCGTGCAAGAGCGCGAAGTGCGCGTTGCGCGGCGCGACGCACACCTTCGCCACGGCGTCCGCTTCGATCAGCGAGAGCCACGGCCCGCTCGCCCCGCTCGAGGCGTCCTTGGCGAGCTGAGCGCGCATCGCGTCGCCGTCGCCCTTCGCGAAGCGCCCGTAGTCGACCAGCTCGCTGTCACCCAGCAGCGCGCCCACCAGCTGCCGCTGGGGCTCGCTCAGCAACAGCACCGGCGCGCGCGGGTGCTCGGGGCACTCTTTGTTGCTCGTGTACAGCACCGCGCCGCCGCACTGCTCGCTGACCGCTCGAAGCTCGGCGATGGACCAGCGCCGACCGTTGACCCCAGTGAACAGCGGCACTCGCTCGACCGCCGGCGCCGCAGTCAGCAGCTCGGACAAGCGCGCTCGGGCCGCCTTGGTCGAGCGGTTCTCGCTGTGCATGCGCAGCGCGAGCTCGACGATCACCGCGCGCTCGCGCTCGTTGAATTTGTGTGCCGCGGGCCCCATCCAGTGCACCCGCTCGTCGCCCGCGCACGCCTTCGGGTCCGCGACGAACGTCGCCGTAAACCACAGCGCGTCCGCCGCCGCCGCCGTGAGCTTCTCGACCAGCGCGTTGAGGGCCGCAGAGCGCTCGGGGCCCGAGAAGTCCGCGCGCGCCGTGATGCTCTTGTGCTGGATCGCCGCTTGGATCAGCAGCGGCCCCGCGGCCTCGGCGCTCGCGGGCAGGGGGCGTCCCTCGACGAAGACCACGAGCTCCATCGCGCGATCGGCGCCGGTCGAGCGGTGGATCACGAGCTCTCCCTCGATCGATCGATCGCCGTTGATCACGATGGCGGGGCCCGCCGTCGCGCCGTCGCGCCGCGCCTCGCCGATCAGCGCGCGCACGAGCTCGCTCGAGCCGTTGCCAGACACCCGCGCCTCCCGCGGCTGGTGCGCGAGAAACCGCTGATACCTCGCGTGCGACTCCTCAGCGTGCGCGAGCGCGACGTCGGCGTCCTTCGGCTCGAGCGGCTCGATCAGCGCCGAGATCGTCTCGTCCGTCGCGTGCACGACGTTGGTCAGCCACGGGGCGAGCGCCGCGGACGGCAGCTTTTCTCCTCGAAAGAGCATGACTCCGCCGCGCTCGACCGACGCGAGGTCCGCGAGCGACCGCGGCTTCGCGTTGACCATCGGGATCAACGGCGCGCGCAGCGCGGGCTGCAAGAACAGGTCGTCCCGCGAGGCCTCGGGCTTCGCCGCGACGACGACCCAGTCGCTGCCGAGCTTGCGCAAGATCAACGCGCGCAGCGCGGCCGCGGTCTCTGCGCCGTGCGCGGACTGCAGCGCCTCGACGGCGGCGGTGATGAGCCTGCTCTTGGCGTCCTCGAGCGCGCGGCTGAGCTGCCTGCCGTACGAGCCCGAGCGGTCGATGGCCGAGCGCGAGACGTTGGTGGGCAGCGAGGGCTCGTCGACGTACGCCCGCAAATTCTGTGGTGGATCGCCGCCGAAGAGCGCCTCGCGCGAGAGCAGCACGCCGCGCTCGTAGAAGTCTACGACGTCCATCTCGCGCTCGATCGCGCGCACGAGGGCGAGCTCTCCGCGCACTTTTTCTGCGAGCGGGACGCGCACGAGCGCCGGCGGCGGCGCGCCGCGGTCGAGCTCGGCCCCGTCGACAGCGCGCACGATCGACGCAGGGACGAGCAGGCACCGGGTGCGCAGGACCTTGCTCTCGACGGGCTCGCCGAACCATTCGCGAACGACGTTGGTGCCGAATCGCTCGCGCACGTGCACGCGGAGGGAGGTGTCGGTGAAACCCTCGGGGGCAGGCACCCATTCGAGCGCGCCGTCGATCGCGGGCTCCTCTCCCTCGGCCGTGGGAACGAACCGCACGCGCGCGACGGCGCCGTCTTTGCGCTCTGCGCCCGTGTACACGTCGACGAACTTCGGCCCGAGCCCGAGCGCGGTGTTGGTCGCGATCGCCAAGAGCCGCACCGCTCGCGCGTCGCTCGAGAAAAGCTGCTCGAACAGCCGCACGATCAGCTCGGGCTTCGGCGGCTCGGCTTTGCATACGCACTCGAGCGAGAAGTCCCTCGCTGTGTTGTCGACGGTGATCTTCTGCGCGCCGAGCTCGACGGCGACGCGCACGAGCTCGGCGACGTACAGCGCGGGGTCGGGCAGCATGAACTCGCGCAATTTCGCGATGGCCGCGCGCGGATCGACGCCGACGGCGCCGCGCGCGAGGACTCGGCGCTCGCCCGATGGCTTCTGTGCTTCTCTGCTCATGGTGTTGGCTCAGCTCACGGACGCGAACGAATCGAAGAGCGTGTAGTCGCGGCGACTGTCGAGCTTGCCCGCGCTGAGCAAGACGAGCCGCGCGTAGCAGAGCGCGGCAAACGCAGGGTCTTTCTCTGCTGCTGCGACGGCCCGCGTCCACGCAGGGTGCTTGCGGTTGATCGCGCAGCCGCGGGTCGAGAACAGCGTGTACAGCTTGTTGCTCGCGTCGGCGGCGTCGAGCACGACGCCCGAGCGCGTCGCGCTGCTCAGCGTCTGCGCGTCGACCGCCAGAAAGAGCACGTCCAGCGACACGCCCGAGATCTCGACGGCGCGCACCATGGGGACGTCCACGGCTGCGAGCAGCTTTCGCGTGCGATCGAGCAGGTCTTCTTCGAAGGGCGGGAGCGTCCCGTCCCGCGGGGCGAGCGCCACGAAGCGCGTGCGCGCGTCGACCGCCCACGGGTCGAGCTGGCGCCGAAGAAAGTCAGCGTTGCTCTCGCCGACGCAGTGCGTCCACAGGACGAGCTGCTTCTTGCTGCACAGCGCGCGGGTCAACACGCTCGGCTCGGGCGCGAAGTACCGCACCTTCGCCGCGGGCCCCACGTACACGCGCGCTCGTCCATCCTCTGCGTCGCAGAGCGGCAGCGGAACGTCCACCGCCACGCTCAACGCCAGCTGCGCCACCGCGCGCAGCGCCTTGCCCGCTCGCGCTTGTGCTGCTTGCAGCGCCGCGGGCTGCTCGTCGTGGGCCGCGATCGCCTCTTCGAGCGCGCTTCGCGCAGCGGCCGCCGCGGTCGTCGCAAGGTCGCTCTTCACGGCCGCTTCGACCGACGCGATCACCTGCGCAAAAGCCCCGTCGCGCTTGACGTTGTCGCGCGAGACCGTGTGCACCAACGTGCTCGCTTCGACCTTGAACGAGACCCCCGAGATCCACGTGTTGGGGCACTCGTACAGCAAGATCCCGCGCTTGTAGAAGGCCGCGCGCCCCTCGTTCGACACGGTCATCGCGATCGTCGCGTTCGAGCGCCGCACCATGACGCTCGGCGTACCTTCGATGCCAAACGGGCTGTCGACTCGCTTGTCGACCTCGCCGCCGCGCACCGTCGAGAGCACGTGCAGCGGGAGCTCGACGTGCGGACACCACCGCTCGATCGCGTTCATCGAGCGCTCGACGAACGACCGCGCTTCGCCGAGCCGCATCCCGATCGTCAGCGAGACCACCGTTCCTTTGCGCGCCGAGCTCTCGGTGACCTCGTACGTGTAGTCCGGGCGCAGCTCGACCCGATACCCGTCGTTGCCCGTGCCCGTGTCCACCCGCACGGTCTGCGGCGAGACCGCGAAGACCGAGAAAAATCCCACGCCAAACTTGCCGATCTTCGTCGGGTCCTTGTCCTTCGACGATCGAAACAGCACCAGCAAGCACCGCTCGATGGTCTCGAGGTTCATCCCCGCGCCGTCGTCGTGCACCGAGACCTGCAGCGCGTCCGCGTCGCTGTCGTAGCGCATTCGCACGTCGATCGCGCTCGCCCCCGCGTCGATGCTGTTCTGCACCAGCTCTCGGTAGAACGCGAGCGGGTCGGCGAACTGCCTCACCATCGTCCCCACTGCGTCTTTGACCGCGTCCGACGCTGAGATCGGAGCTTCGAGCTTGTCTGCGCGAGTTCGAAAGACCATCGGTCCGCAGAGTGTACATTCCCGGTCGAATCCATGGTTCGCACTCGGGTCGCTCTGTTCGTCGCTTCGCTCTCGGCCGCCGCGCTCGCCTCGTGCGCGCGATCGAGCTGCGTCCAAGCCCCTTCGTCGCTCGTCAACCTCGCTGACGAACAGCGACGAGCCGCCGCCGCGACCGACGCTGGCGCGCGCGCCGCGCGGCCGAGACACCAGCCCGACCCAGGATTTCTCGCGGATTTCAGCGCCACCCTGCGCTATTCGCTCGGCGCTCCGACGCGCATGTCCCTCAGCCCCGACGGCGCGCGGCTCTACTTTCTGCGCTCGGGCCCGCGCTCGTTCGTGCGCGATCTGTACGTCCTGCAAGCGGGCGCCCCCGCGCGCGTGCTCGTCACCGCGGACTCGATCCTGCGCGGCGGCGAAGAGCAGCTCACCGCCGAAGAGCGCGCGCGCCGCGAGCGACAACGGCAGACCGGCCGCGGAATCACCGCGTACGAGCTCTCTCCCGACGGCTCGAAGATGCTCGTCCCCCTCTCGGGCAAGCTCTACATCGTCGACGCTCAATCCGGCGCGGCCCGCGAGCTCTCGTCGCAGCAGCGCGGCGCGCCCGTCGACGCGCGGTGGTCTCCCGACGGCCGCTCGATCTCCATGGTCCGCGGCGGCGAGCTCTTCGTGCAAGACGTCGCGACGGGCGCAGAGCGCGCGCTCACGACCGCCGCCGGAGCTGGGATTTCTCACGCCACGGCAGAGTTCGTCGCGCAAGAAGAGATGGACCGCATGGAGGGCTACTGGTGGTCTGGCGACGGTCAGTCCATCGCCTTTCAAGAGACCGACGAGCGCGCGGTCGAGCAGCTCCGCGTGAGCAACCCCACGCAGCCGAGCGAAGAGCCAGAGGTCAATCGCTACCCTCGCGCGGGTACCAACAACGCCGTCGTGCGCCTCGGCGTCGTGCGCGTCACCGGCGGGAGGCCCACGTGGATCGAGTGGGACCGGCAGCGATACCCGTACCTCGCGCGCGTCGCGTGGCCCGCGCGCGGACCGCTCACCGTCGTCGTGCAGAACCGCGCGCAGACCGAGGTGGTCGTCCTCTCGGCCAACACCACCACCGGAGCGACCACGGCGATCCACACCGAGCGCGACGAAGCGTGGGTCAACTTGTTTCCGTCGCTGCCGCGCTGGCTCGCGGACGGGCGGGGATTTCTCTGGGCCAGCGAGCGCTCGGGCCACGCGGTGCTCGAGCTTCGGTCGCCGACCGGCGCGCTCGTGCGCGAGCTCGGCGCCGCGGTGAAGTTTCGCGGACTCGCGTCGGTCGACGAGGGCGCGCGCTGCGTGTACGTCACGGGCGGCGAGGAGCCGAGCGAGACCCACGTATTCAAGATCTCCCTCGAAACAGGGGCTTCTGAGCAGCTCACCCGCGGCCGAGCCGAGCACGAGATGACCTTCGCCCGCTCGGGCGGCGCGCGCGCGCACGCGATCTTCACCATCGACGGGCCGCGTCGGTGGAGCTTCGAGGGCGCAGACGGCGCCGAGATCGCGCCGGTCCCGTCGGTCGCAGAGGAGCCCCGAAACCCGCCGACGGTCGAGCTCGTGACCGTCGGAGACCGGGCGTTTCGCGCGGCGATCGTGCGTCCCAGAGGGTTCGTCCCCGGCGCGCGCTACCCGGTGATCGACGCGGTCTACGGCGGGCCGGGCGCCCGGCAAGTGACCTCGGCGCGCCATCGGTACGTGATGAACCAGTGGCTCGCCGACCACGGTTTCATCGTGGTGTCCATCGACGGGCGAGGGACGCCGCACCGTGGCCGCGAGTGGGAGCGCGCGCTCGATGGGCACCTCGATGATGTTCCGCTCGACGATCAAGTGGCGGGCCTGCGGGCGCTCGGGGCGCGCTATCCCGAGATGGACCTGTCGCACGTCGGCGTCTACGGCTGGTCGTTTGGCGGCTACCTCTCGGGCCTCGCGGTGCTGCGGCAGCCGTCGGTGTTTCACGCGGCGATGGCCGGCGCGCCCGTGACCGACTGGCGCGAGTACGACACGCACTACACCGAGCGCTACATGGGCTTGCCCGAAGCCGAGCGCGCTGCATACGACCGCAGCTCGCTCGTGACCAACGCCCAATCCCTCGAGCGCCCGCTCTTGCTCGTGCACGGAACGGCCGACGACAACGTCTACTTCTCCAACGCCGCGCTGCTCTCGAACGCGCTCTTTCGCGCGGGGCGGCCGCACGAGTTTCTTCCGCTCGTGGGCTTCACGCACATCGTGCCCGACCCCATCATCAACCGACGCTTGTACGAGCGCATCGCGGAATTTTTTGTGACCCACCTGCAGTAGAACAGCCTGTGATCATGCAGCCCGACGCCCCGAGCGCGTCCCCGACCGCCGCTCCACCCGAGAACAAAGCGCCGAAAGAGCCCGCCTCCGCTGGCTTCAAGCGCTTCATGAAATCCAGCCTCGTCGGCATCGTCGCGACCATCGTCGACGTCACGGTCGTGCTCCTGTGCCTGCGGGTGTTCGCGCTCAACCCCTACCTCGCCAAGGTCATCGCGCTCGCGGGCGGCGTCACCACGCAGTTCTTGGGCAACCGTCGCTTCGCGTTTCAAGCCAGCACCGGTCGGCTGCGCAGACAGCTCCAGTGGTTCGCCGTCGTCGAAGCGATCGCCTTCGTCACCACGGTCTTCGTCTTTCGCGGGCTGCTCGCGCTCGGTCGCCACTTCGACCTGCCCCTCGCGGACCTCGGCGCCAACCTGCTCTCTGGCTCGATCGTCTACTTCGGCTTCAGCTACCCCCTGTGGAAGCGCGTCTTCGCGCTCACGCCCGAAGAGCGCGCGCTCGCCGAAGCCGAGCGCGCCAAGAGCGCAACCTCCACTCCCTCGGATCCAACGTAAATGTCCGTCTCGGTCTGGCGCGATTTCTCGAAGAGCGACCCCAACGCAGCCTCGCTTCGCGTCGACGTCGCGATCATCGGCGCGGGCGTCGCCGGTCTCGCCGTCGCGCGGCACTGCGTCCAGCGAGGCTTGGTCCCCGCGGTGATCGAAGCGCGCGACCTCGCCGCGGGCGCCACCGGCAAGAACGCAGGCTTCGCCATGACGGGCCTCGCAGACCCGTACGAGTCCCTCGTCGAGCGCTTCGGCCGCCGCACGGCCAAAGAGATCTGGACCGTCTCGCAAGCGAACCTGCGCGAGATCGTCGACGACGTCGTCGCGTGCGAGGGCGTCGCGTGCGACCTCGTTCCGTACGGCTCCGTCGTTGCAGCGTGGGACGAGCGCGAGCAAGCCGTGCTCGAGCGCTCGTGCGCCATGCTCGTGCACGACGGCTTCGACGTGCGCTGGCTCGACCGCGCAGCGTCGCGCGAAAAGCTCGGATCCGACCGGTATTTCGGCGGGATCTTCGTCGCGCAAGACCACGGGATCCACCCCGTCAAGCTCGCCCACGCGGTCGCCGCCAACGTCCGCTCTGCGGGCGGACACGTCTTGCTCGGCCACGAGGTGCGCGCCATCGAACAGTCCCGCGGCGCCGTCAGCGTGCACACCAGCCACGGGACCATCCACGCCTCGTTCGCGATCCTCTGCACCAACGCGTACACGCGCACGCTCGAGCCTTCGCTCGGCGCCCTCGTGCGCCCCGTGCGCGGGCAGGCGCTCTGCCTCGAAGGCGTCGACGACTCGCTGCGCGCGCTGCTCTACACGGACGACGGCTTTCAATACGCCCGGCCGTTGCCAGACGGACGCGTGGTCGCAGGCGGCTGGCGACGCGCCTTCGCCGACAGCGAAGTCGGTCTCGGCGACGAGTGCCCCGAGGGCGTGCAAGCCGGCATCGAAGCGTGGCTCCGCGATCGCTGGCCGCAGTGGTCGAGCGCGCGCGTCACCCACCGCTGGAGCGGCGCCATGGGCTTCTCTCCCGACGGACTCCCGTTGATCGGGACGCTCGCGGACCGCCCGCGCGTCGCCTACGCCGTCGGCTTCACCGGCCACGGGCTCGGCTTCGCCTTCGCAGCCGCGCGCGCCGCCGTGCGCAAGGTCCTCGGCGAAGGGGACGCCGGGATCTTCGATCACGCGCGCTTGCAGTGATTCACCGCGCGTCGTCGCGCTGTCGCAGCTCGGCCCGAACGCGCGCGATCACCGTGGCGTACCGCTCGATCATCACGTCTGTCACCGCGCAGCCCACGCGGTCCTCGAGCCAGCGCAGCGCGGGCCTTCGCGCGCCGATCGTGCAGTCGAGCTCCGCGGCGGACAGCCCCTCGATCCACGCGCCGTCCGCGAGCAGCAGGCGTTGGTCCCGCTCGCTCCACCGCGCGCGCGCGATCATCGTCGTCGATGCGCTCTGTTCGCCGAGCGTCCAGCGAAGGTCCCGCGCTGGCTCGATCGCGCCCGTGTGCCGCGCGACGCAGCGCGCCCCTTCGCTCGCGGTTCGCTCGAACTCGCTCGCGTCCGAAGGCCACGGGACCCGCGGGGCTTCGCTCGCGATCCATCGCTGAAATCGCTGGCGATACCGCGCGCTCTCGAGCGTCCCCACGACGTACTCGAACGCCCGCTGCCACAGGGCGTCGCTCGCCTCGAGCCCCAGCCGCTCGCCGAGCGCGCGCAGCCACGCGGGGCTCGCGTTCGAGCGAAGCGCGCCGTCCTCGAGCCGCTCGCGCGACAAGAGCACCTCGGTCCCGTGCGGGTCCGCGCGAAGGACGCCGTCACACGCGGGCAGGGCGGTGACGAGCAGGTAGTTCCATCCGCGCTCGGGAGGAGATTGTCTTCGTGTGACGATCGCCAGCGTTTTTTCAGTGCGAAGCGCGTCCATCACCGGCCCGGTCCGCGCGCGGTCCACCAGCGCCCGGTCGTCGAGCGCCCATCGCTCGTCCCACGGCCGATAGCTCCACCTTCGGATCACCAGCGCACCCTCGCTCGCCCGCGCGCGCAGCGCTCGCAGCGCGCCCTCGTCGATCGCGAGCTTCAGCTTCGACCGCACTGCGTCGTCGCTCACCGCAGCGTCCGCCAGCGCGCGCACCACCGCCTCGCACTCTGCTCGCTCGAAGCCGAGCACCAGCGCGTCGCGGCCCGTGATGATCGCCGGGCTGCTCTGCGCAAACACCGCCAGCGTCGAGCTCATCGCGCGCCACGCTCGCTCGTCTTCGCCCTCCGCGTCGCCCGCGGCCAACACCTCGAACCGATGCTCTGGCGCGCGCGGATCGACCGCACTCCACGCGACCCGGTCCGCGTCGAGCGCCGCGAACTTCTCTGCGCGCGAGCCCCACAGGTCCGCCCGTCGCACCAGCGAGCGCCCTCCGCGCGAGCGCACGAGCAGCAGCAGCGCGAGCCCCTGTTGAATATCGAACACGTTTTGATCGCGCGTCCCGTCCGGCGCGAGCAGCCCGTTGCGCGCGGCCCCGTGCAGGTCCAGCACCGAGACCTCGTCGAACGACGCGCACAACGCTCGTCGCACGGTCGCGAACGTCGGGTGATCCACCCACGCGTGCCCGAGCGCGACCACCGCCACCGCGCGCTCGGACCGATCGCACTCCGAGTGAATCCACCGCAAGAACCGCAGCTGCGCCGTGTCGAGCCACTTGCTGTTCTTCTTCGCTCGCTCGTCGCCGCGCGCCCGATAGCTCTCGGTCGAGCGGGGATCTTGTCCGTGCACGAGCGCGCGCAGCCAGGCGTTCATCGGCTCGTCCGTCGCGTACGGCGGGTTCGCCACGACGATCAACCCTCGCGCCTCGCGCGGCCGCTGCCACGGCCCCGTCAGCGCGTCCTCTGCACCGACGCGCTCGTCGCTGTCCTCGAGCCCGAGCGCCGCCCGCAGATACGTCCGCGCCCCGAGCGCCACGATCGGATCTCGCTCGATTCCGTACAGCCCTCGCGCGAGCGCCGGAGCCTCGCGCGCCAACGCCACGAGCAACGCCCCCGCGCCGCACGCTGGATCGAGCGCGAGCCACTCATCGAGCGCGCCGCCCATCCCGTGCTCGTCGATCGCGCGCAGCGCCGCGCGGGCCATCCATCGCGCGACGGGCGAGGGCGTCGCGTAGCGATTGGCGTCCACCCGCGCGCGCGGGTCGATCGCGTGTTCGATGTGTTCGTATACAAACGGCGCCGCGTCGACGCTGCCGTGCCGCTCGGCCAACGCGCGCAGCTCGTCGTCGAGCGAGGGGTCCGCGAGATGCGCGTCGAGCCACGCGTGCGCAGCGCGATCGCCTCCCTCGGCGGGACGCGCTCTTCGGCAAGACCGCGCGATCAGCGCCGTCGTCGCCGACGCCAACGCCGCGCTGCGCGCTGCTTCGTCGAGCGCGGCGATGTGCGCGCCGATCGCGCGCGCGCGGCGCTGCCAGCCAAGGTAGGTCATCGGTCAGTGAATTCTCTAAGAGTTTGCTTGCTTTGCGATCGCGAGAAGAGCTCTATGTTGGGTTGTTGCGTCATGTCGAGAGAGCCACGTCCCACGCCGAAGCCGCACGCCGGAGTCTCCGACGATCCGTCGGTGGTGCTCGATCGATACCGCATCGAGTCGCTGCTCGGCTCGGGGGCGTTCGGCGCGGTGTACCGCGGCCAATCGATCCGCAGCCACACGGTGGTGGCGGTGAAGATCGAGCACACCACGAGCGCCACGCAGCGGCCGCGGTTCGAGCGCGAGGCCGCGCTGCTCGCGCGGATCAACAACGCCAACGTCGTCGCGGTCCTGGACTTCGGTCACCTGCCCGACGGCGCCGCGGTCGTGGTGATGGAGTTCGTCGACGGCGTCTCGCTCGAGAAGTACATCGCGCAGCACGGAGGGTGGATCCCGTGGCGCGAGGCGGTCAACCTCGCGCTCGGGCTGCTCGACGGCCTCGACGCCGCGCACGAGGCGGGCGTGCTTCACCGCGACGTGAAGCCGCAGAACATCTTGATTCAGCGCGGCGAGGTCCCGGTCGTGAAGATCGTGGATTTTGGCATCGCGCGTGACAGCAACGATCGGCTGGCCAAGCTGACAGGCACCGGGCAGATGCTCGGATCGCTGGGGTACATGGCGCCCGAGCAGCTCGCGACGGACCCGGTCGACGTGCGCTGCGACGTGTACGCCGCGGGCGTCGTGCTCTTCGAGATGTTGAGCGGGACGACGCCGTTCACCGGCGCCGGGCTCAAGCTCGCGATGAACAAGCTCGCGAGCCCCGGGCCCACGGTGATCGCGCTGCCCGAGGCCGCGAAGCCATGGCCCGAAGAGCTCACGGCGCTGGTGCTCTCGATGCTGCGCAGCAACCCCAACGAGCGCCCCGCGACCGCGTACGACGCAGCCCAAGAGCTGCGCGCGATCTTGCGCAAGACGATCTCGCGACCGACGCACAGCTGAGCGCTCAGAGGTTGTTGGAGTCGAAGTTCGAGGCTGTTGCAAGGAGACGCGAGAGCAGCGAGGAAGCGGTTCGCCGCAATCGCAGCGCTTGTGCAAGAAACGCTGACGAAGTTGCTCGACGCGGATCTGCAGCAACAGCCCGAAATGCCACGCCAACACGCTCTCAGCGTCGCTCTCGCTTCTCTGTCCGCTGCTCGGCGCCGCGCGCGGCGTTCTCGAGGGTGACCTCGGCGAAGTGATCACACGCGCTCCACGCAGCCCGCGAGCGCTCGGCTTGCGCCTCGCTCGCGCGCCGCACTTCGCTCGCTCGCTCGGGCTCGACCCGCTGCACCAGGCGCCAGAGCAATCGACGGTCGGTGACCGCGTCCGCGAACACTCGCGCGCCTCCGTCTGCGTCCGCCCGCTCGACGCGCGCGATCACTTCGACCGTGTGCGCCGTGGGCGTTCCCGAGAGCCGAACGCGCACGAATCGCTCGCCGTCCGCGCGTGCCTCGACGGACTGGTTGAGCGCGAGCGCCTCGGGCAGGCCCCGATAGCCGTCGTCCCGCAGCATTTCGCGCAGCGCGCTCCACGTTTGCGAGTGAGCGCAACGAAACTCCCACGCGCCCACGCGCTGCTCGGCGATCCCCTCCGCGCTCGCCGCGCACGTCCTCACGCACGCAGGAAAGCTCAGCCACAGCGCCACCAGCGCGATCGAGGACCAGCGGCGCGGGCGTTGAATTCGTGTGTCGTTCATAGCCCGAGGCGCGGATGCGTCCGACGTGCCGTCGCGAAAACGCTGACATTCGCCAGCGTACGACACGCACGTCATGGCGGCGCAGTCACACTGGGGCGGATTCGCAACACCGCCGAGCCACACCGACGAGGGCGCGACGCAAACGCGACGCTCACTCTTTGGCGCTGCGTTCGATGCGGGCGCGCGCCTCGCGAACGCGCGCCATGGCGTCGTGCGGATCGTCGCCGGTCGCGATCAAGTGGCCCATCTTGCGGCCGGGGCGCGCGACGCGCTTTCCGTACAAGTGCAGGTTGACGCCGGGGACCTCGAGCGCGGCTTCGATGCGCGGGGGCCTGGGGCCGCTCCACAGGTCGCCGAGGAGGTTGGCGATGGCCGCAGGGCGAATGGGCTCGGTGACGCCCAGCGGAAGGTCGCACACGGCGCGCACGAGCTGCGCGAACTGGCTCGTCGGCGAGGCGAGCTCTGTCGCGTGAAACGTGTTGTGCGGCCGCGGTGACAGCTCGTTGACCTTGAGCGTCCCGTCCTTCAGCAAGAACAGCTCGATCGCGAGGATGCCTTCGAGCGAGAGCGAGACCGCGATCTCTCGGCCGAGCTCCATCGCGCGCGCGGCGATGATCGTGTCGACCGGCGCGGGCGTCACGCTCACGTCGAGCACTTGATGCACGTGCTCGTTGAGGGCCAGCGGAAACACCCGCACTTCGCCGCTCGGCGAGCGCGCCACCAGCACGCTGAGCTCTGCTTCGAGCTCGAGCGCGCGCTCGACCACGCAGTGATGGCCGCCAAGCTCCTTCCACGCAGCGCGCGCGCCGTTGGCGTCGGCGCTGGTGAGCCGCGCTTGTCCGCGGCCGTCGTAGCCGCCCTCGCACACCTTCGCGAACGCGCCTTGCCCGAGCGCTGGGGCGACGCGCACAAACTCTTCTTCGCTCGTCGCCTCGCGCCACTCGCCCACAGGAAACCCTCGCGACGTCAGCCACGCCTTCTGCCGCGCGCGGTTCTGCACGGTGCGCATCAGCTCGACCCCCGGGCGCACCGGCGCGTGCTGCGCCGCGGCCTCGAGGCTGGCGAGCGAGATCTGCTCGATCTCGAGCGTGACCACGGCGCAGCGACGCGCGAGGTACGCAGCGGCGTCGGGCTCGTCGAAGCGCGCGTCGAGAAAGCGATCGACCACGGGGCGGATCGGACACTGCGGGTCCGGGTCGAGCGCGTGGACGTTGTAGCCGAGCGCGCGCGCGGCGGTGGCGGTCATGCGACCGAGCTGGCCACCGCCGAGGATTCCCAGCGTTTCGCCTGGCGAAATGCGGCCTGATTTCTTGCCGTGCCCGCTCATGCGTCGAGCCCTACCTTCATCGCGAGCGCTTCGTCCGTGCGGGCCGCGCGCCACGCGCGGACGCGGTCGCGCACCGCGCTGTGCTTGTTGCCGACGATCTGCGCGGCGAGGACCGCGGCGTTGATCGCGCCGGGCTTGGCGACGGCCAGCGTCCCCACGGGGATCCCGCCGGGCATCTGCGCGATGGACAAGAGCGCGTCCACGCCCTGCAACAGCGTCGCCGGGATCGGCACGCCCAACACCGGAACGAGCGTCTTCGCCGCCACCATCCCCGGCAAGTGCGCCGCTCCCCCGGCGCCCGCGATGATCACCTCGAGCCCGCGCGGCTCGGCGTCTTCGGCGTAGCGAAACATCGCGTCCGGCGTGCGGTGCGCGCTCACCACGCGGGCCTCGTACGGGACCTTCAGCGCTTCGAGCGTGATGCACGCGTGCTGCATCCACTCCCAGTCGCTCTTGCTTCCCATGATCACTCCGACGAGCGGAGCACTCGAGCTCGTGACGTCCATCACATGCCTCTCTGTGTGCGTGCGAACTGTTCGCGGTCCTCTACACGTTTGCGCCGCGCCCCGCCATGGCGCGGAGGTGTCCGAGCCCCTCTCGCGCGCTGAGCGCGCCGCGGCCGTGGCCGAAATTTCGGCAGCGTCTGCGATTTCGACGCTTTTCACAGCGCCTCCTCGACGAACGGCCGCGGCCAACCCACTCTCCGCCCTCTTCGATGTCCCTCGACCAGGATGCTTCACCCTCGGCGCAGCCCGAGCCGCACTACCGAGACCCCGCGGAGCGCGCGCGGCCAGAGCCCACCACGCGCGAAGAAGCGCGGCTGCTCGTGCGCCTCGCGCTGCCCATCGCGCTCGCGCAGTTCGCGCAGATCTTGTTGTCCCTCACGGACACCGCGATCGTGGGCCGCACCGACCCGGTCGCGCTCGCGGGGACGGGCATGGGGCGCTCGGTCTCGTTCGCGTTCTTCTCGCTCTTCATCGGCGTGGCGGGCGCGCTCGACCCGCTCGCTTCGCAGGCGATCGGCGCGGGCGAACCTCGCCGCGCGTGGAGCGCCTTCACCTCAGCGCTGCGCGCCAACTTGCTGCTCACGCCGTTCGTGATCGCGCTGGTGTTCACGGGGTGGTTCGCGGTGAGCCGCTCGGGCGTCGACCCGAGCTTGTCCCGCGCGTGCCTCGATTTTCTCTTGGGCCACGCGCTGGGCGGCCCGCTGTTCGGCGCCTTTCTCTGCGCGCGCGGCTACCTGCAATCCCAGGGAAACACCCGGCCGATCGTCGTCGCCGCCATCATCGCCAACCTCGTCAACGTGCCGGTCTGCCTCTTCTTCGTGCGCGTCCTTCACTGGGGAGCGTTCGGCGCGGGCATCAGCACCACCATCGCCAGCGCGGTGCTCACGGGCATCTCGCTGCGCGCGGCCTTCAAGCTGCGACCCGCCGAGCCGCCGACGGAGGGCGAGCGCGTCGCGGTCTCGAAGGTGCTGCGGCTGAGCGTCCCGGTGGGACTGCAGATGCTCGCCGAAATCGGCGTGTTTTCTCTGGTCGGAGTGCTCACAGGGCGCTTCGGCGCGGTGCAGTCGGGCGCGCATCAGATCGCGCTCTCGCTCGCGAGCTTCACGTTCATGGGCGCGCTCGGCGTGTCCGCGGCCACCGCGACGCGCGTGGGCCTCGCCGTCGGCGAGTCGCGCTCTCCGCGCCGCCCCGGCCTCCTCGGCATCGCCGTCGGAACGGCGATCATGTCCGTCGGGGCGCTCGCCTTCGCGCTCGTCCCGCACGTGCTCGTGGCGCTCTTCACCAACGACGCTGCGGTGATCCGCGCTGCGGTTCCGCTGCTCATGATCGCGGCGCTGTTTCAGCTGTTCGACGGCGCGCAAGGCGTCGCTGGCGGCGCGCTGCGCGGGATCGCCGACGTCAACTTCGCCTTCGTCGCCAACGTCGTCGCGCACTGGTTCATCGGGTTGCCCGTCGCGCTCGTGTTGGCGTTCAAGTTCGACATGGGGGTGGTGGGCCTGTGGTGGGGCCTCACGCTCGGCCTGGTCGTCGTCGCGATCTCGTGCACGCTGCGCTTTCTTCAGCGCGCCAAGGGCGTCGTCGCCCGCGTGTGACCGCAGGGGCGGGGGAGATGCGCGCGATCGCGCTGCTGCGCGCCGTCGAGTCGGCGCGCTTGCGTGCGGCGCAGCCGACAAGCGCTCGGGCACGAGGCCCGAGCTGAGGCAGGCGAGCATGAGCGCGGCGGGCGCGAGAGCGTGCAGAAGCGCTGGTGCTTCAGCGGGAGAAGTGAGTCGCCTAAGCCCAGGCTCTTGCCTGGGCGCTCGTTGGCTGCGCCACGCGCGAGCGCGCCATCTTGATGGCGCACCGAAGCCACGCGCGCCCCATCAACATGGCGCACCGAAGCCACGCAATCCCCCTCTTGGATGGCGCGCCGCACGCCGGGCCCGCGCCGAACGCCCCCGTACGCGCCGCTCGCTCAGCCCGCGTGCCCGAGGATCTTCGTGCCCTCTTGAAAGAGCACGTGGATCTTCGTCCCCTGAACCATCACGATCAGCCCCTTGCCAAACTTGGGGTGCTCGATGATCTCGTCGCGCACGAACGTGGTGCTCATCGACCACGCGCGGCTCGCAGCGTCGGGCTTGTCCCCCACCGCTTCTTGCCACGCCGGAATGCCCGGCAGCGCTTGTCCGAAGGGCGTCAGCGCCCCCTCGGAGCTCGAACCTCTACCCGCAGGGCCTGTCTTGCTACGCACGCGCTTCATCGACATGGCCCTCGCCGCATACACGAAGCGCGCAAACGTCGCAACCAGGGGGTGGTCAACAGAGCACCTGGCCCCAGGACCGTCGCCCAACACTTTATCCAGAAGATCGCCTCACGGATGACCGCCACACTGGACACACGAAGAAAGCACATCGCGACCGCGGCGATCGTGCTCGGCATGTTCGCCGCTGCCATCGAAATGACCATCGTCTCGACGGCGATGCCGCGCGCCGCGGGCGACCTCGGCGGGTCCGATCGCTACGCGTGGGTGCTCTCGATCTATTTGCTCACGAGCTCGGTCTCTGCGCCGTTGTTCGGAAAGCTCGCGGATCTGTTCGGTCGACGACCCTCGTACATCGCGGGAATGTCCCTGTTTTTGCTGGGATCGTGGGCCTCGGGCGCGGCGTGGTCGATGAACGCGCTGATCATCGCGCGCGCGGTGCAGGGCGTCGGGGGCGGCGCGCTCGCCACAGTCGGGCTCACGGTTGTCGGGGACTTGTACCCTGCTGAGCAGCGCGCGAAGGTGCAGGGGTTGTTCTCTGCGGTGTGGGGCTTCGCGGGCGCGGTCGGGCCCGTCGCGGGCGGGCTCATCGTGGACTACCTGTCGTGGCGGTGGGTGTTCTATCTGAACGTTCCGTTCGGGCTGATGGCGATGACTTTGTTAGCGTTTTCGCTGCGAGAAACGCCGCGCAGCGAGCGCCGCCCGGTGGTGATCGACTGGCTCGGCGCGCTCTTGCTCACGGGCGCCATCGTCGCGGTGCAGCTCGGCTCGGGCGCGCACGGCGTCGCAGGGATGGGCCGCGCGCCGCTGCTGGTGGGTGTGCTGCTCGCGGTCGCGTTCGTGTGGGTCGAGCGCCGCGCGAAGGACCCTGTGCTGCCGCTGGTGCTCTTCTCGCAGCGAACGATCACCGTTGCGGTGTTGGTCACGCTCGCCTCGGGCGTGGTGATGACCGTGGTCACCAACTACGTCCCGCTCATGTTGCAGGGAGGGCAGGGGGCGAGCACGCGCGAGAGCGGACTCGCGATGACGGCGTTCGCCATCGGCTGGCCGCTCGCTGCGTTTTCGACGGGCATGGTGCTCGCGCGCGTCGGCGTTCGTCGCGCTGCCATCGGAGGCTTCGCGCTGGTCGCGCTCGGGTCGCTCTGGCTGGCCTCGCTCGGCCTGCAGAGCGGACGGGCGCACTGGGTCGTGGGCACTGGCCTCATCGGGCTCGGGATGGGCATGCAGAGCACGCCGTTGCTCATCGCCGTGCAGTCCGCGGTCGACTACCACCTGCGCGGCGCGGCCACCGCCGCGTTCTCTTTCGCCCGCACCATGGGCGGAACGCTCGGGGCCATCCTCGCCGGCGCCCTCGTCGAGCAGCGCTTGCACGCGCGCTCGATCGCCACGAGCACGATCGACGCCGCGCTTCGCCCCGGCGCGCCGCTCGCGTCCCTCTCGGTGCGCGAAGCCATCGGCGACGTCGTTCACGCTGTGCTCGTGGCCAACGCCGTCGTCGCGCTGCTCGCCCTCGCGCTCTCGCGCGCGACCCCGTCGGTCGCCATGCGCGCGACGCACACCCCGACGCCCCCGAGCGAGTGACCGCTACGCGCGCTCGGCGAGCTTCTCGAGGAGGCTCGTCGAGACGCTCACGAGCGAGAACACGTCGATCGCCCAGCCGTCGCGCACCGCCACGCGCTCTTGCACGACGTTGAGCTTTCCGTACCGCGCCGAGAGCGCCGCGACGAGCGCCGCTGCGATGTTGGCGCTCGATCCCGTTCCCCCTTCGTTGAGCACGATCCCGATGGTGTCCTCGCCGAGCTCGACGGGGCGCGCGTACCCTTGCAGCACGTCGCTGATCCACGCGCGCTCGAGCTCGTTCTGCAGCGTCCCCGGCGGCAGCCGCGTCGCGATCACCGCCACGCGCCGGTGCTGCTCCTTCACCCGCATGCTGCGCGTCGGCCCCTCGAGCGGAACGAGGTTCGTCCCCGACTTGTGCCTCGGCTCTCCAGGCCCCATCACCTCGGTGAGCGCGCGCTGCAACAGCTCTGCGAGGTCCTCGACCGTGTCGAAGCGCTCGTCCGGCATAAACGACAGCGCTCGGTGCACCGCGTGCTCGACGTGATCGGGCCACGGCTCTCGATCATTGGGCACCACCATCGTCCGCGGCGGCTGTCCCGAGCTCTTGTCGACCGTCCCCTTCATCGTCCGCTCGTCGAAGGGCAGCCGCCCCGTGAGCATCTCGTAGAGCACCACGCCGATCGCGTACTGGTCCGAGCGCGCGTCGATGCGCTGCCCCAACATCTGCTCCGGGGACATGTAGTTGAGCGTCCCGAGCACTTCGCCCGCGCCCGTCAGATGCAGGTCCTCGGACGTCCCCGCGAACTTGCGCGCCACGCCGAAGTCCACGAGCTTCACCCGCGCGGACTCCGTGCGCTCGAGCATCACGTTCGACGGCTTGACGTCGCGGTGCAAAACGCCCGCCGAGTGCACGGCCTGAAGCCCTTCGATCATCCCGAGCGCCACGGTCGTCGCCTCTTGCCACGGCAACGATCCGCCGCAGCGCTGAAGCATTCGATCCAGTGACTCTCCGTCCACGTACTCGAGCACGAGCACGCCGCCGCCGTCGGGCAGGCGCCCGAAGTCCAGCAGGCTAGCGACGTTGGGGTGATGCACGCGGGCCATCAAGCTCGCCTCGCGCTCGAAGCGGCCGAAGAAGAGCTGGTCGGGGTCCCTGTGCTCGACCTTCACCGCCACCGTCGTGCCCGTCTGCACGTGCTGCGCGCGGTAGACGAGCCCCATCGCGCCTTGCCCGATGACGGCTTCGATCTGGTAGCGATCGAGGAGGATCGTCCCCGCGTCGAAGCTGCGAGCGAACGAAGGGACCTCGGCGAGCGCGATCGATGATGTGCTCATGACCGTCCCTCGTCGTTGTAGGGGCGCATGATCGAGCGGGGCGCGACGCCGGACTCCATCGGGTCGATCGGCTGCGCGAGCGGTCGCAGCGCGGCGACCATCTCTTGCCACTTGAAGTGGCGCTCTTCCATGTGCTCGAGCATCGAGAGTCCTCGCTCGAAGTGCTCTTCGTCCAGCGTGCCCTTGCGTCGCGCGAGCGCGAGCCGCGAGAGCGCCGCGCTCTCGATCAAGGGCATCTCGTCTTCGCTCGAGTCGTCCTCGCGATCGAGCTCGTTGAGCGACAGCTCCGCGAAGCGCGCCTCGACCTCCACGGCCGCTTCGCTCAGCGCCGCGATCACGGATTCATCGAACGCCCGCGGCCGTCGATCCGCGACCACCACCGTCCCCACCACCTGTCCGCCCAGCCGCACGGGAACCGTCGCGTAGCTCCGCACCCCGTATCGATCCGAGAACATCTTCTGCGTCCCCGTCCCGCTCGACCCATCGGTGACGATCACCGGCCGCCCTTCGCGCACGCACTGGTCGCACGGCGCGCCGATGCGCGAAATCGCGCGGCTGACTTGCAGCTCCGGCGGCATCCCCACCGCCGCGCGCAGCAGCAACACCCGCGAGAGGGCGATCGTCACCGCGCCCACCGGCGCTCCGACGCGCGCCGTCACAGCGCTGATCACGCGATCGAGAACAGCGTCCGATCGAAGCTCCGTCAGCACGGGCCCGATCGCAAGAAGCCTCGTTCGCTCGTCCAATGGCAACTGCGACATTCTTATTACTCTACCAAATGAATCGCGCTACGCGAGTGGCTGCGTGACGAACACCGACGCGAACTGCGCTGGCCGTCGAACCCCTTGATCCGTGAAGGCTTTCTGCCCTTGCGCCAGCAGCGCAGCGCCCTCGTCCCCGCCCACGATCCTGCCGACCGCCAGCCGCGCGGCCGCCGCGTGCAGGTGCATGTCCGCGGTCTCGAAGCCCTGCAGCGCCGCGCGATACAGCGAGAGCGCCGCGCGGTCGTCGCCGCCGATCGCCGCGCTCGCCGCGCGCAACGAGAGCCCTCGCGCGCGCGCCATCATCCCAGGCTCGCGCTCGAGCTTCGCGCCGATCGCCGTGACCTCTTTGAGCAGCTCGTCCCGCTGGTATCCCCGCTGCGCGCGCGCAGCGGTGAGCACGACGCCGCCGAGCGCGTTGAGCGACGCGACCCTAAACACCTGCGCCGAGAGCATCAGCGAGCGCTCGAGCTTGGGCCACCGCTCACGCAGCCACGGCAGCGTCCGATCGCTCTCTCCCTCGTAGATCGCGAGCTGCGTTCGCCCGAGGATCTCCAAGAAGTGACCGAACAAGAACGTGCTCGAAGGGATCCGCCGCGCCGCGTCTTCGATCACCGCGTGCGCGCCGCTCACGTCGTGGTTCATCACCCGACGCAGGGACTCCCAGCGAAGCGCGCTGCGCACGAGGCCCGCGATGAAATTGCGCTCCTTCGCGTCGCGCTCTTGCCGCGCGGCGCCGCGAAACGCCTGGGCGATCTTGCCCTGGTTCACCAGCGCCTCGGTGATCAACGACGCCGCGGTGTCCGCGTCCCACACGGCGCCGGGGACCTTCGTCAGCACGTCGAGCGCGCGCTCGCAGCGGGCGATCGCCTGAGACCAGCGGCCCACCATCAAGTCCGTGAAGCCGTAGCCCATGTCGATGCAGCCGCGCAGGTACGGGTCTCGACAGCGCATCGAGAGCTCTTCAGCCTGGCGCAGCACGTCGAGCGCCTTGTGCTCGTTGCTCGGGCCGACGACGGCGAGCGTCGTCGAGTACCGAAGCAGCCCGAGCCCCACGCGCACGGGCTCGCCGACTTCGAGCGCGGTCCGCATGAACCGCGTGAGATAGAACATCGAGAGCAGAGAGTTGGCGAAGGCCGTTCCCATCCCTGCGTGGTGGTAGAGGTCCAGGCGCTGCAGGGTGTCGGCGTCGATCGCGCTGGCGGGGCGCTCGCGAAAGCGCGTCCCCCGCAGGCGGATCCACATCGTGTCCGCCGCGAGCGCAGCGCCGAGCGTGATCTGGTTGCTCGGGATGCTCACGCCGAGCTGGTCGGCGACCGCGCCGACCGCGCGCACGCCGTCCTCGTGTCGGCCGTCGATGAAGAACTGCACTCCGCCGTTGCGTCGCAGCTCGATCGAGCGAATCCGGTCGTCCACCAGGTCCGCCGCTTGAATAAACGTCTCGGCCGCCGCGCCGTTGCGCCCGCAGGACGCGAGCGCGTGCGCCATGCGCGCGAGCAGCTCGGCCCTGGCGCGCCCCTTCGCGTCTCCCCACGTGATCGCGGCTTCGTACCAGCGCGCCGCGCGCTCGAAGGCGAACGCGCGATCTGCTTTGTGCGCGGCTTCGAGGGCGGCCTTCGCCGCCGCTGCGAGCTCTCCGGCGCCCGCGAGGTGCTCGGCCTTCAGACCGGGCTCGCTCTCGGGCCGCGCTTCGAGCGCGTCGGCCAGGGCCTTGTGTCTCGCGCGAAGCACCGCGGGGTCGAGCTCGCTCACGACGGTCTCTCGAATCCGGTCGTGGTACGGCTCGATCGAGTCTGCTTCTTTCGCGCCAGCGATCCGCACCATGTTCGCCGCGCGCAGCGCGCGCAGCGCGGGGTACGCCTGCGCGCCCAGGTTGGACGCGTCGAAGATCACCCGCTGCGGCACGGGCTGACCGATCACCGCGATCAGCTCGAGCAGCGCGCGGGGCTCTGGCAGCAGCGCAGCCACACGCGCGAGCACGACGTCTTTGAGACCGATCGAACGAGATGCGTCCGCGTCCGGGCGCTCTGCGGTGTACCGAGCGAGCTCGCCCAAGAAGAAGGGGTTGCCCGCGGCTTCGTGCGCGATGCGCTCGGCCTCGTCGCTGGTGTCTCTTCCGTCTGCGCGCTTGCCGAGCAAGCGGCGCGCGAGCCCGACGGCGTCGCGGTGCGTGAGCGGGCTGACGTCGATCACCCTGCGGTCGAGCGACGAGGACTCGACGCTGTCGAACGGCGTGGCGACGTGTCGAGGCGCGCCGCGCAGGGTGGCGACGAAGAGCACGTTGGGGGCGTCTGGGCCCGTGAGCAGCTCGCGCAAGAGCGCGGCGCTGTCGTCGTCGCCCCACTGCAGGTCGTCGACGGCGATCACCACGGGGCGCAGGGCGCTGACGCGCACGAGCAGCTCGCGCAGCGCGGCGAACGCTGCCTCGCGTGGCGTCGCGAGCGCGTCGTCTTCTGAGGGCTTGCCGAGGGCTGCGCGCGTCCCGCTCGGTGTGCTGAGCGGCTCGGCGCGCTCTCTCTTGTGCGCTTGGGTCTCGTCGACGACGAGCACAGGAAACAGCTGTCCGAGCTCGTCCATCGCCTTCGGCAACAGCACCGCGAGCTCGTCGAGCGGCCTGCTGCGAAGGTGCACGCTGAGCGCGTCCATCACGCTGTCCAGCGCCTTGAACGGAACGCTCTTTCTCTCGTCGCACCGCCCCGTCAGCACCAGCGCCGAGCGCTGGCGCCGCGCCTCGTCGAGAAACTTCGCGACCAGCGCGCTCTTTCCCACACCAGAGGCCCCGTACACTTCGACCACCACGGGGTGACCTGCGGCAGTGTCGCTCAGCGCGCTGCGCAGCGCCGTGAAGAGCTCTTCGCGTCCTACCAGCGTTTCGTGTCCGCTCGTCGGCGTCGACGGCCCGATGTTGAGCGTGACGCCCTGGTGAGCGCCCACCATCCGCGCGATCTGCCCCGCGTTGGGCCTGCGCGCGGGGTCCCTCTGCAACAACGCCTCGCACAGCTCGCAGAGGTCCTTGGGCAGCCCTTGCGCGAACGCCTCGGGCGCGGGCGGCTCGTTGTACTGCCGCTCGGCCACGATCTCCGCGATCGTCCCGACGAAGGGCCTGCGCCCGGTGAGGGCTTCGAACAAGAGCGTCCCGACCGAGTACCAGTCGCTCGCGGGCGTAAGCGCATCACCGATGCTCTGCTCCGGGGACATGTACTCGGGCGTGCCGACGATGGCCGTCGACGTGTGCTCGTTGGGCGCGTCGATCAGGACGCGACCGCTCACGGCATCGGTGCTGGCCGCGGGACGCACCAGGCCGAAGTCCAAGAGCACCACCCTGCCTTCGCGGGTGACCATCACGTTGGATGGCTTGATGTCCCGGTGAAGCATCCCGAGCTGGTGCAGCCCTGCGACGCCTTCGAACAGCTGCGGAAGCGCCAATCGCAGCCGCTGCACGTCGAGCTGCTTGGACCCCGCGCTGCTCGGATACGCTCGGGGAGAGCGCAGCCGGTCTTCGCTCTCGGGGGCGAGCTCGAGGGTGGCGAGCACCTCGTCTCGCTCGCGGCGACCGACGCGGACGTGCGAGAGAACGTCCGTTCCGTCGAGAAACTCCATGGTGAAGAACCAGTGGCCCTCGTGCTCGGCGAGCTCGTACAGGGCGACCAGGTTCGGGTGCGAGACGTCTGCGAGCGCGCGAAACTCTTGCTTGAGCGC
Source organism: Myxococcales bacterium (assembly GCA_013298625.1). Lineage (GTDB taxonomy): Bacteria > Myxococcota_A > Polyangia > Polyangiales. The sequence continues at coordinate 52,989 of JAAFIF010000016.1, forward strand.
GATCAAGGTGTCCGACGTGATCCGCTGCAGCGCCTTGAGGGCGACGGTCCCGCCGAGCTCCATGTCGAGCGCCTCGTACACGACACCGAAGCCTCCGACGCCGACGCGCCGCACGAGCTTGTATCGCGGAGACCCTCGAAACTCACCGAGGTTTGCCGCCCGGCCTGATGTCGGTCCGCTCACTCGTCGAAGAGACTACGCGAATGCCCCACCCCCACGCGACCACAACGCGTGCGCGGCCGCGGAGTGACGCGCTAGTCGCGCGGAGCGAGCGTCGGTTCGAGCGGTTGAAGTGCGCGATGGCCGGCCGCTCTTCGCGTGCATCAATCGAGTCGTAGAATAGAGGGTGGAAGGTCGAAGATTGTGCCAATGAAGTCGTTAAACAGAGGTTCGACCCTTGGCGTTTGTCTAAATAAGGTCATGGTTTATAGGTTAGTCCCTTGGATTTCGCGTGTTTGATGGGAGTATCTGTGTCGTTTGCGGCAAATAATGTGGCGTTCGTGCGTGCAAATCATGTCTCGCAACTGGGCCATTGAGGCTTCGAGAGCCTGAAACACGGAGCTGCTACTCAGGGGTAGGGCCCTCGATGCTCGGGTTTCTATGCCGTCTGGGCGCGTACGGCCCGCGCCATCGAAGCTGGCGCGCTTGCGCGTGGCGCAGCCAACGAGCGCCCTGGCATCCGCCAGGGCTTTAGGCAACTCGGGTCTGCCTCTGAAACACCAGCGCTCCGTCATGTTGTGGCCCCCGTTCGCTCGCGCTCACGTGCCTCAGCTCGGGCTTCATGCCCGAGCGCTTGTCGGCAGCACGCAAGCGCGCCGACTTTGACGGCGCGCGTGGCCTCCGCGCGCCGTCAAGTCGGCGCGCTTGCGCGTGGCGTCGCCAACGAGCGCCTTGGCATCCGCCAGGGCTCAGGCAACTCGGCTCTCCCTGTGAAACACCAGCGCTTCAGCACACAGCCGCGCCCGCACGCTCGCGCTCACGTGCCTCAGCTCGGGCCTCGTGCCCGAGCGCTTGTCGGCAGCGCCGCACGCAAGCGCGCCGACTTGACGGCGCGCGAGGGCGCGTGATGGCGACGGGGTTGGCTTCACCGTGCGGCGCAGGACGCTCGTGACTGCCTGTGGTTGCTTCGCTTCAGTCAGCGCGCCGCTCGACGACGCTCCGCAACTCTGGTTGCGCAACTGCGAGAACGCTCGTCATGAGCAAAGTCGTTCGACGGCATTTTATCCATCTGGTGTGGTCCACTCGGGGGCGGAGCGCCGTGATCGACGCTGCGCGCGCGGAGTTCGTGCACGAGGCCATCGCGGCGCAGTGTTTTCGACTCGACTGCGGAGTGATCGCAGTCTCGACCAGCGTCGACCACGCGCACTTGCTTTGCCGAGTGTCTCCTAAGGTGCCCGTGATGGAGCTGGTTCGCGCGACGAAGAGCGCCAGCTCTGTGCTGTTCAACCGTGCCTTCGGCGCGGACGTGCTTCGCTGGCAAGAGGGGTACGGGGAGTTCTCTGTATCTCCATGGGACGTCGCAGCCATCGCAGAGTACGTGAAGAACCAGCGCACCAGACACGAGAGCGGCGAGGTCGATCAATGGCTCGAAGATGTTCCTCGCCGCGACAAACGCGCAGATCATCCGCAGGCGCACTCGATCGAGACGCAAACAGACGCTCCGACAATGTTGCTGCAAACGCGCTCCCGACGTTAGTCGACAGCGTGGCCTCCGCGCGCCATCCAAGCTGGCGCGCTTGCGCGTGGCGCAGCCAACGAGCGCCCTGGCATCCGCCAGGGCTTTAGGCAACTCGGGTCTGCCTCTGAAACACCAGCGCTCCGTCATGTTGTGGCCCCCGTTCGCTCGCGCTCACGTGCCTCAGCTCGGGCTTCATGCCCGAGCGCTTGTCGGCAGCACGCAAGCGCGCCGACTTTGACGGCGCGCGGGCAGCGCGCGGGCCGCACGCACGCGCGCCGACTCGCACCGCCCCCGCGAAGCCCCCCCCTTTGCTACGCCGCGATCACTTCACGGTCGAGTGGTACTGCGGTCCAGCGCTGCGCATGGACTCGATGCGGGCCAACATGAGCTCGCGCTGCATGTTGAGCTCCTTCGGGACGTTGTCGCCGAGGGTGGCGAAGAACTCGCCGGCGCCCTTGAGCTCGCGCGTCCACTCGTCGAAATCGATGTGCGTCGCTTCTTCGATGCGCTCGCTGGAGATGTCGAGGCCCGACAGATCCAGGTCTCCGGGGCGCGGAACCCATCCGAACGGCGTCTCGCGGCCGCCGACGCGCAGGCGCGCGCGGTCCACGACCCACTTGAGCACGCGCATGTTCTCGCCGAAGCCCGGCCACACGAACTTGCCGTTCTTGTCCTTGCGGAACCAGTTCACCAAGAAGATCTTCGGCGGGTACTGGATCTTCGCCTGCATCGCGAGCCAGTGCTTGAAGTAGTCCGCCATGTTGTAGCCGCAGAAGGGCAGCATCGCGAACGGGTCGCGCCGCACGACGCCCACTTTGCCCGTCGCAGCAGCGGTGGTCTCCGAGCCCATCGTGGCTCCGAAGTACACGCCGTGCGTCCAGTTGAAGCTCTGCAAGACCAGCGGGATCGTGTCCGCTCGACGGCCGCCGAAGATGATCGCCGAGATCGGAACGCCCTGCGGATCATCAGCAAACTTGCTGAGGTACGGGTTGTTCTTCATCGGCGCGGTGAAGCGCGAGTTCGGGTGCGCGGCCTTCTCCATCGATCCGCGCGACCACGGGCGCCCCTGCCAGTCGGTCAGCTCGGCGGGGATGTCGCCGTCCTTGCCTTCCCACCACACGTCGCCGTCCGAGGTCATCGCGACGTTGGTGAAGAGCGTGTCCTTCTCCGTGGACTTGAGCGCCGTCGGGTTGCTCGAGTTGCTCGTGCCCGGCGCGACGCCGAAGTAGCCCGCCTCGGGGTTGATCGCGTACAGACGTCCGTCCTCGCCGACGCGAAGCCACGCGATGTCGTCGCCGACCGTCCACACCTTCCAGCCCTTGAAGCGCTTGGGCGGGATCATCATGGCGAAGTTGGTCTTGCCGCACTGGCTCGGAAACGCCGCGGCGACGTAGGTCATCTCGCCCTCGGGGCTCTCGACGCCGAGGATCAGCATGTGCTCGGCGAGCCATCCCTCGTCCTTGCCGAGGTAGCTCGCGATGCGAAGCGCGAGGCACTTCTTGCCGAGCAGCGCGTTGCCGCCGTAGCCCGAGCCGAAGGACCAGATCGTGTTGTCCTGCGGAAAGTGGCAGATGTACCGGCGCTCGGGGTTGAGGTCGCCCGTGCAGTGCAGGCCCTTGTTGAACTCGTCGCTCTCGGCGCCGAGGCGATCGAGCGCGACGCGACCCATGCGCGTCATGATCCGCATGTTGAGCGCGACGTACACCGAGTCCGTCAGCTCGATGCCGATCTTCGAGTACGGCGACTCGACCGGGCCCATCACGTACGGGACCACGTACATCGTGCGGCCCTTCATCGAGCCCTGGTAGAGCTCGGCGAGCTTGGCGTACGCCTCGTCAGGAGCCATCCAGTTGTTGGTGGGCCCTGCTTCGTCCTTCGTCGGCGTGCAGATGAACGTCAGGTGCTCGACGCGCGCGACGTCGTTGGGGCTCGAGCGGTGCAGGTAGCTGCCCGGGTGCTTGCTCTGATCGAGCGGGATCAGCGATCCGATCGCTACGGCGTGCTCGGTGAGGCGCTGCCGTTCGGCCTCGCTTCCGTCACACCACACAACGTTGTCGGGCTGGCACATGCGGGCCATGTGCTCGACCCACGCGGTCAGGTGAGGGTTGTTGGTGAGGGGCTTCGACGCGGCGTTGCCCTGCGTCGCTGGGGGCACGAGTGCTGTCGTCATGGCGAGCGCTACTAGCAGCGATTCGCGAACAAAGGTCAAGTGAGACTCGCGAGCATTTTCGCTCGAATTTGTCCCGTAAACCCCGCGTCGATTTGCTACACGAATCGTTCGCGCAGGGGGCGAAATTCAGAGCGGCCTTCAACGGCCTGCGCGATGTCGGCCTCGCCGCTCGTCGAGGCGACAGAACCGTCGCGGCCCCCGAAAATTGTGCACCTCGCAGCGCTCTTCAGGGTCGAAAGAAGAAGCGCACCACCCGGTAGAACCGCGCGCGCCACGCCGCTTCGTTGTGCGGCGCGTCGCGCTCGTACCAGTGGTAGATGTTCGCCTCTGCGGGCTCGATTCGCGGCGCGTCCGGGTCCGTCGGAAACGTGCTGATCCCCGCGCGCACCAGCGTCTCGCGCATCACGTTGGTCTCGCAGAAATTGTCGCGCGGGTCCTCGACGCCGTCGAACGTGCACGAGCCGTCGCTCGCGGGCCCGCCGCCCGAGTCGAGGTAGAAGCGCTGCCCGCTGGCGCGCAGGTCCATCGCGCTCGCGTAGCGCGCGAGCATCGTGTCGCTGCCGCCTCCAAAGCCACCCCACTCGAAGGTGCTGGACATCCCACCCACGAGCCCGAACACCGCTGGCGCCACCCGCCCTGCGTGAAACGAGATCAGCCCGCCCAGGCTCGACCCGACGATCGCCGTCCGCGCGCGCGACGGGTCCGTGCGATAGCGCGCGTCGATCAACGGCTTCACGTCACGAGTGATGAAGTCGACGTAGTCGTCGCCGCGGCCGCCCATGCGTCGGCCGTCGATCACGTCCGCTGTGTGCGTGTACTCGTCCATGCGACCGCTGTTGTTGGGCAACGCGACGATCACGAAGGGTCGCGCGCGGCCCGCGAGGATCTCGCGATCGCTGGTTGCGTCGACGTCCCAGCTCGCCGGGGCGCTGCGGGGCTGCGCCGTGTCGAACGCGTTGTTTCCGTCGTGCAAATACAGGGTCGAGAAGCGCTCTTGCTCGCGCTGGTCGTAGCCCGGCGGGACGTAGAGGTACACCGGGCGCTCGTTGCCGAGCCGCGTGGCGCGCACCGCGCGGATCCTCTCGAGGTGACCGGCCATCGGGCCGCCGCGCACGAACGAGATGCGACCGTTGTCGTCGTACTGAAAGCGTCGCGAGAGCGGGTCGCTGAACAGCGCCGGCGCTCCGCCTTGCGCGCGCGCGACGAACTTATAGCCCCAGCGCTCGCTCGCGGGCGGCGTCATCGCGAGCGTGGCCACGAAGAGCCCGTGACCGACGGAGGTCATCACGAGGGCGCTGTCGCTCCACGCGTTGAAATCACCGGCGACCGTGATGGGCTCTGCGCGTCGTTCTGGGGCGAAATCCTCGGCGGTCGAGCGCGCGTCGTCCTCTTGGTCCCACTGCGCGGATCGCACATACACAAACCGCGTCGCGCCCCCCGCGACGATGGGAAACCCTCCGCGCCCCTCCACCGCCCGCACGAACCGATCGATCGCCGCCGAGACCACAGCGCTCTCGCGCATGGGGTCCCTCGCGCACGCGACGATCGCCTCGAACGCGACCGCGTCGTCCGTCACCGCCCCAGCGCGCTCGCACGGGTCCCCAGCGGCGTCCGTCTCGCTCGCCGCGTCCGGGGCGCTGTCGATCGTCGCGGCGTCCGCGCTCGCAGCGTCCGCGCTCGCAGCGTCCGCGCTCGCGTCCTGTGTGAGTGTCGGTCGCGGCGCGCAGCCTGCGGCGACCATCATCCCGAGCGCGAAAGAAGTCGAACCACGCATGGCCCGCGAGCGTACGACACAGGCCGCCCGCGCGCTGGCCGCACATCCCCTCTGCCGCAACCGAGCGCAATACGGGTAAGCTCTGCCGCACTCTGATGCGCACTCCATCGCTCTTCGCTCTGGCCCTCGCTTCTCTCGTCGCCGCGTGCGGACCGGCGCCGGCCAACCCCGACGGCGGCGACGCTGGCGGCGACGCCGGGCCTCCGTGCACCGACTGCAACGACGCGATCAACATCCACTGCACCAGCGCTGCGGGCGAAGAGGCCGCTGCCCCGTGCAACACGCGCCTGCAGGCGATGGCGATGGGGGCGACGTTCTTCATCGGCGATCGACGAAGCTGCTCTCCCAACCCCAACAACGCCAACTGTCGACCGCTGTGCGAGCTGAGCTCGATGAGCTTCACCAACACGGGCTCCGCGGGCAGCCCCGCGTTCTGCGAGTTCACCCCGCCGATGCTCGCGGGGTGCAAGATCAATGAGCGCACGGGGTATGCGGTGGTGGTGCAGGCCGCCAACGGTCGGCGGTCCATCGCGGGCGTGGGCAACGACGGATCGTGCGCCAGCGCGGGTGCGCAGAATCGCCGCTGGGCGCTCGTCGGGTTCGAAGACCTGCAGACCGCCTCGACCTGCGCGCAGGCCACGCCCGAAGGCGGCTACGAGCCCACGACCACCTTCGTGGGCTGCGACATGAACAGCGATCTGTGCACGGCCGCCAGCCGCACCACCTGCCAAGAGCGCATGTACCGGGTCATGACGATGGCCGGCCCGCAGATGTATTCGCGCTCGTTTTGCTCGCGGATGTGCTCAGGCGACGCCGAGTGCGGATCGAGCGGCCGCTGCGTGATGGGCGACTGCTACCACCGCTGCGGCGGGCCCTGCGGCCTCTCGTGCCCCGACTCGTTTACGTGCAGCGACGGGACGTGCATCCCGACGCCGCTCTGAGCGAGGACGGCGCCGCGCAGCGCACGCTCAATTGCGCAGCAGATCGACGGTGCTGACGACCCAGCAGCCCGCGCGCACTTCGCTGCCGCGCACGACGACGCTGCCGCGAGAGCGCGTGCCTTCGAGGCGCCAGGTGACGGCGCCGGTCGCGCGGGTCGGCTCTGCGCCGAAGCGATCGGTGAGCGCGTCCGTCGCGATCACCAGCGGCGGGACGGGCACCACGTGCAGCACCGCGTGCGCCACGCGCTCGCCGCGCGGAACGATCGTGATCGCCTCGAGCCGCTCGTCCTTCGGGTTGAGCTGAATCGCCTCGCCGTCGCCGCCCATCGGACCTTCGGGCGTCCCGAGCACGTCGAGCGCGCGGTCGATCGTGAAGTCTTGGCGCAAGATCTTCCACGCGAGGTCGGCCATCCAGACGCCCGAGTCCATCGCCTCGTCGAGCGAGAACTTCACGTTGAGCGCCTGCTGTTGGTGCGTCGGCGAGTGATCGACGGGCGGGATCGTCGCGTGCTGAAGCATCGAGTCGGTCATCACCGTGTGCTCGCTCGCGTCGTGCTCTTCGACCGCGTCGCCGTCGATCTCGTCGTCGATCTCTTCGGCGTCGACCTCTTCTTCGTCCGCGTCGCTCGGATACGGCCGACGCAGGTGCACCTCTTCGACGCGCACTTCGTCAGGGCCGTTGGGCCGGCCCATGTTGGGCGGGTCGCTCGGCTCCCTCCACCAGCGGATGATCACCTGTCCGCTGTACGTCCCGACGTAGTCGTACTCGATCTGCGTCGAGGCCTCGCCGTCCTCGTTTTCGGGGCCCACGCCGAGCCGCCCAGGCCCGAACCACGACTCGAGCGTCGAGCGCAGGTACGGGACCGGGCCTCTCAGTACCAGCACCAACTCTTCGATGAAGGGCTCTGCTGCGTACAGCTCGCCGTCCTCGCCGCGGATCGATTCGCCCTCGCGCGGAGGGCGGATCGCCAGGTCCACGCGCGCGAGCGAGCGAGCGTCGGGCCGCAGAAAAACCCACTCCCGTCCTTCGTGCTCTTGCCTCTCCGTCGCCTGTCCGAGAAGTCCTACCGCGTACTCTTCGGTGAACTCGCTCTCGAAGAAGTGCTCGGTGATGGCGGCGATCTCCGCCTCGCGCATGGTTCGGCTCCGCCTTCGATTGGGTGCACGCCAAAAGAAATCTGGTTGGACCTGCGCGATGATCTCGCGGCGTGCACGGGCACAACCAGCTTCGAATTCGAGTCACGAACGTTGTCCCCGCGCGCACCAACACGTCAAGCGCGTTTGCAAGGGGCTGACCTGAATCTCGCTCGGCCCGAGAGGCGTTATCCTCGCTGCGCCGCTTCGCGCGCGAGCTCGTCGAGCGTCGTCATCGCCGCGTGAGCCTCGTCCCGCCGCGCCACAGCGAAGCTTCGAGCGCCCTCGTGCGCGGCCGACAGCAGCTCCTCGGCGATCACGATCCGCCGCGCGAGGGCATCCCGTGCCGCGCGCAGGTCGTCTTGCGCCATCGCGCACTCGGCCACCGCCGCGAGCGCGTCCGCTTCGCGCTCCCGTCGGTGCGCTTCGCGCGCGAGCGCCACCAACGCGTCCGCCGCGCGCCTCGCGCCCTCGGCGTCGCCGATCGCCATCCGCACCTGCCACACCGGCGCGACGAACTGAAACCGGTCCTCGATGTCGAGCTCGTCGTGCTCGCGCAGGGCCCACAGCCGCTCGCTCGCGTCGCTCGCAGCGTCGGCGTCGTCGGCGTGCGAGGCGAGCTCGAGCAGCACGAGCGCGCTCTCTCCTCGAGCGCTGCCGCGCACCCCCGCGAGCGCCCTGTGGGCGCAGGCGATGGTCGCGCGGACCGTGTCGAGCGCCTCTGCGCGCAGGGCGCCGCGGGCGAGGGCGAGCCACGCGCTCGCGGCGACCTCTGGCGAACCGTCGAGCGTTCGGTCCGCGAGCAGCGCAGCGAGCGAGCCCATCGCGCTGCGCAGCTCCGCCTCGCGCGACGGGACGTCGACGCCCCCCACCACGCGCGCCCACGCTGTGAGCACGATGTCCGCCGGCTCGCCCGCGAGGGCGCGGCCGTCCCGATGCGCGTTGTGCGCTCGTGCCTCGATCAGCGCGAGGTCGAAGAGCGTCTCGTCGTCGTCATCGACGCGCTCGCGCAGCGCTTCGAACGCCTCTGCCCGCGCGAGCTCGTCGTCGAACCGCTGCTCGCTCAGCGCGGTGGCCTCGGTGATGATCTCGTTCATCGTGTGTCTCTCACTGCGCGACGCCTCGGGTGCAGCCTCGCTCGACGCGACGAAGCGCGTGCCGAGCGCCCCCGAGCGCCAGCGCCCAGCCGTCGCCGACGGGCTCGGCGTGATCGAGCAGCGCGAACGCCGCCGACGGAGAAAACCGCGCGTCCACGCTCTGGCCGCGCACCGTGCAGTACGGAACATCGTCGCGGTCGATGCGCAGCGAGTCGAGCGCGAGCGGCTCGCGCGTCCCGTCGCTGAGCGCCAGCGTGACGGCCCCGTCGTCGCCGACGCTCGCCGACCACACGACCAACGGCGCGTCCTCGACGGTGATCCAGCACCAGTCGAGCTCGTTGCGAAGCTGATAGCGCTGGCTCGCTTCGTCCCAACGCACCCACTGGGCGAAGGCCCGCGCGAGACCCTCGTGCTCGACGCGCTCGCCCTCGTGCCAGAAGCGCCCGTCGCGGTCGATGCGGATGCGGGACTCCCGCGAAAATACAGGCGCTTCGCTCATCGCGCGCCCGTCTCGTACCGCAGCTGGCCTTCGCCCTGACGGATCTCGACGCGGTAGTTCGCGCGGACGTTGTCGAAGGTCTCGACCGTGTTGGCGGAGTCCGGCCAGCGCACTTCGACGCGGTCGATCGCGCACGTCGCGCCGAGGCCGAAGTGCGCGACGAGCTCTTGCCCGAGCCCGAAGTGCCCAAACGACCCGGACAGCTCGCGGGTCTGGGTGACTCCGCCCGCGGTCACCCGGATGCGCGCGCCGATGGCCGAGCGATTGGCCGCTCCGCCGCCGCGGCCCACGAGGCGAATCGAGGTCCAGTTGGCCTCGGACGCCACGTTCTCGTAGAGGTGAACCTCGTTGCCCATGGTCCACGTGCGCGCGCAGTCGCGCGCGGTCGAGCTGCCCACGACGAGGTCTTGATCGCCGTCGAGGTCGAAGTCTGCGAGGGCGATGCCCACGGGACACGCGTGGTAGATGCCCGCAGGGCGCGAGACCTGCTCGAACGTCCCGTCGGGCTTCTGGTGAAACATCCAGCCGTATTGGCTCGGGTAGTCGCTGGCGCCGTACCAGATGTCGAGCCGACCATCGCGGTCGAAGTCGAACATCACCGCAGAGATTCCGCCCTCGTCGTTGCTCGCTGACGAGCCGGGGACGAGCCCCGACGCCGCGCGCGCCACGCGCTCGAAGCGCACCATTTCGGGCGCCGCGTTCGGCGGGCTCACGTTGCGCAGAAGCTGCGATCGATCGCTCGCCGGCCCCGTGTCTGGATGCGCGATCTCAGCGGTGTACAGATCGATGTCCCCGTCGTTGTCGACGTCGCCGCACGCGATGGTAAACGTGTTGCCGTTGAGCCTCCACGGCTGGTCGTTGTAGCCCTGCCGCCACCCGCGCACAGGGCACTGGTAGCGCGGCGCAGGCGTCTCGGGCGGGCATCGGCCCGGGGACGCGACGCACCAGCAGAGGTAGCTCTGGTCTTGCTGAAACTCGCGGTTGTCGTCGCCGCCGACGCCAGAAGCGAGGCCCACTTCGGCGAAGGTGCCGTCGGGCTTGGAGACGAACAGCTCGTTCCATTGGCGGCCGTACGCCATGCCGATCAGGTCGAGCTGGCCGTCGCCGTTGACGTCGCACGCGCTCGCTCCGTAGAGCGGCCGTCGGTGCCGCGCCATCGCGAAGTCAGCCATCGTCGTGCCGAGCGCCATCCCCACCGAGTCCGTGACGTCTTCGAAGAGCCCGTTTCCCGCGCCGCGAAACAGCGTCGGCTGCTGGCCCACTTCGATCCCCGAGTTGGGGTCGTAGAAGTAGCTCACGAACGCGTCGATGTTTCCGTCCCGGTTCTGATCGACGAACGCGAGCCCAGAGGCCTGCGACACGAACCCGTCCGCCTGCGGCGGCGCGATCGCGCTCTCGCCCGCGAGCGCAAACTGCCCGCTGCCGTTGTTGAGCAACACCACGCCGCGATCGCCCGGGTCCTCTGGGGCAGTCGCCGCCGCGTTGAGGTACACCTGCGTCACCGCGTCGACGTCGCCGTCGTTGTCCACGTCGGCGAAGCCCGTGATGGTCGTGTTGCGACCGCTCGTCCCGTCGCGCGCCGCGAGAAAACCCGAGTCGCGCGTGGCGTCGACGAACTGCCGCCCGCCGCCCGCGCGCGGTCGGTTCATCAGCAGCCGCGTGTGGATCACCGGCGGAGTCGCCTCGCTGTTCGTACGAACGTTGGTCGCCCCAGAGTGCACCACGAGGTCCGCGTACCCGTCGTTGTCCACGTCCGCCGTCGCGAAGCGCGTCCCGCGCACAGCGCTCAGACCCCAGTCCGCGGTGTTCCGCGAAAACGCAGGGCGATCCGCGGTCCAACCGGTCCCTGCGCGGCACGCCATCGGCGGCGGCGCAAACGGGTTGGCGTCTGCTCCAGCGTCCGCGTTCGCGTTGGTGCGAGGCCCGCAGCTCACCGCGCACGCCATCGTTGCGAGCGCGATCGAAGCGAAGAGAAAGCGCGATTGCATCGACCGCGGAGGATACAACAACTCCCGCGCTCGGCGCGCGCATCACCGGCTCACGGAGCGCGGGTGTCTTGCGCGTCCACCGCCTCGTCTGCGCGAAGAATCCCGACGCGCGCCCGCGCTCCTGCGCGCACGCCCTCGACCCGGACGCCCACTTCGATCTCTCCGCTCGACGCGAGCATCCGCGCGTTGAACCCGTTGCCCGTCACGTCTCGGCCGCCGATCGCCAGCGCGACCCGCCAGGGATAACCCCGCGCCGAGCGCTCGTCGCGAAGCTCGACGCCCACGCGCCACGCCCCGTCGAGCGCCGCGTAGTCCCTCGCCAAGAGCCCCGCGCCCGCGCTCAACGCTCGCGCGGTCACGCCCGCGGGGTACCGCACGATCGCCTGCGAATCACCGATCGGAGGCTGCGTCACGGTCTGCTCTGGGACGCGCACCCTCGCGCGAAACACCACGGCTGTTCCGTCGCGCTCGGCGCGCACCGAGAGCAGCTCGGGGATGCCTCGCGGCCCCACCAGGTGCCCGCTTCGATCGAGCAACAACGTCTCGGCTCGCGGGCACGGACCCGCGCTCGTCGAAAACGACGCGCAGTCGCCGCACAGGCACCCGTCGCACACCGGAGGCTCGACCGCGTCGCGCGCGCCGAGCCGCTCGCGCAGCCATTGCTCGAGCGAGATCTCTGTGGCCGTCCCTGGGGCGCTCGCCTCCCAAGCTCTGTGAAATCGCTCGGCGTTCTCGACGCCGATGTAGCGAAAGTGCCATGGCTCGTGCTTGTAGCCCGTCCGCGGGTCGAGCCTGCCGCGCGCGTCGGCGCGGGGCATACAATCGCTGCCCGCGACGCGGTAGTCCGGGTGCAGCGGATACGGGAGCACCCAGCCGAAGCGCCAGCTGTTGTCCGCGAGCCAGCGGCCGCCCGGCGAGCAGCCGAAGCCGTCGCGAAAGTGCATTCCGCCGCGGGTCCACGCGACGGTAAACAAGTCCATCGCCGTCCCGAGCTGGTGCTGCGAGTGGCCGGGGATCGCGCTCGCGTTGGTCGCAGGGCAGAAGCCCATCGCCGTCCCTCGCCGCCACGCCCACTTCGCAAACACCGCGCACTGCGTGTTGAACCCGCGAAACGCCGAGTCGAGCTTCGGCTGATGCCCCGCTTGCCGCATCGCCGCCGCCAACCGCTGAAACGCCTGCGCCGCCTCGCGCCGAAGGCACTGCCGCTCTGGGGGAGTGCACGTGGACGCCGGCGCGGGCCGCATCGTCGCGACGTCGAGCAGGTCCGTCGGCGCATACCCCGGCGCGAGCACCCACCGCGGCGAGCGGTTGACCAACGCGAGCAGATCATTGCCGTCCACCACGGCCACGGGCGGCGTGAAGTCCTCTCGCGCGATGAAGTGGCCGCCGTCATCGGGCGTTCGAAGCGCCCCGCACGCGGCGGCCATCGGCGCGGATGCGTCGCGATTGGCCGCAGTGATTCTGCGGGTTTGCCCTTCGGCTGGCGTGCTGTGCGAGACCGCTACGAGCGCGACGGCCAACGTCGCGAACAGCGTCGCGGCGATCGCGCCCATCGTCTCGGTTGTGTGCGGCCTGCTCACTCGCGTCGGGTAGAGTTACCCCATGCGCGCGCGGTCGAGCCAATCTTCGCTCACGCTCGTCGCGCTCGCGCTCGCCGGGTGCGCGGGATCGCCGGTGACCGCCGTGCGCGCTTCGCAGAGAACCCTCGCTCCCACGGCCTCGTCGCGCGGCGACGACAGCGCTCCCTCGTCGCAGCAGCTCGTCGTTCGACACGTCCCGCGCGTGGCGTCGATCGAAGCCGACCTCACGGTGATCGCGGCGTCCGCGAGCGAGACCCTCGTGGCGCTCGGCGCGGTCCGAGCTGTCTTGCGCGGGCACGAGGTCTTCTTCGCCGACGAGCGACCCGCAGCTCGGATCATCGGCGCCGCCCGCAACGCGCGCGGCTGGACCTTCGCCACGATCGACGGCCAGCTGTGGGCCGCGGATGAGTTTCTCGGCGAGCTGCGATTCATGAGTCAAATCGCGGGAGAAATCCAAGTCAATCCCAGCGCAGGGATGCTGGTTGCGATCGATGAATCGCTCTCGGTCACCCTGTGCGACGGGGTCGCCACCTCGCGCTGGCCCGCCGAAGCGACGCGGTCCGCGGCCTTCGTCGACGAGCGCTTCGGCGCAGCGGTGCTCGCAGACGGCCGCGTGAAAGTGACGTTCGACGGCGGTCGCACCGAGCGCGAGCTCTCCCTCGAAGCGGGCGCCGCGCGGGCCGTCGAGCTCGTCAGCGGCTCACTCGTGCTCCAGACGTCCGACGGCCTCCGCGCGATCGCCCCCGACGCGACGCTCGCGCCTGCCCAGCGCGTCGCCGCGCCGCTCGCGCTGTCGTTCGAGCAGCAGTGGGACCTCGCGCGGGCGTTCGCGCTCCGCTGGCCCCGCGCGCTCACCCACGACAGCGCCGACCCGTTGTCCGCGCACAACTGGCTCGCCCTCGGTCGCTCACTGCTGCGCTTCGACGCGCGCACAGGCGAGCTCACCGCGACGCTGCGGGACGCGCTGCCGTCGCCGCGCTGCTCGGCGAGGCCCTGGGGCGAGGGCGCGCTCGTCGCGTGCGCTGGGGGAGACTTCGAAGCGGTGTTTCTCGGCGAGGACGGGCTCCTCGCGAGCCCCTTCGCCAACCGATCGTCGGCGAGCTTCGTGCTCTCGGACGACGGTGGCCACGCCGTCTCGATGGACTCATGCGAGTCGCTCTTCGGCTTGGACCCGAGCCCAGACGCGAGCCTCTGCGCCCTCAGCGCAGGCGGGCGATTCGTTGACCTGTGGCGACAGCGATCGTTCGGCTACGTCTCGGCCGTTCGTGGCGCCACCGCGGTGGTCGTCGATCAGCGCGACGGTCGAGGCCGACTCATCATGGTCGAGCTGGATCAACGCCGCTCGACGCCGCTCGGCTTCGCGCCGGACGCGCCGCCGACTCGCGAGCTTCGGGCCTCGGGGATCGCGGCGGACGCGACCGTGTGGGCGACGTACGCATCGGACGCCTCGGACACTCCGGAGCTCTCGCTCGCGCTGTGGTCGAGGCCCGGTCCTGCTCGCGTGCTCTCGCTTCCCCCCGCGACGCGATCGGTCGCCGTGATCGACGCGCGCCATCTCTTCGCCGCGGGGACGACCGCCGCGAGCCTCTCGATCAGCGCCGACGGAGGCGCGCGCTGGGAGCCAGCGACGCTCGCCATGCGCGGAGACCCGGATCGCATCGTCGCGGTCGAGCCGCAGGTGCTCTTCAGTCGCGCGAAGTGCGGCGTCGATGGATGCTTGCACGGGTCGATGTGGTTCGGTCGCAGCCGAGACGCAGCGCGCGACGTCGTCGTGGCGGCGCCGTTCGTCGCGGGCAGCTCGCCGCGCCAGGTCCCTCGCGCGTATCCGCTCTGGATCGTGCAGGGAGCGCGCGTCGACTGCGCCGAGCGCGGACCGAGCGTCGCGCTCTCGAGCGAGCGCCAGGCCGCGTCGTGGGGGCGCTACGACCTCGCCGTCCGCATCAGCTCGCGTCGCGCCGTCTCGCTCGATCTCTCGTGGCGGACCGACGTCGAGCGATCCGCGGTGATCCATCGCGCGAGCGCCGTCGTCGAGGCGAGCCAGAGCGCGGCGTTCGTCCAGAGCGCGCTCGACCGCAGCTGGCGCGTCCCGCTCGCGACCGAGCGATACGCGCTCGTCGAGCGCTGCGGCAACGGCGTCGAGCGCCGCGTGTGCGATCGGTTCGTCGCGAGCTCGACGGGGCTGCGTCCCCTCGACGCGCTCGACGCGTATGGAGAGACCATCCTGTACCTCTCGCGCCAAGACGGAACGCACGCCGTGCTGCTCGCGCCGTCCGCGACGCCCTATCGTGTGCTTGCGTTGCTCGATCGCGACGGTCGTGTCGCGGCGACGCACGCGATTTCGCACACGAGCTACCGGTGGGACGCGCCCACGATCGCCGCGCTGGGCTCGTCGCTCGGGGTGCTCGTGCACAGCTCCCGTGGCGCGCGGACCGAGCGCTCGTTCGTCGCCCTGTTCGACGGAGACCGGCCAATCTCGCCGAGGGTCGAGCCGCTTCCCTCGACCACGGGCGGGGCGCTGGCGCTGTGCCGGGCGCGTCCGCGGCCGGGCGCGCTCGTGGTGGCCAGCGGTGACCCAGACACGCTTCATCAGCTCGTCAACGGGCTCGAGCTCGCCGACGCGGGCGCGACGTTCATGGTGGTCGAGCTCTCGACCGATCAGCCGATCTGCGTGCGATCGAGCAGCACCGAGCCTGGTCCCTTCGCTGCGACGCGGTCGGACACAAGCGATCCCCGCGGCAACGTCACGGCGCTGAGCGTGCGCGCCGACGACGGACGAGCGTTGTACGGGAGCATGGTGATCCAAGGCCGCCTTCGACCGCTGCGGTGTGTGCTGCGCTGAGCGCGTGGGCTGCGCTGCGCTGGGGGATCTTGCTACGCTCGCTCGCGACGATGACACTCAGCGACTCTCAGCGCGCGTCGATCGCAGAGCGCGCCAGGGCACGAAGCGCGTCCGTGCTCGATGCGATCCGAAGCGAAGAGCGCGCGCTCGACGGCAAGCACCTCGTGCAGCGCACGCACCTGACGTGCCCCGCCACCGTGTGGAAGTACGTCGAAGCCGCGGTCACCAAGAGCGACGCGGACCTCGTGATGCTCGACCTCGAAGACTCGATCCCGCGCGGCGACGACGAGGCCCTCGCGCGCGGGCGAGCGCACGTGGCGCGGGCGTTCACCGAGCTCGATTGGGGCCGAAAGCTCCGGTATTTTCGTCCGCGTGGGACCGAGCTCGACCCGGGGCACGAGGACCTCGCGTGGGTGATCGAGCGCGCTGCCGGGCGCGTCGAAGGCGTAATCCTGCCGAAGATCGAGCACCCCGACGAGGTGCGCTCGGTCGATCAGACCCTGAGCGAGCTCGAGCGCGCCCTCGCGTTGCCCGCGGGGGCGATCCGCGTGCAGGTGCTCATCGAGAGCGCCCGCGCTGAAGAAGCTGCGTTCGAGATCGCGCGCGCGAGCGGGCGGGTCGTCGGGCTGATCTTCGGCGCGTTCGACTACTGGAGCTCGCTGCGCGTCCCGCGGGTGCCGTACAGAGTCGATCACCCGATGGTGCATTCGGCGCGCGAGCGGATCGTGAAGGCCGCGGCGTGCGTGGGGGCGGCGGCGCTGGCGGAGATGACGCTGGAGTTTCCGACGAAGGACAAGAGCGAGGCCGAGCGGGCGCTCGCGATCGAGCACTGCCGCCGCGACGCGCTCATCGCGCGCGACGCGGGAATGTGCGGAAAGTGGGTGGGCATCCCCGCGCAGATCGCCGCGGTTCATCCTGTGTTTTCGCTGTCAGAATCGTCCATCGAGCAGGCGATCCGCGAGGCGCGCGCGTTCATCGAGGCCGAGCGCGCGGGCCGCGGCGCGGTGATCATCGACGGCCGGATGGCCGATCGCGCGACGGACCGCGTGCACCGCGTGACGCTCGCCTTCGCGCGGGCGCAGGGCATGCTCGACGATCAGACCGCGCGGGAGCTGGGCCTTCCGTGAGCGAGCTCGGCAAGCCCCTCTACATCGCCGTCGCCGGCACCATCGGCGCGGGAAAGAGCTCGCTCGTGAAGTGGCTCTGCCAGCACTACCAACTCGAGCCCTTCTACGAGCCGCACGAGGCCAACCCGTACCTCGAAGACTTCTACGGCGACATGAAGCGCTGGGCGTTTCAGTCGCAGCTCTTCTTCTTGGTGACGCGCTTCAAGCACCACCGAGAGATGGAGCAGCGGGCGCACGCCGTCGTGCAAGACCGCACGATCTACGAAGACGCAGAGATCTTCGCGCGATATCACCGCGAGGTCGGCAACATCGACGACCGCGACTGGTCCACGTACGAGTCGCTCTACCACGCGCTGCGCGACGAGCTGCGCGCGCCGGACCTGATGCTCTACCTGCGCTGCCCGCTCGAGACGCTGCGCAAGCGGATCAAGAGCCGGGGGAGGGCGTACGAGCAGGCGATTCCGACCGTGTATTTGCGGGCGCTCGAGGGGTTGTACGACCAGTGGTTCGAGGCCTACGACCGCTCGCCCAAGCTCGTGATCGAGACCGATCGGCTCGACTATGTGACCCGGTTGTTCGACCGCGCAGAGCTCGTGCGCACGCTCGATCGACACCTGGGCGCGGCGCGGCCGCTGCTGCGCTGACCGCGGGTCATCGCAGAATCAGCAAGGAATGCACACCACGGCGCCGTCGAGGAAGATCCTGTCGTACGTCGTGTTGTTGCAGGTCGGGCGGCACACCCAGCGCTCGCTTCCGAAGTCGAACGTCGGGACCTGGCCCGTGGGGCACATGATCGTGGGGCGCCCGGTGCACACCCGACGAAACCCGAACATGTACCCGTAGCGAATGACGATCTCGCACGGCGCTTCGCAGACCCACCCCGAGCCGCGATACGCCGGATGCTGCCCCGCAGGGCACATCGGCGGCGGCGGAACACAAATCGGCGGCTGCCCTGCGCGCACGACGGACACCTGCCCTTGCGAGCACCGTCCCGGCACGCACGTCTGCGTGAAGTTCGGCTGCCCATCGCCCGCGCTGATCGAAGAGGGCCCCGAAACCGCCGTCAACACTCGCTCTGTGTACGTCGGCGTCTGCCCCGACGGACACAACGACGCCATGCACGACGGGTCGCCCGCGCAGTCCGGGTCTGCGCAGTCGATCGCCATGTCGCAGTCCTCGTCCACGCCGCCAAAACAAGTGTCCTCGCGCGCCGCCGTGCAGCGCATCATCGTGCACCGACTCGCCGTCGCGCACCCGGGATCCATACAGTCCACGCGCCCGTCGCAGTCGTCATCGCGCCCGTTCGCACACGTGGTCCCGCTCTCGTCGTTGACCGTCGCGAGGCACCGCGCGCCGGGCTCGTCGGTCATCCCGTTGCAGTCGTCATCGACCCCGTTGCTCGCGATCTCGGGCTCTGGAAGCACTTGCCCGTCGCACGCGCCCCAAATGGCCCGCGCGCCAGCGCTCTCGCAGCGCTGATTGCCGGGCCTGCACGCGCCTCGGTTGAGCGTCCCTTCGGGCCCGAGATAACAAGCCCGCTCCGTGCCCACCGCGCACGTACAGCCTTCGTCCACCTCGCCGTCGTCGTCGTCGTCCAGGTTGTTGCCGCACTCTTCAGGGCGCGACGGCCCGATCGAGACCACTCCGCCGTCCACCGCGGTCGCGCCGTCGGGCGCGCTCGTGCCGCCGTCGCTCATGGGCTCGACGCTGGCGTCCGCGCTCGACCCGTCCGCGCCCGCCGCGCCGTCGCGCCGCGTGGCAGCATCTCTGCCCTCGGTGACGACACCCGCGTCGCACGCTGCGAGGCCCGCGGCGATCAGCGCCCATCCAACGATCCATCGTCGCTTCATCGTCGCTCTCCTCGCCGCGTGTCCGCGGTGCTCCGCTCGATCGTCGGCGCCTGGCTCGACTGCTTCGGCCGTCGCACGATCTGCCGGTGAAGTTACCGCTCATCCCGCCGCGGTGATAGCCCGCCAGGCAGCGGTCTCAGTTCGCGACGAGCTCGACGCGGTGCACGCCTGCGCCGTTGCAGCGCACTTCTACGCGGCCCGTCTGCGCGTCGCGCGGGCTCTGCACCAGCGCGCCGTCGCAGCGCACCGAGAACGATCCCGCGAAGTCCTCCGCCGCGGGGACGAACAGCACCGTGGGCGCGCTCACCGTCGCGCTGCCTTCGTACTCGAGCTCGAAGCGCCGCGCCGCGCGGTCGAAGCGCCACGACCGCGGCCAGCCCGCGATGGCCTCGGGGTACACGCGCGCGATGGCCCGGCGAAACGCAGGCCGTTCGCTCCAGCGCCCCGACGACGCGTCGTAGTCGAACAGGCCCCACGCGCCTTGCGAGCGCTCCTTCCACAGCCAGATGGCGGCGCTCGCGCCGAACTCGTCGTGCAGGTCCGACTGCAGATCGACGTAGTCTTCCATGCGGATGCCGTTGGGGTCGTAGCCCCACTCGGTGATGATCGTCGGCGTCGCCCACGCGCGCGCCTCTCGCGCCGCGTTGGCGTGCGAGAGCCGCAGCGTCTGCCGAGTGAACGTCCTGCGAGCGGTCTCTGTCGCCGAGAGGGCGAGCGTGTAGATGTGCGGCGCGTACACCCCGCCTGCGAGCGGAAACGGCGCGCTCGAGACCGCAGCGAAATCAACGATGTTGCGCGTCGCTGGCGGCTCGAAGAGCAAGAGCTTGCGGGGGTCTGCCGCGCGGATCGCCGCGCCCACCTCCGCGTGCAGCGCGAGGCACTGGGCTTCGTCGGCGATGGGCTCGTTGAACAGCTCGTAGCCGATGACGGCGTCGTCGTCGCGAAAGCGCCGCGCGACCTCAGCCGTCATCTGCGCAAACCGCGTGCGCAGCACGACGCCTTCGGCCTCGCGGCCGAAGAACGTCTCGAACGCGCGCAGCACTTGGGCAGAGGTCCGCCTGCGGGTGAGCTCGTCCGCGGTGATCGGGCCCTGCAAGAGCATTTCGGGCGCGGGTTTGATGGCCCACAGCGGGGCGCCGTCCTCGCCGATCTCTTTGCTGAACGCGTCCTGGTGAAAATCGATCACCACGAGGAGCCCCGCGCGTCGCGCGAGGTCGACCACGGCGCGCACGCGCGAGAGGTACTCGTCGCTGAACGTGGGCGGCATGGTGTTGCGGGGCTCGACGCCGCTCCAGTTGATGGGCAGCCGCAAGAAGTTGAACCCGAGCTGTCGCATGCGCGCGGCGTCGGTCGCGTCGAAGGTCGGGATGGGCTGGACCGGCATGCGACCGTCGTCGAACGTGACGTCGAAGACGCCGTCGATCCGCGCGTTGACGCCGCGGAGGATCACCACGCGTCCTTGGGCGTCGACGAGGTGTTGGCAGCGCGTCGAGAGCGGCGCGAAGGGCCCAGCGCTTTGCGCGCACGCGGGCATGACATAGCGCGGAGCTCCGCCGTCGAGCGCAGCGTCTTGTTCGACCGCGACGTCTGCGCGCGCGTCGGTGGGCGGGACGTTGGGCGGCGCGCCGCAGCGCAGCAGCGCGAAGAGTCCCCCCGTGAGTGCGAAGCGAATTGGGCTCTTCATGACCAGCAAAAGGAGCGACGAGCGTAGCACCTGCGCGCTGTTTGGGCCGTCGCAGTGATTGCGCGAGCGTCCGATCACTCTTCTTGCGGCGGAAAATCCGGCCCTTCGAGCTCGTCTTCGCCGAGCGGCTCCGACGGGGGAACCTCCAAAATCACCCGCAGCCGCTTGCTCACACGAATGGCCTCTGCGCGGTTCGGGACGCGCAGGCGAAAGTTGCTCTCGCCCTCGCGCCGCACGACCACCCAGTGCGTGTAGCCCTCGCGGCTGTCTCCAGTGGCCTCTGCGTCGACGAAGCGCGTCGTGCGGCTCTCGACCAGCATCGTGGGCTTCGCTTCGAAGTGCAGCTCGACCGCGCGCCGTCGCTCGAGCGCCGGGATCACTTCGATCGGGGTGAGCTCGTCTTTCTCGGTGCGTCCGCGGGCGCCCGAGAGCGCGAGCAGCACGCCGAGCACCGCGCCGAGCACCGGGCGCTCGAAGGCGATCGAGAAGATGAACCACCCGAGCGCGGCGCTGAGGATCACTCCGACGACGACGTTCTTCACGACGTCGGCGCGGCGGATCTTGGCCCGAAAGATCACCTCGACTTCGCTCTTGCTCGGGGTGATGGCGGACGCTTCGGGGACAGAGGGCGTCGGCTCGGGCTTCTCGGCGACGGCGACGCTGTCATCGTCGTCGTCTGCGGGCGTTGGATCAGGCGGCGGTTTGGCCATCAGCGGGCCTACCGTACCGCAACACTACCGCGCCCGCGACGAGCGTCGAAGACGCGCGGAGCGGATCAGCGCGGTTTCAATGAACTCGAACCACTGCCGCGCACAGGGAAAGCTACGAGCCCCGGCGCGGTCGTGGTTCAACTCAGTTCTTGGCGCTCTCGCGGTCGAGGCCGATGCGCGCGACCCAGAGGCAGACGAGGGCGTTGACCGTGAGCCACACGAAGCCCGCGAGCGAGCCGAGCGGGGCGCGGTGAAACCCAGTGGCGAGCGTTCCGAGCAAGAACGCCGCGGTGCCGAGCGCGAAGCCTCCCACCGGCGCGCGCAGCGCCGGGCGGCTGAAGAACACGCCGACGAAGAGCATCGGCAGCGCGGCGTTGGCGAAGGGGAGCCACTTGTGCACGCCGACGCCGAGCAGCTGGCTCCAGTCGCCGAGCGGGCGCGACAACAAGTCGATCGCCGGCGTCGTGTGCGACAACAGCTTCGGCAAGAACCACGGTCCGACCGCGGTCAGAAACGCGAGCGGCAGCCACGCGAGGGGGTTCGCGAGCTTGCCGTTGCGCACGCGAATGCGCGCGAAGGTCAGCGTCGCGAGCAGCGCGAGAGCGATCGCGCGAAAGGTCGCGCTCTTGTCGACGGCCTGGCGAACCGCTGCTTGGGCGTCGAGCACGCCGGCTCCGTACAGCTCGCGATCCGTGCTGCCGTTCTCGGGGCGCGCCGCGCTCGACTGCAGCGCGCGCTCGATCGCGTCGGGGTCGGTCACGCCGACGCTCACGAGCAGCGCGGCGACGCCGGCCACGTGGGGGGCCGCCATGCTGGTGCCCGACCACGACGCGAACTGCTCGCACCGGTCGCGGCCGCGGTTGCAGATGGTCTGCTGAAGGATGTTCACGCCAGGCGCGGCGATGTCGACCTCGGGGCCGCGCGAGGAGAAGTACGCGAGGTCGTCGGTCGCTGGGCTGATCGCGCTGACCGCGAAGGCGCCGGGCTCGGCGGCGGGGCTCTCGACGTAGCGACCGTTGTTTCCTGCGGCGCACACGACGATGGCGCCGCGCGCGCGGGCGTAGGCCACGGCCTCTTCGAGCACCTTTACGCGCCGTCCGCCGCCGAGCGAGAGGTTGATCACCTGCGCGCCTGCGTCGGCGGCGAAGCGGATCCCCTCGGCGACGTCCGCGAGCGTCCCGCGCCCGCGCTCGTCGAGCACCTTCACAGGAACGATCGTCGCGCAGTGCGCGATGCCCGCGACGCCGAAATTGTTGTTCGTCGTCTGCGCGATCGTGCCCGCCACGTGCGTCCCGTGGCCCTGATCGTCGTTGGCGTGGTTGGTGTCGTTGACGAAGTTGTAGCCGAGCGCGCAGCGCGTGCCCGCGAGGTCCATCACCCGCGTGAACTCGCCGTGGTTCTCGCACGCGACGCCCGTGTCGACGACGGCGACGGTCACGCCGCGCCCGCACGTCGTGTCCCACGCCGCAGGGGCGTGGATGCGCGCGAGGCCCCACTGGTCTCCGAGCTGCGGGTCGTTGGGCGTCCAGCTCGCTTGCATCGTGACGTTCTCGTCCGCGGCGCGCACCGACGAGCGCGCGCGCAGCCGAGCGATCACCGACGAGAGCGACGCGTTTGCGCCGACGCGGCCGCGGTAGATGCGGTCTTCTCCAGCGAGGTAGCTGTTGGCGACGAGCTCGACGCCCGCCTCGCGCGCCGCCTCGCGCACCTCGGACTCGCTCGTCGAGTCATCGAAGTCGACGACCACCTCGCGGCTGTCGCTCGGCGCGAGCAGCTGCGCGTGCGCGGTCGACGGCGTCGCGGTCGCCAGCGCGAGCGTCGCGCCAGCCATCATCCAAGGGAGCCATGCTCGAACAGTCATCGTTCCTCCGATCGAAACCGAGCTGCGTCGATGCGTTGCGCCGACGCGAACCCCCGAAGCGTTGCGCGGACTTCGCCCTTCGGCAAGTGAACGGAATTCTCCAACAGCTTCGAGACTCCTCTGCCGAGTCGCCGCGCGCCGCTCGCTCTGACACCGATGTATGCCGTCGCGCTGCGTCACTTTCGTGTGAGACCTCTCTGTGATTTTTCAGCAATTGTTAGCGCCCCGTTCAATTGACGAGTGCAGGGGCGCCTGTCATCCTCACTTCACGCTTGGTTCACGCTCCGGACGTTCTGCTCGGTGCACGCGGGCGAAGGGAGCACGCGAACCTCATGAACACTCACGCACCGCGCGATTGACCCCATGGGGGAGCCTAGCCCTTCAAACGAAGCGTCCAATGTTGCGAGTGCGAGCCCGACCTCGGGTCCGCAAGCGGATCCCCTCATTGGTCGAGTCATCAACGAGCGGTTCAAAGTCCTCTCGCTGATCGCCCGAGGCGGGATGGGCAAGGTCTACAAGGCCGAGCAAGCACCGCTCGGTCGTGTCTGCGCGCTCAAGGTCCTCAACCCCAACTACAACGGCGAGCACGACCCGGAGTTTCACAAACGCTTCTTCCTCGAAGCGTCGACGTCCTCGAAGCTGCGTCACCCCAACACGGTCACGATCTTCGATTACGGCAACACCGACGACGGCGTGTACTACATGGCCATGGAGCTGCTCGAGGGGCGCACGCTCCATCGCATGCTCCGTGAGTCTGGCCCCGTCGAGCCGTCGCGCGCGCTCCGCATCGTTCGTCAGGTCTGTCGCTCGCTTCGCGAGGCGCACACGCTCGGCGTCATCCATCGCGACCTGAAGCCCGCCAACATCTTTCTCGTCCGCACCGAAGACGACGAAGATTTCGTCAAGGTCTTGGATTTCGGCCTCGTCAAGCAGCTCGACGAGGGCGGCGGCGACCACCTCACGCAGACCGGCCTGTTCATGGGCTCGCCCAAGTACATGGCGCCCGAGCAAATCCGCGGCGAGCGCGTGTCCGCTGCGACCGACGTCTACGCGCTCGGCGTGGTGCTCTTCGAGATGCTCACCGGCAAGGTCCCGTTCGACAAGGGCAACTCCGTCAACACGTTGATGGCGCACGTGTCCGAAGCGGTCCCTGCGATGCAGCAGATCAACCCCTCGGTGTCCGTGCCTGCCGCGGTGCAAGAGTTCACCTACCGCTGCCTCGCCAAGCGCGCCGAAGACCGCTTCGCGACGATGGACGCCGTGCTCGACGGCATCAAGCTCGCCGCCACGGGCTCGCTCGGGCTGAGCAGCACCGGCGAGTGGGCTCCCTCGGTGGCCGACGCCCGCGTCACTGGCTCGCACCTCGTCTCGGCCGAACATCTCAGCGCTGCTTCGGGCTCGGGCCAGGTCCTCGCGCAGCCGCAGTCCGTCGCGCCTTCGGGGCCGCACGAGCAGTCCGGCGTCAACTCGATGCTCACGCCGTCGGTGCCCATGGTCGCGGTCAGCGATCAGCCCGCCGGCCAGAAGAAGAAGTCCATGACGCTGCCCGCGATCGGAGCGGTCGCGCTGCTCGCCATCGTCGGCGGCGCTGTCGCGCTGAAGGGCGGCTCGGGCTCGACGCACGCGCAAGGCACCAACGGACAGGGCACGACGGACACGCGCCCCGCGCAGAACACCGCTGGAAGCGGCGCGCAGAACACCGTGACCGGCACGGGTCCCGCGACGAACAACACCAACACCCAACAGCAGCAGCCACCGGTCGCGCGCGAAGTGCGCATCGTGCTCAACAGCGAGCCCGGCAACGCCGAGGTGTTCGAGAACGGGCAGTCGCTGGGGCGGACGCCGCTCGATTTGCGGCTCAGCGGCGAGCAAGCGGATCCCTCGCGGATGCACGCGTTTACCTTCAGGCTCAGCGGGTACAACGACGCGCAAGTGACCCTCGGGGGCAGCGAGATCCGGTACTCCGCGCGGATGTCGCGGCGCGTTACCGTGCGGCCGCAGCCCAACACGCGCCCCGATCCATATCGCGGTTGGTGAGCGAATTCGCAGGGTGGGAGGCGATCGGTCGTGCCGTTCGCGCTGCGGGCAGGCCCGCCGCGCTGCGCTGCGCAGCGAGCGTCGCTGCGTGATGGGCGCTGCGATTGATTGCGCGTTTGCTTTGAATCGCACTCCGTTTGGGTGATCATCGCAGCGCTTCGGCTCGATGCGCAGCGGCGCTGAGGGCGCGGAGCGGGTTCGCCCAAAGGAGGAGAGCGTGAACGGGAGGTTCCACCTTCGTGCCGCAACGATCGCTGCCGCGTTGGCGTTCGTCGCCGCGCCGAGCGCGTACGCGGATGAGCTCGCAGACGCCCGTCGGCACTTTCGCTCGGGAATGGACCTGATTCGACGGCGTCAGTTCGACTCAGGCATCGCCGAGCTCGAGAGCGCGTACCGGATCGTTCCGCGCCCCAACGTGCTCTACAACATCGCGCGCGCTTACTACGACGCGGGCAACTCCGAGCGCGCGCTCGAGTACCTGCGACGCTATCTGCAGCACGATATCTCGGATCGCCCGGACATCGAGGCGTTGATCGCGCGCATCGAGAGCCGCAGCCGCAGCGGAGGATCGTCGGCGACCGCCAGCGCGACCACGAGCAGCGGCGGCGCGACCAGCGCGAGCTCGGGCGGCGCGCAGTCCGCTTCGGGCGCTGGCAGCACGAGCGCGACGCCCACGATCAACGTCGGCGCGCTCACCGGCGCCAACGTCGACGGAACGCAAGCCTCGATGCTCCGCGCGCTCGCCGAACAACTGCTCACGCTCGCCAACAACGGCGCGCAGCCCGCGGGCACAGGCACCGCTGGCGCCGGCGCGACGACGGCGAACTCGACGGGCACCACCGGGACGAGCACGGCCAATCCCGCGGGCACTGGGACGAGCGGCGCTGGCGGCACGACGGGCGCGACCGGGGCGAGCGGCACCACTGGCGCTGCGGGCGCGGGGACGAGCGGTCGCGTGGCTGCGAACCCTGCCGGCCCTGCCGGCCCTGCCGCTGGCGAGGCCGGAGGCATCACGGCCAGGGACGACGACGACGAGTACGAAGCGCGCATCGTGACCGCTTCTCGCGTCGCGCAGTCGCCGCTCGACGCGCCCAACGCGACCGGCGTGATCACCGCGCAGGACATTCGCTTGTCGGGTTTGACGAGCATTCCGCAGATCCTGCGGCGCATCGCGGGCATCGACGTGATGTCCCTCGACGGGTCCGACTATCAGGTGTCCGTGCGCGGATTCAACCAGCGGTTGAGCAACAAGGTGCTCGTCCTGGTCGACGGACGCAGCGTGTACTTGGACTTCCTCGGCGTGACGCTGTGGCCGTTTGTGTTTCCTGCGCTCGAAGAGATCGACCGCATCGAGATCATCCGCGGGCCGGGCTCTGCGCTGTACGGCGCCGACGCGTACACCGGCGTGATCAACATCATTACGCGGCCGCCGGGCGAGTCGCGGACGCAAGTGTCCATCGGCGGCGGCACGGCAGAGCAGCTTCGCGGCGCGTTCTTGACCTCGGGGCGCGCGGGAGACGTCTCGTATCGCGGGTCGGTTCAGTACGATCAAGCGCAGAGCTACGGGCGCCTGGTCGGGCCGACGGACCACGCGTGGGAGTCGATTTCGCCTGCAGGAAACCTGGCGTTTCGCAACCCGAGGTTTCTCGTCGAGGCGCAGGGACGCCTCGGGCGCGGCGTGGTGCTGCGCGGCGGCGTGGGCGGCGCGACGGGCCCTGTGCAGTTCTCGGCGCCGAGCTTGCTGCGGCAGTACTACACGGACCTGACGCTCATCCAGCCGTTCGTCCAGCTCGACGTGCAGAACTTCTCTGCCCGCGCGTTTTGGAACCGCGTGAGCTTCACCGCGGGCCCGACGATTCAGCCTCGCGGAGCTCCCGTGCTCGAGTCGCGCGGGCACCAAGACGTCGTCGACGTGGATCTTCAGTACAACTGGCGCGCGCGCATCTCGCAGACGGTGACCAACACCCTGCAGTTCGGCGCGGGCTACCGGCTGAAGAACATCTCGTGGAACTACCTCGACAACGACCACACGTTGCACTTTTTCTCTGGGTTTTTGCAGGACACCCTGCGCGTCGGCGAGCGCTTCAGCGCCGTCGCGTCGCTGCGCGCTGACCGCCACCCGGTGCTCGACGGCATCGGCGGCTCTGGCTTCGTGCTCTCTCCGCGCGGCGCGTTGATCTTCAAGCCCACCGAGCGTCGCGCGCTCAGGCTCACCGGCGGAACGGCGTTTCGCACGCCCACGATGCTCGAGCTCTTCTTGGACCTGAACCTGCAGACGCCGACGCCTGGCGTGAGCGTGCGCAGCTACGGCGGTGAGGTCGCGCGCGCGCGCATCGACCCGTCTCGGCGCCTGCGGCCCGAGAGCGCGATCAGCTTCGACCTCGGGTTTCAAGACCAGACGCTCGAAGTGTTTCAGTACGAAGTGAACTTGTTCTTCACGCGCGGCTGGGACCGCATTGATTTCTACGGCTCCAACGTCGATCCGTTGCCTGGAGATTTGCTGCCCGATTCGCGCACGGTCCCCGTCGGCGCCCGCGGCTACTCCAACGACCCAGCGTCCACGTACATCTACGGCGCCGAGCTCGGCTTGAAGCTCGCGCCCGTCGAAGGTCTGGATTTCAACGTCAACTACACGCTCGCGCTCACGTCGTACGACGCGAACAACAGCCTCGCGCCCACGCCCGAGCGCGAGGGCGACCAGCGCACGCCGATGCACAAGCTCAACGTCGGTCTGCAGGTGCGCACGCGGTTCGGGCTCGAGTTCGAGACCTATGGGCACTACGTCGCGCGGCAGGTGTGGATCGAGCCGGTGTTCGACGCCCGCGCGGGCTCGAGGGACGTGCCCTTCGCGATGAACGACTACTTCTTGATCAACGCTCGCTTGGGCATGCGCCTGCTCGACGGCCGCCTCGAGCTCGGCGTGACCGGAACCAACCTCGTCGACGTCAACCCGACGACTGGACACCAGGAGCACCCGCTCGGCTACCGCCAGTGGGCGCGCGTCATGGCCAACGCGAGCTACCGCTTCTGAGCAATAGGACGGAAGAGGAGATGACGATGTCGACTCGAACTTCTCTCGCGACGATGACGCTTCTCGCGTTGGCCCTCGCGCAGTGCGATCCCCCGCCGTTGCAGCGCAACTGCGACAACGACGCGGCGATCGCGTGCCCGTACCTCAACGAGCCCTCGGGGCGCATCGAAGGGACGCTGATCTACCGCGGACCGCCGCCGCCCGAGTCTCCTTCGCGCCGCGGCGTCGCCTCGGGGCGCGTCGTGCTGTTGCTCTTCGAGTACGGCAATCCGCCGCCGCCGCAGGGCTCGGCGACGAGCGCGGTGTCCGTGCAGACCATCAACGCGGCGCAGCTCTTCTCCGAGGCCGTGCGCAACGCGGACGGGACCGTGACGGCGACGATCCCCTTTCAGTTTCCTGGGATCACGCGCGCGGGCGTGTATCAGCTCCGCGCGTTCTACTCGCGCAACGAGACGATTCAGTTCGATCGTGACGGCGCGTCGCTCAACATTCCGTCGGGATTTCACCCGCTCTTCTCCGTGCGAAACCTGCCCGTGGCCGGCGACGTCGCGGGCGGGGCGCTCGAGGACCCGAGCTCGTCCATCGCGCGCTACGTGCGCATCCCCATCGGCGACGAGGTCAACGAGAACGGTCGCACCCGCTTCGTGATGCCGCCCGAAGGCGCCGTGGCCGATCACGTCACCGTGTACCTCGGTCGGCAGATCCCCACCGAGCGCCCGATCTTTCGCATCGTGACCGACGAGACCACGGTCATGCGCAACGGAGCGATGACCACGGTCGCCGCGCCCTCTCGCTTGACGCCGGTCGACATCCCCGCGCCGCCCGCGCTCGACGCGCAGACGATGGCTCCGCGGCCCGGCGTCGAGCTCTTGCGCTACGCGCGCGACTGGGGCCTTCAAGTCGCCGGAACGCGCGTGCTCGACATGGTCCGCAACCCGGTGATCGTCGAGACGCCGCTCGGCGCCAACCTCCCCGCGCTCGGCGCGCTCTTCTCGGTCGACGCCGACGAGTGCTTCACCGCCGTCCTCGCGGGCGTGCAAGTGCGCCGTGATTGCCGGGCCAATCCGCTGGCCGAAGCCACGAGCGGCTTCTTGGAGCTCGCCGCGGACGTCAACGACAACGGCTCGATCGACCTGACCGCCGCGAGCGGGCACGTCGACGCGCACCCGTCGCTCGTCTCGGGCAGCCCGTTCTTCGCCGCGAACGCGGGCCGGCTGCCCTGGATCTATCCGCTGGTGATCGTCTCGAAGCTGCACGAGCCCAACGCGGCCGAGCGTCGATTGCTGCTCGAAGGGCAAAACGGAAGGCTCGACGCCGCGACGCTGGCGCGCTTGCGCACTGCGCTCAACCGCGCCGAGACGCTGGACCTCAGCGATCCGTCGGATCCTCGCTACCCGGTGATCTTCTTCGGCTCGGTCGTCCCCGGCGGCGCGACGACGGGCTTTTTGCAGCCGTGGGCCAACGGCCATCGCCAGCTCGAAAACGTGCTGCGCGTCGCGCTCGTGCCGTTCGGCGTCGAGGTGCGCGGGCCCAACCGCGCGACCGATTGGCACGTGATCGTGTCGCCGCAGCTGCCCGAGACCGCGGATCGCCTCGGTCGCGCGCTGTCGGCCGCGGGGTTTCAGAACCTGCGCTGCTCGGAGTTCGACCCGCAATACGCGGACGATTCGCAGTTCACCGGACTGCCACAAGGCCGCTACGCGGTGAACTTCATCGGCCCGGGCGGGCAGACCTGGGCGCTGCCGAACGAGCTCGGGGCTTTTCCTGCTCCCGCGGGTTCGCCTGCGGATTTGTGCCCTGGAGGCGTGTGTCGCGCGCCGTCGCAGTCGTTCTTCATCCGCGTGCGCGGCGTCGAGCTGCCCTTCGCCGAAGCGCGCTGCCCGACGCTCACGCCGCGTTGAGCACCGCTCGCATTGCAACGTAGGGGGAGTTGCCTTGCGCGGCGCTCCGTGGTCTAGACCCTCGCCGAACGAAGATGTGGACCGCGCACGACTATCGGACCGCGCGTTGTGCGCGGGCCACCGCCGTGGCCATCGGCAACTTCGACGGTGTTCACCTCGGTCACCGCGCGCTCATCGCGCGCGCGCTGAGCGAGGCCGCCGCGATGGACGGCGAGGCCGTGGTCCTCACGTTCGAGCCGCACCCGACGCGGGTGCTCGCGCCCGAGCGCTGCCCTCCGAGGATCACTGGCGCGGATCGCAGGCTCGAGCTGTTCGCGGCGCTCTCGGTGGACGGCGTGATCGTCCAGGGCTTCGATCGCGCGTTCGCGTCGATGTCCCCAGAGCAGTTCGCGCGCGAAGTGCTGCTGGGCCTGCGCGCGAAGGTCGTCATCGTCGGCGAGAATTTTCACTTCGGAAAGGACCGCGCTGGCGACGGCCACGCGCTTCGTTCGCTCGGTGAATCGCTGGGATTTCGCACGGAGGTCCTCGGCGCTGTCCTCGACGAGCGCGGCGCGATGATCTCGTCGTCCAAGATCCGCGCGGCCCTCGCCGAGGGCGAGCTCGACCGCGTGCGCGCGATGCTCGGGCGCGAGTTCGACTTCGACGGCCGCGTGGTGCTCGGCGATCAGCGCGGGCGAACGCTGGGGTTTCCCACGGCGAACGTGCGCACCGACGTCGAGGCGCTGCCGCGAGACGGCGTGTACGCGGTGCGCGCTTGCGTGGTCGGCGACGGCGCTGCGTGCGGCGCTGCGATGGACGGCGTGATGAACATCGGCGTTCGACCGACGTTCTCCGCCGGGCGTTCGATCGAGGTGCATCTGTTCGACCGTGACGTCGATTTGTATGGAAGACTGCTGCGCGTGACGTGCGTCGCGCGCCTGCGCGACGAGCGCAAGTTCGACGGGATCGACGCGTTGCGGGCGCAGATCGCCCAGGACGCGCGCGACGCGCGCGCGGCGCTCGATCGAAGAGAGCCCTGACGCGCGAGCGCGGGGCGCCTTGAGGAGATATCGCGAGATGGTGCGCAAGAAGAGGGATCGTTCGAAGGGCGAAATCAACGGCAACGGCGCGGACAATCGCGCCGGTGAGCCCGCGGACCGCGCGCTCGTGCGCGACGCGAGCGAGGTGCGCTCGCTGATCGAGCGCGCTCAACGCTTGCTGCGCGGCGAGTCCGCGGACGCGATCGAAGCGGCGCTCTCCAAGCCGATCGCTTCGCAGTCCGTCCTCGACGAAGAAGACTCGCTCGACGACGGCCCGTCGCTGCCCGACCCCAACGTCCTCGTGAGCCCGAAGCCCCGCCGCTCCGCCGAACCGTCGGACGACGACGACGAGAGCGACGACGACGCCGTGGCGCTCGACGCGCTGCCCGCCGCGTTCTTCACCACGACGATGGGCACCATGCTGCTCTCGCAGGGCCGGGCGCTCGACGCGCGCGCGGTGTTCGAGCGCGTCCTCGCGAAGAACCCCAGCGATCAAGAGGCCGCTCGCGGGCTCGCGAAGGCCACCGCCGCGCTCGGCGCCCTCTCGCGCAGCTTGCCGAGCAGCGGCACGGTCACGCGCCTCGCGCAGCCGCACACGCTCGCCGTCGACGAAGGCGAAGCCAAAGAGCCCGACGGTCTGCTCGAGCGCGCCGATCCCCCCCGCGGCTACGACGTGGACGAGCTTCGCGTGTTGCCCGTGGACCCCACCACGCTCGTGGTGTTCTGGGAGGTGCGCGCCTCGACCTTGCGACGGCTCGCCGACGAGCAGGCGATCCGCGGCGAGCTGATGCTTCGCATCGTCACGCTCGTGCGGGCAGAGGACGGAGCGCTTCAGCGCGTCGAGCGCTTCGAAGGCCCGGTCCCGCGCGTCGGCGATTGGTTCGTCTGGGCCGTGCGCAACGGCGCCTCGCACGAGCTCAGCGTCGGCGTGATGGGCCGCGTGGGCTTCACCGCCATCATGACGGCGCAGCCCGTTCGCACGCCGCGAGGCGGCCCCGCGCGGTCCCGCTCCGTCGTGCGCGCGAGGATCGTGTTGCCCGAGCGCACCACGGTCGTCGCCTCCAGCGTCGCGCGCATCGCCGAGGTCGTAGGGCCCTCGTCGGTCATCGAAGCGCTCCGCGACGCGCGGTCCACGGTGGCCCTCGAAGGCGCGCGCTCGGTGCACGAAGGCCCCGCGTGGCTCGAAGAGATCGCCGCCCCCACGGTCGATGCAGCGGCCGCCAGCACGACCGTGGTCGATCACTGGTCCGAGACAGCCCCCGACAGCGCGGGCGCCGAGCCGTTGGCGGCCTCGGACGAGCGCGAGATCGACGAGTCTGCCTCGTGGGTCGAGTGGGCGCCGGGCTCGTCGTGGGTCCTGATCGCGCGCGCCGGTGGCAAGGGGTTGAGCTCGCCGAGCTCTCCCTGGTCCGCGCCTCGCTGAGCTGCACGAAATCGCGCCGCTCGCGCAACCCGCGGCGGTCTCGCTGGATAGGCCGCCTCATGTGCAATGAGCAGGGCCGTCGCGCGGGCCAATCAGCGCGGTTGTGTGGGTGGTCGATCGCTCTCTTCTTCGCGGCTCTGTCCGCGAGCGCTCCGGCGAGCGCGCAGTCCGTGAGCGCGGCATCGTGTGATGCTGGGCGATCGTGGATCGCGCGGCCGGTCGCTGACTTCGCGGTGCGCGCGGCGATTCAGCGCGCAGGCCTCTCTGGGCGAAGCGCGGCGAGCGACGTGGCTGCGAGGGCGAGGGCGACGGCGTGGCTGCCGACGGTGAGCGCGCGCGCTGGGCGAGGGCTCAACGCGAGCGCGTCGAGCGCAGGGGGCCTTCTGCCCAGCGAACGAGCGGCGGAGAGCGAGGCGCTCTCGTTCGAGGTGAGGGTGGTCTTTCGCTTGGACCACGCGTTCTTCAGCGGCGTCGAGCTCGACGCCGAGCGCGCCGAGGTTCAGCGCGCCGAGCGAAGGCGAGCGATCGAGCGCGACGTGATCGACGCCCTGGTCGTGATGGAGCACGCGAGGCGCGAGTCGCCGCCCTGCGGCACGGCTGGCACAAGTGCAGTCACAGTCCCAGCGATGCGCGCTCGGGCGATGCTCGAATCTTGGGTGGCGATGGACGCGGACGAGCTCAGGCGAAGGGCGACTCGCTGAGACAGACTGTCGTCAGGGGGTGTCGGGATGCCGACAGGCGAAACAAAAAGACTTTTTGTTTCAATTGGTTAGATCCACTCGCCGCCTGTCGGCGCCTGCGCGTCGGCCTGTGGATGACGAAACGCCGTCCGCAGAGAGCGCTGCGTGCGTCGAGTTGGCACGCACGTGCACACCGCGCATGGGCGATTCGTGACGAGCTGAGCCAGCCTGCGGTCTCGCACTGGAGTCATCGTGGCGTTTGGAGGGGGGACGTTGGAGACGCTGGGCGCTCGGGCTTGGCTTGGGGAGAAACGCGAGAGCCCCGGTGCCGTGGTGTCGGCAGCGGGGCTCTCGAGGGCGCGAGGTCAGCGCCGTAGGGCAGGTGGGCTATCGGCCGATGGCTTCGGCGCGGTTCACGATGCGAGGGGTCAAGAAGATGATCATCTCGCTGCGCTCGTCGCGGCTCTGGCGGCGCGAGAAGAGCGCGCCGAGGATGGGGATGTCGCCGAGGCCGGGGATCTGATTCGAGGTGCGACCGGTGTTGCGCGTGAAGATTCCGCCGATGACCGCGGTGCGTCCGTCGGGGACGAGCAGGTCGGTCTCTGCTTCCTTCTTGCGGATCGTGGGGTCACCGCGGACGCTGGGCGCGTTGAAGTCGGGCTCGTCGCGGGTGATGCGGACGTGCATCGAGACCGATCCGTCGGCCGTCACGTGGGGACGGACGCGGAGCTGCAGCTTGGCCTCTTGAAACGCGGTCTGCACACCCTGCGCGCTGACCTGCGAGTACGGGATGAGCGTCCCCTGCGCGATCATCGCCTCGCGGTTGTCGAGGGTGAGGATGCGCGGCGCGGACACGATGCGGACCTGGTTGTTGAGCTCCGCGGCGCTCAAACGAACGTTGAGGTTGAAGCTGCCGTTGACCGAGCCGAAGGTGAAGCCGAGGGCGCCACCGTTGCCCTGGCCGACGGTGGCCGGGAGGTTGACGGCGAAGTTGGGGTTCGGGACGAACAGGGACGTGGGCGAGAGACCCGCGCTGTTGGTCTGGTTGTCCGTGGCGCCGCCGACGACGCCGATGCTGCTCGGAAACGCCAGGCCGGTGGGGTTTCCGAAGCCCTGGCCGACGCCGATGTCGCCGCCCCACTGGATGCCCACGTCGCGGGTGAACGTGCTCGTCGCCTCGACGATGCGCGCTTCGATCAACACCTGCGGCGTCTGCGTGTCGAGCGAGCGCACGAGGCGCTCGATCTGGTTGAGCACCGCCGCGGTGTCGCGGACGATGAGCACGTTGGTGCGCTCGTCGACCGAGACGTTGCCGCGCGACGAGAGCATCTCGCGAGCGCGCGGGGCGAGGTCTCCCGCGAGCGCGTAGCTCACGGGCAGCAAGCGGGTCTCGATGGGCTCGAGCGTGGCGAGCTGGCGCTGACGCTCGATGAGCAGCTCGCGCTCTTTGTCGAGGATGGTCTGCGGCGCGACGCGGATGATGTTTCCGTTGCGCTGCATGCCGAGGCCGCGGGCGGCGAGGATCACGTCCAGCGCCTGGTCCCACGGGACGTTGCGCATGCGGATCGTGACCGAGCCTTCGACGTCTTGCGAGGCGACGATGTTGACCGAGCCCACTTCGGCGAGCAGCCGCAGGACGTTGTGAATGTCCGCGTCGCGGAGGTCGATGTCGACCCTGCGGCCCGTGTAGCGACGGCCGCGAGCGCCGGCGACCTGCAGCGGCGCGACCGAGAGAAAGCCCGCTTCGTCGCTCGTGTCCGAGACGACGGTCTCGACCGAGTCCCGCGCGATGAGCCGCGAGCGCGGCGCTTCGGGCGGCGGGGGGTTCTCGTCTTGGTTCTGCTCAGGCGCGGGCGCCTGTTCACGGGAGGGAACGATTCCCTGCGCGTGCGCGGTTCCCGCTGGCGCGAGCGCGCCGAGCAGGGAGCACAGCAGCGGCACCAGTAGCTGTGGAGCGAGCGATCGTCGCATCAGTGACCTCGTTGGAGTGCGTGGCTCCTTCGATGGAGCCTCGCGGGTCACACTAGAGCGAGCGATTCGAGAGGGTGAAGTTTTCGGCGCTGTTTTCTGCGGTCAATCGCCGCGCCGATCGCGATGAGCGCGCGTTCAGCGCGGAAGACCCGCGGACGGAAACGGCGACGACCCCGTGACGCGCACCGGCGGCGGCGTGTCGGGCAACGGAACCGGCTGCGGCGCCGTGGGCTGGCTCGCCGCGGGCGCTTGCACCACCACCGTGGTCGGCTGCTGCTGCGCCGGCTGCGTCGAGCCCTGCGTCGGCGGGATGATCGTCGTATACGACTGCACCAAGGTCGAGCCTTGCTGCGACTGCGTCGCCGTCGTGCGCGAGCCCGGGGGCAGGGACGACGGGTTCGGCGGCAAGAAGGGCGATCCTCCCGGAAGCGAAGGAAGCGCAGGCAATCCTCCGCCGGGCGCCGCTTCGACGGGACCCGGTCCGCCGCGGCCTTCGCCGGGCGCGGCGAGGGTGAGCGAGCGCTCGATGCGCGTGGGCGTAAGCGACGCGCGGTCTTCGCGCTCGAACACGACCTCCGCCGGGATCTCGACCAGGTTGTTGCTTCGATCGCGGGACAACCGCGAGCCGACGATCCGCGCGACGCGCCACGGGACCTGGTGCGGGCCGCCGTTTTCGCCGGCCGAGACGATGGTGTCGGGGCGTCCAACGTGGTCGCCGCGGCGGATGATCGTGCCCGCCCCAGACGGGTCGACGAGCATGGCGTACGGGCTCGAGACGCCGACGACGATCGCGATCACGCGGAGGTCATCGAGCGCGAAGGTCGCGAGCTTGATGTTCTCGAGCGGGAGCGCGTTCTCGTTGGTCTGCCTGGGGATCCAGTTCTGCGCGAACGAGCGAAACGGGTCGCGCGAGCGGTCGCTCTCGGTGAAATCAATGTCCTGCAGCACCCGTCCGTGCGCGGGAGGTCCGCTCGCGGCGGCGTCGTCCGCGCCAGCGTCGGCCGCGGCTGCGTTGGTCGCTGCGTTGTTGCGCGCGGGCGCGCCGCGGCCGCTGCTGGTGGCGCCGCGCGAGGCGGACTGAGGCTCGTCGCCGCACGCGACGGACAAGCTCGCCGCGAGCGCGACGGTGATGATCTTGATCGAACGAGACTTCATCGCGCACCTCCTCGCGGCGCGCTCGCGGGGGCGTTGCCCGACGAGCCCGCCTCTTGCGCCGCTTGTTGCCGCGCTTGTTCTGCGGCGGTGAGCGCGCGAAACGTCGTCGCTTGCATGCGCGCGTCGACGCGCACCTTTCCGTCCGGCGCGGTCACCGGCGTCGAGAGCGCGATGTTCTCCATGTTGATCACGCGGGGCTGCTGCCCGATCGTGCGAAAGAACCGCGCGATCTCGAGGAAGCTGCCGTTGACCTCGACGCGCACGGGGATGCGCACGAAGTACTGCTCGATCGCCTCGGCTTCGGGCAGCACGAGCTTGATGGTCAGCCCGTTCTCCGTGGCGGTGCGGTGGATCGCGTCGAGAAAGCCAGGGATATCCGGGTTGTCCGGCAGCACGCGCTGCTGCTCTCGCGCGAACGAGCGGAGGCGCTCGAGCTCGGCGACGTCGTCGTTGTACGCGCGCAGGTCGCGGTTGGCGTTGCGCGTCTGCGACTCGAGCGTGGTCTGCCGCTGGCGCTGGTTGGTGATCGACGCCTGCACCTGCTCGTAGCCGAGAAAGTAGTACGCCGCGCCGACGGCGGCCGCGACGCCAATGCCGATCGCCACCATCACCGGCGGCGTGAGCTGCTCGGCGAACGAGGGCTGGGTCGTGATGGTCTTCTTCGCTGGAGGGGCCATGGTCTCAGTACCTCACCCGCGCTGTGATCTTGAAGCGCTGCACCGGAAGGCGCGTGTCCGCGTCGATCGAGCCTTCGCTGCGCTCGAGCGTGACGCCCTCGAAGTACTCCGAGAGCATCAAGCGCCGCATGAACTCTGCGACGTCGTCGGCGCTGCGGCCGTAGCCCTCGACGTTGACGCCTCGCTCGGACTCCGAGAAGGTCGTGAGCCAGATCTGGTGCGAGTCCCAGTTGGCGTGCATCCACCTAGTGGGGTCGTCGCGCTGGATGCGCTCGAACTGCGCAGGGTCGTTGGTGGGGCGGCCGCCCGGCGAGAGCAGCTGCGAGACCTCGACGAGCATGGCGGTGGGGCCTGTGCGGTTGGCTTCGAGGCGCTGGATGGCGTCGCGACGCGCGCGGATCTCTTGCAGCTCGGTGCGCACGCGCGGGTGGTCGGCGACGCGCTGCTTGATCTGCCGCACGGCCAGCTCTCGCTGGTTGTTGGCGCTCGTCACGCTGTCGAGCACCTTGGTCTGCGACGAGTGAAAGATCATGATGCCCGCCGCGAGCAGGACGAGCATGATGCTCATCCCGACCGCGAAGGTGCGCAGGTCTCCGGCTGCGGCTTTGCTCTCGCCGGCGGCGCGCGCTGCGGCGCCGGGGAGTAGGTTGATCTTGAGCATCAGCGCTTCTCCCGATCCGTGCGCAGCGCGAGGCCGAGGGCCACCGTCGCTTGCGCCGCGCGGGCGCGGAGCAGCTCGGTGTTGACCTCTTTCGCGTCCACTTGGATCGCCTTGAAGGGGTTGAGCTGCTCGACCTTGCAGTGCGAGCGCCGCTCGATGGCTTGCGAGAGCTCCGGGAGGTTGCTGGTCCCGCCCGTGAGAAACACCTGCTGGATCTCACGCTCTCCGCTGGTGGCGAGGTAGAAGTCGAGCGAGCGCTGCACTTCGCCCGCGAGCGAGTCGACGACCTGCCGAATGATCTTCGGGACCTCGCTCGGGACGATGGCGCCGCGCGTGAGGTTCTCGGGCGTCGCGTTCTTGTAGATCTCGGCTTCTTCGGCGCTGACGCCGAGCTGCCGCTGGATCTCGTCGGTCAGCGAGTTGCCGCCGTTCAAGATGTCGCGCGTAAACGCCGGAACGCCGCCAGAAATGATGTTGATCGTCGTGAGGGTCGCCCCGACGTTGATCAGCGCGAACGTCCCTTCGGTGGGCAACCCATAGTTGACCTCGAAGATGTTCTGCACGGCGAAGGCGTCGACGTCGATGACCGTGGGCTTGAGCTTCGCTTGCCTGGCGAGGTCCGCGGCGGCCTCGAGCTCTTCGCGCTTGGCGGCCACGAGCAAGACGTCCATCTGCCCCTGGTCGGGCCGACGCTTGAGCACTTCGTAGTCGATGTGCACGTCTTTGATCTCGAAGGGGATCTGCTGCTCGGCCTCCCAAGTGATCTGCTCGCTGAGCTCTTGCGCGGACATGAGCGGCAAGGTCAGGCGCTTGATGATCACCGAGTGTCCAGAGACCGAGAGCGCGACCTCGCGGCGCTTCACCTTGAGGTCGGAGAAGAGCTTCTGGAGCGTCTCGACGACGACGCCAGCGTTCATCACCTGGCCATCGACGATGGTTTGCGGCGGAAGGGGCGCGTAGCCGAACTTGACCAGCGCTTTCTTCTTCTGGACGTCTTTGAGCAGGCAGAGCTTGATCGCGCTCGACCCGATGTCCACGCCGACGAGGTAGTTGCCTTCCGCCATGATTCCTCTCGTCCAACGGTCTCGGTCGGCGCTCGGCGCGACGACGGGATCGATGGGAGCGAGGGTCATTGAAGCAAAGTGAAGCCAGGGTCGCAAAAAACCGCAGTCGAGTTCGGCGTCCCGTCGCGTTTCGTCCACTGACACCCGCGATCAACCGAGCCGCGCGGTCGCACGGTCAGCTTGACCGAGCGCGGTTGGGGGGGTACGCCCCGGGGTCGCTCGATGGCACGTTTTCGCTGCAATGGACCGGGGCCTCTCGCCCGCTCGGGGCACTGGTGGGTCTCGGTGTTGCTTGTGCAGTGCGCGCTCTTGTTCGCGCGAGCGGGCAGCGCGCAGCAGATCGAGGAGGGGCGCTACGTCGTCGGTCGCGGCGAGACGCTCAGCGAAATCGCCGAGCGAATGCACATCACCACCCGCGTCCTGGCGGAGTACAACCACCTTCAAGCGCCCTACGCCCTGCGCTCGGGGCGCAGGTTGCGTGTGCCTCCAGAGGTCACCGACGAGGTCTATCGCCAGCTCGGCGGCGTCGTTCGCACCCGCGGGACCGCGGCAGCCACCGCGAGCGCCAACGCTTCGGCCAACAGCCGCACGACCACCACGTCGGCGACCAACGGTAGTCGCGCGAGCGCGAGCAACACCCGCGGCAACACAAGAGGCAACGCTTCGGGCGGCGGTCGCTACGGGCGCCCTGCGTCGCGCGGCTACGTGCGCCTCGTGCGCGAGTCCACCGGGGCGATGATGGACCTGCACATGCGCAGGATCACCGCGAGCGTGCAGACGCGCATGCGGACGTTCTTGCGGTACGGCGACGGGCGATCACGGGCGATCCACCCGCGGCTGCTGCGGCAGCTCGCGCTGGTGAGCGATCACTTCGGCGGCCGACGCATCCATGTGATCTCTGGGTATCGACCGTTTCGCCGCGGGCAGTGGACGCCGCACTCGAACCACAACATCGGCCGCGCCGTGGACTTTCGCGTCGAGGGCGTGTCGAACCGAGCGCTGAGAGACTACTGCAGGACCATTCCGCAGACGGGGTGCGGGTACTATCCGCGCAGCGTGTTCGTGCACATGGACGTGCGCGAAGAGAGCGCGACGTGGGTTGATTGGTCGCGCCCTGGGCAACGGCCGATGTACGGCCGCGAAGACCGCGCCCCGGACACGCGCGTCGCTGCCACGGCGACGGCCGCCGCGCGCGCTTCCGAAGACGAAGGCGTGGACGACGTCGCGCAGGACAACCATCGCGTGCGCGAAGCGACCGCGGTCGAAGAGCACGACGACGACGAGCGCGCTCGCCGCGAGTCTGGCTCGGGCGAGACGACCGCGCCTGCTGCCACGCCCGGCGCTGCTACTGGAGCCGGCGCTGCTGCGGGTGGCGCTGGCGCCGCTGCGGCGAACTGAGAGAGAGGGCGTCGCGCAGGGGCGCGGGCGGCGCTTCGAGCGAGCGAGGACGACGTCCGCTTCAGCTGGGCGGCGCGCTGCTCGGCGCGGGCGGCAATCGAAGCGTGACGAGCGCGCCCTGGCCGGACTTGGTCGCGAGGACGTCGGCGAGCGTGTGGGATTCAGCCCAGTCTTCGCAGCGCTCTTTGAACTTCGACCACGTGTCGTGCAGCACGCACGGGTTGGCGAAGTTGCACTTGGGCAACCCGAACGCGCAGTGCGCCGGCTCGAACTCGACCCCCGCGGCTTCGAGCACGGCGCGCAGCTTCACTTTCGACGGCTCGATGGCGAGCGCGAAGCCGCCGTTGTGGCCTTTCTGACCGCGCACGAGGCCAGCGGCTGCCATGCGACGCATCACTTTGGCGAGGTATGCGGGAGGGATGTGTGCGGCTTCTGCGAGGTCAGCGACGCGCACGAACTTGTGCTCGTCGCTGTGAATCGCGAGGTACACCATCGATCGGAGCGCGTATTCTACGGTTTGCGAGAACATGCTGGGCGACGGGGATGGCGAGCGTTGTGGGAGGGGTTGGGGAACGAGCGCGACGATAGCGCACGCTTTGCAGCAAGCGTGAAGGATCTACGCACGAACGCGCTCATCGGATGCACGTGACCAGAGCGAATTGTGCGGCAGTGTCCACGGTTGCTGCGCTGCGTGCGACTTCGAGGACGACACGACAGAGGTGCAGTTGCTGCGCGCAAAAACGAAGAACACTCTCTAGTCGCGCGCGCAGATTCTTGGAATGACACGACCTTGCAGCGCGAAGCTCAGCGCGCGCGGTCGTTTTGGGCGCGCAAGTGATCGACGCGCTTCTGCGCTGCGACGAGTCGACGCGGGTCGAAGTACGAGCCGATCGCGCGACCGACGGCGAGCAGCCCGATCACCGCGCCGAACCAGCGCGTGGGGTCGGGAAACCCGACAGCGCTGCCGATGCCGAAGCCGAGCCCGTAGCCCGCGCCGAGGCCGACGATCATGGCGGGCAGCATGACGACGCCCTTGTGGTCCTCCCACCATGCGGCGCGGTCGCGAAAGCGGTCGCGCTCGCGGGTGGCTTGATCGAGCGCGGAGGGTTGCTGTGCGTTGTCGTCGGGCATGCTGAGCGAGGGGACCTTTGCGCAGTGAGAGCCGGCGTCTAAACCAATACCGCGACGGTCGTCGTCGTTTTCTCTGTTCGCGGTCTTGGTCTGACTTGATTTCAGCCGCTCGTTGAAAGAGCCGATCCGCTTGGGCATCCTCGATGCCCGTCGCGGGCGCGGTGCCAGGTATAGCCGATGCGCGCGGCGCTCACGATGGCGACGCGGGGTACAATGACCATCGCTTCGATGAGCAGTGAGTCCGAGCCGGTCGAAGGGACGCGCGTCGCGGGGCGGTACGTGATCGAGCGCGAGCTCGGGCGGGGAGGGACCAAGCGCGTGTACCTCGCGCGCGACGCGCTGACGGGGGTTCGCGTGGCGGTGGCGTTGCTCGCGAGCGAGTTTGCGCGGGACGCGGTGGTCTCGGCGCGCTTCTCGCGCGAGGCGAGGGCGGCGAGCGCGCTTCGGTCGCCCTTCACCGTGCGCGTGTTCGACGTGGGAAAGCTCGAAGACAACACGCGCTACCTCGTGCTCGAAGCGGTGCTCGGGCGCGGGCTCGATCAGGCGATGGAGGACGGCGCGATCGACCCCGAGCGCGCCGCGCGATGGACGCTCGAGGTGCTGGCGGCGCTCTACGAAGCGCACTCGCGGGGGGTGATCCACCGCGACGTGAAGCCCGAGAACATCATGCTCGCGCCGACGGACGCGGGCGAGCTCGCGAAGCTCACGGACTTCGGGCTCGCGAAGGTGGTGGACGCCAACCTCGACGCCTCGGTGCACTTGCACACCGCCGCCAACGCGGTGCTCGGGACGCCGGACTACATGGCGCCCGAGCAGTGGAAGGGCGGCGCGATCGACCCGCGCACGGACCTGTACGCGGTCGGCGTGCTGCTGTTCGAGATGCTGTGCGGGCGCGCGCCGTTCGCAGCGAAGGAGCTGCCTGCTGTGTACGCGGGGCACTTGTTCGACGCGCCGCCGGCCTTCGATCGGTCGATGCCAGCGATGGCGTTGGCGCTCGAGCCCGTGGTTCGCAAGGCGCTCTCGAAGCGACAAGAAGACCGGCACGAGAGCGCCCTCGCGATGGCGCAAGCGATCGCGTCGGTGACGGGGATCCGCGTGCCAGAGGAGGCGTTTGCGCTGGCGATTCCCCGGTGGGACGCGACGACGCTGCGGGCGGAGCTGGTGGGGGACGCGCTCGACGGGATGGTCACGGTGCTCTCGTCTGCGCGCGTGGTGCTCGGTCGCGACGCGGTGGCCAACGAGCGCGTGCGGTGCGTGCTCGTCGCCGACGCCGCGGCGCAAGAGCGCACGGTGTCTCGCGCGCACGCGGTGATCGAGTGGCGCGGCGGGCGCGCGTGGATCAGCGACCTCGGCTCGACCACGGGGACCACCGTGGACGATCGCGCGATCACGCGAGAGCCCGTCGAGCTCGTGCGGTCATCGGTGCTCGGGCTCGGGCCGTACGTGCGCTATCGCTTCGTGCACGCCGAGTGCGAGAAGGGAGCGCTCCCCGCGTGGGCGCGGCTCGATCGCTTGGACCCTGCGGGCGCTGGGCACGCGGCGCTGATGCTGCTCGGCGCAGAGGCTCCGCTCGGGCGCGACCCAGCCACGGCGGCGCTCGTGTGCGCGACGGACGAGCGCGCGTCGCTGCGCGCGCAGGGAGGAGCGTTGGTGCTCGTGCGCGGCGACGAAGAGACGCTGTTGCGCGACGGGAGCGAGCTGACGTTCGAGGGAGGCGCGAAGCTCAGCGTGGCGATCGAGTGAGCCTCGCGCTAACGCGATGATGGCGTGAGCCCTGCGCTCACGCCGTGGCGGGCGCGGTCATCGACTCGATCTCTTCTGCGCGCAGCGGATGAACGCGGCTCTTCAAGAGCGCGATGATCTCTTCGTGCGAGCGCTGCTGGCCGTCGAGGTTGACGTAGTGCTTCGCGAGGGTCTTCCACTGGCCGGACCAGAGGAGGACCGAGACCATGAAGAAGTCGAGCCCTTCGAAGACGACCGCGCCGGTGCTGATGTAGAGCTCGCGGTTGTCGAGGAGCTCTTTGGGGGCCTCGGTCCAGTGGCGGTTGGCCTTCATGTGATGGCCGATGTGATAGCCGTCGTTGAACGCGCGCTTGTTGTAGACGCTGTTGATGCAGGTGATCGAGTTGGAGAAGCCGTTGTTCTTGCGGTCCGTGTTGATGAACGCGTGCTGTCCCCAGTTGCCGACCATCATCATGGTCCGCGCGATGGCCATGGGCAGCGCGAAGGCGAAGAGGCCGAAGCGCCAGTCGATCAGCAGCGACGTGATCACCAGGGATTGATGGATGACCTCGCCCCAGAACGCGCGCTTGGCGAAGGTCGTGCGCTGGTGGCGCTGCAGGTACGCGGGCAGCTCGATCGCGATGAGAAAGAAGAAGCGCGCCCAGTACTTGATGAAGCTCGCAAACGAGTCGCGGCGGTAGCTGTACGTGCCCGAGAGGTCCTCGCCCATGTTGTCCTCGGCGTGGTGCATTCCGAGGTGGTGCTCGGCGTAGCCCGTGGGCATGCCGAAGAAGAAGGACATCAAGTAGGGCTGCACGCGGTTCAGCCACTTGGGTGACTTGATGAAGGGCCGGTGCATCGTGCAGTGGAGCATCAGGATCACCGGCGGGACGAACCAACCCCACACGGCGAAGTAGACGAGCCCGAACGCGAGCTGCGCCCAGCCTGGGACGGGCGCGCGCACGATCGCGAACAGGGCGAGCATCATGGTGCTCATGAGGATCGTCATGCGCAGGGACAGCCGGACGAACACTTCGTCGCGCGGATCGTAGAGGTGCTCTTTGCACCAGCGCGAGAGCGGACCGTCGCCGTAGGTCGGCGCCTCGGTCGGGTCAGTCAGCACAAGCGGAGCGAGGTTCGTGCTCATGAGTGCCGAGGGAGATAAACGATGTTTCGCTGGAGTTCCAGCGGCCGAAGGCGCGTAGAGGATTACGCGCGGCGCGCAAGCGTTGCGGCGGTCGAGGCGCTCAGAACAAGCGCGGGAGCCCGACGCCGGGCTGTCCCTGCTGCTGGTTGTTGGCCAGTGATTCGAGCTGCCAGGTGCCCGTGAAGGGCGGGACGCTCGCGGCGAAGCGGCCGAAGTTCTCGACGCGCAGCCACACGGTGCCTTCGAAGCGATAGGGAATGTCGAAGCGCACTTGCTGTCCGCGCTGCGCCTGCGTGACGGCGTTGTTGGCGACGTGCTCGATCACGCGGAGGACGGCGTCGGGGTCGAGCTGCAAGTGCACTTGCGAGCGCGTGTGCGCGCCGGGCGCGAGCGTGCGGATGCGGAGGTTCTCGAAGCGCTGCTGTCCTGTCGCGACGCCGACGAGAAAATTGATCCCCGCGGCGGCGAAGTCGTTGAGCGTTCGGATGTCGCGCTGGTCCGAGCGACAGGCGCCTTCGGCGGGCGGGCACGAGTTGGGGTCTTCGCAGAGGTTCAAGCAGACGGCGCCGAGGTTCTGCTCGCCCGTGACCGCGGGAAACACGGTGAAGGCCGCGAGGATCTCGACGAGGGGCAGCGGGATCTGGTTGGGGTT
The DNA here is from genome assembly GCA_013298625.1 of Myxococcales bacterium. Lineage (GTDB taxonomy): Bacteria > Myxococcota_A > Polyangia > Polyangiales. Next base: position 97,590 of record JAAFIF010000016.1, read on the forward strand.
TTCGAAGTCGAGGTCCGTCGTGAACTGAAACTGCAGGTCTTCGCGGGTCGGAACGGGCCCGAGCACGGAGCACACGATGGGCGGCGCGACGCGGGTGCAAAAGTGCATCGCGATGTGCTCGTTGCGCGGGGCGCGGGTGAGGCGCACTTGCTGGACGGTCACCCGCGGGGGCTCGGGCGGACGAATGGGAGAGCCGGTGCCTTGTCCAGAGCGAAGCTGGTTGAGGATCTCTGCGCAGCCTGCGGTCGAGAGGGACATGGCGCAGAGCGTGGCGAGAGAGAGCGAGCGGAGTGCGTTCACGGCGGACCTCGGGTGCGAGAGTGAGTCTCGACAGGGTACGGGATGATGGCGCGATTGTTACCCAGTAAAATCAGCGGTGAAGTGGCTACTCGAGTGGCTACGGCGCGGTGGCTACTCGAGCCTCCGGCGAAACTCTCGCACCGCGGGTTCGCGCCAGTCACCGTGGTCGTTGGTGCGGCCGAGCAGGTCGTTGTAGAGGCGATGACGGTTGACCATCGCGTGGCCGATGATGTCGCGGTCGGGGATCGAGAAGCGGTGGCGCAGGTGGCGCACGAGGGCGAGGCCGGCTTCGATTTGGGGCGCTCGGTTGAGCATGGCGGACTCGACCGCGGCGGGCCCCTCGCGGAGGCAGCGCTGGACGAACTCGATGCCGATGGAGACGTGGTTGACGCCGTTGGCGTGGCGACAGCGGATGGACGGGGGGACGAGGCCGTAGATCGTTCCGTCCTGGTCGACGATGTAGTGCGCGCAGAGGCCGGGGAGCTCGCCGCGGCGCGGGCGGTTGTTGGCGAAGGTGTGCCACGCAGAGCGAAAGCTCGGTCCGCACGTGTAGTGCAGGACGATCATCCGCGGGTCGAGCCGCCATTCGCGCTCGCCGTAGTGTCGAAAGCTGTACTCCGCCGCTTGCTGCATCCGCTCTTCGATCCTCGGCAACAGCCGCGGAACAATCGTCGGCGCCGGCGGCGCGTTCGCCCTTCGAGCCGCGCGCATCGGCGTGAGCAACTGCACCTCGCGCGCGAGCGTCCGTCGCGCGACGGCCCGGCTCACCCGCGCCGTCGACCGCGGCCGAAACAGCGTGGGCAGCGCGAGGTCCGGCAGCGAGACGCAGAGCATCCCAGCGCACACGCACACGATCGCGCCGCGGATCGCCATGGCTTCGCCCACAGTGTACGGGACCGCGCCGCGGTGGTGGTACAAAGGGAGCGGCGATGGTGGTGAGCGACGACGAGGTGATCGAGGTGGGGCTCGGGGCTCGGCTGCGTGCGTTTCGTGCGGGCGACGAGCGCTCGCTCGTGCGCGCAGCCAACGACGAAACCGTGGCGAGGTATCTCCGCGACCGGTTTCCTCACCCGTACACGTGGGAGGACGCCGTGGGATGGGTGGCCTTCAATCGAGACCTGCGTCCAGTGTGCAACTTCGCGATCGAGTTCGACGGCGACGTGATCGGCGGCGCAGGCTTCGTGTTCGGCGACGACGTCCATCGCTTCAGCGCCGAGGTGGGCTACTGGCTCGGTCGCGCGCACTGGGGCAAAGGCCTCGCGACCGCGGCGCTCACGGCCCTCACGCGCCACGGCTTCGAGCGGCACGGGATGGTTCGCTTGTTCGCGGGCGTCTTCGAGGGCAACGCCGCGAGCATGCGCGTGCTCGAGAAGTGCGGCTACGCGCTCGAAGGCGTCTCGAAGCGCTCGGCGCTCAAGGGCGGGCGGTTTCTCGACGTGTACAACTACGGGATCGTTCGCGAGGAGTATCGACGGTGATGCGAGGGTCGAGAGTGATGGGTCGAGGACTGTGTTTCTTGATTGTGTGTGTCGTGCTGGCCGCGTGCTCGCCGCCGTCGTCGAGGCGGTCGGACGCGAGCGTTCCGGTGTTGGTGGACGCGGCGTGCGGCGCGGCGATCGAAGCGCACGAGGTGCTCGCGTCGCCGCACGTCGATACGAGCGCGAGCCTCGCGTACAACTCCAATCCGCCCTCGTCGGGTCCGCACTACTCCGAGTGGGCGCGGTGGGGGATCTACCGCGAGCCCGTCGCGCGCGGCTACCTCGTGCACTCGCTCGAGCACGGCGCGGTGGTCCTGAGCTATCGCTGCGCCAACGCCGACGCGTGCCCGATGCTGCACGACGCCCTCGCGGCCTTCGTCGCGAGGCTCCCGCCCGAGCCGCTCTGCGTCGCTGAAGGTCTGCGTCGTCGCATCATCGTGACGCCGGACCCGATGCTCGCGCCCTCGGTGACCATCGCCGGCGCCGCGTGGGGGCTCACGTACACCGCGAGCTGCGTGGACGATCGATCGCTCGAGACGTTTGTCCTCGGCACCACAGGGCGCGCGCCGGAGAATTTCTGCGCGGATGGATCGCAGCCGCCCGCAGCGCCGCTGGTGGACGCGGGGCGGGACTGAGTGCGCGCTGCCGTGAGCGAGTCTTTGATTACGTGGGTGTGGGTTTGCGCTGGGGGCGCGGAGAAGAGTGCGTTCGATCGGGAGGAGCAGGGCGCGTTCACCGCCGAGTACGTCGGTCACGCGCGAGCGACGCTGCCTGTTACCCAAGACGCTCGTGCAACGTCGCTCGCTGCGCCGCGCGCGGTCGCGCTCGGTCCAACGCGTCAGCCGCCGCTCGCTACACACGCTGAGCGTGGTCGCGCGCTTCGCGCACCTTCCGACGCGAGGCTTCGAGCGTCGCTTGCGGCGGGTTTGCCAACCCGCCGTTGCGCGAACTGGGTCTTCACGGGGTCGTTCGCTCGTCGCTAGAAACCCGCTTCTTCACGGGGTCGTTCGCTCTTCGCCGTCACTCGCCGCTAGCGGCGGGTTTGCCAACCCGCCGTGGAGAAGACCGCGTTTCACTGGGTCGTTCGCTCTTCGCCCGTTGCCAACCCGCCGTGGAGCGAAGAGCGCTTTGCTCAGCGCTCTCGTTCTTGCTTCGCTCGCTGACCGCGCCGCACGCCGGGGCCGTCGGCCGACTGTCACATTGCGACACACTGTGCGGCTCACTCTGGTCTATTCTCGCGCGCGAACATGAAGCTGGCCGACCGATATCGGATCGACCGCCGCGTCGGAGAAGGCGGCGGCGGTGGCGTGTTTCTCGTACGCGATCGGCTCGCAGACGACGCTCCCATGGTGCTCAAGCGCCTGCACGCACACGCGCAGGTCGGAGTGGCACAGTGGCTGGTCAACGAGTTTCAAGTGCTGGCTCAGCTGGACCTCCCCGCGGTCGCGAGGGTGTTCGACTTCGGGCTCGCTGAGCCGGACGCCGAAGACCCCGGTGGGCCGTTCTTCACCCGCGAGTTCGTCGATGGATCGCCGCTCGACAAGGCGCTCGACGCGCGGCCGACGGCAGAACGACTGGTCGAGCTGTTCGCTGCGGCGGCAGAGACCCTCCGGCACATGCACAGGCTCGGGGTCGTGCACGGGGACCTCAAGCCGGCCAACCTGGTCGTTCCGCGCGCGTCGGGGCGCTCGCCCGTGGTGCTCATCGACTTCGGACTCGCTCATGGCGCGCTCGGCGCCGCCGAACGTGTCCGCGGCGGAACGCTCGCCTTCATGCCCCCCGAGCGCCGCGAACGCTTGTTCGCCGGCGACTCGCTGCCGCCCGACACCCGCGCCGACCTCTACGCACTTTCGCTCTCGTTGCTCGTCGTGCTCGGGCTCGACGCGCTCGACGCGCCCATTCCCGACGACGTCGCCCGCGACCCGCGCCTCGCCGCGCTCGTCGACGTCATGCGCGCCGGGGCGTCGCCCGATCCCGACAAGCGATTTCGCACCGCGGATGACATGTTGGCCGCGTTGTTTCGGGTCGTTCCCGACGCGCCGCGGCCGCCCGTCACGCCGTCGCGCGTCGTGCTCAGACCCGAGGGGCGCGAGAGCGAGCTCGGGCAGCTGCTCGATCACGTCGGTCGTCGCTTGCTCCGTCGCGAGGGCGGCGCCGGTGTCGTCCTCATCGAAGGCGAAGAGGGCAGCGGCCGCACTACGCTGCTGCGCGAGCTCACCTGGCGAGCGCAGCTCCGCGGCGTGCAAGTGCTGCACGTGCAGGGCGAGCCCGGCGCCGCGCCCGCCGCCCGGCTGCGCGCGGGCGTCGAGGTTCTCTCTGGAGAAACCCTGGACGATCGCGACTCCGACGCGCTCGTCTCGCTCTTGCGCAAGGCCCTCAAGAACGCCCCCGTCCTGCTCATCGCCGACGACCTCGACCGCGCCGATCGCTCGGTCAGCGAGCTGCTTCGCTCGGTCGCGTACGGCTTCGACGCCAACGAGCCCTTCTTGGTCGTCGCCTCGAGCGCCGCCCGCGCCGCGGTCTCGAAGCTCTCTCCGCAGTCCGTCGTCGAGCTCGGCCCGCTCGACGAAGCCGCGGTCGGCGCGCTCTGCGAGCAGCTTCTCGGCGCGGTCGAACCCGGCGTGGTCGCGGCCGTGCGCGCTCGAACGGGAGCGTTTCCGCTCGCTGTCAACGAGATGCTCCGCGCGCTCGCCGAAGCGGGCGCGGTCACCGCCGCCGACGTCGCTCGCGTCGAGATCCCGCCTCGCGCGCAAGACGTCGCGCGCCGCCGCGCAGAGGCCTTGCCCGAAGGCGCCCGCCGCGCGGTCGCGTCCGCGTTCGCCTTGGGAATCTCCTGTGATTCATCGCTGCTCGCGAGCCTGGACGTCACCGTCGCTGACATCGAGTCCGCCCGCTCGCTCGGCGCGCTCACGCTGCGCGCCAACCAGACGCTCGCGCCCGCCAACCCCTCCCTCGCGCAAGCGGTCATCGACGCCCTCTCGGACGACGACCGACGCTCGCTCTATGCTCGCGCCGCGGGCGTGCTCGAAGCGTGCGGCGCTCCTGCGGCCACCGTCGCTTGGGCGTGGCTGCGCGCGGCGGAGTCGCACAAGGCCCTCGCGTGCGCGCGCGATGGCGCTCGATCGCTCGCCGACGCCAACCTCCCGCTCGCCGCTGCGTCGCTCTTGCGCGCGGTGCGCGAGCAAGCTCCGTCCGTCTCGCTCGCAGGGGACGTCCTGCGCGAGGCGCAGCTCTACTCGGAGGCCGGCGAATACGCCGCGGCCATCGATGCTGCGATGGTCGTGTGCGCCAGCGACGATCGCGCCATCGCGCAGAGCGCCCGTTGGGTGCTCGTCCACTCGCTCTCGCAGAGCGGCAGGCTCGCGGACGCGCGGCGCGAGGCCGAAGTCGCCATCGAGCGATCGTCGGACGACGAGGCGAAGGCGCGCTCGCAGCACGAGCTCGCGCGGGTGGACTTCACCGAAGGCGACTACAGCCGCGCGGTGATGCGCTGCGAAGAGGCGCTGGCGATCGCGCGCGAGCCGTCGCTGCGCGCGCGGCTCTCGTCGCTGGCCGGAATGGCCGTCGTGTACATGGGCGACGTCGCCAAGGCGACCCCGCTGCTCGAGGGCGCGCTCTCGCTGTGGAGCGCGCAAGGCGACGCGAGACAAGAAGCCGCCACGCTGGCGTACATGGCGATCGCCCGCGACCGCGCCGGGGATTCTGCGGGCGCGAAGGCCCTCTACGAGCGGGCGCTCGATCGCGCGAGGGCGGGAGGCGACGTCGCGCAGATGGCCTCGGCGCGGCTCAACCTCGGGTCGTTGCTCGAGCAGATGGGCGACCTCGGGCTCGCGCTCGAGCACCTCGCCGCGGCAGAGAAGCTCGGTCGTCGCGCGGGCGCGGTGCGGGTGCTCCTCGCCGCGCAGCTGCACCTCGCGAGCCATATGATCAAGCTCGGCTCGTACGAGCGCGCGGTGGTGGGGCTCGAGCAAGCGTTGTCCGACGCGCGCGCCAACGGGCTTCGCATGCTCGTCGCGCACGCGCTGCAGGGGTTGGGCGTCGCGAAGGCGCGCGTGGGACAGCACGACGACGCGCTGGCGGTGACCGCCGAAGCGATCGCTGAGTTTCGCGCGATGGGCGACGAAGAGTCCGCGGCGGACGCGTCGCTCGACGTCGCCGAGGCGCTGCTCGATCGCGCAGAGCCAGGGGACCTCGACCGCGCCGTGGATGCGATCGACCGCGCGCAAGCGCACACGAATTCAACGGTCGAGGGGCCGTTCGCGAGCCGGCTGCGGTACTTGCAGGGGCGCGTGAGCGCGCTGCGAGCGGACACGCGCGGGGCGATCAAGGCGCTGACCGAGGCGACCGAGCTGGCCGAGCGCGCGGGGCAATGGGAGCTGCGGGCGGCGTCGCTGGCGGCGCGGGCGGAGGTGCATCGCGCGACGGGAGCGGAGCTTCACGCGCGGCGCGACCGCGAGCGCGCGATCGAGGTGCTCGAGTCGGTGGCGTCGATCCTGCCGCCCGACTTGCGGAGCGCGTTCTGGAGCGTCCCTGCGCGGGTGGCGCTGCGCGCGACGGGGCTGGCCGAGTCGCACGCCGCGGTGGCGGTCGAGTCGGGGCTGACGATCTCGTCGATCACCATGGGGCTCACTGGGCACAACGTGACGGTGGGTTCGCAGGACCGACGGCTGGTGTTGTTGGCGGACCTGTCGCGGCGGGTCAACGAAGAGCGCACGCTCGACGGGACGCTCGAGCAGACGGCGCGCGCCGCGGCCGAGCTGTGCAACGCCGAGCGATCGGTGGTGCTCTTGCGCGAGAGCAACGGCTCGCTCGCGATGCGCGCGCAGCTCGGGCCCGAGGCGGGCGAGGGAGAAGAGGGCTTCTCGCGGTCGATCGCCGAGAGCGCGCTGATCGACGGCGAAGTGCTCGCGACGCACGACGCGCGCGGAGACCGTCGGTTCTCGGATTTTCAGAGCGTTCACGATCGGGCGTTGGGCGCTGTGGCTGCCGTTCCGATCCGAGCGCGGGGGCGGACGTTGGGCGTGCTGTACGTCGAGAATCGGCACCGCCGCGCGCAGTGGGGCGCGATGGACGTGACGATCTTGCGGGCGTTTGCCGAGCAAGCCGGGGTGGCCGTCGAGCGCGCCGGGCTCATCGAAGAGCTGCAAGTGCGGACGCGTGAGCTCGAGGTGGCGCGCAGCGAGATCGAGTCGCTGTTGGCCGTGCGCACGGTCGAGCTCGAAGACACGCGGCGGTCCCTCGCGCGCGCTGAAGAAGCGCTGCGCACGCGGTTCGCGCCGCAGGGGATGGTGGCCTCGAGCGAGCCGATGCGAAAGGTGCTCGCCGTCGTCGAGCGCGTCCGCGACGCGGACGTCCCGGTGGTGATCGAGGGCGAGAGCGGGACGGGCAAAGAGATGATCGCGCGCGCGCTGCACTTCTCCGGCGCGCGTGCGCGGGGGCCGTTCGTGGTGGTGCACTGCGGAGCGATCCCCGAGACGCTCTTGGAGAGCGAGCTGTTCGGCCACGTGAAGGGCGCGTTCACTGGCGCGGATCGCGACCGCAAGGGGCTGATTGCGTCGGCGCACGGCGGGACGCTGGTGCTCGATGATGTCAGCGAAATGCCGCTGAAAATGCAGGTCGAACTGCTGCGCGTCCTGCAGGATCGAAAGATCCGCCCGGTCGGCGCCGAGAGCGAAGAGACCGTGGATGTACGGGTGATCGCCGCGGCCAACAAGGTGTTGAAGGACCTCGTGGCGCAGGGGCAGTTTCGCGAGGATCTGTTCTATCGACTGTCGGTCGTGACCATTCGTTTGCCCTCGCTGCGGCAGCGAGCCGACGAGATCCCCGCGCTGGCGAGTCACTTTCTCGCTCGGTTCTCTGAAGAGAACGGGATGCCTCGCAAGAAGCTCTCGCGCGAGGCGCTGGCGAAGCTGCTGCGCGCGCCGTGGCCGGGCAACGTGCGGCAGCTGCGGCACGTGCTCGAGAGCGCTGCGGTGCTGGTGGACGGCGATGTAATCGAGCCAGAGGCGCTGCCGATCGACGAGGGCGCTGAGCGGCCGAGCGTGGCGCCGACGGCGACCTCTCCGATGGCGCTGCGAAAAGCTGCAGAGCGCCAGCGCATCGTGGACGCGCTCGAAGGCTGCAACTGGAACAAAGTGAAGGCCGCGACGATCCTCTCGATGCCGCGCCGCACGCTCTATCGTCGCTTGAAGGAGTACGGGCTTCTCGACGAGTGAGCTGTCTGCGTCACTGCCAGTGGCAGACGTAGTCGATGGTCTCTGCGCTGGATGGCTCGACGTCGACGCGCGCGTCGCGGCCGCCTGCGCAGACGAGGGCGGCGCGCACGCTCGCCGCGCGGATCGCGAGCAGCGTTTGGTTGTAGTGATTCTGGGGAAAATGCACGCGGATGCGCGCGAGCTTGGCCGTGTGCTCGAGCGCTTCGACGTAGGTTCCGCGGCGCAGGGCGCCCCATCGCTTGTCGATGCCCGAGAGCAGACGCTCGGGGGACATGACCAAGAACAAGATCTTGTAGAGCGGCGTCGAGAGCAGCGCGCGGGTCGAGTCGAACGCGCGGTCGATCATCGCCGACGGGTCGCCGGTCCGCTGCTTGAGCAGCTCGTGTTGCACCAGGATCAGCGCGTTGACGGGGACCTCGCTGACCCACGCGCTCACAGGCGGCGGCTGCGTGACGAGCGCGCGCAGCGGTTCTGGGAGCGTAGAGGCCACGGACGCGTCGATGCTCGCGGCGATTTCTCGCACGACAGAGCCTTTGACTTCGCAGTGGCGGTGCGAAGCGAGCCCTTGCGGAAGCTTCGCGACGTACGCGGCTGCCTCGGGAAATCTGCTCGCGTCGATCTCGGATTCGCTCAACTCGCCCTGCGTGCGTCTCGCCGGTGCGAGAGCGTTGATTACTCTACCAAATGTTTGTGCCTCGTTGTGCCCGCAGCGCGCTCGATTCGTCGGACCCGCGGCGGCGTCGGTGTGGTGGGGGCGGCTTTTTGTCTGTTGGCACGAAGTGTGCGAAAGCACTCTCTGTGAAGCTTCGCTTTCGCATCGCCGTGCTGACCGCGCTCGTCGCGCTGGGGAGCTGCCTGTGGCGTCCGCCGGTGATTCCACCGTTGGCGACGGCGGATTCGGGAATGGGCGGCACGCGCGACGCGTCGGCGATGGTCTCGGATACGGGCGCGCCGCCCTCCGAGGACGCGAGCACGGGCTTCACCGATCGAGAGGCGTGCGACAACGCTGCGCGCGCCAACGACGGCGCTGCGCCTGCGACGGTGCTCAACGACGGCCGCGTGGTGACCTGCGGCTCGGTTTCGGACGCGATGGCGCCGAGCGACGCGAGCGCGACCGCTGACTCCGCGCCGGATGCGAGCCCGGTCAACAGCGACGCTGCAGCTGCGAGCGACGCGAGCGACGCGAGCGCGACGGACGATGGCGCTGCGGACGATGGCGCTGCGGACGCAGGCGAAGCGGGGTGAGCGTGGTCGCTGGTGTTTGCGAGGGTCGGCTGCTAGTCACACTGGGACCGATGCTCGTCGCACTGCGCCGCGTTGCTGTGTTCACGATGGCCCTCGCGCTGTGGGGTTGCCCGCCGGGGTCGATGCCAGGGCGCGACGGCGGGCAGCGCTGCGAGCGCACCGCGGACTGCAACGGCGGACGCGCGTGCGGCGTGGTGTTCGAGTGCGTCGTCAACGTGTGCGCCGAGACGACCATCGTGAAGGCGTGCACGGACGGCGGATACCCCGGCAGCGACGCGAGCACGGGCGAGTGCTTGCTCAGCGAGGACTGCAACGCGCCGGGCGCGTGCGGGCCCATCGTGGCGTGCGTGAACTACGTGTGCGATCGCGAGGGTCCGCGGATCAACATTCCCTGCGAAGACGCGGGCGGGCGATAGCGGTCAGCGCGCGCGCACCCACAGGGCGCAGCCGCTCTGGTGCTCGCCGGTCGCGCGCCACTGATGTGCGGCGTTGGCGCGGTCGAACGCGGCCTGGTGCGACGCGCGCACGACGGCGAAATCGCAGCGCGCGAGGGCATCTTCGACCCTGTCGTACGCGAGGGCGTCTTCGTAGCGAACGGGCGCGGACACGCCGAGCGAGCCGCGCATCTGCGACCAGTGTTGGCCGAGCAGGCACAGGGTGACGCGGGGCGCGCGGGCGGCGAGGGCGCGACGGCGAACGGACTCTTCGAGGCGAGCGACGTCCGAGTCGCTGAGCTCGATGCGCTCGACGCGTACCGAGGCGAACGCGTACACGGCGACGAGGCAGAGGGCGAAGGGCGCGACGCGGGCGGGGACGCGCTCGATCGAGCGGCACGCGCGGTCGTTGAAGAGCGCGACGATCACCAGGGGAATCACTGGCAGAATGAACCGCGGCTCTTTGTGCGGGATCGCGCTCAGGCCGAGGACGAACAGGACAGCGCCCGGCGCGAGGACGCGCGTCGGGTCGAGCTGCGAGCGCCCCACGCGGGCGCGACCGAGGCTGAGCGCGGCGAGGGCGATCGCGATGGCGGTGAGCTCGACGCCGATGAGCGCAGGCAGCGCGGTGAGGTAGCGCCAGGGGGGAGAGGTTCCGTACGAGCGAGAGAGGGCTTCGCCGTGAAGGAGCTGGTTGACCGTGCTCGCGCCGAACGAGCCGATCGTGCCGAGGTCGAGCAGCGCAGAGCCGAGCGCGACCGAGAGCGCGCCCGCGCAGAGGGCGATCGCGTCCCGTGCGCGCGCGCGGCCCCGATGGGCGTAGAGCAACGCGAGCGCGACGGGCGCGGTGAAGAGCGCCACCTGGAGCTTGGCGAGCGCGGGCGCGGCGAGCAGCGCTCCTGCGGCGAACCACCGCGCGGCGCGCGGGTCATCGACGAGCCTCCACGCCGTCGGCAGCGCTGCGTACAAGAGCAGCGTCGCGAGGTGGTCTTGCAGCGTGCTGACGCCCCATAGGCAGAGCGTGGGCGAGAGCATCATCGCGGCGAGCGCGGCGGTGCGCGCGGTCTCTCTGCGTCGCTCGTCTTCGAAGGGGCTGCGCGCGACGACGAACGCGACCCAGCGTTGCAGCACCCAGACGTCGGCGAGGGCGTAGGCGCACCGAGCGATGGCAGAGGCGGCGAGCCCTTTCGCGCCCAGGGCGCTCGCGAGGGCGATCAGCGGAGCGTGCGCGAGCGGAAGCGCCCAGCTTCGAAATCCGCGCAGCCACTCCCAGCTCAAAACCCCGTAGCCGTGGACGAGAAAATACGCGGGCTCGAGCGTTTGATAGTGCTCGTCGTGCCAGTGCCGATCGGTGCGCGCGAGCGCGACGAACAGTCGCAGCGCGAGGCCGAGGGCGATGAGCACGCGCGCGGTGGGCACGAGCGCTTACGTGAGCTCCATCACGCGTTGCTCGAGCGATCGGCCGCGGGCGAGGCCGCGGACGCGCACGCCGTTGTCGAGCAGCGCGCGCAGGGTGAGCGCGACGATCTCGTCCGGGTCTCGCGAGGTGTCGTGCGAGACCACGAGGCGACCGACCATGGTGTCCACCTGCGTGGCGGTGACGCCGGGGACGGCGCGGACGATCTCTGCGATGGGCGCGCTGCTGCCGCGCATGGGCGACTCGCTGGCGATGGGCGCGAACTCGACGGTGAACTCTCGGTTGTTCGCGGTGAGCTCGGCCATGGTCCCGTGCGCGACGAGCTTGCCGTGGTCCAAGATCGCAGCGCGGTCGCAGACCTCTTCGAGCTCCTGCAAATTGTGCGACGAAACGACGACGGTGCACTTGCCCGTGAGGGCCTTGATCACCTGCCTCACGCCGAAGGCCACCTTGGGGTCGAGGCCCGCGGTGGGCTCGTCGAGCAGGACGACCTTGGGCTCGCCGAGCAGGGCCTGGGCGATGCCGACGCGCTTGGCCATTCCGTGCGAGAGGGCTTTGCAGCGGGTGCTCCACCATTCGCCGCCGCCGACGGTTTCGAGCGCCTTGCGCACTGCTGCTTCGGCGTTGGGCTTCGCGATGCCCTGCATGCGCGCGAGGTAGAGCAAGAACGCTCCCACGGGCTCGTTGGCGGGCAAGAGCGCGTCTTGAGGAAGCACGCCGAGCCTCCCCTTGAGCGCGTCGACGTCGGTGGGCGAGGCGCCGAGGACCCTGGCCGAGCCTTCGGTGGGCTCGAGGTAGCCGGCGAGCATCGAGAACGTCGTGGTTTTTCCCGCTCCGTTGGGGCCGATGAGGCCGAAGACCGCGCCCTCGGGGATCGAGAACGTCACGCCGTCGACGGCGCGCTTGTCGCCGAAGCTCTTGACCACGTTTTGCAGTTCGATCGCGTCGGTCATCAGACGTCCCTCTTCGAGAGGACGGCGCTGGCGGCGAAGAGCGCGGCCGCGGTCCAGAGCAAGCAGACGCCGGTGCCAGCGCCCCACTGGGCGAAGTCTGGTCCGAGCAAACGGTCGTCCCACGAGCCCGGAAGCGCGTCGTGCACAGCGCGCAGCCACGAGGGCGCCCAGCTCGCGCCCGACAAGTGCCGCAAGAAAAAGAGCGTGGTGATCGCGCCGTTGGCCGTGAGCAGCGCGAGCACCGGCGTACGAAACAGGGAGCTCGCGAGCACGGTGAGCGCGGCGTACCACGCGCCGAGCGTCCCCGCGGCGACCCACGTCCGCAGCCCGTAGCGCACGACGTCCCCGATCGGAAACACGTTGTTGCTCGCGAGCCCGGCCCACAAAATCAAGGACACGAGCAGCGTCACGACGAGGCCCGAGACCCAGAGGGCGAGCCACCGGCCGATGACGAGCGAGGGCCTGCGCGCGCGCAGCGTGACGTAGCGGATCGTGCGGTGCTGCACGTCGCCGGCGATCGTGTCGAAGCCCCACACGACGGTGATCATCGCGAGAAAAAACGCGGCGAGCTGATAGAACGCCAGCACGGGCTCTGGGGCTTTGATCAGGTACTCGACGATGGCGTCCTTGTGCACGTCGCCTTCGTACATCGCCGAGAGCGCTTGCCTGCGCAGGGCGTTGCGCGACTCGGCCTCGGCTTGCCAGTAGTGCGCGCGGTCGAGCGCAGAGAAGAGGGTGATCGCGACGCCTGCGCCGCCGATCAGAAAGAGCGCGAGCCCGCCGAGCCCTTTGGCGCTGCGGAGCGTGCGCTTGAGCTCACGCGCGAACGTGAGGAGCACTTCAGAGAGTACCTGCATCGGAGCGGACGGTAGTTTTTCGCGACGCCTCTGGTCAAACCGGGCTCGCTGCGGGGATCCTCTCGGGCTCCGATGGTTGCGCAGGGAGCTCTCTCGTGGTCGCGTCGGTGGGCCATCGCCGCGGTCGCTACGCTGACGATGTCCGTGAGCTATGTAGACCGACAGGCGCTGGCGGCGATCGCGCCCGTCGTGTGCGCGGCGCTCGCGATCCGCGAGCGAGAGTACGGGGTGCTGCAGGCTGCGTTTTCGCTGGCGTACCTCGTGGGGACGCCGCTGTCGGGGATGGTGCTCGACAAAGTGGGGGCGCGGCGCGGACTGGTGATCGCGGTGCTCTTGTGGAGCGCGATCGCAGGCGCGCACGCGATGGCGCTGAGCGTGGCGGCGTTGTTCGTGCTGCGGCTGGGCTTGGGGCTCGCGGAGTCGCCGTCGTTTCCGGGCGCAGCGCAGTCGGTGCACCGCGTGCTCGAGCCCAAAGAGCGCGCGATGGGCTTCGGGGTGCTCTTCGTGGGCAGCTCGCTCGGCGCGGCGATCGCGCCGCCGTTGGCGACGGGGCTCGCGGCGCACTTCGGGTGGAGGGCGTCGTTTGTGGGGGTGGCGATGGTGGGGCTCTTGTGGGTTCCGCTGTGGTGGATGGTGACGGCGGGCGCGAAGGCGGCGCTCGATCGAGACCCCTCGCGCGACGGCGCTGCGCTGCGCGAAGGCGCGCACTACCGCGACGGCGCCGTCGTCGACGAGGACCCGTACGCCTCGCGCTCGCTGCTCGCGCATCCCGCGGTGTGGCGCGCGGTGGTCGCGGTGCTCTTCACGTCCCCGCTGATGGCCCTGTGCTTTCTGTGGGCGGCGAAGATCCTCGTGCTTCGCGCGCACGTCGCGCCGCTCTCGGTGGGCAAATATCTCTGGATTCCGCCTGTGCTCTTCGACCTCGCGTCGATCGCCTTCGGCGCGCTGTCCTCGCGAAGGCACCGACGCGGCGTGGTGCAGAGCTCTCCGAAGGCGCTCTTCGCGGTGGCCGCCACGCTCGCGGTTGTGGGCTCGATCGCGATCGGTCGCTGCACGACGCCGTGGACCTTCGTCGCGGCCGTGAGCGTCGCGATCGCCGGCGGCGGAGCGATGTTCGCGATGCTCACCGAGGACATGTTGTCTCGCGTCTCTGCGTCGAGGGTCTCGACGGCGAGCGGGATCACCGCGGCGTCGCAGTCGATCGCGTACGTGATCGCCAACCCGCTCATCGGCTACGCGCGCGAGCGCACGACGGACGCGAACATCACGCTGGTGCTGGGGTTGTTGGTGATCCCTGGCGCGCTCGTCTGGCTGCTCACGCAGGCGCCGAAGAGGGTGTCGTGATCGAGCGAGCCGCGTTCGAGGCTGCGGTGCGCGCGTGGATCACCGAGGCAGCGCGCGGGTTTCGGGCGCGCGAAGGCAGGGCGTTGTGCGTCGGAGTCAGCGCTCCGCAAGGCGCGGGAAAGAGCACCCTGTGCGAGCGGCTGATCGCGTCGCTGGCCGAGCAGGGGCTGCGCGCGGCCACGCTCTCGATCGACGACGTGTACCTCACGCGGGCAGAGCAAGCGGCGCTGGCGAGCAAGAATCCAGGCAATCGCTACCTCGAGGTGCGAGGCTACCCAGGGACGCACGACGTCGCGCTCGGCGAGCGCACGCTCGACGCGCTCTCGCGCTTGGGCGCGGGCGAGTCGATGAGCGTGGTCGCGTACGACAAGGGAGCGCTCGAGGGCGCTGGCGATCGCGCGCATCCTTCGCAGTGGCGCGCGGTCGAAGGGCCGCTCGACGTCGTGCTGTTCGAGGGCTGGATGCTAGCGTTTTCAGCGGTGGAACAAGGCGCGTTCGCGCACGATCCGTCGCTCGGCTGGTGCAACGAGCGACTGCGCGCGTACGAGGGTTGGCGCGCGCGGGTGGATCAGTGGCTGCTCATGCGCGCCGCGCCGATCGAGTTGGTGATCGACTGGCGCATCGAGTCCGAGCAGCGTCGTCGCGCGGCGGACGGACGCGGCATGACCGACGCAGGAGCGCGCGCGTACATCGAGCGCTTCTTGCCCGCGTATCGATGCTGGTCGATCGACGTCGAGCGGCGAGTTCGCGGGGACTGGATGCTCGCGACGCTGGCGGCGGACCGGCGGGTCGTGGAGCTCGCTCGACACGAACGCGAAAAGTGAGGGATCGCTTCTCAAAGCGCGACCACTGGGGCATTGTGCGGGGCTATTCGCATGGACGTTCGCGACTCGGATGCGACGCAAGAGCAGCACGGAGACGATGTACGCACGCGGTGGCTCGAGCCTGGGCAGATCGTGCTGGACCGCTACATCGTGGACAAGCAGGTGTCGTCGGGCGCGCACGGCGCGGTGTTTCGAGGGCACACGCGGGTGACGTTGCGGCCCGTGGCGTTGAAGGTCGAGCACCGGGACAACTCGGAGACGGACCACGCGCGGTTCGCGCAAGAGGCGTTGATCCTGGCGAAGATCGTGGATCGCAACGTGGTGAAGGTGCTCGACGCGGGCATGCTCGAGGACGGCGGCGCGCTGTTGGTGATGGAGCTGCTCGAAGGGCCGACGCTGCGCGCGATGATCGAGCGGCGCTGCGGGTGGCTTCCGTGGCGTGAAGCGGTGCGGCTCAACGTGGGCGTGCTGCGAGGCGTGGCCGCGGCGCACCGCGCGGGTGTTATCCATCGAGACATCAAGCCGTCCAACGTGGTGGTGGTGTACGAGGGCAGCGAGCAGGTCGCGAAGGTGATCGACTTCGGGGTGGCGAAGCACGACAGCGATAGCGGGTTCGTCGCGCTGACGGTGGCGGGCGAGGTGTTGGGGACGCTGAACTACATGGCGCCCGAGCAGTTGACCGGCGATCCAGCGCAGAACGTGTCGGACATCTACGCGATCGGAGTGACCCTGTACGAGTGCCTCACGGGCGCGCTTCCGTACTCGGGCAAGGGCATGCGCGCCGCGATGGCCAAGGTGTGCGGAACGCCCCCCGCCCCGATGCACCCGCCCGTCGGCGCCGAGCTCTGGCCCGCGCGTCTCAGCGCGTTGGTGTTGCAGGCGTTGCATCCCGACCCGACGCAGCGGCCACCATCGGCCGACGCGCTCGCCGACGAGCTCGAAGCGTGCCTGGGCGAGTCCGCCGACGTCGATGCTGCCAGGGCGCGCGAGCTGGTGATCCCGAAGGGGACCAGCGTCGAGTTCGTAGCGATGGCGCTGCCCGCAGGCTCGCTCTCGTCCGCGGCTGAACTCGAGTTCATCGTGCATCTCCTACGGGGGACTGCGCGGCCCTTCATCGTGGGACCCGACGCGGTGGGGGCGCTGTTGTTGCGCGGCGGGACCGGCGAGAGCGCGAGCGTCGTCGACGCGATCGTGCGCGCGTTTCGCCAGCGGTACGGCGAGATCGTCGTCGCGCGCGAGCGGCTCGAAGCGGGCGACTCGCAGTGGAGCGAGCGCTCGGTGAGCGACGCCGCAGGCCGCCTCGCGAAGCGGCTGAGCGTCCCTCCGCCACCGCCTGCACAGACCTCTCGCTGAGCGCTCGACGCGCCCCGGTGTAGCCTCGCGTCACGTGGAACACTCTGCTGCCGAGCGTCGTTGGCTCTCGATCGTGATGCTCGCGCCGGTCGCTCTTCAATCGCTTGGCGCGCTGATCGCGCACTGCGCCCACGTCGGCGTGCGCGGCCACGTCGTGTCCGCCGCGATCGGGCTCGTCTTCGCCCTCGTGATCGGGGTCGCCATCGCCAACGAGCGCGCGATTCGCGAGCAAATCCAGCGCTCGCGCGGGGCGCTCCCCTGGCTGCTCGTGGCCGTGGTGGCGCTCACGCTCGTGACCGCGGGACGCGACGGCGTGCGCCGCTGGCTTCCGCTCGGCCCCTTCTCGCTGCACGCTTCAGCGGTGCTCGCGCCGTGGGTCCTTCGCTCGTTGCGCGACGGCGTCGTGCGCGGTCACCGCAGGGCGCTCGTGCTCGCGCTCTGCTTGCAGTGCGTGCACCTCGCGCAGCCGGACTTCGGCCAGGCGGTGGCGTTCGCGCTCGGGTCGCTCGTCCTCGTCGCGCGCGGACCGTTGTCGATCGCCATGCGCGCGCTCTTCGCCGCGTCGATGCTCGCGCTCGCTGGGGTGACGTTGCTGCGTCGAGACCCGCTCGAAGCCGTCGACTCGGTCGAGCGCATCGTCGCGCTCGCGGCGCAGCTCGGCCCCGCGTGGCTGTTCGCTTCGGTCGCCGCGATGCTCGCGTACATCGCGCTCGTCGCGAGGGGACCGCGCGCGCCGGACGCGCTCTCGCTCTCGCTCGCTGCGTACGGAGCGTGCGCGGCGCTCGTCGCGGTGGTCACCGAGAGATTTCCTGTCCCGTGGCTGGGCGCAGGGGCCGGGCCGGTGATCGGCGCGATGCTCTCGGCGGCCGCGCTCTTCACGCAGCGGTCGGACGCGCGCGACGACCACGCTCGCTGAGCGGCTCGCCTGCGACAACGTGTCGCGCGACGCAACGACGCAGCGCCCGCGCGCGCGATCCGCGGTAGCGCAAGGCTCGATGACGACCACCACGATCACGACCGACGCGCCCGACGCGCCGGCGCTAGCGTCACGATACGGCGCAATTTCTGCGGTCAACGCGCGACGGCTCTCGCTCGCGCACGCGGTGCTCACCGGCGCGACGCTCGCCGTCAGCGCGATGCTCGCTGTGTGGGGGAGGCTCGTGGCCGAGGTCGACCCCGCACGGGCGCTCGCGATGCAGCGCACGCACGCGGTGGCGGCGCTGCTCGCGCTGACGCCGCTCGGCGCGGCGCTCGTGTCCAACGGCGCGCTCGACGAAGGCGGCTCCACGCGCTCGTTGCTCTTTCGCCGCGCGAGGATCGCGGCGCTCTCGCTGCACGCGGCGAGCGTCGGGCTGCTGATCGTCGCCGCGCACTACGGCGCGACGTCGTACGGCGCGGCGATGGCGACGGCGTACAGCGCGCAGCACGCGAGCGGGTCGGTGCTGTGGCTGCTCGCAGCGGTCGCAGCAGGGGCCGCGTCGAGCGCGCTGTCTTCGATCCTGTCGATCGTCTCGCTTCACCGTGGGCCGCGCTCGGCGTGGACGTCGCAGGACCCTGCGCTGTGGGCAGCGTACGTAGCCTCGTACGTCGGCGCGCTCGCGGCGCCGGTGGCGCTCTTGTGGGCGGGCTTCGCGGCGATGGAACGTACCGTGGGCGTGGGCGTGTTCGAGCCGTCGCTGGGCGGGCATCCGCTGCGGTTTCAGCTGCTGCGCGCGCTGTGGATGCAGCCCGTGATGGTGAGCTGGTTGATCCTCGCGCTGGGCGTCGTCGAGCGAAGCCTCTGGCAGCGCGCTGGGAGCCCTGCGGAGCGCTCGCGATGGCCGGCGGTGGTGCTCGCGTCGCTGTCTCCGTTCGGGCTCTCTCCGATCGAGCACAGCTGGCACGAGAGCTCGCTGGTGATCGCGCAGTCGAGCTTGCTCGCTGTGCTGTTCTACCTGCCGTTCTTCACGATCGCGCGGCGGTGGGTCGCGCTGCTCGCTCGCGCGGATCGCTCGGACAAGACGTTGGTGGCGCTGGTGTTCGGCGCGCTCGCAGCGATGCTGGTGGCGGTGCCCGCGGGGGTGCTGATGGCGCTCGCCAACGTGGGGCCCGCGCTGTCGTTGACGCCCTTCGCGATGGGCGCGCAGCACGCGCTGTTGGTGGGCGTGGGAGCCTCGGCTGTTGGGCTGTCGATCGTGCGCGGGTCGCGCTGCGAGCGAGAGCCCGCCGTCGTGGTCGCCAGTTGGGGGATCGCTGCGGGCGTGCTGCTCGCGTTCGTGCCGCCGCTGGTCGCAGGCGCGCGTGCGATGACCGAGCTGCGCGGGCCGCTCGCGTGGACGTCGACGATGGGGGCGAGCGCGGTGGTGATCGCGATGTTGGTGCTGCTCGCGTTCGGCGCGCGCAACAAGCTCACTCTTCGGGGCTGAGCAGGCGTGTGTATGCGATGCCGGTGGCGTTGATTCCGCCGGCGGCGAAGTTGCCGCCCACCGCGGTGAGGCGGCCCGATGGATCGCCGAACACGCTGTGAAAATCCATAGAACTCGGGCCGAGGTGCTCTCGGTACGTGAAGTCTCGGAGGTTGATCTTCACGAGCACGCCGTTGGTCCCGACGGCGTGGACGGTGTTGGGCTCGCGCATCCAGACGCCGTTGAGTCCGGCGAGGGGTGAGAGCGAGCGGGTGCGCCAGGCGACGCCGTTCCACACGGAGATGATCCCGTTGCCGCGGCCGCCGACGGCGACGACGTTGCTCGCGCTGGTTCCCCACACGGAGACGAGGTCGTCGCTGGCGCCGACGAGCACCTCGCTCCACGCGGCGCCGTCGTAGTGCAGCACGACGCCGCGCTGGCCGACCACGTACACGTCCGATGCGCTCGAGCCCCACACTTTGAAGAACGCGTGGACATTGGCTCGCTGAAGCGTCGGGAGAGTCACGGCGCTCCACCGCGCGCCGTCGTAGTGGACGATCGTCGGGACGCCGTCGAACTGGCCCGTTCCGCCGACGGCCCAGAGGTCGTTGGCGCTCGCGCCCCACACGCCCCACAGGTGCTCGGTCGTCGGCGCGCTCTGCGGGCTCCATCGTGTCCCGTCGAAGTGCAAGACCGTGCCGCGGTTGCCGACGACCGTGACATCCGTGCCCGAAATCGCGTGCGCCCAGTTGAGCAGCGGAACGCTCGGGTCCACCGCCACCGCGCTCCACTGCGCCCCGTCGAAGGTCATCATCGCCCCGCGATCGGGCGTGCCGCCGACCGCGTACAGCTGCGTCGCCGACGGGCCCGCGACGTTCATCAGCCAGCCGACGGACGTCGCGTCGAAGGCGGTCTTCCATCGCGTGTCCGGCCCGCACGAGAGCGCGCAGAGCGCCCCCAGCGTCGCGATCGCTGCACGTGTTCGCATGGGCCGACGATCGCCGCGTCGCGCCGCCGCTGCAACTCCAGTGAATCGCTGCATCACCGGCAGATCGCACGCACGCGCCGCGCCAGCGAACGGGTGAGATCGCGCGCCGCAGCACCGCCAGCGTCGCCAGTGGTACAGTTCACGTCTCTGCGAGCGCGGGACGCCATGGCCACGGACCCACTTATCGACACCGTCGTCGCGGGCCGTTACCGCGTGCAATCTCTGCTCGGCGAGGGCGGGATGGGAGCGGTCTACCGCGTCGAGCACGCGACGTTGCGCAAGCAGTACGCGCTCAAGGTCCTGCGGCTGCACGCGACGGACGCCGAAGCCGTGGCGCGCTTCGACCGCGAGGCCCGCGCCGCTGCGCACCTCGAGCACAAGAACATCGCCCGCTGCATCGACGTCGGGACGCTCGACGACGGCGGCCGCTTTCTCGTGATGGAGCTCGTCGACGGCGAACCGCTCACGGCCCTGCTCGCGCGCGACGGGGCGCTCTCGCCGGACAGGGCGCTGCCGTTGCTCTCGCAGATCGCGAAGGCGCTCGCGTGCGCGCACGAACGGCAGATCGTTCACCGTGACATGAAGCCGGACAACGTCGTGCTCGCGTCGGACGGCTCGCGCACGCCCGTGGTGAAGCTCATCGACTTCGGCATCGCGCGGGCAAAATCACAGGCGCTCGGCGGCGGCGCCACGGCGCTCACCAAAGCGGGAACCATGCTCGGAACGCCCGCGTACATGTCCCCCGAGCAGGTCGTCGGCCAGACGGTCGACGCGCGCGCGGATCAGTACTCCTTCGGCGTGATCGCGTTCGAGATGCTCACGGGCGCGCCGCCGTACAGCGCGGACGAGCCGCTCTCGCTGGTGTTCAAGCACGTGGGCGAAGAGATTCCCCGCGCGAGCCAGCGCAACGCTGCGCTCAACCCCGCGGTCGACGGCGTGTTCGATCGCCTGCTCGCGAAGCTGCCCGACGAGCGGTTTCGCTCGGTCAACGACGGCTACGAAGCCCTCGAAGCCGCGCTCTACGGCCGCGCCACGCAGCCCGTCGTGTCGATCGCGCAAGCGCCCCGCGTGACGCAGCCCAACGCCA
The DNA here is from genome assembly GCA_013298625.1 of Myxococcales bacterium. GTDB lineage: Bacteria > Myxococcota_A > Polyangia > Polyangiales. The sequence continues at coordinate 118,469 of JAAFIF010000016.1, forward strand.
TCCCCGCCCGCGAATCCGTGGTGAGCGCGCCGCAGCCGGCGGTGCTCGCGCTTGCCACGCAGCCCCTCGCGGCGCCTGCAGCAACGCAACGGAGCGCGCGCGCGTACGTGCTCGCCGCGCTGCTGGGCGCAGCGCTGTTGCTGGGCGGCGTCGTCGCGTTCTTCGCGGGGCGAGGAGGCGCAGCAGAGCAGCCTGCGGACGCGCCTGCGAGCGCGCAGACGGGCGCGCAAACGGGTGCGGCTTCGGGCGCAGAGAACACGGGAACAACGCCGCAGGAGCGTCGCGCGCGCGACGATGAAGAGCGCGACGACGACGAGCGCGACGAAGAGCGCGGACCCGGGCGCAAGCGCGGCGGGCACAAGCGCGGTCCGCGGCGTTGAGAGGGGGAGCGATGCTGCTCTCGCTCGCGCAGGGGAGGGGAGCGCACCGCCTTCGATCGAGCTTCGGGTCAATCCTGACCGACGCTGCGCCCTTCGCGATCGGTCCGTGCATCGTTTGGGCTCGACGCTTCTGCGCTCCGAACGCGCAGCAGCTTCAGGCGCGGCTGCGGTCAAAACCGCTGGATTCTCGTGAAGATCAGCGCGCCGATGGTGAGCACGAGGCACGCGTGTACGAGTCGAGCTGCGATCTCGAGCGCGTTGGCGACGAGGATCCGTCGACGTTCAGCGCGCTCGACGTCGGTGTCGACCGCATGAACGACAGCGCGCGTTGGCTCGCCGCGATACACGTCAGCGCTCTCGGTGACGTCGATGATGGCGTGGACAGCGCCCGCGCGACGATGCACGAGCGAGTCCGAGTGGACGAGTTTGCTGATGTCTGCGGGCAGCGCGCGACCGTCGCTGAGCGCGACCAACACGGCCCCGTGCGGCGTCACGTCGAACGAGACCCGCTGCGCATCGGCCAGCTGCCTCGTGGCGCGAGCGACGGCGCGATACTCGCGAATCGGCCGCAGCGCTGCGACGGCGAACAGCAGGCCCGCGACGATGAGCAAGAAGCCAGCGGATTCTCTCGCTGCGTTGTTCGCGCCGATCGAGTAGAGCGAGAGTCCGCAGAGGCCGAAGGCGACCAGGTTGAGCACGGTCGAGAGCCCCGCGAAGGCTCTGCGAGCGCTGCGTTCGTCGGGCTCGATCGCTGGCGGAGCATCGCTCGGAGCGAACGCAGCGAGCAGCCCCTCGATGGACTCGCGCTTCGTCAGCACCGGGCGGCGGCGCATCCACAGCGGAAGCACGCCAATGCTCAGCCTGTACAACGGATCACGCCACGCGACGGTGATGCGCCGACCTTGTAGGTCGGAGACCTGAACGACATGCGAGACCTTGAACTTCGAGACGCGTGCGCCTCGGCGCACGGTCCGCACGGTTTCGTGGCTGGCGATCCGAGCGGCGGCTCGCGGGATAAACGTTCGAACCGAGTCGCCCTCCCACTCGGTGACCCCCGCATCGTCCCAGGTCACACGCGTCCGCCCGCTGCGGCGCAGCGCGAGGCACACGACAGGCAGCACCAGGACGACGAGAGCCACCAAGGGCACGATCACGAGGATCGCGGCGTCTCTCTCGGGGGCGCTCACGTACGCCTGCGGATCGTTCGACGTGAGTCGTAGACGCAGCTCCAACACGCTGACGGTGATGCCAGCGGTCGCGAGCAGCCCGACCGGCCCGCCCGTGAGCGCTGCGAACACAAAGAGCCGCAAAAACGCGTTCGCGCCCAGGCTGACCGACGCCTCGCCGACACCTGGGACTCTCTTCGTTGGAGTGGGCAATTGCATGAGTGTTCCTGCGACCGTGGGTCGACCGCGCCTCTCGCTCGTGTGCGCTGCCGACCGGTGTCGCGTCGATCCATCGGTACCATGTGATCGCGATGCATGGTCTCGCGCGCCCGCGTTGGTGTGCCGGAGGCCTCACCGACGACGACGCTGCTCGTCGATTCCCCTCAGGCGATGCGAAGCACCTCGGCGTCGGCGAGCGGCTGCTTCGTCTCTGCGTCCATCACGCGAAAGTACGCGAACTGCCGAAGTCTCCGCCGCTTCATCACCGATCCGGCGACCGCGACCCACGCAACGCCGATGATGAACACCGTCGACGAGCCCTGGCCGACGTTCATCCGACGGCCGTGTCAGCGTCGCGCTACGGCGCGGGCGCGGCGTCGAGCCGAGCGAACCCCGCGGCGAAAAGCGTTCGATCGAGCGCGACGAGAGCTTCTTCAGCCCCGTCGTTGTTCGCGGCCCGCGCGCGCGCCGAGCACAGATCGATGAGCCGACGGCCCGAGCGGCGAGCGCCCGTCGGCGGACCGAAGAGGGCCTTGAGCGAATCGCGCAGCGCTCGTGCCTCGAACGCGCGCAGGACCATCGGCGCGTCGTCGTCGACGGACTCTCGCAGCCGCTGTGCCGCGCGCACGACGTCGATGAGCAGCTTGTCCATCGCTCGCGGAGCGACGAGCTGTGCAGCGTCGGGGGGTGGTGGCCGCTCGAGGTTCCATCCTTCGAGGCGGGCGCGGGCGCAGAGCGCGTCGAGGTCTGGCTGTAGATCTTCGCGATCGTCGACGTTCTCGCGAAGCGCTGGCGGGAGCACCGGGAGCACGTCGATCCACCAGTCGGGCCGATCGCTTCGCTCGCGCAGGGCCCACGGGCCCCACAGCGCGTCTCGTTCGAGCGCGACGCCGCGGTCCATCCATGAGCTCACCGCCGCGGGCTCTCCGTCGACCACGGCCCACGAGCCCTCGTACACCGCGTCGAACGTCCTGCGATCCATCCCGCTCTTCGCGACGATCGCCTCTTCGAGCCACGGGTGCGGAACGGGCGCGGGCAACGCGATGTGCCCGAAGCGCTCGGCCCGCAAGCGCGTCGAGCCCACGAGGACGCCGCACTTCTCGCAGCACACGCCGCGCTCGCGCTCGCCCTCGTATTTGCCGCACAGGCAACGGTCCTCGATGTACGGCCCGAACACCCTCGCGTTGCGCACGCCGTCTCGCTCGGGGACGAACGTCCTCCGGTAGATCGAGCTCGGGTCCGTCACCGCTCCGCTCGACCACCGCGCGAAGGGCGTCGGGGGCAGAGGTCCGGCGCGGATTCCGTCGAACGAGCGCTCGATGAGGGGCGCTTCGCCAGCGAGCTCGTCGGTGTCCTTGCGCACTGCGAGGGACTCTATCGTCCGCCAACGAGCGCGAGAAGATCGAGGCGGCGGGCGGCGCGATGGGGCGTCACCGCTCGCAGCGCGGGGCAACGAAGCGAGCTGGCCAGCGAGTCGTGCCGTTGCAGCGAACGCGCTCGAAGTGAACGCCCGTGAGGTTCGCGCCCGTGAGGTTCGCTCCGGCCAGGTTCGCCCCGCTCAGGTCAGCGCCGTCGAGAAGCGCGTCGCGGAGGTCGGCTCCGCGCAGGTCAGCCTCGCGCAGCACGGCGTCGCCGAGGAGCTGCGCGCGCCGGAGGTTCGCGCGCGTGAGGTTCGCCCCCGTCAGGTTGGCCTCGGAGAGGTCGGCTTCGCGGAGGTTTGCGTCCGTGAGGACCGCGCGCTGGAGGTTCGCTCCAGAGAGGTGCGCGCGGGTGAGGTTCACGCGGGCGAGATTCGCGCCTGAGAGGTTTGCGTAAGACAGGTCTGCGCCGTTCAGATCCGCGCCCGGCCTCGCGCGTCGCCGATCGTTGTGGCTCCATCCCCACGCTGCGCTCGTGACGGTTACGAGCGCCACACCCACGAGCAGCACACTGCGGTTCATCGATCGACGATCGCACGGCTCGAGAGACAGTGCGACCTGACGCTCACGAGCAGCGCACGCGCCCCGGCCCGATCGTTCTCCCGCTGCCTCATCGCCCGCGAGCGCTCCCCTTCGTCCTCCCGTTCGCGCTACAACCGTAGGTCCCGATGGCCGAAGACCTGCGCGCAAAAATTGGGATGCTCGTCGCCGACCGCTATCGACTGATCGACCTGCTGGGCGAGGGCGGGATCGGCGCTGTCTACCTCGCTGAATCGCTGACCGATCGAAGCCGCGTGGCGGTGAAGCTCTTGCGCAGCGAGTACACCGCGGACCAGGAGGTGCTCGCGCGCTTCGACCGCGAGGCGCGCGTGATGACCGCGCTCGTGCACGAGCACATCGTGCGCGCGTGGGAGTTCGGGCGCCTGCCGTCGGGCGACGTCGCGCTGGTGATGGAGTACGTCCCCGGCGAGACGCTGCGCTCGGTGTACGGGCACACGCGCCCGCTTCCGCCGCTGGTCGCCATCGAGATCGCTCGGCAATTGGGCGGCGCGCTCGCGCACGCGCACGGGCAGGGCGTCGTTCACCGAGATCTCAAGCCCGAGAACATTTTGGTCCGAAGGCAGGCCGACCATCGCCCGGACATCAAGGTGCTCGACTTCGGGATGGCGCGGCTCTTGGTTGGGCAAAACGCGCCCCTCACCGCGAAGGGCGCCGTGTTCGGAACGCCCGAGTACATGCCCCCCGAGCAGGCGATGGGACGCCCCGTCGATCCTCGCGCGGACCAGTACGCCTTCGGCGTGATCGTGTTCGAGATGCTCTCGGGCAAACGTCCGTTCTCTGCGAAAGGCCCGCTCGAAATGCTGCAGATGCAGATCCGTCAGCAGCCGCCGTCGCTGAGCGATCTCGACCCGAGCGCGCCCCCCGCGGTGTCCGCCGCGGTGCTTCGCATGATGGCCAAGCGCCCAGAGGATCGCTTCGACGACATCGCGACCGCGACGCGCGCGCTGATCGATGGGGCGTGGGGGGCGTTGAGACAGAGCTTTCCGGGGCTGCCGCCGTCGCCGGGGCCCGTGCGGTAGCGCAGCGAGTGCGAGCGAGCGGCCCCCACCCGCGGTGCCGGCGAGCGAGTGAGTGCGCGGCCCCCACCCGCGCTGCGAGCGAGCGAAGAGTGCGCGGCCCCCACCCGCGCTGCCGCGCGCCCCGCCCCCGCGCAAAGCGCAAGGGCGGCGGCTCGGCGTAGTGAATCGGGCCTGTAAATTGTCAGGTGATTCTCGCCTGCGCTCGCG
>JAAFIF010000122.1 GCA_013298625.1 Myxococcales bacterium
GAACGGTCCGCTGCTGGGGAGACAACTCGAGCGGCCAACTCGGCGACGGCACGACGACGACGCGCACGAGTCCCACGGTGGTTCCTTCCCTCACCAACGTCGCTGAGATTGCGGCAGGCGGCGGTCATTCCTGCGCTCGACGAAACGATGGAACGATCCTCTGCTGGGGACGCAACTTCAACGGCCAACTCGGCGACGGCACGACGATGCAGCGCACGAGTCCCACGGCCGTTCCGATGTTGACCAACGTCGTTGAGATTGCGGCAGGCGTCGGTCATACCTGCGCTCGGCGAAACGACGGAACGGTCCTCTGCTGGGGACGCAACGACGGCGGCCAACTCGGCGACGGCACGACGATGCAGCGCACGATTCCCACGGTCGTTCCTTCCCTCACCAACGTCGCTGAGATTGCGGCGGGCAGCGGCCATACCTGCGCTCGGCGAAACGATGGAACGGTCCTCTGCTGGGGAAACAACGTGAGCGGCCAACTCGGCGACGACACGACGACGCAGCGCACGATTCCCACGGTCGTTCCGATGTTGACCAACGTCGCTGAGATTGCGGCGGGCTTCGACCATACCTGCGCTCGGCGAAGCGACACAGCCGTCCTCTGCTGGGGACGCAACAGCGAAGGCCAACTCGGCGACGGCACCACGGTGAACCGCGGTTCGCCGTGGATCCTCCCGCTCTGAACGCTCCAACCCCTCGAACACCGCCATAGCCAATCCGGTCACCGATTCGACGCTCGACTACGCGCTCGGCGTTTCACCCGCTGCGCGCAGTTTGATGCGGGTGGACACCGCCTTCGTGACTGATGTGGACTTGGGGCGCTCGTTCGGTCGCGCGCAACGCTGGCCAGCGCGACGGCACCAGCTCTGCCGACTCCGTCATCGCCTCTCCCGACGTCGCCGAACCTCCCGCGGCGCGGTCGTCCGCTGGTGTTTGTGAACGTCCCGGACGTCTTTCGTTCACCCCTGGCGTTCGCCGTGGTGGAACGCGCTCCGCCAGTGGCGGACCGCCCGTGCCCTTCGCGATTCGCCAATGAATTCTCAGCGCACGAACGCTGGCACCGCCGCTGCACCGCGCGCCCGCCCAAGCAGACACCGTTCGACGCCGCGGCGAAGGCGCTGATCGACGCGACCCTCTCGTCGGTGTGCGACGTCCATCTGCCAGGTCCCAGGGCCACGCGCCGGGGCTGCGCGAGGCGACGGTGGCCCTCTGCGAAGTGCTCTCGATCCCCATGACCGACGATCAGCGAGCCTCGCTCGACGCGATGTCCGAGGTCTCGCTCTCGACTCTGCGCGACGCGCTCGAGCGCGAGCGCCGCTGGCCCCGCTGAGCGCGCTCAGACCACCAGGGTCTTCCACTTGCCGCGCGCGAAGCGGCCGGCCATGAACACCGTGAGCAGCAGCGCGTAGAGCCCTGCGCTGGCCCACACGCCCATCAGCCCGCCGTTGAGCGTCACGCCGAAGATCCAAGCGAACGGAACCAGACACCCGAAGTGCAGCGCCACTTCGACGGCCATCACGTACTTGGTGTCCCCTGCGCCGAAGAGGGCTTGGGTGAGGATCATTCCGAAGGCGACGATGGGGCCGAGGGCCGAGACCAATCGCAGCGGGTTGGTGCCCGCGGCGATCACCACGGGCGCGTCGGAGAAGACCCCCATCACGCCCGGCGCCCACGTGAAGATCAGCGCGCCGATGATGCCGAAAATGATCGCCCCGAGCTTCACGCTCGTCCACGCGTAGCTCTCGGCCAGGTCCGGGTTCTTCTGGCCGAGGCTCTGGCCGACCAGCGTGGCGGTTGCGGTTCCGAAGGCCATGCACGAGAAGAACGTCGCGCTGAGCACCTCGATGATGATCGTCGTCGCCGCGCCGTTGGCCGCGACGCGCACGCCGTGGACCATCACCGTCGCGCTCTGCGCGTCGAGCCGCCCGACGATCTTGGTGAACAGCAAGAAGCCCGTCATCACCGCCACCGTCGCGAGCCCGCCCGGAACGCTCAGCTTCAACAGATCCCACACCGTCGAGAGCGACAGGTTCTTCACGCGATAGAACTTGAACCGCTCGCGGTACTGCGACCCCATCGAGAAGAGCGCCATCACCACCAGGCCCATCCACGACGCCGTGGCCGCGGCGATGCCCGCGCCGGCGATCCCGAGCCGCGGCGCCCCCATGTTGCCGAAGATCAACAGCCAGCACAGGACCGCGTTGAAGATGTTCATCACGATCGCGGCCCACAGGTGCAGGTGCGTCTTGCCGATCCCGTCGAAGAAGCTCTTGTAGCCCGCGGTCATCGCCATCGACGCGATCCCCACGAAGCGCCAGCGGCAGTACACCGTCCCGAGCTCGGCCACGTGCGGGTTGCTCACGATCGCGCCGAACATCTGCGGCATGAACACCCAGCCCAGCGCCGAGAACACCACGCCGCCGATGAGCGTCACGAGCACCGCGTTGGGCACCACCGCGCCCGCCGCTTCGTCGTTGCCCTCGCCGTAGCGCCGCGAGGTCATCGCCAGCGTCCCCACAGAAATCGCTGAGAGAAAACCGCCCACCGCCCACAAGAGCATCAGCGAGGGCGTGAGCGCGGCCTGCGCGTCGGAGGCGTCTTGGTACGGCAGCTTCTTGAGAAAATACGTGTCGACGATGTTCACGCCCGTCTGCGTGAGCATCGCCAAAATCACCGGCGCAGCCAGGGTCAGGATCCGCTTGGACTGCGTGAGGTCGAGCCAGCTCTTCTTCATGAGAGGGAGGGAGCGAATGAATACCAGGGAAGCCCCTGGTTTCGACGCACGTTCCTCTCTTTGGCTGGGCGAACCGCACGGTAGGTTGCCACGACGGGACCGGGTGCGGTACGCAACCACAACCCCAAGGCATGAGCGATTCGAAGAAACTCCCTCTCGCAGCGCTGTTGATGGCGCTCTTCGCCATGGCGCTCGCGGGCTGCCCAGGCGTCGAGTACCCCAACTGCCGCAACGACCAGGACTGCAGGCAGCGCCGCGAAGTGTGCGTCAACGCTCGCTGCCAACAGTGCCGCGGCAACAGCGACTGCCCCGCCGAGCACACGTGCCTGCGCAACCGCTGCGTGCCCGGCATCAACGCCTGCGAGGGCGACAACGACTGCTTGCAGAACCAGCGCTGCGAGAACCACCGCTGCGTTCCGAGGACCGAGTGCGACCCCGATCGCGCGTGTCCGTCGGGCCGCGCGTGCGTGTCCGGTCGCTGCGTCGTCGAGACCGAGGCGCCCGACCCCGAGGACAACCGCGGTCGACTCTGCAACTTCGAGCCGATCTACTTCGGCTACGACCGCGACGACCTCGATCAAACCGCGCGCACGGCGCTGGCCCGCGGCGCGCAGTGCCTCGAGCGCGAGCGCAACTCTCGCTACGTGCTCATCGGCCGCAGCGACCCGCGCGGGACGGCTGAGTACAACCTCGCCCTCGGCGAGCGCCGCGCCCGCACCGTGCAGCGCTACCTCACCGCCCTCGGCGTGGCCGAAGCCCGCCTCGCCGTCTCGTCCGAAGGCATGGAAGCGGCCGCAGGGACCGACGAGCAAACCTGGGCCCGCGATCGCCGCGTGGACTTCCGCCCGCGCGACTGAGCGCTCCATCGCAAGACTCCCGTAGCCCCTTCGAGACCCACCACCGGTGATGACCGTGAAGACCGTGATCCTTCGAGCCCTGAGCCTGTGCGCGATCGCCAGCGTTTCTACGGGCTGTTTCGCTTCGTCCTCTGCGCACGAGGCGCTCGATCGCCGCGTGGTGATCATGGAGGCCGCCGAGCGCCAGCGCCGCCCGCAGCTCGAGACGCAAGAGCGCCGCGTCAACGCCCTCATCGAGAACCTCGAGCGCGTCCGCAACCAGCTCGGCTCGGTGGCGGACATGGCCAACCGCATGGAGGGCTTCGATCGTGACATCCGCGCGCTGCGCGGCGCGGTCGAAGAGATGCGACAGACCCTCGGCGACGTCGGCGACAACCGCACGCAGCTCTCGCAAGTGCTCTCGCGGATCGAAGAGCGAGTGTTGATGCTCGAGCGCAGGACGGGGCTCGCGCCCGCGGTCGACCCCGCGTCGATCCCCGCGGACAACGCCGCGCTCATCGCCGACGCCAACCGCTCGCTGCAGAGCAACGACCTCGTGCGGCTGCGCGCGCTCGCGACGGCGCTGCTCAGCCGCGCGCCGCAAGATCCGCTCGCGGACGACGCGCGCATGCTGCTCGGACAAGCGTCGATGCGCGAGCAGCGCTGGGCCACGGCGATCCAAGAGTTTCGTCGGTTGGTGGCGGACTATCCGCAGGGCGATCGCGTTCCCGACGCGCTGGCGGAGATGGCCGAGGGCTTCGTGCGTCTGGGATGGTGCACCGAGGCGCAGCGCTCGCTGCGCTTGATCGTCGATCGGTACGCGAGCTCGCCGCGCGCGGCTGCGGCTCGCACGCGGCTCGACGAAGTGCGACGACTGCCGCGCAGCGCGTGCTCGCAGTGAGCGAAGCGCCTCGCGAACAGGGGGACGGGGACGGAGGGGCGAACCCTGGGGTGATGGTCGTTCCGGGCGTGCGCGTGGGCGTGCGGCTGGGCGAGGGGACGTTGGCCGAAGTGTTTCGTGGCACGCAGCGGTCGCTCTCGCGATCGGTCGCCGTCAAGGTCCTCAAGCCCTCGATCACCCCGTCTTCGCAGCTCGGAAAGCGCTTCCTCCGCGAGGCCAATCTCCTCTCGAAGATCTCTCACCAGAACGTCCCGCACGTCTACGACGCCGGCGAGTGCGACAGCCGCCCCTTCATCGTGATGGAGCTCATCGAGGGCCCTTCGCTGCGCAAAGTGATGGACGCGCAGGGCGCGCTCGCGGTCGACACCGCCGTCGCGATCGCCCACGAGATCGCCAGCGCGCTCGCCCACGTCCACGCGCTCGGCTTCGTTCATCGAGACGTCAAGCCCGCGAACATCCTGCTCTCGCGCCGCGGCGACGTGAAGCTCACGGACTTCGGCATCGCGCGCGACACCAACGAGCCCCACGACGGCCTCGGCGTCGTCGGAACGCCCTCGTACATGTCTCCCGAACAGGTCCTCGGCGACCGCGTTGATTTTCGCTCGGACCTCTTTTCGCTCGGGATTCTCCTGTACGAAATGCTCACCGCCCGACGGCCCTTCGAAGAAGAAGCGGGCCGCACGGTGATGCAGAAGATCCGCCTCGACCGCTACCCCGCGCCCTCGTCCCTGCGCCCCGGCGTGAGCACGGTCATCGAGCGCATCCTCGCGCGCTGCCTCGAGAAGAACCCCACGCACCGCTACGAGTCCGCCGACAGCGTCGCCCGAGATCTCGGCGACTACCTCGCGTCGCGCGGCGCTCCGTCGACCCGCGCGCTCGTGCTCGAGCGACTGCTCGCGCTCAAAGAAGTGACCCACGCCGAAGTGCGCGCGGCCCTCGGTCCGTCGGGCGTCAAAGACCCCTCTGGAGCCAGCGCCAATCAGCCCCTCGTGCGCGCGCAGCGGGCGCTCTGGCTCGGGCAGACCGCCAGCGCCGCCGCCCTCGTAGGCCTCATCGCGTACACCGAGCTCACCCGCGAACGCACTGGCGACGCAGGCCGCACTGCAACAGGGCCCCGCCCGCCGGGCACCGCGGACACAGGGCGATTGCGCGTGGTCGCGCGACCGTGGGCCAACGTCTCGATCGACGGCGTCGCGGTCGACACCGCGCCCACCAACGAGTCCTACCGATTGCTCCCGGGCCTGCACTACGTCCGCTTCGTCCACCCCTCGTTCGGAACGGTCGATCGCGTCGTCCGCGTCGAGCGCGGCGCCACCGTCTGGCTCGAGGTCAGTCTTGGCGCCAACTCCGGAGCCAACCCCGAAGGAGCCCCGCGGTGATCGTCCGTCGCATGGTTGTCACCCTGTCAACTGTGGCGCTCGTTCTCGCCCCGGTGCGCGCCGCGCGCGCGGACATCGTGCACACCGTCCGCCACGGCGAGACCCTCGCGGCGCTCTCGCAGCGGTACTACGGCGACTCGGCGCGAGAGCTCATCGTCGTCGCCGCCAACGCGCTCAACGTCCAAGCCAGCGCAGGCATCTTGCCCGGCACGCGCGTGGTCATCCCCAGCGTGAGCTACTACCGCGTGCGCGAGCGCGACACGTGGGAGCGCATCGCGTTTCGTGAGTTCGGAAGCGCCGCGCGCGCGCCGTACCTCGCCGAGGTCAACCGCGCGGACCTGCGCGTCGATCCGTCGGCGGGCGCCGTCGTCCGCATCCCGTACCTGCTGCGCTACGTCGTGCCCGAAGACGCCGAGCCGCTCTTCGAGATCGCCCAGCGGTTCTACGGCGACCGCGCACAAACCCGCTTCATCTCCGAGTTCAACCGCCTCGCGTCGATGCGCTTGCAGCGCGGCCAGGTGCTCTTGCTGCCGATGGCCGAGCTCACCCTCCGCGAAGAGCCCGTGTGCGAGGGAGGCCCGTCGCTCGCGCAGACCGCCCGCGCCCAGCGCGAGCTCGAGGCCCGCGCGCTCGCCCTGCGCTCGATGATCGACCACGGTCAGTACGTCGAAGCCCTCTCGCTCGGCTCGCGTCTGCTCGGCGGCGCCGAGGTGAGCGAGACCCAACGCGCGCGCGTTCAACGCATGCTCGCCGAGGCGTACTGCGCGCTCGACCGCGTCGACCTCGCCGCTGAAGCCCTGCGCGACGCGCTGCGCGTGCAGCCGGACATCCGCTTCGAAGAGTCACAGATGCCACCGCGCATGATGGACGCCCTCGCGATCGCCCGCGGTCAGTACGCTGCGCGCGCGTTCTCTGCGGCGCCCCCGTCGGCGCGGCCGGACGAGATGCACTGACCGCGCGCGTGCGCGACACTCGCGCCCATGCACGCGATCACCATCGTCCCTTGCCTCAGCGACAACTACGCCTACCTCGCGCGCTGCGAGCGAACGGGCGCGACGCTGCTGGTCGACCCGTCCGAGCCCGGCCCCGTGCTCGCGGCGATCGAGCGCGCGGGCGGGCGCCTCGACGCGGTCCTTTGCACGCACCACCACGACGATCACGTCGGCGGACTCGCCGCGCTTCGCCAGGGATTCTCCTCGCTTCGCGTGTACGCTCACCACGAGGACCGCGCACGCATCGACGGCGTCACCCACGCGCTCGGCCACGACGACGGCTTCACCGTCGGAGCGCTCGAGCTCGCCGCCCGACACGTCCCCGCGCACACGACCGGCGCGCTCGCGTACGTGCTCGAAGGGCGCGCGGTGTTCACGGGCGACACGCTGTTCACCGCGGGCTGCGGGCGCTTGTTCGAAGGCACCGCGGCCATGATGAACCACGCCCTCAACGAGGTGCTCGGCGCGCTCGGCGACGACGTCCTGGTCTACCCGGGACACGAGTACACCGAGAAGAACCTCAGGTTCGCGCTCGAGGTCGAGCCCGACTCCGCCGCGGTCCGCGCGCGCATCGAGCGCGTGTCCGCGGTGCGGGCGCAGGGCGCTCCGTCGGTCCCGAGCACGCTCGGCGAAGAGCGCGCGAGCAACCCGTTTCTGCGCGTGCGAGAGCCCGGTGTGCGGGCGTTTGCGCGGACGAGAGCCGCGGCGCTCGACGAGTCGAACCCGAGCGAGGTGCTCGCCGTCGTGCGTCGCGCGCGGGATGTGTTCTGACCGAGCGTCGATGCTCAGCGATCGCAGAGCGCTTCGTAGGCGGCGATCAGCGCGGCCGCTGCGCGGGCGACGTCGCTGCGCTGGGTCATGCGTCCCAAGGTCAGCCGCACCGAGCTGCGCGCTTCGTCCGGGGCGACGCCCATCGCCAAGATGACCGGCGACGCGCTCTCGTGGCCGTCGTGGCAGGCAGACCCCGTCGACGCCGCGACCTCCGTGGCCCGCGCGAGCAGCGCCGTGCCCGAGACCCCGACGAACCGAACGTTGAGCGTGTTGGGCAGGCGCAGCGCGTCGTGACCGTTGATCGCCGCGCGCGGGACCGCGCTTCGAATTCGTGTCCACAATTCATCGCGCAGCGCAGAGACCCGCGCGGACTCCGTGGCCATGTCCCCTTCGGCGAGCGCGCAGGCGGCGCCGAGGCCGACGATCGAGGCGACGTTCTCGGTTCCTGGGCGCAGCCCGCGCTCGTGACCGGCCCCGAGCGCAAAGGGCGCGATGGCTGTGCCGCGCCGCACGAAGAGCGCGCCGACGCCCTTGGGCGCGTACAGCTTGTGCCCGGCGATCGACAGCAGGTCCACCGCGAGCTCGCGCAGGTCGATCGGGACCTTCGCGACCGACTGCGCGGCGTCCGTGTGAACGAGCGCCCCGTGCGCGCGGGCCAGCTCGGCCAGGTCGCTCACCGGCTGCAACACCCCCGTCTCGTTGTTCGAGTGCATCACCGTGACGAGCGCGGTGCGCGCGTCGATGGCGTGTCGGGCCGCGTCGAGCCGCGCTCTTCCGTCCGCGTCGACGCCGACCCGCGCCACGGTGAAGCCGTTGCGCTCGAGCCAGGCGCAAGGCCGCTCGGTGGCAGGGTGCTCGATGGCCGTGGTCACCACGCGCCGACGCTCGGCGCTCGCTCGCTCGGCGACCCCGCGGATCGCGAGGTTGTTCGCCTCGGTCCCTCCCGAAGTGAACACGATTTCATCGGGCGCGGCGCCGATCAGCGAGGCGACTTGTTCGCGCGCGCGCTCGACGGCGCCTCGCGCGAGCTGACCGTACCCGTGGCCGCTCGACGGGTTGCCGAAGCGCTCGCGCAAGTACGGGAGCATCGCGTCGAGCACTCGCTCGTCGATGGGCGTCGTCGCGTTGTGATCGAGGTAGATCGCGTCCGTGTCCATCGCGCGAGTATGCGAGCGTCAGCGCGTTGATTGAAGCCCGATCTCGGCGCGCGCGTACGCGCTGCCCGGCGCGAGTCGAACGTCGTCCGCGGGCAACGCCAGCCTGCGCCAGCTCGCCGGGCTCGCGTCCGGGGCGGCGTTGCTGTTCATCGCCGTGCACTCGTAGAGCTGGCCGTCGTGCATCACGAGCGCGCCGGGCGCGTACGTCATCGCGGGCATCGACGGAGCGAGCGTCGCGCGCGCGGTCCAAAGCTCCAACCGTCGCGTCGGAGCAGCGGCAGGGAAGCCGCTCGCGACGAAGCTCACGGGCTCGACGGCGCCGTTGGTGTTGGCCGTCGCCGTCACCGAGCCGCGCGTGCCTGCGCCGCCGGTGATGCCGTCGATGATCCGTCGCGGCCCTTCCCACGCGTTGCGATCGACGGTGATCGCCGCGGTGATCGTGCCCGCGGCGCGGATCACGACGCCAGGGTCCGTCGCCATCGGGTAGACGCTCGTGTAGCCGAAGTCCAAGCCGCGAAAGAAATTGCGGCGCAGCGCGAGGCTGCTGTCCGCGCCCGCGGTCCCGCCGAAGTAGAGCCCCAGCGAGAGCGTGTCGGCGAAGTAGTTGTCTTCGATCACCACCGATCGCGCTGTGTCGCCCGGCTCTGTGCTGAAGAAGTAGTTGCCGAGCGCAGCGGCGCCGCCCATCACGACGTTGTGATGGACGCGCACGGTTCCCCTGCGAAATTGCAGCTGTGACGCGTTGTCTTGAAAGCTACCGAACGCCGCGCGCCAGTCGAGCGCGCCCCACGCGAACACGTTGTGGTGCACCTCCGAGCCGTCGCCCAGGTTCTGCAGCTGCATCGCCTCGGTGCCCGTGCGCAGCACGCGGTTGTTGTAGACCTGCGTGCGTTCGGCCAGCGGTGAGGGCGGCGCGCCGGTCCAGCCGAAGTAGATCCCTTCGCTCTTGATGTCGTGAATGTACAAGTCGTGGATGCGGATGTTCGCGAGCGGCGCTGGCGGCGCGCCCCCCATCGCGCTGCTGTTGATCCGCAGCCCCGCGAAGCCCGAGCGGGTGATCTCGATGAAGTCCAGCTCGAAGCTCGTCGCGTTGGTGACGCCGAGCCCCATGTGGCCTTCGCTCAGAAAGATCCCGTCGCTCACGATCCCGTAGCGCTCTCGGCTATTGGCGTACGCGTCGCAATCGTGCCCGCGAAACGCGCTGTCGCCGGTGCGCGAGACCGGGTCGTACCGGCCCGTGATCACCCAGTTCGATCCGCCCGTCACCGACCAGATGTAGCCCTGTCGCGAGCCCGCGTTGGGCCGCAGCAACACTTGCCCTCCGGTGTTCGTGATGACCAGCGGGCGGTCCGCGCTGCGGTTGGGGAGGTTGCCGAGGTTGATGAGCGTGTAGCGGCCCGCCGGAATGTACAGCCGCTCGAGCGTCGCCCAGTTCACCGTCGTGAACCGCGCTTGAACGTCGGGGATGTACAGCTCTCCCTGCGCGTTGGGCGCTGGCAGCGTAAACGTCTGCGTCGGCGCGCCCCATCGCCCCGGCGTCGCGCAGCGGCCGCCCCCGTCGCTCGCGCTCGCGTCGTCCATCCCGTTCGCGTCCGTCGTCGGCGCGGTCGGCGAATCCAAGAGCGCGCTTGCGTCGTACATGGCGCTGTCCGTCGCAGGAGCGCTTCGTTCGCTCGCTGCGTCATCGGTCGGGTTCGTCGGCGTCGAGCACCCGGCGCTCACCGCGCCGATCAGCAACAGCGCCCTCGAGCCCATCACACAGCGTCGGGTCTTCATCGTTCGCTGCGATGGTTTCACAGACGGGGCCCGCGTCGAAACACCACGCTACCCACCGCCGTCGTGGCCGTGCTACCAATTGATCGTTCAGTGACACGCGGCTCTTTGACTCGCACGAAATACGCGCTCTGCGCCGCGTACACGCTGTTGGCTCCTGCCGCTGGGGCGCAGGCGCGCGCAGGCCGCGAGGCGTCCGAGTCGCAAGGGGCGACGGTGCGCGGTCGTGCGACGAGCGGTTCGCCCACGGAGCAAACGATCGCGCCGCAAGAGCTACGCGCGGTCCCCCGAGGCGGAGCGCCGGACCTGCTCGCGCTCGCGCCGGGCTTCTTTCTCTCGTCGCACGCGGGCGAGGGCAAAGCGCATCAGTTCTTTCTGCGGGGCTTCGACGCGCAGCACGGGCAGGACGTCGAGTTTTCTGTCGGCGGCGCGCCGGTCAACGACGTGTCCAACGCGCATGGCCAGGGATACGCGGACCTCAACTACGTGATCCCAGAGGTCGTCGATCGCTTGACGGTGATCGAAGGGCCGTACGACCCGCACCAGGGCGACTTCGCCGTGGCCGCGAGCGCGCGGATGGACCTCGCGGTGCGCGACCGCGGCGTGCTCGTGCGCGGGCAATACGGAACGTACGACGCGATGCGCGCCGTGGCCGTGTGGGCTCCGCGCGGCGCGTCCAACGAGACGTTCGTCGCGGGCGAGCTCGGCCGCTCCAACGGCTGGGGGCCTTCGCGTGCGTCGCAGCGCGCGGCGGCGATGGCGCAGTACCAGCGCGAGCTCGGCGCGTTCACCGTGCGCGCGCTGCTGCAGTCCTACGCGGGCTCGTGGCAGAGCGCTGGGGTCGTGCGCGAGCCAGACTTTTTGCAGGGAATCCAGGGCTTCTTCGAAGCGCGTGACCCGCAGCAGGGCGGCTTCTCGGCGCGGCACGGGGCCGTCATCGAAGCGCGGTTTCGGCACGGGAGCACCACGGGCTCGATCCGCGCGTGGCTCACGCGCAGAGAGTTTCGCGCGCGAGAGAACTACACGGGCTTCGCGCTCGATCCGCGGGGCGATCGCTACGAGCAGACGTACAGCGCGACGTCGTTTGGCCTCGACGCCGAGGCGCGGCAGCCGCTGCTCTCGTGGCTGAACCTCCGCGGCGGCGCGTTCGCCAGGCACGACGTGACGACGCAGTCGATGCAGCGCGAGCGCTTCGTCGACGCCGTGGCGTACCAGCGCATGATCGACGCAGACGTCAACGCGACGGACATCGCGCTGTGGGCCGAGCTCGAGGCGCGGCCGCTCTCGTGGCTCGAGCTGCGCGCGGGGCTGCGGGGAGACGGGCTCGCGTTTCAGATCGACGACAGGATTGCTCGCTCGGGCGGCGCGATGGAGCCCCGCGGCCGCCGCGACGCGCAGGGGATTCACCTCGGCCCGAAGGCGAGTGCGCGGCTGCGGTTCGCGCGCGACTGGACCTTGGACCTCGCCTACGGAAAGGGCTTTCGCTCGCCGCAAGCGACGACGCTCGGCCAGGGCGAAAACGCTCCGTTCGCGACGGTTCACTCGGGCGAAGCCGCGCTGCGCTTCAACGGCGCGCGGGGCTCTGCGTCGGTCTCGGGTTACCTCACGCACGTCGATCGCGACCTGGTGTTCGACCCTGTGCTCGGGCAAAACCTCACGATCGCGGGCGCAGAGGCGACGACGCGCGTCGGGGCGAGCGCCAACGCGAGGCTCGCTCCGGTGCGCGGGCTGGTGTTGCTCGCGAGCGCGACGTACGCGCGGGCGAGCTTCGACGCGACGGGGCGCGCGGTGCCGTACGTCCCGTCGCTGGTGGCGCGGCTCGACGCGGCGTTCGATCGAGAGATCGGCAGGGTGAGGGGCGTTCCGGTGGCGCTCTCGGCGGGCGTGGGGGCGTCGCTGATCGGGTATCGCGAGCTGCCGTTCTCCGAGCGGTCCGAGCCTGTGCTGCTGGTCGACGCGGGGGCGAGCGTGCGCGTGAGCGTCGTCGAGGTGGGCGTGAAGCTCCGCAACGTGTTCGACGCGCGGTGGCGCGACGGGCAGTTCAACTACTCGAGCGACTGGGACGCAGCCCCTGGGGGCAGCCGAGTGCCGGTTCGTCACTTCACCGCGGGGCGGCCGTTCACCGCGGATTTTACAGTTGGAGTTCAGCTATGAGCGACAAGCGTTGGGTCTCGTGGAGCATGGTCGCGAGCGCGTTCGCGATGGTCACGGTGTTTCACTGCGGGCCGGTGAGCACGGGCGGCGCGCGCACCAGTATTCAAGCCTCGCTGCGCGGCGCTACGCCGACGGGGCCGACGAGCGCGGGCTGGTCGGTGACCTACGAGCAAGCTCTGCTCAGCGTCGACTCGCTCCGGTGGAACGTCGGCGAGCCTGTCTTCGAAGCGCGTCTCCGTCAGCGATTGTTCAGGGCGATCTCGATCGGCACGGCCTTCGCGCACCCCGGGCACTACTCGCCGGGCGACGCGCTGGCGGACACGTCGGTGCTGCGCGTTCTTGATTTGATGGGCCCCACGGTGCAGCTCACTTCGATCACCGCGGTGACGGGCACGAGCAACTCCGCGACGCTCACGCTGCGACCGGCGGACGCCGCGCGCGCTGCGGGCACGACCTTGAGCGCGGGCAACACGGTGCGCGTGCAGGGGACGGCGGCGAAGGCCGGCGCGACGGTGCGCTTTCGCATGGAGCTCGCGGACGCCTTCGACATCGCGGGGACGCCTGCGCACGGAGAGATCCGCGCCGACGGGACGACCTCGTTTGCGATCGCCGTGGACCTCGGGCTCTGGCTCGACCGCGCGGACTTCTCGACGCTCGCGATGGTCGCACCGGCGATGGACGGCGTGGTGGACGTCCCTGCCGACGGACAGGTGCGCAACGCGCTGTTTCGCGGCGTGAGCAACGGCTCGGCCTATCGCGTGACGCTGCTGCCCGCCTCGGGCCAGTAGACACTTCGCGGCGCTGCTCGGGAGGGCGCGCTCGCATTCCCAACGGTGCTACGAAAATCACAAAGGTAACAATGATGAAAACGTCGAAAAAATGGCTGCAGAGTGGGTGTGTTGCGTTGTTGGTCGGCCTCGGCGCGTGCGGCGCGCCCGTGGGCTCGATCGACGTGCGGGCGTGGGGAGAGGAGTTCGTCGCCAATGAGATTCCGGCGAGCGAGTTCGAGGACGGCTGGGGAGTGCAGTTCTCGAAGTTTCTCGTGCACGTCTCGGGCGTGCGCTTCGCGGCGACCGGCGGGCCGAGTTACTCGCTGACGGGCGGAGGGCGCGTCTTCGATCTCAAGCCCGCGGCGCAGGCGCTGTCGATCGGGACGATCTCGATGGTCGAAGCGCGCAGGCTCGACGACGTGCGGTTCGAGTTGTCCGAGGCCACGGCGAGCTCGACCGTAGGCAACGCGAGCGCGAGCGATCTCATGGTGATGCAGGGCGGTCGGTACGCGCTCTACGTCGAGGGTACGGCCAGCCACCCCATGCGCGGGACGCGCTCGTTTCGCTGGGGATTTACTGGCAATACGCGCTTCTCGAACTGCCGTGACGCCAGCTCGCAGCCCGGCCTCGTCGTCACGAGCGGAACGGCTGCCACCCCCGGCCAGCTCACTTTTCACGCGGACCATCTCTTCTACGACGGGCTGCAGAATCCCGAGGCGAAGCTCCGGTTCGACGCCATCGCCAGCGCCGATCGCAACATGGACATGATGGTCACCCTCGACGAGCTGGCGACGGTCGACCTCACGACGCTGCCGACTGGCCAATACACCACGGGCTCGGCGCGCAACGTCAACACGCTGCGCGACTACGTCACGGCCCTCGTCACCACCGTCGGCCACTGGAACGGCGAGGGCCACTGCGACGAGGCTCACTTCTGACCCGCCGCGTCGCGAACCCGCGTGTTGCGCGCGCGTGGCGCAGAGAGGTACACCCCTCACACATGCGGATTTCGCTCGCCGTTGTTGCGCTCTCGACCGTCGCCTCGCTGAGCTGCGCCAAAGCAGGGACCCCCATCGGCAGCGTCGCCGAAGACAACGTCACGCTCGCGTCGTCGCCGTTGTTCGCGCACTACCAGGGGCTGCTCTCGGGCGCGAGCACCGTCGGAGACCTGCTGCGCAACCCGCTGACGTTCTCGGGACGCCCCACGCCCACCGCGCTGTTGCAGGGCATCCAAGCGAGCAACCCCGCGATGCCCGCGTCGGGCACCGCGCTGAAGGTCCTCTCGCTCAACGTCGGCTTGCTCGACGTGCAGCTGTACGGGCTCGTTCAGTACGCCCGGACGCCGGACCTCGAGGTGCGCGCGCCGATCATGGCGCAGACGATCTTTGCGCAGGGCTACGACGTCATCGCGCTGCAAGAGCTGTGGCGCCCGCAGGACGTGCAGCGCTTTCGAGCCGCCGCCGCGAGCGCTGGCTACTGGATCGTGACCTCGCCGCGCACGGGCTACACCGACGGCCTCGCGGTCGCCGTGAAGAACACCGTGGCCGCGGCGCCCGGAGTGGTCCGCAGCGAGCCCTACAGCGAGATCTCGGGCAACGAGTTCTATCCCGCCAACGGGTACAGCCGCGGGTTCTTGTCGGTGCGCTTCGAGCACGCGACGCTGGGGCCGATCGTCGTGTACTCGACGCACGTGGCGGCTTTCCCCGCGGCGTATCCGCTGCGGATGTCGCACGTGCGCGAGCTCGGGCTGCACATTCGCAAGTTCGTCCCCGCCGACGAGCTCGTCTTCGCGATGGGCGACTTCAACGCTGGGCCCTACTACAAGACCGACGTGTGGAGCCTGCCCAACAACGGCGCAGAGCCCGCGTGGTTCGCCAACACGCTCTCGTACCCGATGCTCATGCACTACGCGGGCGTGACAGACCTCGCGGTGCGCGGACGTTCGGCGATGGACGCGACGCTGGACATCACCCTCGGCGACACGGTTCCCAACAACCCAGCGACCTCGCTCGCGACGCCGTTCGGCGACGCCGCGTGGTGCGCGAACACGCCGGCGATGTTCACCGCGACCGACTGCAACTCGATGTACTTCACGCAGTACGCGGCGACGGAGTTTCCCGCGCGCATGGACCTCGTGACCGCGCGCGACCCGAACAATCGCATCCACGTCGCCCGCGCGCGCGTCGCCTTCGCCGACCCGGTCGCGTACAGCGACGGCCGCATGGGACCGCTCAGCGATCACTACGGCCAAGAGGTCGACGTCGTCATCGCCAACCGCTGAGCGGGGGAGGGCGGGCTCTGCAGTGGGGCTCGCGCTGCCGTCGATCGATCGCTCAGAACGAGTAGCCGAAGGTGATCGCCGGGACCGTGATGATCGCGTTGGTGTAGTACATCAGCAGCCCGCCGCGCTGCGCGTCGGGCGCGCCTGCGTAGCCGACGAGCGGAAGCTTCACAGCAAACGTGAAGCCCGATCGGTGCACGAGGCGCACGCCCGCCAGAAGCCCAACGGACAGCAAATTCACAGGTGCTGCATGCGTGTACGTCAGCGCTGGCGCGACGTCGACCGTGAAGCGCAGGCCCTCGTGCTCGATCACTGGTAGACCCACGCCGCCGAAGGCCAACAGCGAGACGTTGAAGTTGCGCTCGGTGCTGGCGAGCCATGCGAGCCCCGTGAGCTGCGTCGTCGCGCCGAAGTACCACACGCGCCCCGCGCTCACGTCGAAGGTAAACGTCGCGTTGATGCCGAGGTGCACGCCGAACCGCCGCGGTCGCCACTGCGGCGCGGGGGGATTCTCCGGCGCCGGCTCTGGGCGCTGCATGGGCGCCCCAGCGCTCGCGGGCGCTTCGCTCGGCGCGAGCGGCGACGAGGGCTGCGCGGCGGTCGTGTCCACTGGGACGATCGAAGCGGCGACGGCTTGCGCGAGGACTCCGAGCAGAAAGGGCGTAGGCACGACGATGGACTATCGCACCTGCGCGCGGCTGTCACCGTGGGATTCCTGCGATGCGGTCGAGCGTGACGGGCTCGTCGAAGGCGCGGGACATTCCGCGGTAGTGCACCCAGAAGAGCGGTCCGTCTGTGCGCTGAACGGTCGCGTACTTCGTCGCGCCTCCTTGCCGCACCGCGACATGTTGCCCGACCTGCGGCGGGCTCTGCGGATCCACCGCGCTCCATTGCGCTTCTGGCGGCAGCGCAGGGACCGGCCCGGTCGTCTCGGGGTCCCGCAGTCGGATGCGCGAGCGCGGCATGTCCTCGTCCCACTCGGCGCCGTATCCGTCGTAGCGAATCCGCGCGGTCTCGCCCCGTACGCGCAGCACGCGAATCGCGAACCATCCGTCGTGCCACTCTCCCATGAGCGCTTCTCCGCGCCGGATCACGTGCGAGTCGGGCAGCGCAAGTCCTGGCGTCTCCGCTTGCCACGCGGGCAGCGGCTGCTCGTCGTACGCCGAGCGCACGTCGCGCTCGTGCATGACCGAGTCCCACTCGGCGCCGTAGCCGTCGAAGCGATAGAGCGCGTACTGGCCCCACACCGCGCGCAGCCGGGTGGCTGGGTACCAGCTCGCGCCCCAGCGAACGCGCACAGCCGCAGGGTTGTGTTGGGGGCGCTGCACCGCGACGGCTGGCGGCTGCGTCACGACGGTGATCGCAGGCTGCACGACGATCACCCGCACTTCGACAGGCGTCGTCGTTCGCGCCTGCGCGAGCAGGGCCATCGGTGTGAGCGCCAGCGCCGCGAGCGAGAGCGAGGCCAGAGAGAACCGAGAGGGGAGCACCGCTGCCATGGTTGCAGCGTTCAGACGCGCGAGCGCGACGGAGGCTTTGACAGCCTCGAGACTATTCTTCGCCGCCCCAGAGGCCCACGGTGCCGCCGACCCAGTCGAAGTCTCGGTTGTGGTCGACGCCGTGCATTTTTCCTCGCGAAAGACGCGAGAGGTTGAGCACCAGCCGGGGCTCTTTGTCCTTCTCGGGGCGGGCGAACATCATGCGGACCTCGGCTTTGATTCCGGGGCCCGTGAGGGGCTGGATGTCCGGGGCGTACGCGATCTTCTCTTGCAAGAGCCACTCGTGCCGCTGCGCCTCGGGCACGCGCGCGACGTCCTCGGGCGTCACGTCGACGACGACGCCCGTGCCCGCGAAGGAGAAGAGCGGCTTGAGCACGTACTTCGAGAGGTCCTCGGGCAGCTCTTTCACGTCCGAGAGAAACCGCGCCTTCGGAACGCTCGCGTGCTTGAGGTACGGGATCGTGAACTTCGACCACACCCAATACCAATTGGGGTGCGGGACCCACGTCACGTCGAGGTCCTGCGTCCACGCGAAGGGCATCTTGGCGCCCTTGCGCTCGAGCTCGTCGAAGACCACGCGGTTGTAGATGCGCTTGACGCGCGTGCGCTTTCCGTCGCGCACGCGGTAGAGCTTGTCGCCTTCGACCGCGAGCTCGCTCGGGTCGCAGCAGTCGACGCCGACCAGCATCTTCGTCGCGACGAAATCCGGGTACGTCTTCTGCTCGCGCGGCGTGAGGTCGACGAGCACGACCTCGTTGGGGTCCTCGTCGGCGACGATCATGTCGCGCAGGATCTTCACGTATCCGTCGCGGTCACAGTTGAATAGTGGTGTCCACGGGCGATCGAGCCCCGGGATCGCGCGAAGCTCCTCGGCCATCGCCTCGGCCTGCAGCAGCGTAAACGCATACAACGAGGGAAATCCCTGAAACTCGACGAGCTTTCCGTCGAGCTCGCCGTTCTCGTCGCGCACGATCGCGAAGTCGACCTGGATGCAGTGCGCGACCGCGTCCATGCGCGGGACGTTGTACTGCGCGGGGATCCCGTGGTTGTGGTCGCGGATCAGCGCTGGGTCGCAGATCTCGCTCACGATGGCCTTCGCGTGCGCTTCGAGCTTCGCGCGCAGCTTCGTCGGCAAGAAGAACGGCGTCTCGGCGACGCGAAAAGGCACCTCGCATCCGACGGCCTTCTCGATCCGAGCCATGTACCGAGCGTAGAAATCCGGCGTGTAGTGCGCGTTGAACGCGCGGCGATATTCGCTCTGCATGCGGGGCGCGATCGTACCCTATCGAGCGCGCGCCTCGCTCGGCCTATCGCCCAGCGTCGATCGGCGGCTCGACTTCGGCGGCGACCCGATCGAGGTCGATGCGCTCGTCCGAGAGCCGGCGGCCGTCCGGCGCCCACACGAGCAGCCGCGGGTTGTCGCGGCCGTCCGAGGCGACGAAGAGCGCTGTTCCGCGGGGCGTGGCGACGACGGCCATGCTCGCGGTCGCGTAGCGAAAGAGCTCGAGGCGCCCGTCGATCGCGCCGGTGTCAGTCACCACCATCGCCTGCGTGTTCTCTGTTTCGATCCGGTCGGTGCTTCCGTTGGACCGCGCCAGGTCTCTGTACGCAAACACCCGCGCGACGATCAACCAACGCGAGGCGCCGATCGGCGCGAGCCGCTGTACGGCCATGGTCCCGAGCTCGAGCCTCGTCGGCGTCGCGCTGATGGGGGACAAGATGTTCAGCCAGCCGATGCGCTTTCGATCCGCGCTGAGCGCGCTCGTCGCGACGGCGACGGTCAGGTCGTCGCGCACCGCTGCCACGGCGTCGAGCGAGAACGTCAGCCCCTCGGGAGCGCTCAGCGCCTGGTGCTCGATGGGCGTCGCGGGCGCTCCCTGCGCGTCCCACGTGTAGAGCGTGCTGACGCCCACGCACCCTGTCGCGCTGAACATCACGACCCGCGCGCGGTCCGGGGTCGTGATGGGGCCCGCAGGACAGTGCGTGGTCCCGTCGGGCAGGGCGCGCCGCCAGCGCTCGCGGCCGCGGTCGTCGATGGACAGCACTGTAAACGCCCCCGTCTGAGGGTCGGTCTCGAGCGCCGCAAACGAGTCTCCGAGCGACGCGAGCGAGGGGCGCGCGAAGGTGGGCGCGAGCACGTACCCGTCCGGTCCCGTCGCAAAATACGCGGTTCCCGCCTGGTGAACGATCACGGCGGAGGGCGACTCGACCGCGCCCACGACGCGCGAGGGATGCACGAAGCTCATGGCCATACCCGAGGCGCGCACGAACCGTTGCCCGTCGAAGGCGAAGGTGTCGGCGCGCGGATGGCGAAGCTCCGAGCTGTCCCATTGCAGCAAGAACGTAGGCTGCGAAGCGGCGACGCCGAGCACGGACTGTGTGGTGAAGAGCGGTCCGCGCTCGCACGCCGAAGCGAGCGCGAAGAGCGCGAAGAGCGCGGGTCGTAGGCGAAGCATGCGCCGCATTCTACGGGGCTTTTTGCTGCCTCGCCTCTGTGACACGGGCGCCTGTGGCAGCGGTGTCGCACCCGCGACAACAGGCCACAATCACCGGCCGATCAGCGCTTGAACGAGCAGGACGATCAGCGCTGGCAACCAGAGCGCGCCGATCAAGAGCGCCTCGAGCACGCCGAGGACCCGCTCGGACACGGTGAACTTTCGGTCCGACGAGAGGTATCCGCCCCGCGCGATCACGTGCGCCGCGACGGCGATCGCCGGCCCGAGGTAGGCCATCGCGAAGAACGCGATCACGAGCGATCCGATGCCGAGCGTGCGCATGCTGTGAGCTGCTTTCGGGCGTTGGATAGAGGGCGGGCGAACCTGCGCGGCCGAGCGCGGGTCGCGCGAGGGTATGGCGCAGTTGTGGAGCGGTCGCAATGGCAGCGCCTCCGGACGTCTCGCCCGCGGTGCGTTCGGCCCTACAATGGGCGGCGATGACAACCACGGCAGCGACGGAGCGCGAGCGCCCGGTGATCACACCGCGGAGGCCTGGGCTGGATTTTCGCGATGTTCCCAGGCACTGGTTCGGCGGGCACGCGATCGGGTCGCACGGGGTCAACGCGCTCAACTTGTTGTTTCCCGACGGAGAGCGGTTCTTCGTGCGCAGCGTGCGGGCGTACCTGAGCGCGGTCACCGACGAGCAGTTGAAGCGCGACGTCCAGCGCTTCATCGAGCAAGAAGCGCGGCACGGCGTCGAGCACGAGCACTTCTTCGCCGCCCTCGAACAGCAGGGCTTTCGCATTCGCCCGATGCTCGCCGCGTACAAGTTCGTCGCGTTCAAAGTGATCGAGAAGGTCTCTCCGCCCGTGCTGCGGCTCAGCGCGACGGCGGCGCTCGAGCACTTGACCGCCACCTTCGCTCGCCTCGCGCTCACGCACCCGCTGCTCGAGCAAGCGCACCCCACGATGCGATCGCTCTTGCGATGGCACGCGGCCGAAGAGATCGAGCACAGGGCGGTGGCGTTCGATGTGCTGCAGGTGGTCGACCCGCGTCTGCGCACGCGCGCGGCGGGGATGGCCGTGGCGGTCGGGACGTTGTTTCCGTTTTGGGTGGGATTTCACCTGTCGTTGCTGTGGCAAGACCGCGCAAACCTGTCGATCGAGCGCTTGCGCAGCGAGCGCGCGGTCGGCCGCGAAGAGCTCGGCGCGCGTCGAGAAGCGCAGCGTCAGGCGGTGCTGGGCTACCTGCGACGGGACTTTCATCCGCTCGACGAGGACACGACCCACCTGGCCGTCGAGTACTTCGCGGCGCACCCCGTGGCCGCGGGCTGATCGACGGAGTTCGCACGATCCCGCGCGACGAATGGGGGTATAGAGCCATCCAACGGCAAGGCGAATGGACTTCAAGAAGCTGCCCAAGGGGCGCCTCGGGCGCATCGCAAACCTCGCGTCGATGGGCGTGCGCGCCGGCGCGTCGCTGCTCAAGGACAAAGAGGGCAAGGACGCCGCGCAGCACGCGGCCGAAGTGCTCGGATCGATGCGCGGGCTCGCGGCCAAGGTCGGTCAGATGGCTTCGTACGTCGACGGGGTCGTGCCCGAAGGTCAGAAGGAGGCTTTCGAGAGCTCGCTGAAGAAGCTGCGCTCGATGGCGCCGACCAGCGACCCGGTCGAAGTGCGCGCGGTGCTCGAGGCGTCGCTGGACAAGAAGATGGAGCAGCTGTTTCGCGAGTGGGACGACAAGCCCATCGCGAGCGCTTCGATCGGACAGGTGCACAAGGCGACGCTGCACGACGGGACCGAAGTGGCGGTGAAGGTTCAGCACCCCGGGATCGACGAGGCCGTCGAGAGCGATTTGTCCAACGCGGGGCTGCTCGAGCGGATGATCGCGGCCACGGCGGGGTCGAAGTTTCAGACAAAAGAGTGGCTGGCGGTGATTCGGGCGCGGTTTCGTGAGGAGCTCGACTACTCGCTCGAGGCGTCGCGGCAGCAGCGCTTCGCGGCGCTGCACGCAGGGGACGCGCAGATTTGTGTCCCCAAGGTGATCGAGTCGCACACGGCAAGGCACGTGCTGACGACGGAGTTCGTGCGCGGCGTGGACTTCGAGGACGCTCAGTCGGCGCCCGATGCGGACCGTCGTCAGTGGGCCGAGGCGCTCTGGCGCTTCGTGTTCAAAGGGACGCTCGTCGGCGCGATGTTCAACGCCGACCCGCACCCGGGCAACTACATCTTCCTCGACCGCGGCCGCGTCGCGTTTCTTGATTACGGGTGCGTGCAAGAGATCGAGCCCGACAACCAGCGCAACGCCCGCAAGGTGCACCGCGCCGCGCTCGAAGGCGATCGCAAGCGCTTTCACCAGGCGTCGATGGAGCTCATGGCGATGCGCCCCGGCCCCCTCGCGGACAAGGCCCTCTCGTACATGGACCTGAACTACCAACCCCTGTTCGAGACGCCCTTTCGCGTGACCAAGCCCTTTGCGTCGCTGATGGTCGAGCGCATGACCGAGATGGCCAAGATGGCCCGGACGCTGCCCGAAGAGCACTTCTTCACGATGCCGCCCGAGATGTTCTTCATGAACAGGCTGCAGTTCGGGTTCTACTCGGTGCTCGCGCGGCTCGACGTCGAGGCGGACTACAAGGGCTGCGAAGAAGCGTTTTTGTCGCACGAATGACTGGGTAAACGAAAAATCGACGCAGAGAATTTAACCTCCTGCGACGGGTTCGTTACAACCCGTTCATCCGCGGCACACACCGCGGAACGCGCGAGCGAGCCAGCGAGCCAACGCCCTCACTCGAGCGAACCAACGAACGTGCGCGCAGCACGAACGGGCCCTTCGAACGCTCCACAGATCGCAACTCTGGACACGAAGGGTCGACCGCAGACACCTCCGCCCTCACCGCGAGCGACGACTCCCTTCGCAGGGATCGAAGCCACGCCGTGACGGGCCGAGAGACACGAGCGGTCGGGCACAGCAACGGCGCGATCGTCCCGGCGAGCGATGGGTTCGGTCTGCAGAAATGCAGGTCGAACGCACGCGGCGAGGGCGGCGCACCGGACGAGCGGACAGCCCCGCGGCTCGCCCTTCGATGGGCAGAGACGCGATCGGCCAACGAAGCTCCTCAGCGGTTGATCCCGTACGAGCACGCAGCGCCCCTGGACACCTACGTAAACGACCGACGGTGCCAGGCGGGGACACAGCCCAACGCCCAGCCCTTCGTCGCAGCGATGCGCGGAGGACGAGCAGACGGCGCACGAGACCCCGACAACAAACTCTACGCGGCCCGACCTATGTATGAGCTGGCCGGTTGCTCGCACACGAATTCAACACTCGTGTGCGAGGAGCCGGCGAGAGAGCACAGAGGCAGCGCCGCGGACGCCTCCCGAGGACGAGCGCGCGATCACCGATCACGTAGTGAAATCCCTGGGCAGCGCAGCGCGGACGGCGGTCCGCAGGGCGTTCGCGCCCTACGTGTCGAGGACACGGATGCTGCGCTGGGCGTCGTCGACGATCGAGCGGCCAACGCGTGCCTGCAGCGATGCAGGCGCGAAGCGGACGAGCGAGACGAGACGACAGACCTGAAGGCGTCGAGAGATCGCCCGCTGTCCCTGAGGCTAGCGCGAGCTGGCAGAGAAGACAGCGTCTCGGCGGAGCAGTGAAAAACGAGAGCAACCAGGACACACCGGCATCGACGCGGCCGTCGCGAGGCGCAGCGTCGAAGACCAACCTCTCGGTGAGTCCGTTACGAGTTCGCTCTCGCGCGGTGCGCCAATCCGCGCGCAGGCTCCGAGCAACACCGAGCGCGATCTCCGCGAAGTGACGGGCGACCGTCACGCGCGCCGCGGGCGCGGCCCTTCGCTCTCTGCAAAGAGGGCGATCGGCTGATCCCCGCACAACACCATCGCGACCATGCAAC
>JAAFIF010000052.1 GCA_013298625.1 Myxococcales bacterium
GCACGCAGCGCTCTGCCCAGCGCCGGGCGCGCTGCGCGTCCAGGCGGCCAACACCGTTCGCGAGCGGGCGTCGCCGCCCACCACGCTCACCGTCGGCCTGCCGGTCACGGCGTCACAGCCGCTCGGCTCCCACGCAGCCACGCGCACGCTCGACGCGCTCGCGCCGACGAGGCCGCTGTTGGCCAGCGCAAACACCGCGCGCTCGCAGGACGCGCCCGCGACCTGCACCGTGGACTCGAGCGCGACGACGGCGCCTGCGTCCCACGCGCCGAGCGCCGTCACCGACGCAGAGCGCGCGCCAGCTCCGAGCTCGGCGGGCAGCGGCAGTCGTCGCACCCGCGTCGCGCCCGCCAGCGAATCGCCGACCCAAATCGCAGCGACGTCCGGCGCGTACGCGACCCACGCGCCCTCGCCCTCGCGGCTCGCGCGCAGCCCCGCGGGCCCTTCGAACCACGCCGAGTCGACCGCAGGCGCCGCGCGCGCGAGCCCCTCGTCCACCACGCCGTCGCAGTCATTGTCGACGCCGTCGAGCGTCTCCGGCAGCCGCGAGCCGCGCCGCTCGTCGCGATCATCGCAGTCGCGCTGCGCGGGGTCGTCGCTCTGCCCGATCGCCACCTCGCCATCGTGGTCCTCGTCGCGAAGCCCCCAGTCGCAGCGCCGCCCGCCCTCGGGGCCACGGCACAAGAACAACACCCGCTCGGACTGCATCATGCGACGCCCGATGGGCAGGCACTCGTAGTTGTAGACGCACGCGACCTCTGGCGGCAGCGGAAGCAAGAGCTCGCAGCCGCCGCTCGCCATCGCAGCGCCCGCCGTCGCGATCGCGACGACCGACCGTCGAGCGCGGCACGTCCTGCTCTGCATCGGGCCTCGCGTCCGGCTGCGCGTCCATCGCGACGACGTCTGGCTCGGCGGGCCTCGGCGGCGTGCACGCGCTGGCGGACAGGACGAGCACAGCACCGAACGAACGAGCGACGACGCGACGCATTTCCGCGCGATGGCAACTCCAACGCAGCGCGCTCGTCTAGGAGGAGCTCCGGCGCACAACGACGTGCTGCCTGCGTGGATCATCGACGCGACGGCGACGGATTTCGCTGTCGCATCAAAGCGCTCGGCGCCGCGCCGCGACGCGCCAGACGCGCGCTCGGCACGCGCTTAGAAATCGCAGCCGCCCTACGAATTCACGGACGCGACACGCTACCGTGCTTCCATGAAACGTCGGTGTGCTTGCTGGGTGTTGGTCGCGACCCTGTCTGGGTGCGGCGCTTCGACGACGCCGATCAGCGATGCTTCGAGCGATCGCCCGGCGCCGAGCGATGCCGCGGTGGACGCAAGAGCCGACGCCGCCGTGCTCGGGTGCGCCAACAACAGCGAGTGTCCGGCGACGATGCTCTGTCAGTTCGAGGCTGGCTGCGGCGAGACGCGCGGCGTGTGCACGGACCGATCGTGCCTCGCGCTGCCGGTGGCGTCGGAGTTCTGCTCGTGCGACGGACGCACGCTGCAAGCGGGAGCGTGCCGACCCGATCAGCCGTTTCGTTCGATGGGCGCGTGCAGCGACGGGGGAGCGGACGCGAGCGCCGACAGCTCGACGCGATTTGGCTGTGGCGCATCGCAGTGCGAATCGAGTTCGCAGCTCTGCGAGTCGCCGCGCGGGCCCGGTGCGTGTCCTCGGTTCGACGGCGGGCCGTGCCCTCCGGGCTGCCCAGGGTGCCCGTCGCTTCCGCCTCCGACCTGCGCGCCGATCCCCGCAGAGTGCGCGGCGACCCCAACGTGCGAATGCGTATCTCGCGCGCTGTGTGGCTCGCCGGCGGGCGCGCGCTGCGAGGGCAACTCGAGCACAGGGATCAGCGTCGCGTGCCTGTCCGCGTGACTCGCTCGCGATAGGCGGGGATCGCGCCGCCCGCTCGATGCATCACCGCGCGACCGCACCGCTCGCGCTCATCCCTCCGCGCGGCCCCGGCTCGCTCGCCGTCGACGTCCCCTCGCGCAAGACCCGACCGAGCGCGACCTCGACCGTCATTCGCTCGGTGCGCACGACGGCTGTCCCGCGGTCGATGTCGAGGTCCAGCCACGGGTCTCCGTCCCTCGAAGCGAACCGATCGTCCGTCGCGCGCACCCAGCGCCGTTGCCGCGCAGAGCACTCCGCGTAGCCCCCGAGCTGCGGCGCTCCGTAGAGCGTCACGCCGCCGCACACCACCGTGACCCTGCACGGATATCCGCCGCGCGATTGGTTGCTCACGGCCACAGTGCAGGCCTCCCCTGGCGATAGATCGATCCCGCTCGCATGCGCCACGCTGCCCTCGCGCTCGAACGCCACGCCGCGCTCCGGTCGCGTCACAGCCCACAGCGTCGCCGCCACCACCAACCCAGCCACCACCCGCTTCGCTTGCACCGTCATCGCTCGACCTCCGCGACGAACGCATCGCAGCGATCGTGCCAGCGTCTCGATCGCGAGTTCTCCTGCGTCTTCGCGAGCGCCACGTCGCCCTTTCACGCCACCGGCACCGTCCGGCCCACCGGACGCCGTCCGCTCGGGCGGACGCTGCGCAAGCCGAACACCACGCCCTCACCGTGGTTCACCTCGTCGAGCGCCCCGTCCGCTGCAAGCGCGGGGAGATCGGTACACGGTCGCTACTTCGCGGCTGCCGCTCGCCGAGCGAGCACGACGCGCACCCCCCGCGCCGCGAGCAGCACGTTCGCGACGACCAACGCGACGAGCGAGGCCAACCCCAGACGCCCGACCCACACCATTCCAGCGATTCCGTGCCACCGAGGCGCGGGCCCGCCGAACCACTGTGGCCAGTCCGAGCCCGAGGCGATGTTCGTGAGCACACCCCCGTACGCGAACACCGCGAACAACGCGAGGCTCACGACGGCGCTCACGCTCATCAGCGCGCCGCGCACAACGCGCCCTGCGATCAAGTCCCACGTTCCTGGCAGCGGCGCCAACACCGCCCGCAGCCACGCCCACCGCACACCGGCGCGATCACGATCGCGAGCCCGTCGCGCGCCGCTCGATCGTACGGGAAAAGGCAGCGCGAGCAGCGCGATCGGCCCGAGCGCCGTCAGCAGCGCAAAGAGCGTCCCGAGCGACATCGTCGAGCGGCCTTCGATCCGCCCCAGCGCGATCGTCGGGCTCTGCCCGCGCGAGAGCATCGACGCTGCCACCGCGATCGCCTCCATCGCGCCCGCACGCTCGGGTCCAACCGCGCCGCGCAAGTCGAGCCCGTGCGCGCGAGGAAACCCGTTGCCCCACACGAGGTCCGCCGCGCTCGGCCCGCGCAGCTCGATCGCCGCCAGCAGCGACCGCGCTTCGTTGCCGCACGGGCCCGCGCCGCGCGCAGCGCGCTCGAGCTTCGCGCGGGCGACGCCCATCCCCGCCTCGCGCAGCGAGATCGCAGCGTCCGCGGCAGCGACGCACGAGCCGAGCGCGCCGCTCGAAGAGACGCCTCGCAGCCACTCGCGCGACTGAGCGTACTCTCGACGCTGATACGCGCCCTCGGCCAGCGCCCACGCGACCGCGGCGCTCGCAGACCGCTCTGCGCGCTGACGCAGCGCTCGCGTGTGCGAGCGTCCCCCGACGAACGGGCTGCCCTCGTCCGCCGGAGCGGACGCGAGCTGGCCGATGAGCTCGATGCGCGCGACCGCCTGACTCGACACCAACACCGTGATGATCGAGAGCGCCGCGAGCGCGAGCCGCTCGGCGCGCGAGGCATACGCGAGAAACGAGTACGAGATCCGCTCGACCGGATTGGTCACAAACGCGCGCCACCGCTGCGCTTCTGTGCGAAATCCTCGGGCGATCAGGTCCTCCCGACGCGCGCGCCACGAGCGCAAAAACAGCCGCAGAACGAGCAACGCGAACAGCCACGGAGTGAACGTCACGACCACGATCGCCAGGTCGAGCATCGGCAGATAGCCCGCCGCCAGCCCGAACGCCCCGCCCGATCGCAGCGCTGGCCGGAGGCGCTCCTTCGCCCGCGCGAGCGAACGAGCGTCGCCGCGCGCCTGAGCCCAGCTCGCCATGCGCTGGTAGAACTCCGCGTCCCCTTCGAGCGTGCGCGAAAACTGGTGCCCGCGCTCGACCATCACCAGCGCTCGAGCGAGGTCGCTGCGCGTGTGTCTCGCGCCGATTCGACGGGCAAACTCTGCGGGAGAAGCGATGCGAGCGCTCGAGAGATCCGCGTCCGCGCCCGCCGCTCGATAGCGGTCGAGCGCCCGATCGAGCAGCGCGTCCGCGACGTCGCGCGCCCCGGCTTCGTCCATTCGATCCGCGAGGAGGGCGAGCATCGCCGCGGAGCCGTCCGCGCGTCGCACGACCTCGAGCCACTCGCGCGCCTCGTTGCTCTGGGCGTCGGTCGCGCGGCGAAGCAGCGCCGCGGCGATCGCTCCGTTGCTCGGGTCCTGCGCGAGCGCCACGCGCAGCGCGGCTCGCTCAGCCTCCGGCGCCGAGGTCTGCTCGCCGACGCCCGCGCGCGACCGCGCTTCGGCCACGACCGCGGCGCTCGTTGCCTGAAACGGACCCAGCTGATCTTGCAAAGCGCCGGGCAAATCCCCGGCAGCGTCCCCCGCGTCGACCGCGCGAACGTAGGCTGGCGCCAGCTTGTCCTCGGTGCGCACGAACACCAACAGCCCGCCGGGACGCGCGAGGTTGGGCGCGACGAGCACTGCAGTCCCGGCGAGCGTCACGCGCCCCAACACGCGGCCGTCCTCGGGGGCGAGCCGCACGAGCTGCCCGCGCGCGGGGCCGTAGAACGTTCCATCCGCCGCCACGAGACCGTCGTGAGGTCTCGCGGTCACGAAGCTCCATCGCGGCGCAGATTCACCGGCAAATCGAGCGACCCAGGCGCGTTCGGTCGTGCTCACACGCGCCAGTGACGCGCCCGCGACCACGGGGCGCGCTGCGCCGAGCGCCGTCGCGTCGAGAGACCACCCGCGAACGCGCGAGCGAGCGCCGTCTGCAGCGCCGGCGTCACCGCGACGAAGCGCCGCGTCGTACGTGATCCCCCACAGCGACAAGGTCCTGAGCGCGCGGGACTCGTTCGCGTCTGGCTCGCGCCGCGCCCCCGCTGCGTCGAGCGCGCTGATCGCGGCCTCGATCGCGGCGGTCGGCGCGCCTTGCTCCGCGGCGGTCCTCAACGCGCGCCACTGCGCGCTCGACGTTCGCAGCGCGCCCGCCCCTCGCGCCCGCAACGCGAGCAGCGCGGGGTCCAAGAAGAGGGCGTCCCGCGAGAACTCCGCGGGGTCCACCGCGGCGTCTGCTGCCCGATCGCTCACGGTCCAGTCGAACAGCTCGCTCCACCGATGCGCGCGCCACAACGCGAGCGTCATCGCGCGGCGCACGAGCGACCGGCGCTCGCGATCGAGCGTCCCGGACGCGCTCGGCATCGACCGCGCCGCAGCCATCGCCTCGTCGAGCTGCCCCGCGGCGAGCTGGTCCCACACGCGCGCGACCGCTTCGCCTGCGCTGCTCTCCCGCTCGCGCTGCTCTCGAGACGCCTGCGCGCGTCGCAGCCCCTCGCGCAACCCTTGAATCACACCGAAGAACGCCAGCACCGTCATCGCAGCCACGAGCCACGCGCGCGACCGCGAGCTGCCGCTGCGCGCGACGGCCGCTCGCAGCGCAGCCCTTCGATCATCGTCGCTCGCGACGTTCGCGCCACGCGACGCGCGCACCGAGTCCGCTTCGCTCAGCTGGTTCTGCGCGAGCCCATCGTCGCCTCGATCCAGCGCCTCGTCGCACCACGAGAGCAAGAGCTGCTCGAGCCTCGACGATGCTTCCGGGTTCGCCGGCCACAGCGCGAGCGCCTCGCGATACCCGTCCCTCGCGCGTTGGTAGGTCGCGTACCGCTCACCGCGAGCGACCGCGCCTTCGACACGCAGCGTTGAATCGAAGCGCGCGGCTTCGTCGCAGCGTCGCAAGGACGACTCGTGCGCGAGAAACTCACGCAACGCACGCTGCAGGCTCGGCACGTCGTCGAAGCGCTCGCCGCGGTCCTTCGCCATCGCCTTGAGCGCGATTCGCTCGAGCTCCGACGGCACGTCTCGCTGCGGCGCGCGCTCGCTCGGCCGCTGAATCTCGCAGAGCGCCGCGTTGAACAACACCATCTGCACCGTCTCGCCGAGGTGCGGAGGCGCGCCGGTGAGCACTTCATAGAGAATCGCTCCGAGCAGAAAGACATCCGTGCGCCGGTCGATCTCGTCGCGCGCGCCGCGAGCCTGCTCGGGCGCCATGTACCGCACCGTCCCCGCGAGCGCCGTCGCGCTCTCGATGGGCTCTGCCAGCAGCGGCTCGTCGCGATACGGGTGCTCGTCGCGCGATCGACGAGGGCGCACGTCGACGGCGATTCCCCAGTCCATCACCAGGACCTCGCCGTACGCGCCTACCATCACGTTGTCGGGCTTGAGGTCGCGATGCACGACGTGTCGATCGTGCGCGAAGGCCACGGCGTCGCACACCCGCAGCAACACGTCGAGGTGCTCGCGCAGCGAGCGCGAAGCGCCGCCCTCCGCCGGATGCAACAGGTCGCTCCAGCTCGTCCCGCGAACGAGCTTCATCGCCATGTACAACCGACCCTCGGGGTCTCGTCCGAGGTCGTGCACCGGAACGATATTCGGGTGGTCCAACGCGCCTGTCACCACCGCTTCGGACACGAAGCGCGACTGCAGCACCTCGTCGCTCTCCGCGTCTTCGTCCAGCATTTTCACAGCGACTTCGCGCGCGAGCGAGCCCTGTCGCGCCGCGTACACGACGCCCATCCCGCCGCGACCGACGGTGCGTAGAATCGAAAACTGCGGCCCGCCAGCGTCCGACGGGCGCGCACCGAGTCCGCCCGCGCCATCGCCCGCCGCGCTCGCGCCCTGCGATCCGCTCGCCACGATCGTCGCCGTCGGCAACGCCAACGCGACGCTCACGCTCGCCTTCGCTCCTCCAGGGGGCCCCGCCCACGTCTCGTCAGCAGACGCGATCATCGTCGCGGCGGTCGGGTCGATCTCTGCTCCCTGCACACGCTCGCCTCGCTCGCTCATCGCCGCGTCGATCTTACGCACCCGCCTCGCCCGTCACCATCGCCTCGGTCCTCGCCTCAGTGAGCCTCGCCAGACGAACGATGTCTCGCTGCCCGTTGAGCTCGTTCTGTACGGCCGTCGAAAACCCAGCCACGGGCAACATCACCGACGCGAGGTGCGCGATCGCTGCGCGCGCTGAGAGCGCTGCGCACTGCCCCTTCCGCCGAAACGTTGACCGCGCAGCGGGCGCCGGGGTTGAACCACCCGATGGCGAGCAAGATGAAGGTTCCGTTTGCGCTTCACAGCGCCGTGCGACTCGATCAGTCGCGGACGATCCCTGACGGCAGCCGCGTGTCGCTCTCTCCGACCGGCGCGATCGCGATCGTGCAGCGCGGCGAGATGTTCGGCGGCGCGGCGTCGATCCGTCGCATTCTCGACGCAGACGCGTCGTGGCGGCGAGATGCGCCGGACAAGGGCTGGTTCGACTCGGTCTGCTGGTCGCTCGACGGATCGCGGTGGGCTGCGGCGCTCGAGCGATGGGACGGCGATCAACGACGCGGAGGTGTTATCGTCGGCGACGCAGAGAGCGGACAGGTCTTGCGCGAGGTCGACCTGCCCACGGGCGCGCCGATCACCATCAACCAACAAGGAAAGAGCGCGGCGCTCGTCGCGTTTTCGCCGGACGCGAGCACCCTCGCCTGGCGCGGACGGGACGGCGAACAAGGGCTCCTCTCTCTGCTCGACATCGCCACGGGACGCGTGAGCTCGCAGCCGCTTCCGCAAGGTGAGCACGACGTGTTCGCCCACGCGTTCAGCGACGACGGAGCGCTGTACACCGTCGCGGCTGAGATCGCCGAACAGGGCGGGACCGCGCGGTGGAGCGCCGGCGCGGCCTCGATCGACCGACGCTGGGATTGGGCTGCGGGCTGCGCGGTCGTCGCCTCGAGCCGCGGCGTGTGGTCGTTGGGATCGCGGGGCGTCGTGTGGCGCGTCGGTGACGCGCATGGCGGCGCGTTCGTGCCTGCGAAAGAGCGGCGATTGGCGCGAGCGCGGGCGCTGCGAGCGCGCGCCACGCACAAGTGGGACGTCGCGTTTCTGGACCAGACGATCACGCGGATCGAGCGCGACGAACGCTCGTTCTGCTGGGAGACGAACACCCATCGCGCTCGCTGGGGACCGGCGCCCGAGACCATGGACGGCGCTCGCTGCTTCGACTCCGAGCTGCTCTGGGAGTGCGGCGCCGCAGCGCGCGTCGACGACGACTCGATCGTGGTGACCGACGGCGTGTCCGTGCTGCTGTTTCGCGAGCGCGACGGGGCGCTGCCGTGCGAGGTGCTCATCGACGACGTCGAGCGTTGCAGCCCGCGCGTTCGCCGCATCGTCGACGTGTCCGTGTCGGGTTCGACGCTGGCCGTGCTGTGGAAGAAGAGCGCGTCGACGAGCATCCTCTCGCACTTCGCGCTCGACTCGACGCAGCGCTGATCGCTCCGCTGCGCCCGCGCGCGACTCGCGGGGCTGAGCGACGCCGCGCGCTTACTGCAGCCGAACGCGGATGACCGACGCGCTCTTTCCGTCCCACTCGAGACGGTCGCCGAGCTCGCTCTTCAGCGCGCCGACCACGCTCTTGGGGCCGTCCTCCAGCGGCTCGAGCCACAGCCCCCAGTTGTCCTGCTCGATCGCGGGAACGTCGTACCGATCCAACACCGATAGCCCGCCGCCGCTGCTCACGGCCGGCTCCTTCACCGGCGCTGCCGCGGGCTTCTTCGCCTTCATCTTGGGCGCGGCGCTCGCCTTCTTGCTTCCCGTTGTCATGCTCGTTGATCTCCCGAGTCCGCAACAATCGCCGCGATGGCTGCGACGGTGTGGATGGTTTCAGAGTTCCGCGCCGCGAAGGTCGAACAGCCCCTGACACGCGAAGCACGTTGGCTCGGGTCCGATCCCTCCCAGCCAACGTCGCCCTCACGCGAGCTTCGCTTTCCTGAGCACATACTCGACGGCGATGCGCAGGTCGCTGTCGGGGTGCTGCCCGAGCGCTCGCACGGGCTCGATCGCGCTCGCGAGCACGCGCTTTCCCACGCGCCCCAGCGTGAGCACCGCGAGCCGACGCACGTGTACGTCGTCGTCCGCCAGCGCGGCGATCACCGCTGGGCTCAGCCGTTTGTGCGCGCTCTTGTCGACGTTGGCGCTGTTGCACACGGCGTCGCGTCGAAGCGTGATGTGCGTCGAGCGCATCGCGGTCAGCACCAGCTCGACCTGCGCGGCGCTGAAATCGAAGCTCGCGCTCCCGGGCTGCAGCGCTGAGCGCAGAAGCCCCTTCAGCGTGCGATTGTCCTCATCGAACGCGCGTTGCAGCAACGGGTAGCTCGCGGGCCGCCCCGCCTTGAGCCCCTGCGCGAGCACCGTCGACTCGCGCTGCGCGGCGCTCGAAAAGAGCGGCTCGAAGGCGTCGAAGCGCTGCAGCAACCCGAGCGCGCGCGCGCACCACGCGCGGGTCGACGCGTCGCTGTGCGCGTTCATGTGGTGGATCAACGCGGGGATCGCGGCGTCGGCGGCAGGCGCTTCGAAGGCGGCGAGGAGCTTCGCCGCCCTCCATCCGTGCGGATCTTCGGCGAGCTTCTCGGTGAGCAGCGCCACCGCCTCGTCTCCGAGCGCGAGCATCTCTCGCTCGAGCTGCGCGGGATCGACGGTGAACACTTTGAACAGCGCCCAGAGTTGCTCAGGGTCGCGCGCATCGTACGGCGGGGGAGGAGGACGCACGAGACGTTCGGGGGACTTCAGTGCAAGAGCGGCCACACGCGGCGAACGCCGACGCGAACGCAGGTGACCATCGCGCGCTCGAGCGTCATGCGACCGCGCCGCTCGGGAGAGAGCGCCTCCGCGGGCCACACGTCGCGCTCGCGAACGAAGTTCAGTCGCGTGCCTTCGATCCCAGTGAAGCGCATCCCACCGAAGCTCACCACAGCCAATCCATCGCGCTCGACGGCCTCCACGATCTGATCGGTCGGCAGCGGAACGCGCGTTCCATCGGCGAACCGCACCCAAGTGCCGGGCGGTCCGTTGCCCACGATGGGCAGCGCCGAGCGCGACTCGGGCTCTCGCTCGATCGTCGTCCCGATCGCAAACTCCACCACCGTCGCCTCTGTCGTCTCGCTCATCGCGCCCGCACTTGTACCTCGCGCGACGACCGCGCGTCGCGCGCCCGTCGTACGTACGTTCCCGCGCTGACAGAGTCGACGCTCCGCGCGCGGCTCGACGAGCTGGCGATCAGCGCGCGCGCGCGGCGCGAGTCGCGAGCAACAGTGGCGTCGAGGTCGTGCGCGGCATCGTCCCAGCAATTTCAGCGGCAGAGGCGCTGCACGAGCGGGTCGATCACGGGAACGAGGACGCCAACAAGAACGCGACCAGCGCCCCCAACCGAGTCACGGCCGATTCCTCGTGGCGACGAGCCGATAGTGATGTCGACTCGTCGTAGTCAAGTTCTGCTGGTGGAGGGTTTCAACAAAGTCTACGGTGAGCGTACCCGATCGATGATTCACAGCGCCGGATCGATCGCTGAAGTGCATGGCAACGCCCGACCCAGTTTCGACAATGACCTGGTCGCGATCAAAGAGCAGCTGCCCATCGGATAGTGCGATGCGATATCGAGGACGCCGCGCAACGTCGTTCTCCAGATACGAAACCCATTGAAACTCAAACGACCGCGACGAGATCCTCGTGATCCGCGCGTGAGCATATGCATAGCGGACATCGCCTCCCGGCAATGGACTCGGGCTAATGTCGATGTACGTACGCATCCCGAACCAATCGCCCTCGATCCCAGCGACGAGCGCTTCTTCCGCGGGCGAGAGCGGCAGCTCGGGGCGAACGGCCGCGCCGCACGAAGCGAGCGCAAGCGCCCCCACCAGAGCGACGATCGCTGACCACCATCGGCGTCGGGTTACCATGATCCTCCGATTGCGAACGACGCTCCGTCAGGTTGCATGCTCGCCATTGAAAACAGCGCGACCGGGCGGGCGGCCCGTGGCCGGTCGTGCGGTCGCAAGAGAACCCAGAGTTCGTTCGCCAGGACGGTGAAGAGAGGATTCGAAATCGAACCGACGATGAACGTCTCGAACGTGACCCGGCCGCGCCCAGAGTGCTCGATTGCCGCCGAAACCATGATGATGGAGAAACTCAGCGCAGCCCCGGCAAACGGGCTCCACCCCTGTCCGCGAAAGCCGAAAACGGCATCGACGGCGAGCATGCCCAGCGCCGCGCTCGTCGCGCTGACGCCACCCAGGATCGCCCATCCTGCACGCCAATCCCGCGAGTACCAAAGCGACGATGTCGTAGCGGCAGCCACGTACCCAGCATATCCTCCCGCCGCGCCGAGGACCGCCGATCCCAACGCACCCAACAAAATCGGGGCCACACGGCTCGGAGGTTGATCGCCCGAAGTCGGCGCTGGCTGGGCTGCAGGCGGGAGCCGGCTCGGCGAGCGCTCGCCACGAGCTTGTTCGGTGTCTGCGGTCTGCGCGGACGCGGCCGACGGACTCGCGAACAACGCCATCGTCACCATCGGAGCCCAAGCTCGAATCATCGAAACACTACGAATCGTGCGGCCGCGGGGACACCGTGATTGTTGAGAGGGCGCTGGAGTGCATTCGCAGGAGATCATTCGGATCGCCGCAGCATGAGTTGGATCGACGCCAATTGCAGCATTGCTCGGATTGACTCTGGCTCCAGTTCGTAGCATTTCGAAAGGCGCCTCGAGCGTCCAAGCCATGCGAAAGTCCGTTCGACCACCCATCGTCGAGGCAGTGGAACAAATTGACTCCGTGGTTCCGGGCGACGGACGATGCGCAGCGCCATCCCGTTGTCGTTGGCCGTTTGCTGCAGCGGGCCGCCGGACGCGGCCCTTCTCGGTTTTGGGCGGAGCGACGCCATGCTCTGGTCGAGCACGCCGTTGTCCCGCCACCGTTGATAGCCCTCGTAGGCCGTCGACCCATTCGGCAAGTCGGGCGGCATCATCCTCCACGGAATTCCAGAACGCACGACACACAACAGGCCGTTCACGATCTCGCGTCGATCCTATGAGGTCTCGACCTGGGCCAGGCTTGGGAGCGAGCACGAGATCACGCAGCACTTCCCACCGCTCGTCCGACACACCGGTTGGGTACGAAGCTCGGCTCATCAACGCCTACTATGCCGCGTTTTTCCACGCCAACAAGCTCTGGGCCCGCGCTCGACGACGTGGGTCACGCGGTCGAAGATCGCCGCCGCGACCGTCCTCACGGCGTCGCCGTACCCCGCGCGTCCGCGCGCATCGCTGCCTGCGTTGCCGGATTCGATGCGCGAGCCCGTCGTCAGGCCGAGCTCGAAGCCCTTCGCCTCGCGCTCGACCGAGCGTCGAACACGAGGCCGCCGTCCGAGCGAAGCTGCAGCGACGAGCACGCCCCGTCGCCGTCGCGCACCATCAGCCCGTCGTGCTCGTTGGGCTGCACCGTGCGACTGTGGCACGATCGACCGAGCGCGGGCGCCGCCGCGAGACCGCGCGCTCGTCCGACGTCAGACGGCCGCGTCGCTGGAAATTCACTCACGGATTCTCGGCGGCTCAGACAATTCACGCGCCGTGCGTCGGCGCAGGCCATCGGTCCATCGCGACGAATTCGTCCCGAGAGGCCGCTTCGCACGCCAGGGCTTTCGACGCCTCGGCGCGGCAGTGGGCGCGTATGCTGGCGGCGAATCATCGATGGCAGCGCGAAGTTGGATGGTGGTGTTGTCGGCGGCGCTCTGCGCGTGCTCGACTGGTGAAGCTGCGATGGACGCGTCCGACGGCGCGGCCGACGACGCCGTCGCGGTGGCGGACGTCACCGCGATCGACGCGATCACGCGCGACGCAACGACCGCGCGCGACGCAGAGGTCGCCGACGACGGGCCGAGCGCGCGCGACGCCGCTGGCGCAGACAGCGCAGACGTGGCGACGCCAGGGCTGGTGGCGGTCGCTCCGCCGACTCCTCCCGTGTTTTCTTCGACGATCGGAACGCTCAGCGTGACGCTGCGCACGGCGGACATCGACGCGGCGGACACGGACGCGCCGATGGAGCTGTGCCTGAGCGCCACCCGCTGCTTCGCGCTCAACCTCCGCGATGTCGACGACTTTCGTCGCGCCGGCACTGACGTCTATCACTTCGAAGGCGTGCGCATGGCGCGCGCCGACGTCGATCGCGTCGTGCTCCGCACCACGTCGCCCGCGGGCTCCGACAACAACCGCTACTCGCCCGCGTGCTTGGATCTTCGCTTCGACGGCGAGCCCGTCTACTGCAACGACGCCATCACCGCGCACATCGGAACGGGCTCGACCGCCGGCGAGACGCCCTCGTGGCGCGACCCTGGGGGCCTGCGAAATCGCTGCTCGACGTGCCTCGCGAGCCGCCTGCCCGGCGGTCCGCTGCTGGGCGCGCCGACGAGCGACGGCGCGCGCGTGTGGGTGCGTACGGACGCCACGCGTCGGGTGGGGCTCTTCGTGTCCGATCGGCCCGACGGCGCGGGCGCGGTCGCGCTCGATTGGGCGTACCCGCGGCCGACCGAGGACTTCACCGCGGTGCTTGAGGCGCGAGGGCTCGAAGCGAACCGCGCGTACTCGTACCGGGTCGTGGTCGAAGGCGAGACGCCGAGCGCGTTTCGGCCGCT
Source organism: Myxococcales bacterium (assembly GCA_013298625.1). GTDB lineage: Bacteria > Myxococcota_A > Polyangia > Polyangiales. The sequence goes on from JAAFIF010000052.1 coordinate 13,681, forward strand.
GCGCACGGCGCCGTCGAGCGCGGGCGTCGTGCGGCTCGGCTTGGGCTCGTGCGCGCAAGAGGTGAATCAGCCGATCTACAACGCGATCCGCAGCGCCAACCTCGATCTGGTGGTGTTTCTCGGGGACAATCACTACGGCAACACGCCGTACCTCGAGGCGCACCGGTGGCAGTATCGACAGCTCGACCGCAACGCGCTGAGGCGCAGCGTGCTGTCGACGGTCCCGAGCATCGCGACCTGGGACGACCACGACTTCGTGGCCAACAACTCCGACGGCGCGTGCGGCGGAAAGGCCGACGCCCTGCGCGGCTTCAGAGAAGCCTGGGCCAACCCTTCGTATGGCACCGCGACGACCCCTGGCGTGTTTACGCAAGCGCGGTTCGGCCCCGTCGAGGTGATCCTGGCAGATTGTCGCTACCATCGCCCGCGCGTCGACGACCCAGGCCTGCGCTGCACGCTGCCGGGCACGCCGCCGCCCGCGGACCCGCGGTCGGGACCGATCGGCGCCGCGCAGTTCACCTGGCTGGTCGATGCGATCGCGCGATCGACGGCGACGTTCAAGCTCGTCGGGTGCGGGAGCTTGTTTACCGGGACGAGCGTCGACTCGTGGGAGAGCTTTCCGCTGGCGAGGCAGCGGCTCTTCAGCGAGCTGGCCGCCCGCGACGCGCGCGGGGTCGTGTTCATCTCGGGCGACATTCACCGCAGCGAAGTGCGCGTGACCCCGAGGAGCGCGGGGTACGCGATCCCCGAGCTCGTCTCGTCGCCGATGGCGCAGTATCCGATGGCGACCAACCCCGGCCGGGACGCGTGTGACGGGACCGATCCGCGAAGGCGCTTCTGCTACCCGTGGGACTCGTTTATGTCCGTGCAGGTCGACGGGAGCGTCGGGGACCCCACGCTCACCGCGATCATCCACGACGAGCGCGGCGCCGATCGCTATCGCTACGTCGTGCGTCGCTCCGAGCTCGAGTGAGCGGGGGCGCGACTCGCAGCGAAGAGCTTCGGTATCGTGGTGTAGAGCACTGCGTGAACGGGCGCTGCACCAGCACCTGCCCGACGCTTGGCGGAGAGCAGCGCCGCAACCTCGCGCTCGACGCCAACGACTGGGTCACGTGCGGCGTGCAGTGCCGCGCAGGCACTCGTTGCGTGTCCGGCGTCTGCGCGTGCCCGCCGTCGACGACGCTGTGCGTCGGCGCGCGCTCGACCTGCGCGGACCGCTCGATCGACCCGAACAACTGCGGCGCGTGTGACCGCGCTTGCGCGCACAACCAGCGCTGCGGCGGCGTTTGCGTCACGCGTTGACGCCCTCGCGCCCGTGATCGCTCACCGTCGCCACTCGAACACCACGCGCACCGGCAGGTGATCGCTGCGCCCGAGGGCCAGCACCCTCGCCTCCGTCGCGCGCAGCGCCCGCGGTGAATACACGACGTGGTCGAGCCGCTGCGTGAGCTCGACGGGGCCGACGGACCATCGCCACGTGGTCGCGTCCGGCGCGAACCCTGGAAGCGCGCTGCACATCGCCCGCTCGCGCGCGAGCCACGCGACCGCCCCGCGATCCTCGGGCTCGTTGAAGTCCCCCGCCACGATCAGCGCGCGCTCGCGGCCCGTCACGAGCCGCTCGAACACCCGCGCGATCTCTCGCTCGTGCTGCGCCGGCGCGTCGAACCAGCCGCGCACGACGCTCCCGTCGCTGACGGGCGGCTGCAGGTGCACGTTGACCAGCTCGACCGCGCCGCGCTCTGCATCCACGATGAATCTGTGTGCCTGAAACCAATCCACCGCTGAATCCACGGACCGCTCGTCGCGGATCGGCCAACGAGAGAGCACGCCTGCCCCGCCCGCAGGCCACCGAGACGAGCGCCAGTAACGCGCGTGCAGGCCGCGAGCGAGCACCCACGGCGCGAGCGACCGCTCCCACGCTTCGTTGGTCTCTTGCAAGAGGATCACGTCGGCGTCGAGACGCTGGACCGCGTCGATGGTCGACGGATCATCGGGGATGGCGAAGTTGACGTTGAACGTCGCCACGACGAACGGCGCGCCCGCCCGCCGCTGCGCGTGCTGCGGCGCCTCGCGCGAGCGCGGAGCGACGTTGCCAGCGCAAGCCAGCGACGACGCCGCGAGCAGCGCGAGCACAAAGCGAGAGAACATCATCGCCCTTGCGTGCTACGCGCCTCGCGCTCGCTCCTCCCCCGCGCGCTCACACAACGTCCGATCGCCGAGCCGCGCCGGTGTCGAGCGCGCTCTTCGCGCCTTCGCTCACGCGCGACGCGCAGCGCAAGCTCCTGCTATTTCGCGGTCAGATCCTTGTGGCAGCCCATGCACAGCGGCAGGTCGCCGTAGTTGGGCATCTCGCACGAAGGACACGCGGCATAGAACCGCCCCGATGGACCGAGCGCGACCGCCGCGAGCGTGGGCGCAGAGGCGATCGACGGCGGCGGAGGGGGCAGCGGCAGCGACGAGGGCTCTGGCGGCGGAGGGGGCAGCGGCAGCGGAGCGGGCGCGCTCGGCTCGATCGACACGTACGACGGGCGCGCGGCGTCCCCAGCGGTGGCGTTGAGCTGCGCCGCGAGCGTGGGCGTCGCGATGGGCGCGCCGAAGAGCATGCCGAGCTGCTCGCAGAGCGCGTCGGGGCTCTCGCGGTTGCGGTCGAAGAAGAGCTGCATGCAGCGCTTCATCGCGTCGTGCGAGATCTTGGGGAGCTGCGCGGCCCACAGCAGCGCCGTGCCCGAGCGAAGCTGCGCTCGCAGCGCGCGCCACGCCGCGCCGCCGCTCTGCACGCCGGACACGCCCTGGTATCCCCGCACCGTCGCCGCGTCGCCCGGCACGCACGGGTCGAGCGGGATCACCGCCGCGTCGAACAGCAGCACCGCCGCGAGCGCCGCGTGCCCCGCGGGCAGCGTCGCGTCCCGGTCGCGAATGAACTCGCACAGCGACGCGCGCGTGCGGCCCGCGACGAGGCCCGCGCCGTAGAAGCGAGTGATCCACGCGAGCACCGTCCCGCGACGCACGTGCGCGTCGAACAAGTCCCATCGCTCGGCGTACGCGCGATGCAAATCGTCCGGAGAAACCACGGCGAAATCATGGACCCCCCACTCCAAGATCATCCCGCGGTGGCCGGCGGACCAGAGGATCGCGTTGACCGAGAGCTCGACGTCGCTCGTGAGCGCGGGCTGCCTCCACCCTGGGATCACTGCGGTCAGCCACGAGACGAGCTCGCCGCGCCCGTGCGCGAGCTTGAGCGAGTCCCACACCGCGGCGACTTCGGTCGTACGCGAGAGCACCTCGGCCCCGGTCCATCGGTGCTCGTGGCCGTGCGCGTCCTTCAGCACCAGCGCAGCGCCTGCGATGCGCACCGCGGCGTGCGCGACGTGCGCGACGGCGGCGATGCGCTCGTACTGCGAGGCTTGCACTGGGCCGTCTCCCGACCCTTCGACCTGCCGCGAGAGCGCGCGCAGCTTCTCGTCGATCGATCGATACGCGGCCTCTGCGCGGACGCGCGCCTCGTAGCCTCGTCGCGCAAACGCGTCGAGCCCCACGCGCAGCTCTTTGACCCGCTCGACGAACGCCCGAACGTCCACCGCGCTCGGCGGCACGGGCTCGTGCTCAGGAAACAGCACGAACCACAGCGGCGCCCCGCGCTCGACCTGCGCGATCGCGCGCTCGATCGCCGCGGCGGACTCGAGCACCGCCGCCGCTGCACCCGAGACCTTCCACCCGCCCTGCGCCCGCGCTCGGCCATCGGAATCACCGGTCGCTGCGGGCTCAGCGACCTCGAGGACTGCTCCCTCCGCGGGCGGCGACGGCGGCTCGTTCGACCCAGTCACGACGACGAGTGTACGCCGGTGGCGGCCTCGCGAAGCGCGTCGTTCGACAGCGGCGCGCTCATCGACGGCGCGCGCTGAGCACTCCGTCCCAAAGCCCCTCGTTTCCCCGCGACTGCCCGCTCAACGCGAGGGCTGCGCCGATCTGAACCCGGTACGAATCCGCGGCGATCAGCGTGTCGTCGCTGACCTGGTAGCCCGCGTACTCCAGCGCGCCGCTCGCGCAGTCCACGGTCCCGTGCACCCGTTCGACCGCCGTGTGTCCGAGACGTCCGCGCATCGTTGCGTCGGGGCTTTCGGCGAGGCGCCAGACGTACTGCCCCGTCACCGACGCTCCGTTGCGACGCAGCCCGAGCTCGAACGTGTAGCGCCAGCCCTGGCGGTCCGACCACTGACCGGTCCACTGGCGCGTCGCGCGATCGGGCCAGGCGGCGCACGCTTGCGCGCGCGGGGGCGGCGGTGCGACCGGCAGACGCGCGATCGTGTCGGCGCCCGCGCCGATCGAGCAGAGCGCACACAGAATCAACCCGAGCCGAGCTGAGCGCATCATCGCCGAGGCTACACCCGTGCGACGCGCGGAGACCAACAGGCGGACCGCTCAGCGCTGCGGCTGCACCGTCCATCGCCCCGTGAACGACACGCGCGCGAGCGGTGGAGCAATCCGCGCGCCGCGAACGACGCGCGCGAAACACTGGCCGAGCGCGGCGGTCGGCGCGCTCGCGACGCGGGTCTCGCCGACGACCCGCTCGCCTTCGACGACCAGCTGAAGAGTGACCTCTCCGCCCAGCGCGGGGTCCGTGCGCAGCGCCGCGGACGCGCATTGCGCCAACGCGCCCTGCAGCGATCGAAAGCGCAGCGCGAGCGCGCGCAGGTCGACGTCAACGGGCGACGGAGCGGCCAACTGAAGGTCGCGCAACACCACCCACGCCCGCTGACGATCGGGGCTGTGCGAGGACGACGCGTCCCCCGCCTCGATCGGAGGCGCGCCGTACATCGGCGCCGTCGACGGTTGCTCGAGGAGGCTGGGCAACAACAGGCCTCCGTCCCGCACCAACGCTCCGCCGCTCAACAGCTCTCGCCGCCGCGCCCCACGAGCGACCGGGACGGGTGGCGCTGAGTCCGGGCCAATGTCCGTCGCGGTCGTCGACGCTGCATCGTCAGTCGATGTCGCGACGTCGTGCGGCTGCGCGTCGAGCGGGATCCACGCAACGGTGACGTCGCCGTTGTCGACGGACGGCGCGCTCGACAGCGGCGCGCTCTGCGAACGCTGCGCGCAGCTCGCGATGGCCAGGGACACGAAGACCGCCGTCGCGCGCGCCGAACGGCTGACGTCGCTCTCGCTTCGCGCCTCGCCGCAGAACGGACAACGCTCGTCCTGCGCTCGCACGTGTCGATCGCAGCCACGGCAAAGCACAAACAGACCCAACGGCTGACCTCCAGCTGAGATCATCGCAAATCGCCCCACAAAGAAAAGCGCGCCTCGCCCCGCAGAGTGACGTTGAACAAGCCCCGCCGGACTATCGTCATCGCAACGAATGAGACCGACGCAGCAAACATCGTTCGCGCGACGGAGGCGATCTCCGACGCTCTGGTTGTCGCTCGCGTTCGCGGCCCTGTGCGCCACCTGGCTGCACGCAGAGCGAGAGAGCGACGCTCAGCGCGCACCGCTGCTCGTCGTGTCGTCTCGCGCGCTCGAGCGCGGTCCGGGACGCGGCAGCGACGATGTGACGCCGCAGCTGCGCTTGGATGACAACGGGGCGTTCTCGTTCGAGGGGCGCTCGGGGCGGCTGAGCGCGGCGCAGATGCGAACGCTTCGCGCCGCTCGAGCGCGCGTCCGTTGGCGGGCGATTCGCCCTCAAACCACCTGCGACGCGCTGCCGGACACCGAGCAAATCGTGCGGTCGTTTGCTGCCTCGGTCCGGTGGAGCAGCCCGTGCGGGACCGTGCCGGACGCGACGGTGCAGCGCTTCGTCGCCCAGGTCGAAGCGACGCTTCGAGCGAGCGCACCGCCCGCGCGCCCGGCAGACGCGTCGACGGCGACGCCCGACGCGACCGCGCAATCCGCGACGCAAGCGCCGACCGAGGACCCACGCGCGTGCGCTCAGAACAACGACTGCGTGCTCGCGTGCCCCGAGGTGGCAGGGTGCTGCGGCCACCCGTGCGGCTGCACGACAGCGATCAACCGATCGCACCTCCCGCGCGTCACCGAGCAGTACGCGCGGACGTGTCAGCGACCGCCACGATGCCCCGAGGTCGCTTGCGCCGTGGCGCGTCCGCGCATCGCAGCGTGCGTCGACGGTCGTTGCGGGTTGGTTCCGTAGGGGACGAGCGCGCCGCGCGCGTTGAAGCGCAGCACGCGCAGCGTCGAGCGTCGCGATCGCAGCTCGACGCTGTCGCCCGCTGCGACGAACCGCAGATCCCTAGCGTCCAGGGTCTCTCTCCACAGCTCGACCGCGGCGCCGCATCCGCGCAGCGAAAACAGCGCGTACTCCGTCGGCGCGCCGTCGAACGCGCGCGGGTTGCTCACCGCGACCAGCACTCGCCCTGCTACGCGCAGCACTGCCGCCATCGTCGGACGACACTCGTGCGCGAACACGTCGCACGTCGGAGCACAGTCTCGGTGCCGCACCACGCCCACGGCGCAGTACCCGCCCGCGTCTCGCATCAGCGCAAACCACGCTGCCGCCGGCCCGTCGCGCGAGACGAGCGTCGTGAAGATGTCCTCATCGCGATCGCCGTCGAGGTCGGTGACCGCTTCGATCACGCCGAGCACCACGCGAGGCAAGAGCATCGCGCGGATCGATGGTCCCGAGAGCTGTCGGAGGTAGTCCGCAGGCACGACGCTGTCATCGGGCGGGCGCTGCCCGAGCGCGACTCCGCTTCGGAGCGAGAGCGCAGCGAGCAACACAGCGAGACGACGAGCCGCGAGGGACATCCGACCGCCCTCGACAACGCTGCGGGCGCGACGGTTCCCGACGTCGTTGCATGGAGCAAAAAGGCCGACGCCCGCGCTCCGAGGGCGACTTGCGTCGCAGCGGAGAGCGGGCGTCGGTTCGAGTGAAGGGGGTGGAGGCGCCGGGAGTCGAACCCGGGTCCGCGAGAGTTCCAGCGCAGCGTCTACGTAACCTAGTCAGTCTTTTGTTTCACCGTTGAGCTCGCCGACTGACAGGCTCTCCCAACGGCAATCACTCCTTTAGCTTTCTCCCAGGTCGGGGTGCGGTCCCCAGGAGGCATCCGGTTCTTTGGCGCCTCGTCGAAGAGTACCGGCGGACTCTTCGGGAGACGTCTCAGCACGCTTTATTCAGGCGGCGAGAGCGAGAGCGTTGTCGTTCGCTTCTCTGTTTGACCGTGTCGCTTGCGCCGTCACGGTCATCGGCGGTCACGCAACTGAACCTTCACAACCCACGTCGAAACCGTGTCGCCCCCATTGGCGAAGCACGGCGCGGAGGATAAGCACCGCGCCCCCCACGTCAACCAATTACCTCTCCCGCTCGCCGACGATCGCCCGACGCTTCTCGCGCGCGGCTCTTTCGCCAGCGGCACCGTCGCTGTATCCCTCCACCGCTCAACCGCCATGGCCGATCCATCCTTCGCTCACGCCCCGCGACGAACGTTCGCGATCATCTCGCACCCCGACGCCGGCAAGACCACGCTGACCGAGAAGCTCTTGCTCTACGGCGGAGCCATCCACCTCGCCGGAGCGGTCAAGTCGAACAAGGCCCGCCGCGCCGCGACCAGCGACTGGATGGAGATCGAGAAGCAGCGCGGGATCTCTGTGACCTCGTCGGTCATGCAGTTCGTCTACGAAGGCACGCGCTTCAACCTCCTCGACACCCCTGGTCACCAGGACTTCAGCGAGGACACGTACCGCACGCTCACGGCCGCGGACTGCGCCGTGATGCTCATCGACGCCGCGAAGGGCGTCGAGGCGCAGACGCGCAAGCTGTTTCAAGTGTGCCGCATGCGCAACACGCCCATCGTCACGTTCATCAACAAGCTCGATCGGCCTGGACAAGACCCGTTCGACTTGATGACCGAGATCGAGAACCTCCTGGGAATTCGCTGCACGCCCATCACCTGGCCGATCGGCTCGGGCGACGAGTTCAAGGGCGTGTACGACAGGCGCACCAAGAAGATCCACTTGTTCAAAGAGCAGGCGAAGGGCTCGTCCATCGCCGACGTGCAAGTGGTCGACGTCGATGACCCTTCGCTGCCCGAGGTCGTCGGCGAGCGCTTGTGGAAGCAGCTGCACGAGGAGATCGAGCTGCTCGACGGCGCCGCGGACGGCTTCGACCTCGAGGCGTTTCAGCGCGGCGACTCGATCTCGCCCGTGTTCTTCGGCTCCGCGATGAACAACTTCGGCGTCGCGATCTTCCTCGAGCACTTCATCGAGATGGCGCCCGCGCCCGGCGCGCGCAAGGTCGACGACGGCGTGGTCGAGCCCACGGACAAAGAGTTCTCGGCGTTCGTGTTCAAGATTCAAGCGAACATGGACAAGGCGCACCGCGACCGCATCGCGTTCATGCGCGTGTGCTCGGGGCGGTACGAGGGAGGCATGAAGGTCTTTCACGTTCGCCTCGGAAAAGAGCTGCGCTTGTCGCGCCCGCAGCAGTTCATGGCGCAAGAGCGCACCGCCGTCGAAGAGGCTTTTCCGGGGGATATCTTGGGCGTCTTCGACCCCGGCAACCTCCGCATCGGCGACACGCTCACCGGCGGCAGCTCGCGCATGTTCGAGGGCGTCCCGCGGTTCTCTCCCGAGCACTTCGCGCGCCTGCGCGTGAAGGACCCGATGAAGCGCAAGCAGTTCGTCGCGGGCCTCGATCAGCTCGTCGAAGAGGGCACCGTCCAAGCCTTCACCGTGAAGGGCAACGAGAAGGACCCCATCCTCGGCGTCGTCGGCGCGCTGCAGTTCGAAGTGCTGAAATACCGCATGGAGAACGAGTACGGCGCCCCCGTCGAGCTCGACGCGCTGCCCTTCACGCACGCGCGCTGGGTCACCGGCGACGACGCCTCTCCAGAGGCCCTCGACCGCGCCCGCTACGGGACGTGCGTGTACGACCAGGACAACGCCCCCGTCGCGCTCTTCAAGAGCGAGTGGGAGCTCGCCAGCGCCGAGCGCGACTATCCCAAGTGGACGTTTCACCCCGCGGCGCCCATGCGCAAAGCGACGCTTCCCGCGAAGAAGTGAGCGCCTCGCTCAGCGCGCTCCGCTCGAGACGCGGCTCCAGAAGCCTTCGAGCGCAGCGCTGAAGCGCGCGGGGTCTTCGACCATCGGGTAGTGCCCGACCCCCTCGAGCTTCACGAGCTGAGCGCCTGGGATTTCTCTGACCAATCGCTCGGCGATCGCGACGATCGAGACCGGGTCCCGCTCGCCCCAGAGCGCCAGCGAAGGCACGTCGAGCCGCGCGAGCGGCGCGAGCCACTGCGGGGCCCTCTCGTAGCGCTCGTCGATGTAGCGGATGATCGCGGGCAGGCGCTTTCGACCGTCGTTGTGGCAGAGCATCGCCCACATCGCGTCGAGCTCTTCGCTGGGAACGCTGTCGGCGCGGCCGAAGATGCGACGCAGCTGCAGGCCGAACACGACCCTCGAGCCCAGGCTCGCAAAGATCGGTCCGAGGGTGTTGTTTCTCAGCAATTTTTGCGACGGAGTGAGCCTGGCCATCTCGATGAACACGCTCCCGTTGGTGAACGTGACGCTCGAGAGCTCGAAGGGCAGCGCGGCACGCTCGCGGCGCGCGAGCAGCGCGCAGGCGACGGACGTGCCCATGTCGTGCGCGACGAGGTGCGCGCGGGTGACGCCGAGCTGCGACCACACGTCGAGCAGCACGTCCGCTTGCGCTTCGAGCGAATACGAGAACGCCTCGGGCTTGTCCGAGAGGCCGTAGCCGATCATGTCGACGACGATCACGCGGTGCCGCGCGCGAAGGTCCGAGAGCGCGGCGCTAAAGTCGTAGCCGCTCGTCGGAAACCCGTGCAGAACGAGCACGCAAGGCCCCTCGCCCTCGTCCACGACGAACACGTTGAAACCGCGCGAGCGCAGGAATTTTCCTCGTGAACGCCATCGGGCGACCGCCGCGTCTGCGCTGTTCATGGCTGTAGGCGCGCACTCTAGCAACGGCGCCCGTCTCGCGTGCGAAGTGCCGCTCGTCACCCGAGGGTTCCGTGGTAGTCTCTCGCAACTGTGCTGACCGCTCCGACGTGGACGTACTCGGCCGCGGGCGGGCCGAACCCGTTCATCGTTCCCGCCCGAGGTGGTTTCATCGCGACCGCGATCAACACCGAATCGGGCGCGACGATCGTGGGGCTCGGCCGCCACGCGACGCGCTTCGCGCGCCCCCTCAAGCTCGAGCCGCGCGGCGTCGCCATCTTCGCCCAACCGTCGCCGTACGGCCTCCCCGCGATGGCGTGGGTCGTCGGCTACAGCACCACCGCAGGCATCACCCCAAGGCTCATCGCCATCACGTCCGACGGCGAGATCAGCTTGGACATCGCGCGCCCCGAGCTCGGTTGGCGCGACGGACGCGCGGTCGCCATCACCGAGACCGAGCACGGTCCCGTCCTCCACCTCGACGATCGACACCTCGTCCTCGACGCCCAAGGCGACGTCGTCGCAGACCTCGCGCGCCCCGCCGTCGACGCGCCGTACTTCGTCGAAGGCCGCAGGCTGTTCGCCTTCGACGGCACCTCCATCGCGTGCGTCGACCTCGTGACCGGCGCCGTCCGCTCGCGCATCCCGCTCGACGGAAAGCCCACCGCGATCCGCGTCGACTCGTTCGAGAAGCGCCTCGCGATCCGCGTCGACCGCGTGCTCTGCTCGCTCGACGTCGACGACGCCGCCGCCCTCCCTCGCTTGCGCGCGTTCGTCGGCGGGCTCGCCTCGGCGCCCAACACCGCGGACTCGAACCTTCGACTCAGCGCAGGACCGCCAGCGTCGATCGAGTGCGTCGACGACGACGGCAGCGTGCGCTGGAGCTGCGCGCTTCCCGCCACGTCGAGCGCCGTCGGCGCAGGGTTCTTCACGGGCGGAGAAGCGCTCGTGTACGCGACGCATGCGGGCGGCGAGCGGGTGTACATCCTGCGCGACGGCGAGACCATCTTCGAGCGCGCGCGCGCAGGGCAACCCTCGGTCAGCGGATCGCTGGCCCGCGTCGGAGATCGCGCGGCCATCGTCGTTGCGCCCGGCGCGCCGCCGAGCGAAGTCATCGACTTCACCACGTCCATCGAGCTCGCCGGCATCCGCGGCGGCGGCGCGGTCGCCTTCGAGCGCCCCTCCGCCGGCGGAACGCACCCGCAGCGCATGATCGCCGTCGACGCCGCGGGCGCCCGCATCATCGAGATCGCCGAGGGCGGCTCGGGCGCGCGATGGGCCGCGGCGAGCGACGGGCTCATCGCTGTTCCACGAACCAACGCGCCGCGCGTTGACCTCTACGACACTGGGGCCCCCGCATGAGCGAGCGCTGTGATCGCTGCCGAAAAGGCTTCGGGACGAGCGAGCCCAAGGACGACATCGAGTGGCTCCTCGGCTCGACCACCAACCCCGCCGCGGGCCACAGGCAGCTCCGCGTCGCGCGCTGCACCCGCTGCTCGAGCTACCTCGTCGACGTCGTCTCGTGCGATCGCGAGCGGCCCGAGGTCGCCCTGCACGACGTGTGCGTCGTTCAACACGAGTCCGCCCGCGCCGCGCTGCTCGACCGCACGCCGCTCGCGCTCGCAGCGCTCTCTCCGCAGCTGCGACGCAAGCACCTCGAAGAGCTCTCGTCGGAGATGCCCACGCGAGACCGCGACGCGCTCGGCTGGATCGAGCAGGGCTCCGTCGCGTGCACAGAGCTCTTTCGCGCGCTGGTCACCAGGGTGTTCGCGCTCTCGACGCAAGAGCTCCCCAAGCTCAGCGACGTGCGGCCTCGCACCTTCAGCGCCCGCAAGTCCGGCGCCGCCGTCCCGCCGCGCAGCGCGCTCGAGCTCGAAGACGGCTCCCGCGTCGTCACGCAAAACAGCGCCGACAACCGCACGCAGCTCGTTCGCATCCGCGGCGACCGCGTCCTGTGGCGAGCGGACCTCGACGGCGCAGGCCGCGACGCGTTCGTCGCCCGCGCGAGAGGCACCAACGCCGTCGTGATCGTCGCGCTCGCCGCGCCCATCGAAGGCGGAGGCTCTCTCGCGTACGTGATCGACAACGACGGCGCCGTGCGCGGCCCGGCGCGACACGAGGGGCGCGCGAGCGCGTTCGAAGCCATCTCTCTGCCGCGCGGCTGCGTCTTCATCGCTGGCTATCAAGCGCAGATGGTCCTGCGCGACGACGCGTCGATCGCGTGGCAAGCCCCGAGCGCGTCCGTCGCCAACGCCGTGCCCTTCGCTGACAGCGTGCAAGTGATCGAGCCGCCGTGGAAGCTCGTCTCCCTCGCGCTGCCCGACGGCGCCGAACGCTGGAGCTTGCCCGTCGACAAGAACGCGCAGATCGCGCCGTCAGGCGACGGCCACGTGCTCGTCGCCTCGAGCGACGTCGTAGCGCGCGTCGACGTTCGCAGCGCGCGACCGACGGTGCGGTGGATCGCGCAGGGCGCGAGCGCGCTGCCCTTGCGCAGCGGCGGCGTGGCGCTCGTCCGCGATCGCTGGGAGAAGGCAGGTCGCCGCATCGAGTGCATCGTGATCGACGCCGAAGGCCGTCGTCGCTTCGCCGTCTCGCGGCCCGAGACCACCAAGGCCCCTACGGCAGAGCTCGGCAACGGCGTGCTGCTCTACCACTCGGGCAGCGACGTCGCGGTCAGCGCCAACGAGCGCGTCACGTACGCCGTGACCGTCCCCGAAGGTCGCACCGCGAGCGTCACGCTCGAAGACGGCGGCGCGTGGATCGAATACGACGGCATCGTGGATCGAATCGACCCGAGCGGACGTCGCGTCGCGCGCTACCGCGTCGGCTGATCGCGGCGCGTCAGCGCGTCAGGCCGTTGGTGAAGTCGCGCAGAAAGCTCGCGCCGGCGCGGGCAGCGGCGCCCGCCATGCAGCCGCTCGCCTCGCCGCAGGTGCGCGCCTCGGCGACGCAGCGCGCGGCCCGCGCGGCGTTCTCGGGGTCGACGTTGGGGCGCATGTCCGCGAAGCCCTGCTCGCACGCGCGGCGATCGCCGTCGTTGCCCTGACAGAGCGAGATGACGCGATCACACGCCGTTCGAGCAGCGGTGGCTGCGGGCTGTCCGTCGCCTCGACACGCAGAGAGGACCGACGAGAGGACGACGAACGCGAGCGCAGCAAACGAGCGAGAGGCCATTGCACACTCCTGTGCGCGCCGACGTTCGACGCGCGAAGGGGGTTCGTTGCCATCCCGCCCTACGATCCTGAAGTTCGGACCGTCGCCCCTGAGAGAACCATCTGATGGCAGCCTCGCGTGCAACGCCCGACACCGTTCGGCGGCGCAGCTGCAAGGCCGCGATCTGTTGTGTTCGTGCCAGCCATCGCGCAAGGGGTCGCAGGACGGCTCGATACGATCTGGATTTTATCAGCTATTTCAACGTGTTGGCCCGCCTCCGCACCAGCGGATACACGAGCGCGCCCGCGGCGATGGCGCCGAGCGAGAGCGCCGTGTTCTTCGGCTCGCGCAGCGCATAGCCAACGACAATCGCGACGCTCACCGCCGCGAACACCGCCTGCGGCAACGGAAACCACGGCGTTCGAAAGTGCTCCCCCACCACAGCGTTCGACCACAGCTCGTCGCGCACGCGAAGGCGAACCACCGCGGCCGCGCCGAGCGCGTAGAACGGCCACGCGCCCAGCACGAACACCTCGCCCAGCTTCGCGAGCGGTGAGTGCACGTAGCCGAGCGCGATCAGCCCGCACACGATCAGCGCGTTTGCTGGGACGCCCGCGGAGGACACCTTCGCGAGGGAGGCGAATAGCAGCCCGTCCCGCGCCACAGCGAACACCACGCGCGCGCCGCTCATCAGCCCCACCGCCCCGCCGCCGAGCGACGCGATCGCCACCAACGACGCGAGCGCGACGCGCAGCGGTCCCGTCGACCACGGGCCCGACGAGAACACCGTGTCTCGCTCGCCGAGGGCGCGAAGCCCGTCGTGCCCGAACGCCGAGAGCAGCCCGAGCGTGGCCAAGAGGTAGATCGCGGTGACGGCGAGCGTTCCACCGACGATGGCGCGAGGGATGGTGCGCTGAGGGTCTCGAACTTCGCCCGCCACGCTGGTGACGTCGATCCAGCCGTCGTACGCCCACAGCGCGGGCACCATCGCCGCGGCGAAGGTCGTCAGCCCGGCAGTCGAAGGCGAACTTGAATTCGTGTGCTGAGCATGTACCCCCAGCCGTGACAGCCCGAGCGCCGCGAGCGCGAGCACGCCGAACACCTTCGCGACGGTCAGCGCGTTCTGCAGCCGCGCGCCCGAGCGCAGCCCTCCGACGTTGGCCGCCACCAGCGCTGCGATGAACACCGAAGGCCACGCGGCGCTCGTCAGCACGCCCGCGTCGCGCAAGTGCCAGAACGCGACCTGCGCGAAGAACGCCACGCTCGACGGGACGAGCACCGCGACCATCGCCCAGCCAAACGCAAACGCCGCCCACCGACCGAACGCCCGGCGGAGGTACACCGCGAGGCCGCCGGTCTCAGGCATCGCCGCGCCGGCCTCGGCGAACGAGAGCGCGCCCAGCAGCGAGAGCGCGCCGCCGAGCGCCCACACCAAGAGCATCCACCCCGCGCTCGGCGTGGCCTTCGCCGTCGCGATCGGCGCGACGAAGATCCCCGTCCCGATCATCGCGCCCGCTGTGAGCAGCGTGGACGAGCGTAGCCCGAGCTCTCGTCGCAGCTCGCGCTCGCCGTCGCTCATGCGTCGCTCGCGAGCCCCAGCGCTTCGAGCGACTCGCCCACGATCATCGCCGTGATCCGCGCGTAGAGCGACTCGCCCTCTTCGACGCTCGCCGCCGCGGGCTCGCCCGCGTAGGCGTCGCGCAGACCCATCGCGACGAACTCGGATTTGCCCTCGCGGATCGCCGCGCTGAGCGAGACATCGACGTCGGGCAGCCCCCTCCGCACGTCGTCGCGCACGAGCTCGGGTCGCGCGGCCAGCACCAGCGAGCTCTCGTAGCTGCCCGCGTGACACGCGCCTCGCTTGAACTCGTCCGAGAGCGTGCGCCCCCAGCGACGCGAGAGCTGGTTGGCGAAGCGCACGCCGCCCACTTTGTCGTTGGCCTTGCGAATCGCGGCGTCGATCGCGCGAACGTGCTCGGGCTCGAGGTGGTGATTGGTCGCGCACACGAGCGCGAAGCCCGCGCCGCGCAGCCCTTCACAGACCGAGCTCACGTAGGCGATCAGCGCTTCTTCGCTCACGGTGACAGCGCCCGCAAACGCGGCGGCGTAGCGCGTCACGCCGTAGCTCACGACGGGCGCAGCGACGGCGCTCACGCCCCGCGCTCGCAGCTCTTTTGCCGCGCGAAGGGCGCTCTCGTGCGCGAGCAGCGCGTCGGTCACCAACGGAAGGTGCGGCCCGTGCGGCTCGGTCGAGCCGAGGCCCAAGACCGCAACCGGCGTCGGCCCCGCGAGCACGTCGCGGCACTCGGTCATCGTGCAGTCCGAGAGCAACAGCGGCGCCGTGCGCCACGCAGCGAGCGGCTCGTTCACGGCGCACCGCGCGAGGACGAGAGGGCCTTGATGGCCTTTCGATCGATCTTTCCTCGGTCGTTGCGGGGAAGGTCGTCGACGAAGACGACCTCGCGCGGATACTTGTGCTTCGTGAGCCGCGCCTTCACGTGCTCTTGCAGCGCCGTCGCGAGCGCGTCGTGCGCAGAGAAGCCGGTCCGAAGCTGCACGTAAGCGCGGGTCGAGAGCATCCCGCCGCCCTGATCGAAGCCGACCAACGCGCACGAGAGCACGGCCTCGTGCGTGAGCAAGCACTCTTCGACCTCGATCGGCGAGACCCACTGCCCGGACACCTTGAGCATCTCGTCCGCGCGGCCAGCGAACCAGAAATACCCGTCAGAATCCCGGCGAAACAAGTCTCCCGTCCGGCACCAGTGGCCGTGAAACGTCTTCCACGATTTGTCTCGGTCTTGAAAGTACGCGAGCGCGACAGAGTCTCCGCGCACCCAGAGCACTCCGACCTCGTCAGGGCCCACCTCGGGCGCGCCAGGGCCCTCCGCCTCTGCGGGCAGCACCTTCGCGACGTAGCCGTCGACGACGCGACCCAGCGAGCCCGGCTTGATGTCTCCCGGGCGATTGCTCACGTAAATGTGAAACATCTCTGCGGAGCCGATCCCGTCGTACACGTCGATCGCGAACCGCTCGGTCCATCGCGCGAGCAGCGGCGGCGGCAGCGCTTCACCCGCCGAGAAGCAGAAGCGCAGACACGACAGATCGAGCCCTGCGTCTCCCTTTGCGCGCAGCGACTCGTCGTGGTCGAGGAGCTTTCCGATCATCGTCGGGACGTTGGTGAGCACCGTCGGTCGGTAGCGCTCGATCGCGCGCATCAGCGACTCGGGCGTCGGGCGCTCGCTGAAGAGCGCCGCCGTCGCGCCCACAGCGAACGGAAAGAACAAATTGGTCCCCGTCGCGTACCCGAAGAACAGCCGCGGGATGCTCACGGTCACGTCGTCTTCGCGCATCGCGATGGTGCCCTTGGCGAACACCTCGGTGTTGAACGCGAAGTCCCGGTGCGTGTGAATCGCGGCCTTCGGGTGCCCCGTCGAGCCCGAAGTGAACAGCCAGATCGCCACGTCGTCGCGCTTCGTCCGAACGGGCTCGCTCCACGGACGCCTGGCGTTGACCTCTTCTTCGAGCGAGAACACCGCGCACCCCTCGAGCGCAGGAAGCGCCACGGGCGCGCACGGGTCTTCGTCGCTCTTCGCGTCGGGCGCGACGTACACCGCGCGCAGGTGCGACGAGCCCGCGATCGCCCCAGAGAGCGCCTCGATCACGCGCGGAACGGCCACGAGCGCCGCGGCCCTCGTGTACTCGAGCAGGTACGCGAGGTCCTTCGCGGGCGCGTCGGGGTTGCCCATCGCGAGCACGCAGCCGCCCTCGAGCGTCCCCATGATGGCCCACGCGAACGGCGGCAGGTCCGGCAGGATCACCAGCACGCGCTGCTCTTGCCGCACGCCGTGCTCGCGCAACGACGCGGCGAACCCGTGCGAGCGCTCGCTCACCGCGTGGTAGCTGTAGCGCCGATCGCCGAAGCGAATCGCGACGCGCTCGCCGCGCCCTTCACGCACGCGGTCGTGCAGAAAGTAGTCAGCGAGGTTGAACTCTTCGTCGAAGGTCGGCGTGGTGCTCATCGCGCTCGCTCAATCGTTTCAATCGTTGTTCTCGCGCTTGCTGCTCTTTCCGAGCAGCTTGGACGCGGGCGTGTCGGGCATGGTCTCGCGGATCATCACCTGCGCCTTGCGCGCGGGGATCTCTGGCAGCGTCTTGCGCACGTCGTCGTTGCCCGCGTCGGCGATGAGCGGCTTCTTCGGCGTCGGGCGATGTGCGGCGCCCTTGGTGGGCGGCACCAGCGTCGCGGGGATCTGCGTCGTTGTGCTCGTGTCCGTGTCCCGTCCACGCGCGTCGCGCACGGTCTCGCGCACCGAGTCGCCCGCGTCGCCAGGGACGCGCGCGTCTTGCCTCGCGCGCTCTCCGCCGACGAGCACTCGCGCGATGATCACCTGGTGGATCTCTGACGTCCCCTCGTAGATGCGCAGCGCGCGCACGTCGCGGTAGAGCCGCTCGACCGCGATGCCTCGCAGCACCCCAGCGCCGCCGTGCACTTGCACCGCGCGGTCGATCACGCGCTGGGCGGCTTCGGTGGCGTAGTACTTGGCCATGCTCGAGTCGATGGACACGCGCTCGATGCCTTTGTCTCGGCCGTACGCTGCGCGGTAGACGAGCAGGCGCGCCGCGTCGAGCTCGGTCGCCATGTTGGCGAGGTGCCCTTGAATGAGCTGATTGTCGGCGATGGTCTTGCCGAACTGCTCGCGCGTCGTCGCGCGAAAGAGCGTCTCGTCGAGGGCGCGACGCGCCATTCCGCACGCGGCCGCTCCCACGGTGGTGCGAAACGTGTCGAGGGTCTTCATCGCGAGCTTGAAGCCGTCGCCCTCGCGGCCGAGCCGACGCGACGCGGGGATCACCATGTCTTCGAAGCGAATGGTCCCGACAGGATGCTCGGTCATGAGCATCTGCGGCCCCTCGAAGATGAACCCCGGGTCCGTGTCCTTCACGACGAAGGCCGAGATCCCGCGGCTGCCGGCGGCGGGGTCGGTCTTGGCGAACACGACGTACTGCCCCGCGATGCCCGCGTTGGAGATAAACGTCTTGCGGCCGTTGATCGTGTACGAGTCCTTTCGCTTGTCAGCGGTGGTGCGCATCGCGCCCACGTCCGAGCCAGCTTCGGGCTCGGTGACAGCGAAGGCGGCGATCGTCTCGCCTCGCAACACGCCGGTGAGAAACTCTCGGCGCTGGTCGTCGTTGCCCGCGGACACAATGGGGTACGAGCCGAGCCCCTGCATCGCGAGCACGAACTCAGCGAGCGCGCTCGACCAACCGAGGGTCTCTCGCAACAGGCACACCGCGCGAACGTCGAGCTGCTCGCGGCGGCCGCCGAGCGCGAGCCCTCCGTACGCAGCGGGCACGCACGCGTCGATGAGCCGATCGCGACCGAGCCGCAGCGCGAGCTTCTTGCAGCGATCGCCGAGCACCTCGTAGCTCGAGGCGGCGTCGCGGCGGTGCTGGTCCTCTTCGGGGCCCGCGACGTTCATCGCGAACTCTCTGGCGCGCTCGGCGAGCGCGATGTGAACGGGCTCGAAGAAGAAGGGAAACTCGTCGGTGGACGGCGTGTTTCGAGTGCGAGCGAGTGGGGTCACGGTGGAGCCTCTTGCTTACTTCGTTTCGACTTCGGGAGCGCCCTCGTACCGAGGCGCGAGCTTTCGCGTGTTGGCCTCGTACGCCGTGCGAAAATCCGGGTGCAGCATGCAGAGCGCCTGCGCTTGCGCCTCGGACTCGATCGCGTCGGCGAGGCCCATGCGCGCCTCGGACTCGAGCATCTGCTTGGTGATCGAGTGAGCAAACGCGGGCCCTTGCGCGAGCGCGTCGGCGAAGCTCATCGCGCGCGGCACGAGCTCTTCGTCCGAGTACACGCGGTTCGCGAGGCCGATGCGCGCGGCTTCGTCCGCGTCGATCACGGCGCCAGAGAACAGCAGCTCGCTCGCGTGACCGAGGCCCACGATGCGAGGCAACAGGTAGCTCGCGCCCATGTCCGCGCCCGAGAGCCCGACCTTCGGAAAGATGAACCCGATCCGAGCGGACTTCGCGAAGTACCGCACGTCGCACGCCGCGGCGAGCACGGCGCCAGCGCCGACCGCGACGCCGTTGACCGCCGCGATGACCGGCCGCCGACAGCGGCGGACGTTGGCGATGAGCTCACCCGTCACGCGGGTGAAGGCCAGCATGCCTTTGGCGTCGCGCGCGAACAGCTCCGCGATGATGTCTTGCACGTCGCCGCCCGAGCAGAAGCCGCGCCCCTCGCCGGTCACGACCACGGCGCGAACCTGGTCGTGCTGCGAGAGCTTCACGAAGAAGTCCGCGAGCTCTTGATAGATCTCGAACGTGAGCGAGTTGAGGCGCGCGGGGCGGCTCAGCGTGATCTTCGCGACGCCGCGCTCGAGCGCGAAGCGAAAGCCCGTCGGAGAAAGCTCTGGCATGAACGTGCGCGGGAGTATCGCCCCCTGCGCGCATCGTTGGAAGGCGCGATTGCCTCGCGGCGCGCGATCACGCGCGAGGCAGCACGGCGGTGGCTTCGATCTCGACCTTGGCGCGCGGCTCGACGAGGCCCGCCACGCCGACGAGCGCCATCGCGGGGTAGTGACGGCCGAAATGCTTTCGCCAGGGATCTCTCAGCCGCGCAGCGCCTGCGCGGTAGGCGGCGAGGTCGGTGACGTACGCGGTCATGCGCACGACGTGGTCGGGCGACGCGCCGCCCGCGCGAAGGACCGCGACGATGTTGGCGAGCGCCTGGTCGAACTGAGCGATGAGGTCGTCGGAGTCGAACTCGCAGCGCTCGTTCCAGCCGATCTGGCCGGCGACGAAGAGCGTGGGCCCGTCGGCGAGGATTCCGTTCGAGTACCCGCGTGGCGGGAGCCAACCCTCTGGCTGAACGATCTTCATGCGATCACCTGTCCTCCGTCGAGCGCGATGGCCTGTCCGTGGATCCCGCGCGCCTCGTGCGGAACCAACGCGAACACGGCGTGCGCCACTTCGTCTACGGTCATGAGCCTGCGCTGCGGCGACTGCGCCTCGAGCGCGCGCCGAGCGTCGTCAGCGCTGCGGCCGGTCTTCGCCACGATCCGCTCGACGGCCTTCACGGTCATCTCGGTGTCCACGAAGCCAGGGCACACGGCGTTGACGGTCACGCCCGAGCGGGCAAGCTCCGCGGCGAGCGCGCGCGTGAAGCCCACGACCGCGTGCTTCGAAGCGCAGTACGCGCTCGTGTACGCATAGCCCGTCAGCCCCGCGTTGGACGCCACGTTGATCACCCTTCCCCAGCCGCGCTTCGCCATCGCCGGAACGAGCGCCCGACACAGCCGCATGACGGGCCACACGTTCACGGCGAACGTGCGCTCGATGAGCGCGTCGTCCGTGAGCTCGAGCGGCGCGCTCTCGGCGACGCCCGCGTTGTTGACGAGCACATCGACGGGCCCGAGCTCTCGCTCGACGCTCGCGAGCTGCTCGGCGACCGCTGTCTGATCAGTCAAATCGCAGGCGAACGCGCGGGTCGACAGCGCCGCTGCGAGCTGATCGAGCGACCGCTGGTCGCGCCCCATGAGCGCCACGCGCAACCCTTCGCGCGAGAGCCTTCGCGCGACTGCTTCGCCGATGCCCCGCGACGCTCCGGTGACGAGCGCGACGCGTCCTCGATGTTCAGTCATTGGCCGTCCTTCATCTCTCGTGATGGATACCCCAACCCACGCCGCGCGCGGTATACGTCCGCGCCGTGTTCGAACACCGAATCGATGCGACGTGGGGCGAGTGCGACGTCGCGGGGCTCGTTTACTTTCCGCGCATGCTCGACTGGTGTCACCGCGCGCTCGAAGCGATGTTCGGCGCGCTGCCGGGGGGATACGCGCACTTCACGGGGCCGCGCAGGATGGGCATCCCGACGGTGCGCATCGAGGGAGACTTCGTCGCGCCCGTGCGCTACGGCGAGCAGTGCGTGCTGCGCGTGAGCGTCACGCGCGTGGGGCGCTCGAGCGTCACGTTCGAGCACGAGATCGTCGGCGCGGTCGATGGTCAGCGGCGCGCGCGCTTCACGCACGTCGTCGCGGTCTGCTCGCTCGACGGCCCCGTGGCCGTCGAAGTGCCCGCGGACGTGCGCGCGATGCTCGCGGCGCACGAGGTCACGCGATCGTCGCCTTGATGTCCGGCCCGTACTTGCTCGCATAGAACGTGAGCACGTCGAGCGCGTCGCCGAGCTCGCTGTCGTCGAGGTCGCTCACTGGAAACTCCACCGAGAGCAGCACGTCGCCGTCCTCGTCGAGCGAGAAGCGCGCGAACATGATCTCGCCGTTCCACTGGAGCAGCTGCCCGTAGAGCTTTTCGGCCTTCACCAGGTCCGGCGGCAAGCG
Source organism: Myxococcales bacterium (assembly GCA_013298625.1). GTDB lineage: Bacteria > Myxococcota_A > Polyangia > Polyangiales. The sequence goes on from JAAFIF010000052.1 coordinate 35,082, forward strand.
CCCGAGCGGAACCACCGCGAGCTTCACCCACGTCGCGTCGCACGTGGTCACCAGCGGGTACATCGTCCCGCGCGAAGCCTTGAAGCTCGAGCGGATCGTCGCGTCACCGAGGCGCGTCGTCGCCCAATCGCGAGCCTTCAAGAATGCTTCGACCCGCGAAACTACGTCGTTGCTCATGAGTTGGCCTCGCGAGCCTACACCACACGTCCTCCGCCCTCTCGCCTCTGTCGGTTGCGGAGAAACAACCGCTCATCATGAGGTTTCTCAAAACGACACAAACGCTCATATCGCTCAGCGTTTCAATCGTTATCGCTTTGGCGATTTTGCGTAACACCTGCTTTTTGTGCGACGTAGTCACTAGCAATGGAAACAGCGATGCCTTGCACGAGCGGTTCATCTACTGGAATGAGCGATCACGTTCTGGTCGATCGCGCCCGCCGAGGCGATCAAACCGCGCTCTCGACGCTGCTCACGCGCTACCGTCCGGTGGTCGAACGACAGGTCCAGCGCTTTCCGATCGCGCCGCACGACCGCGCGGACCTCGTCCAGGACGCGCTGCTGCAGGTCATCCGTCGGCTTCACACCTTTCGCGGTGACTCGCAGTTCTCGACCTGGCTCTACCGCGTCACGGCCAACGCCGCGCTGATGCGCATGCGCAGCGAGCGTCGCCGTCGGTACGCTTCGTTCGACGACCACGAGGCCGAGGTCGAGACCGCCATGACCAACAGCCCCTTCGTCGCTGGCGGCGAGTGGGCAGACCGCGCCGACAACCGCGTCGAATCGCAGCGTCAGCGCGCGCAGCTCGAAGCCGCCATCGCAGAGCTGCCCGAACAGTGGCGCCTCGTCGTGCTCGAGCACTACGTCGAAGGCTCTCCGCTGCAGGCGCTCGCAGATCGGTTGGACACCACCGAGAGCAGCGTCCGCTCGCGACTTCACCGCGCCCGCACCGCGCTGCGCGACCGCCTCCGCGACGCCGCTTGATTCACGGGCGCTCGAACGCGCTCGCGATCCCCTGCCCGACCCCGATGCACAGCGACGCGACGCCTCGCTGATACCCCTCGCGACGCATGCGGTGAAGCAACGTCGCAACGATGCGCGCGCCCGAGCACCCGATCGGATGACCCAGCGCGATCGCGCCGCCGTCGGGGTTGACCTTCGCAGGATCCAGCTCGAGCTCGCGCACGCACGCGAGCGCCTGCGCCGCGAACGCTTCGTTGAGCTCGAACGTGTCGATCGACGCGCGCGTCCAGCCCGTGCGCTGCAACAGCTTGTTCACCGCAGGGATGGGCCCGAGTCCCATCACGCTCGGCTCGACGCCCGCCACCCTGTTGCACACGACCCGCGCCAGCGGCGTCGCGCCCGTCGCGCGCACGACCTCTTCGCTCGCCAGCAAGATCGCCGCGGCGCCGTCGTTGATGGGCGAGCTGTTTCCCGCGGTGACTGAGCCGCCCTTTCGAAACACGGGCTGCAGCTTCGCCAGCGCCTCCGGCGACGCGTCCGCGCGCGGACACTCGTCGCGGTCGAACACGACGGGAGCTCCCTTCTTCTGCGGGACCTCGACGGCCGCGATCTCTGCGGCGAACGCTCCTCGCGCGATCGCCGCGACCGCGCGCCGGTGCGACTCGACCGCGAACGCGTCTTGATCCGCGCGAGAGATACCCTTCTGCGCCGCGACGTTCTCCGCGGTCTCGCCCATGCCTTCGAGCGCAAACCGCTCGGCCATCTTCGGGTTCTCGAAGCGCCAGCCGATCGTCGTGTCCTGAACCTTGGGCGGCGTGCGATCGAACGCGTCCTGCGCCTTGGGCATCACGAACGGCGCGCGCGTCATGCTCTCGACGCCGCCCGCGATCACGCACTCGTGGTCGCCCATCGCGATCATCCGCGAGGCGTTTTGCAGCGCTTCGAGGCCGCTGCCGCACAGGCGGTTGACGGTCACTCCCGTCACTTCGTAGGGCAGCCCCGCGAGCAGCGCGCCCATCCGCGCGACGTTGCGGTTGTCTTCTCCCGCCTGGTTGGTCGCGCCGAACACGACCTCGCTCACCGAAGCGCGCGCGGCCTCGTTGCGAGCCATGAGCGCGCGGATCACGTGCGCCGCGAGGTCGTCGGGGCGCACCTGCGCGAGCGCGCCCTTGTAGCGAGCGATGGGCGTGCGAAGCGCGTCGAGGATGTAGACCGATCTCGTCACCGAAAGTCTCCTTCGAGGTTGCGGCGCTACCACGGCCGCGCCGGCAGAGGGCTGGGGACCGTACAGCGATTCGCGCGCACGCTGGACCGTTGCTTCGTTGGAAATTCTCCCTGCGGCTACGAAGCCAATCCGCGAGGGCGATGGATGATTCGTCCCGGCCGGGCGTATAAGTGCGCTGCCCCCTCCAACAAGAGAGCGAAGGATGAACCGAACTCTGCTGACTGGCGCCCTCGCCCTGGTCTCGTCATTGACCCCGGCGTGCTTTTACACCGTTCGCGGCGACGCAAACGCTGAGGTCTACGCGGGCGGGATGCCCACCGCCGTGACCGTGACGCAGCCTCCCCCGCCGCAAACGACGGTCAACGTGCAGGTCCAGCGACCGCCGCAGCCGAGCATGTCCGCGGTGTGGATCGAGGGCTACCACGACTGGCGTGGCGGCGGCTGGGTGTGGGTCGATGGCCACTGGGAAGAGCCGCGCGTCGGCGCCGTGTGGCAGCAGCCTGCGTACAACGGCGGGCAGTTCTATCCCGGCTATTGGCGGCCCGCGAACGTGCAGCCCGTCGGTCCGTACGCGACCCCGGTTTCGAGCGGCGGCGGCGTGATCGTGAGCAACGGGACCGTGGGCGCGCCGATCGCGCAGCCCGTCGGCGGCACGGTCGTCGTGAACAATCCGCAGCCCAACCAGGGCGCGACCGTGGTGGTCAACGGCGGCGGCGGTGTGAACACCGGCGGCGGCGTGGTGGTCAACGGCGGGACGCCGGCGGGATGGGTTCCTGCGGGCGGAAGCACGGTGGTGGTCAACGGCAACGTGCCGACGGGCAACACTGTGGTCGTCAACGGCAACACCGGCGTCTCGACGGGCGGCGGCGTGGTCGTCTCTGGCGGAACGACGGGCGTCTCGACGGGCAACACCGTCATCGTCAACGGCGGAGGCACCAGCGTTTCGACTGGCAGAACGCCGATCGTCACGACGACGGGCAACGCTGCGGTGCCCGTGGGCAACACCGTCACGGTGATCGCCAACGGCCGCCCGCAGAACGTCGTCAACACCGCAGCCGGCGGCGCGGTGATCACCACGGGCACCGTCAACACAGGCCGCACGGTGGTCGTGAGCAACAACGGCACGAACATCAACAGCGGCACGCAGATCAACACTGCGCAGACCGGCGTCGCGGTCACCACCGGCACGACCAGCGTTCGGCCCGGCACGGCCACGGCGGTAGTCAACACTGGCGTCCAGATGAACTCCACGACGCAGACCGGCACCGTGGTCACGACGGGCGGAGCCAACACCGTCCGCACCACCACGGGCGCAGCGACGACGATCAACAGCGGCACCGCGGGCGGAGCGGTGAACCTCAATGTTCCGCGCGTGAACGCATGCGTGGGCAACAACTGCCCCCGCATCATCGGCCGCCCCGACCCGCGCCGCTGAGCGCTGGCTACGCCTTGCGCGCGCCCTCGGCGTCCCACTTGTAGAAGCCCTCTCCGGACTTCTTGCCGAGCTTGCCCGCGCGCACCATCTGCCGCAGCAACGCCGGCGGACGAAACTGCTCGCCGACCTCGCGGTGCAAGTGCTCGAGGATCGCGAGCCTGACGTCGAGCCCGACGAGGTCCGTGAGCTTCAACGGTCCCATCGGGTGGCGGTAGCCGAGCTCCATCGCGCGGTCGATGTCCTCGGCGCTCGCCACGCCTTGCTCGAGCATGCGAATGGCCTCTGCGCCGATCGCCACGCCGAGCCTCGACGTCGCAAAGCCAGGAAAATCCCTGACAACAATCGCCGTCTTGCCCAGCGCCTTCGAGAACGTGAGCGCGGCATCCACGGACTGCTCGCTCGTGCGCACGCCCTTCACCACCTCGAGCAGCTCCATCACCGGAACGGGGTTGAAGAAGTGCAACCCCACCACGCGCGACGGGTCGCGCACCACCGAGGCGATCTCCGTGATCGACAGCGACGACGTGTTGGTCCCGAGCAGCGCGCTCTCGGGCGCCGCGCGATCGACCGCGGTGAACAGCTCGCGCTTGAGCTCCATGCGCTCGGGCACCGCTTCGACCACGACGCTCGCCGCGGCGACCGCCTTCGCGACGTCCGTGAACGTCTCGATGGCCGTCAGCGCGCTCTCCTTCGCGGCCGCGTCGAGCTTGCCCTTCGCGACCATGCGATCGAGCGACTGCGCCGCGCCGGCGCGCGCCTTGTCGAGCTGCGCCGTCGAGACGTCGAAGAGCGAGACCGAGTAGCCCGACATCGCTGCGACCTGGGCGATTCCTGCGCCCATCGTTCCTGCGCCGAGGACAGCGACGCGACCTTTGTTCGTTGCGTTCGTCATGGCGCGCGACGGTACAACAGTCGCGGCTACCTCGCGCGACGTCGCGTCGCGAGCGCGCGCGTCGTGATGGCCTCGGCCAACGCAGCGGCTGCCAACGCGCCAAGCGCTGTCGACAACGCGCCCGCGGCGCGGGCCGTGAGCTCGTCGTCCGCCGGCCGCTCGGCGGTCACCGCACTGGCCGCAAACGCGCGGAGCGCAGGCATCACAGAGGTCTCGATCACCGCGAGATTCTCTGGCAAAACAGAGGACACCAGCGCAGTGAGCGCGTCGGCTAGCGCGGGGCTCTCGTCGACCCGATCCGCCAGCCGAAGCTTCGCGGCCAACGCGCGGCCCCCCTCGTCGCACACCGTCGCGCGCGGAACCTCGCGGAGCCCCACGGACGCGAGCGACCGACCGAGAGCCTCGAGCTCTGCGACGGACATCGCGGCGATCGAGGGGTCCGAGAGCAGCCGCTTCACCGCGGCGAGCGGCAGGCTCGCGGCGCGCAACGCGCGGATCGCGCGCAGCCGCGTCACGTGCTTCTGGTCATACCAGGCCACGGTGGCGCCGGTCTTCTCTGGCGCGTGCACGAGCCCTTCGCGCACGTAGTGATGGATCGTGTCGCGCGTCAGCCCCGTGCGTTCTTCGAGCGCGCCGATGCGCAGCCTCGCGCTCACGCCGCGGCCTCGCCGGGCGCCTCGCGACGCTTGGAACGGGCGTTTCGCCAGCGAAAAAGCAGGATCGCCAGCGTCGCGACCGAAGCGCCAAAGCCGCCCCACTTGGCGAAGATCGGCGCGGCGGTGCGTTGGCTCCAGGTGCGAGCGGTGACGTGCAGGACCATGTCCGTGTTGACCGGGCCGCGCGCGGCCATGCGACCCAGCGCGTCGATGCGACCCGAGACGCCCGTGTTGACCGCTCGAACGGTCTCGCGCCGCAGCTCGATCGAGCGCCAGCGAGCCATGAGCAAGTGCTCTTCGAGGGCGGTGGGCGACTCGAACCAGCCGTCGTTGGTGAGGTTGACCAGGAGCGCGCCCTCGGCTGCGTCCGCCGCCGCGTGCGCGAGGGTGTCTTCGAAGCAGATCAGCACGCCGAGCGTGAGGCCCGAGCGCGTGCGAAGGATGGGCGAGCCTGTGCCCGGAGAGATTCCGCCGGACATCGAGAAGATGCGCGCGAGCCAAGGCAGCGTGCTCGCGAGCGGCACGGACTCACCGAACGGAACGAGCGCGCGCTTGGCCACGGGGCTCGACAGCGTCCCGTCTTCGTTGCGAAGAAACACGCCGTTGTACCGCACGGCGCCGACGCCCGCGCTCATCAGCCCGAACACGATCGGCGGCGCCTCTCGCACCGGAAACACAGGCGGTCCCCGCAGCCCGTCCACCCCTGCTTCGTGCGGTAGGACGTACGGGTACGCGCCCTCGTGCCACACGATCAAGTCGGGGTTGCGCTCGATCGCGACGCGGGTCTGCGCGTGGAGCTTCGCGAGGATCGCCGTGGCCGCGCTCTCGTCCCAACGAACGAGCGGCGGCACCGCCGGCTGCAGCAGCGCCACGCGCACGGCGGGACGCGACTCGGACTGCGAGAACTGTTGTGTCCGCAGCGCTCCGTAGCCGAGCGCGCAGACGAACAACGTCGCCATGGTGATTGCAGTTCGCCGCGTCGAGACCGAGAGATCGCCCGTGCGCCAGCCGTGCACCACGCTGACCAGCGACGTGGCGCACGCGTGCACGAGCGCCGAGACGCCCGTCACGGTGACGATGTCTGCGCACTGCGGGATCCACGGGGCCTCGACGAGCGGAGCGGCGAACTGCCAGGCAAATACCGCAGAAACATAGCGTTCGGCGACGAGCGTCCCGAGCGCAGTGGCGATCACTGGGCCGACCACCGGGCGCATCGCGGCGCCGAGCGCGCACTGCACGGCGATCATCAGCGACTGCCCGACGCAGTAGAGCAAGAACAGCGTCACGGCGATGGGCTTCGAGAGCCCGGCGAAGCGCGTGATCGTGCCGACGAGCCACGGCGCTGCGAAAATCCAGTAGAAGAACGCCGCCACGAGGCCGAGCGCGAACGCTGTGCGCGCGCGGGCCTCGCGCACGCTCCACGCGAGCGCGACCGCGGCGACGAGGCAGAGCGGCCAGAGCTTGTAGGGCGGCGCAGAGAGGTAGAGCAAGACGCCCGAGGCCGCGGCGACGAGGTAGCGCAACGCGGGTTTGGGCAGCGATTTCGCAGCGTCTTCGCCGTCGCCCGGCGCCGAGCTCACGGCCGCACCAAGACCGAGACGGCGCCCTCGCGAACGGTGAAGGTCGCCTCGAGCTTTCCCGGCGCTTCGCCGTCGACGTCGAGCAGACAGTCTTCGACGCCCGTCGAAACCGCGTGAACGACCTTCGCGCGACGGTGCGTCACGAGCGGCTCGGTCAGGTGCGCGCCCTTGTAGATCTTCGTCGCGAGCAGCGTGGACTGAACGCGCCCCATGTCTCCGAGCGCGACGACGTCGAAGATGCCGTCGAAGGGGTCTGCGGCCGGGGCGATTTGCATTCCACCGCCAAAATAGCGGCCGTTTGCGACGGAGATCGCGTAGGCGGGCCCTTCGAAGAACAGCTCGTCGTCGCACGTCACGCGGACGCGGACGTTCTTGTACGCGAAGCTCGCGCGCAGCGTCCCGAGGAAGAACGTGGCCCGTCCGCCGAGCCACTTGGGCCCTTCGTTGACGAGCTTGTCGACGAGACCGCCGACGCCAAACGACGCGATGTTGGCGAACAAGCGCCGCGAAGAACGGCCGTCGTACGTGCGGTGGTCGAGCTGACCGAGGTCCATCTTCTTGGGCCTCGCTTCAGCGATGAACTTCGCGACCTCCGCGGGATCATCGGGGACGCCTAGGGTCTTCTTGAGGTCTCCGCCCGTGCCCGCGGGCACGAGCGCGAGGGCCACGTCGCGCGCGTCGAGCGTCCCGTCCGCGGTTAGCAATCCCTGCACGGCCTCGTGAAACGAGCCGTCGCCGCCCATCACAGCGATGTTCTTGGCGCCCTCGTCGACGAGTCGCCGAACGATCACGCCGCCATGCCCAGGCCGCTCGGTGCGGTGCACTTCGACGTCGAACCCGTGGCGCGCGAGCTCTCGCACCAGGTCTCCGACGAGACGGGCGGCGCGGCCTGCGCCCGCGCGAGGGTTGACGACGACATCGATGCTCTTTCGTGGGGTCATGCGCGGTCTCGACCAAGTTCGCAGATGAGCTCACTCAACGTAAAGGACGAGATGCCGGTCGCGCGCAACCGCGCGCTCGACGTCGGGCAACCAGCGAGCACGTGATCGGCCCCCGAGTCCCTCACCAACTCCGCGAGATCGCGGGTGATCGCGTCGGCGACGGTCGGCGCCGTGATCGGCAACAGCCCGCCCCCGCCGCTGCACTGCGAGCGCTCACGATTGTACGCGAGCTCGATCGCGCGACGGCCCGTGAGGCGCTCGACGAGCGACCGCGGCGCGTCGAACGCGCCCATCCCGCGCCCGGCGCGACACGAGTCGTGCACAGCGAACGCGCCCATCGACGCGAGAGCCCCTGCAGGCACGCGGTCTATCCGCGCCGCCACGAACTGCTCGAGCGTGTCCATGGCGCGAGCGCGCACCGAGCGCTGGGCAGCGCGCACGTTCATCGTGTGAGCGCAGCCCGCGTCGAGCGCGATGACCGTGCTCGCTCGGCGAAGACGGTCCGAGAGCGACTCGGCGCGCGCGCGAAATCCTTCCAAATCCCCTGCGTCGAGCCACGGAGCTCCGCAGCACAAGTCCGCCACGAGCGACGCGGGGCCGACGAGCTGCTCGATCGCCCGCAGCGCCGCCGCGACGTGCGACGGGCGGGTCGCGACGAGCGTGCATCCCGCGAAGACCACCACGCCGCTCGCCGCCTCGTCGCTCGCCCCGAGCTGCGTCGCGCTCGCGCGCAAGCGCTCTTCGCGCGTCGGAAGGTCCGCGACGAACTCGCGCACCGCCGCTGGGCTCAAGTGCTGCGAGTGAGCGACCGCCCGCGCGTCGAGCACCGTCTCGGTCACAGGCACCGCGAGCTCGCAGTGCGACTGGCAGTGTTCGCAACCCGTGCACGCGAAGGCCGGCGCCAGGTGCTCGGCCGTCGGCCGCGCGCTGCCATCTGTCAGCGAGTGCAGGCCACCCATGATTCCCCAGGCAGAGACCGCGTCGTTGCCGCTCGCGGTCGCGACAGGGCACGCAGGGCGGCACAGCTTGGGGCAATACGAGCAGGCGCGGGTCGCAGCCGCGCGCTCGGACAGGAGCGAGAGTTGGCGGGCCATCGGCGAGCTCGGGATCGTGAACCATTCGCCGAACGATTGCGAAGCATCCGCGCTTGCACGGCGCGCGACCGCGCGCTCCAGGGGAGGCCTCGGGTCGCAGAATGGTCAGGCGAAACCGAGACAAATCGTCCGCTCGCGCCTCGGCTGAAGTTCCCCTGGTGACGTGCAGGCTTCGAACGGGTTATGTTCGCCCTCAAGCTGGCCGTCGTGCCTCAGCCCCGTCTCGTTGGAGGAGCCTCACCTTTGTCTGCAGCCGCGATCGAACGCGAAATCGGATCTGTCGTCGCAGGCAAGTACCGACTCCTCCGCATCCTGGGCCGCGGAGGCATGGGCGTCGTGTTCGAGGCCGAGCACGGGATGACCCGTCGTCGCGTCGCAGTGAAGATCCTGCACGCGCACCACAGGCAGACCGGTGACGCCGCCAAGCGGTTCATCAACGAAGCCCAAGCGGCAGGCAGAATCCAGCACCCCAACGTCGTCGAAGTGCTCGACGCCGGCGAGGACAGCGACGAGTCGCTCTACCTCGTGCTCGAGCTGCTCAACGGGCACGACCTCGCGACGCTGCTCATGCGCCAACGGCGCATCGACGTGGCCGACACCGTCACGATCATCGCGCAGGTGCTGCAGGCGCTCGCCGTCGCGCACGCGCAGGGGATCATTCACCGGGATATCAAGCCCGAGAACATCTTTCTCACGCGTTCGGTCACGGGCGAGCAGCACGTCAAGATCCTCGATTTCGGCATCTCGAAGGCGATCAACCCCGGCGACGGCGTCGCGCTCAACGTCACGCAGACCAACACCACCGTCGGGACGCCGCACTACATGTCCCCCGAGCAAGCGCGCGGCGAGCGCAACCTCGACGCGCGCGCGGACCTGTGGGCCGTCGGCGTGGTGTTGTACGAGTGCCTCGCGGGACGCGTCCCGTTCGACGGCGAGACGTACAACGACCAGATCGTGAAGGTCATCACCGAGCCGCACCCGTCGCTGTCGCAGTTCGACGTGCCGCTCGAGCTCTCTCGCATCGTCGACCGCTCGCTCGAAAAAGACCGGGTCAAGCGCTACGCAAACGCGTCGGAGATGCTCGCCGAGCTGCGGCAGTTCATCGAGCGCCACCGCGAGTACGCGAGCGTCCCGATGCAAGTGCTCAAGGCCCCGCAGCACTTGCCCGAGCCCACGCAGTCAGCGTCCGCCGTCAGCTCGACGCCGCCCGCGCCGAAGGACCCCGCGTTCGAGTTCGGCGGAGACACGGTGCGCACGCCCGCCGCGGCCTCGCTCTACGACACGTCCAACGAGGACGTGCCGACGACGATCCGCGCGCTCGATCCGGACACGTCGCAGAAGTCACCGAGGTTGCTGCCGCTGGCGGGCGCCGGACGCGCGCAGCGCTCGTCCACCACGCGAGGACCGGCGGCGCTGTTTACCGGGCCCAATCGCACGCGAAACGCGATCATCGCCGCGGCGCTGGTCGTGCTCGCCATCGTGGGCGGCGGATTCGCCGCGTACTTCGTGAGCCAGCCCGACTCGCGCAGCACCAACAACGCGCCGTCCGCGACGGTGACGTTTACGTTCGTGGGGCTGCCGGCCAACGCGAGGCTCGTCGTCGGCGGAGTGCCGATCTATGGGTCCAACACGGCTTTCGTTCCCCGCGGCAGCGCTGCGGTCAACGTCGAGGTGAGCGCGCCGGGCTTCGACCCGCTGCAGTTCACGCTCATGCCCAACGACAACCACACCGTTCCCGTGCAGCTGCGCGCGACCGCCGCGCCATCGGCGCCGCAAGCGCAGCCGCAGCCCACCCCGCAGCGCGAGCAGCCCGCACCGTCGCAGCCGACGAACGCTCCCGACGCCGCCGTGGCGCAACCTGCGGTCGAACCGCGACCCGCTGTCGCGGACGCTCCCGACGCCGCAGCGCGCACGACCACGAGCAACACCGCAGCGACCGCCCCAGAGCCGGCCCGCAGCGCGCGGGTGGCGTCTCCGACGCGCAGCTCGTCGACGAGCGGAATGCTCCTCATCTCCAGCGCCTCTCGCTGCGAGGTCTCTGTCGACGGACGCCGCGCAGGACGCACGCCGGTTCGCCTCTCGCTCGACGCTGGCGAACACGTCGTTCGATGCCTCACGCCGCCGGCGCGCATTCGTACGCAGAACATCTCGGTCTCGGCCGGACAGATCAGCACCGTCACCTTCGACTGAACCGCGCGGTGTAAGCGCGCGCGGCGGCGGTCGTTTCTGGGGGTAGTGATGCGAACCTCCCTCGCCCTCGCGCCAGCGATCGTGCTGCTGCTCGCGCGCACTGCAAACGCGCAGAGCGACGCCGCGCTGCCTTCGACCACGGATTGCGCCTTCGCCGCCAACGACCCGTGCATCGAGCGGTTTCGCTCGGCGCTCGTCGACCGCGATCGCCAACGGTCCAACGACGCGTACGTGCGGGGGATGCGCGCGTTCGCTGGCTTCGGCGTCGCGTTCGGAGCTCCGCAGCTCTTCGGCGGCATCTACGCCGCGACGCTCGCGCAGCCGCGCAGCAACAACGTCGGTTACGCCGCCGCCTGGGTCGTCAACGGAACGATCCTCACCCTCGCCGGCACCGTCCTCGCCATCGTCCCCATGAGCCGCCCTTCGCGCGCTCCCGACGGCGGCTCGACGTGGATCGCGACGGGGCTGTTCGGCCTCGCGGCGCTCGGCCACGGCGCGTGGGCCGCAGCCGCGTGGATCGCTCCGCCACAAGACGTCGACGCGACGGTCAATCACGTGTTCGCCGCGTCGATGGTGGCCAACGCGCTGTGGTACGGCGCGGTCGCAGCGCTCAGCCGCGTGGATTTTCGCAGCGATCGCGCGCGCGTGAGCCCATACGCATCGCTCGATCCGCGCGCGTCGAGCTTCGGCGTGTCGGGTCGCTTCTGACCGTTGCCGCCTGCGCTATCCTCCGCGCGATGTCGCTTCGCACTGTGAACGTCGTCGCCGCTCGCGCGCTAACGCACAACGTCCGCGAGCTCACGCTCGACGCTGGCGCGGACTTTCGCTTCGTCGCCGGCCAGTGGGTCTCGCTTCGGATCGCGCTCGACAACGGCGAGTTCGTCTCGCGCTCGTACTCGATCGCCTCTGCACCGCGCGGGGATGGTCGCTTCGAGATCGCGGTCACGCGCGTCGAAGGAGGACCGGGCTCGACCGCGCTGCACGCGCTCGACGTCGGCGCCACGCTCGAAGCGAGCCACGCGCAGGGATTCTTCACGCTCGAGCCGCTCGCGCGCCCTGCGTTGTTCATCGGGACGGGTACGGGCGTTGCGCCGCTGCGCTCGATGCTGCGCGCAGCGCTCGCGGACCGCGAGGCCGACGCTCGGCTCACCTTGCTGCTCGGCGTCCGATCGGAGCTCGACCTTCTGTACGGCGACGAGTTCAGCGCGCTCGCCAGAGAATTTGCAGGTCGATTTCGGTTCGTCCCGACGCTCTCGCGCGCGAGCGACGCGTGGTCGGGCCGGCGTGGCTACGTGCAGACCCACGCGCGCGAGCTCGTGGGCGAGCTCGGCGGCGACGTCGACGCGTACATCTGCGGCCTGCAGCGCATGGTCAAAGAAGTGCGCGCGGTGCTGAAGGGCGAGCTCGGCTTCGCGCGCGAGCGGATCCACTCCGAGCGCTTCGACTGAGCGCAGGGCTCACGGCTTCGCGCGAAGCCACGCGTCGAGCGCTGCGAGGTCCTCGGGCAGCGGCGCCTCGATCACCACCGCGCGGCTCGCGTCGGTCGGGTGCGCGAGCGAGACGCGCGAGGCGTGCAGCGTGAGCCGCCCGAGCGCGGGGCTCTCTTCGCCGAGCGCTCCGGCCTCGCGCGAGTCGCTGCCGCCGTAGAGCGAGTCGACCACCAGCGGCGCAGAAATCGAGCGAAAATGCACGCGGATCTGGTGCTGCCTGCCGGTCTTCGGACGCACGCTCAAGCGCGACACCACGGCGCCGTTCGCCGTTCGCTCGCACAGCTTGCTCCACACGGTCTCGCAAGGGAGCGCGCCGTCCTCGCCCGCCGTGGCAGGGCGCATCTTGCCCTTGCGCGCCGAGTGCAGCGGCGTCGTGATCGAGCCGTGCTGGGGCAGCGGCGCGGCGCTTCGCACGAAGGCGTCGTAGCCCTTCTGCACGCCGCGCGCCTCGAAGGCCGCGTTGATGACTCGGTGCGCATCGGCGGTGCGCGCGAAGAGCACGACGCCGCTCGTGTCGCGGTCGATGCGGTGGCAAACCCACAGCTTCTCGCCGCGCGCGGACTCGACGATCGCGCGCAAGCATCGCTCAGCGGGCTCGTCGCGCGCGGGGATCACGGTCCATCCCGCGGGCTTGTTCACTGCGACGATCGCGTCGTCTTCGTAGAGCGTCTCGATTGGCTGCATCGTTTTCGCGCCGCGTGCGGTCGTGGATCGACCGCGAGTCGGGCGCGAGCCTCGGGCGCAGATGTACTACGATCGTCGCCGCATGGACGCACTCAAGCTCGAAGCTCACCGCACAACGCTGCTCGTCGTGGACGTGCAAGAGAAGCTCTTGCCTGCGATGCCGCCCGCGCATCAACGCCGGCTGATCGCGGCGCACGAGCTGCTTCTCGAAGCGGCGCGGCTGCTCAAGGTGCACACGATCGCGACCGAGCAATACCCGCGCGGGCTCGGCGCGACCGCGGCGCCGGTGCGCGCGATGCTCGACACGTTCGACTGGTGCGCGGTGCCGGTCTTCGAGAAGACCGTGTTCTCGGCGGCCGCCGTCCACGGCGTGACCGACGCGCTCTCGCTCGTCGACGCGCGCACGGTCATCGTCACCGGAATGGAAACGCACGTGTGCGTGTTTCAAACGGTGCGAGACCTTCTGCACAAAGGATTTCACGTGCACGTCCCGTTCGACGCCGTCGCGTCGCGGGACCCCGAGTGCAGGCGCGTGGCGCTCGAGACGCTGCGCGGCTGCGGGGCGAAGATCACCTCGTCCGAGAGCGTGGTGTTCGACCTGCTGAAGGACGCCAAGCACCCTGAGTTTCGAGCGATTTCTGCGCGCGTAAAGGCGCTGCCGATCGAGGCGTGACGCGAGTCGATGATGAACCCCGCTGACGTGACCGTCCTCGTCGTCGAAGACGACCGCTCGAACCTCGAGTCGCTCGAGCGCATCTTCGCGAAGGAGGGCTATCGAGTCCTGTGCGCCGAAGGCGCGCGCGCGGCGCTCGACCTGCTGCGCAAGCAGCGCGTGCACGTGGTGGTGACCGACCTGATGATGCCAGGCTCGTCCGGGATGGACCTGCTCAAGGCCGTCAAGGCGGTCTCGCCCGAGACCGAAGTGGTGCTGATGACGGCGTTCGGCACCATCGAGACCGCGGTCGAGGCGATGCGCGCCGGCGCGTACGACTTCGTCGAGAAGCCGCTGAAGCGCATCAACATCACCAAGACCGTCGCCAAGGCGGCCGAGCGCACGTCGCTGGTCGCCGAGAACCGCACGCTGCGACAAGAGATCAACACGCTGCGAAAGCGCGAAATCGTCGGAAATTCTCCGGCGCTTCGGCAGGTGCTCGAGGTGGCCGCGCAGGCCGCGCCCTCGACGGCGACCGTGCTGATCCTCGGCGAAAACGGGACCGGAAAAGAGCTGCTCGCGCGCTACATCCACGGCCGATCGAGCCGCGCGTCGGGCGCGTTCATCGCGGTCAACTGCGCGGCGCTGCCCGAGAGCATCATCGAAGCCGAGCTGTTCGGCCACGAGAAGGGCGCGTTCACCGGCGCCAGCCAGCGCAAGGACGGCCGCTTCGCGCTCGCCAAAGGCGGCACGCTGTTTCTCGACGAGATCGGAGAGCTGTCGCCGGCGGTGCAAGTGAAGCTCTTGCGCGTGCTGCAAGAGGGCGAGTTCGAGCCGCTCGGCGGACGCACGACGCGCGCGGACGTGCGCGTGGTCGCGGCCACGAACCGTCGCATCGAAGAAGAAGTGAAGGCTGGACGCTTCCGCGAAGACCTCTACTTTCGACTCAACGTGATCGCGATGACCATGCCGCCGCTGCGGGCGCGGCCTGGGGACGTGCCGCTGCTGGTGGACCACTTTCTCGCGGTGTTCGGCGCGAAGAACAACAAGGGGCCGTTTACGATCACGCCCGCTGCGCTCGAGAAGCTGTCGGACTACGGGTGGCCCGGCAACGTGCGCGAGCTCGAGAACACCATCGAGCGCGCCGTCGTCCTCTCGCGAAGCACGGTGATCGACGTCGCCGACCTTCCGCGCTCGGTCGCGGACAACGCGAAGGCGGGCGGCGAGTTCGTGATCCCCTTCGGCACGCCGCTCGAAGAGATCGAGCGCAGGGTGATCCGCGAGACGCTGAGGGTGACTCACGGAGACAAGCGATTGACCGCGCAATTGCTCGGGATCGCGACGCGAACGATCTATCGCAAGCTCGCCGAAGAGCGCACCGGCCCAGACGGTGACGACGAGCAGGACGGCGACGACAACAGCGGCAACGGCGACGCGATCTAGGGCGCCACGCCCGCGTCTGCGCGCTGAACGGAGTTGGTGATCGCGCGCGCACCGAGGGTGAACGGAACCTTCCACAACGACGCCTGCGCGAGCTGCTGCACCCAGTCGCGGTCGAACTCGTCGAGCCGCCCGGCCTCGGCGTAGATGCGCTGGACGATCCGCTCCGACGACTCTCCGTAGATGCGCGCGCACACCACAGAGCTCAGCGTCTTGCTGCGATCGAACTCGTCGCCGTCGAGCACGATCATGCGCGCGGGCGGCGCCGTGCACTGGTCGCGTACGAACTCGCGCGCCGTCGCGTCGTCGCGAGAAAACGTCCCGTCGACGCGCGAGTGAAAGAGCAGCGAGATCGACGCAACCGAGCCCCCTTCGTCGTCCGACGACAACTCGAACTCGCGCCAGCTCAGCAGGTCCGGTCGCTCGTCCTCATCGTGATCGACCACTGTCGTAAACGACGGAAGTCCTCCCGCCGGGGCGTACGGCCGAATCGCTCCGCCCCGCGCCGTGAGCACTGTGATCGAAGAGTCTTCGCGCGAGTCCGTGACCGATGAATAGCCTCGAACGAAGGCCTCGGAGCTCCCGTCTCCATCGTAGTCGAACACCGCGAGCACCTGCCGCAGCGACGAGGTGTCGTAGTAGCGCTCGATCGTGCTCGGTCGATCCGACGCCGCGACTCCCGCGGGGCTCAGGTGCGTGACCCGCGCGAGACCCGTGAAGCCCGTCTCGTCGTCCATCGACTCGCCCTCCCAACGAAGACGCAGCAGCGACGTCGTCCAAGCGTCTCGCGACGCGGACACGAAGCACGTGCCGAACTCCCCGAAGAACTCATCGAGGGACTCTTGCGTCACCGACTGCCGCGACTGTCGAATGATCGCGGCGAAGTGGCCGTGCACCTGCTGCACGTTGGCAGCGCACGCGCGCGCGACGACCGGCGTCGCTTCGCTCGTCGGTCGGTTGTCCGGAAAGTAGCTGTTGACCGAGTACTCCTCGACGTTGTTCGACTCCTCTGCGGTCGGAGCGGCGAACCTCGGCGCGGGCGCGAGCGTGATCGGAGGACGCACAGATGCGGCGAACGCCTGGATTTCTGCGGCGCTCGTGCAGCTCCACGCGCTCGGCCACCGCCGTGGAAACGTCCGCGAGATCGCCTCTGCGCTCATGCCCCACACGCGCGCGCACGCCACGCGCCGGATGGCCTCGGCGAACACCTCTGCCGCGTTGCCGTTGGTCACGCCGTGGTGCGGGACGATCACCGCGGGCGCCGAGGGGCACTGCGCGCGAAGCCACGCGCGCGCCCCGTCGTTGTCCGAGCGATACTGCGCTCCGTCTCGCACGGCGACGAACGAGATCGCCTCCGTCGACTGCACGCCCGCGCCGCTGCCGTCGCACGCCTCGGGCCTCGCGAAGCGCACGTTCTCGACCAGGTCACGAGCTCCGTCGCGGTCGACGTCGACCAGCTCGTTCACGCGAAGCGCGGTCTCGAACGCAAACGCTCGCACAGCGCCGTCTCGCGCGCTCAACGCTCGCGTGACGCGCGCGTCGGGAGCGTTGACGACGAACACGAGCTCGCCAACGCCGTCCCGATCGAAATCCTCCACCACCGTCACCGTGCTCGGCGGTCTTCCTTGCGCGCGGCCGAACTCGCCGAGCAGCTCGCGCGCAGCGCGCACTGGCGCGCCCGAAGCGCCGAAGTACCAAACGTTGATCTCGCCATCCGCGAGCGTCGGCCCGTACGCGCCGTTGCGCACCAACGGGCGATCGAGCACGACCAGCCACGCGCTCTGCCCCGACGCGTGACACGTGTTGTAGCCGTACGTCGACAGCGTCGCGCCCCGACGAATGCGCAACACCGCGCGGTCGACCTGCGCCTGCGCCGCGCCGCGCATCGCGTTGCACGCGCGCATCGCCGGGCTCTCGCGGTCGGTCGCGACTTGCGCGGACGCGGCTGGGCTCGCACCGAGCACGGACAGCGCGAGCAGCAGCGAAGCTGTACGGGGCAGCGTCACGACCCTGCAACGATGACACACCCCCGCGGTGCTCTGCACGCGCGCGAGGCAGCCATCTAGCGTGCGCCGCGGGCGGTGAGCGTCCACGGCGGGTTGAGCTGCGCGGCGAACGTGGCAAGCGCGTCCAGCGAGAGCGCGGGGCCGAAGCGGTTGCCAGCGAGCTCGCGGGTAAGCGTGGCGCGGATCGCGGCGGCGCTGGTGCCCCACGCGCGGCCGCAGGCGATCGCGGTGATCACGGCAGACTGACGCTCCGCCCCCGCGGCGTCGCGCGCCACGTACGCCCTGGGCGGGCTCGGGCAGAGCGACCGAGCAAAGGCCAGGGCGTCGGGGTCGTCGAGGACGCAGCGCTCGCCGCGACCGATGCGGGCCCACGGCAGCAGAACGCGCGGGACGGCGTCGAGGACGAAGAGCCCGCCCGCGCTCTGCGCGTAGATCGCGGGGACGCGCTCGATGATGTCCATCACGCCGTCGTTGTTGACGTCGCGCGCGGCGAACTCGCCGACCGGGCTGAGCCTGCCTTGCCGAGAGACCGAGCAGCGCACGCCCGGCAGCGCGTCCTGCGCCCGGACAGGCTGCGCGATCGGCGCAGGATTCACGGTCGCGACTTGATTGTGTGTCCCTGAATCAACCGGCGCCGTGACGTCCGGCAAGGGCGCGCGAGCGCGGGCGGGCGGCTCGGACTGGCAAGCGGGCGCTGCGGCAGCGAGCGCGCACGCGAAGGCGCGAGCAAAGAAGGGCATCGGCCGCCGGAGCTTAGCTTCAGCGGTCGACGCTCACATCCCCCGTCCTGTGTTCACCCGAGTGCGTCGCGAGGTTGGCCCTGTTGGGGCCGCTGCGCGACGCGTCGCCGCTCACTGGGCGGCGGGGTTGTTCTCGCCGCGCAGCGTGCGACGGCCGCGGGGCGCTTCGTTCTCGGCGTGATCGTCGGCGGTGACGACCTCGAGGCGCTTGTACGCGCCGAGGCCGGTTCCGGCGGGGATCAAGCGGCCCATGATGACGTTCTCCTTGAGGCCGCGGAGATCGTCGACCTTGCCCGAGATCGCCGCCTCGGTGAGCACCTTGGTCGTCTCCTGGAACGAAGACGCCGAGATGAACGAGTCGGTGCTGAGCG
The DNA here is from genome assembly GCA_013298625.1 of Myxococcales bacterium. Classification (GTDB taxonomy): domain Bacteria; phylum Myxococcota_A; class Polyangia; order Polyangiales. The sequence continues at coordinate 53,438 of JAAFIF010000052.1, forward strand.
AGGCCTTGGTGATGCCGAGCAAGAGCGGCTCGGCCATGGCGAACGAGCCCTGCACGGCGAGGCGCACCTTCTGGATCTCTTCGGCGATGGCGCCGTCCGCGGCGTACTTGCGGCTGACGTCGTCGAGCCGGTCGTTGAGCAGCGGGAGCATGTTCTCGAGGGTGATCTTCTCGTCGGTGGCGCGACGGATCGCGTCGGTGACACCGGCGTTCTTGACCTTGCCCTCTTCGATCATGCGACGAAGGACCTTGCGCGAGGCGCGGAGGTTCTCGTGCTCGAAGCGCCAGCGCTCGACCTGCTCGTCGACCAAGAAGTCCGTCTCGCCCACGCTGGTGACGCGGACGCGGCGGAGCATCTGGCGAATGATGCTCTCGATGTGCTTGTCGTTGATGGCGACGCCCTGCAGACGATAGACCTGCTGAATTTCGTTCAGCAGCCACGCCGCGAGGTCCTTCTCGCCCTTCACGCGCAAGATGTCGTGCGGGTTGACCGGCCCGTCCATCAAGGGCTCACCGGCGTGCACGAAGTCACCTTCGCGGACGATGAGCTGCTTGCTGCGCGGGATGAGGAACTCCTGCACCGGAACGCCGCCGTCGACGGGCGCCGGCGGAGTGATCGCAGCCGCGGCCTTCTTGCCCTTCTTCTTGCCCTCTTCGGGCTCGATCGGGGTGTTCAAGAACGCCTCCATGCCGCGCGGAACGATGAAGACCTGGCGCTTGCCCTTGGTCTCCTTTCCGAACTTCACGTAGCCGTCGATCGGAGAGATCACCGCGGCGTCCTTGGGCTTGCGCGCCTCGAACAGCTCGGCCACGCGGGGCAGACCGCCGGTGATGTCCTTGGTCTTGCTCGCCTCGCGGGCGATCTTCGCGATGATGTCGCCCGCTTCGACGCTGGCGCCGTCCTGCACGGTGATGACCGAGCCGGGCGGAAGCTGGTAGCGGCCGTCGATGCCGTGCGAGGTCTTCTTGACCTCCTTCGTGCCGGGCTCGAGGATCTCGATGCGCGGACGAAGGGCGCCCTTCTTGGCCTCCTTCACGACCTTGTTCGAGATGCTGGTCATCTCGGAGATCTTCTCTTCGTACGTCTCGCCTTCCTTCAGGTCGGCGAAGCGGATGATGCCCGCGATCTCCGTGAGGACCGGCAACGACGCGGGATCCCACTCGGCGAGCTGCGAGTTGGGCGCCACGTGCTGTCCGTCCTTCACCTTCAGCGTCGCGCCGTACACGAGCTTGTAGCGCTCGCGCTCGCGGCCCGTGCCGTCGACGATGACGATCTCGGCGTGGCGGTTCATGACGACCGACGTGCCGTTGCGGCGCTCGACGAGCTCGACCTTCTCGAGCTTCACGCGCCCTTCGACGCGGTTCTGCAGCGAGCTGGCCTTCGCTCCGCCGACCGCCGTTCCACCGATGTGGAACGTGCGCATCGTGAGCTGCGTGCCCGGCTCACCGATGGACTGCGCGGCGATGATGCCGACCGACTCACCGATGTTCACCAGGTAGCCGCGCGCGAGGTCGCGGCCGTAGCACATCGCGCAGATCCCGCGCTTCGCCTGGCACGTGAGCACCGAGCGAATCGTGACCTCTTCGATGCCCGCGTCCACGATCTTGCGGACCGAGTCCTCGTCGAGGTCCACCGTCGCGGGCACGATCACGTCGCCCGTCTGCGGGTCGATCACCGGCTCGAGCGTCACGCGTCCGAGGATGCGGTTGCCGAGCGCCTCGATCACCTCGCCGTTCTCTTCGAGCTTGGTCATCTTCAAGCCGTCGAGCGTCTGGCAATCGAACTCCGTGATCGTCGCGTCCTGCGCAACGTCCACGAGACGACGCGTGAGGTATCCCGAGTTCGCCGTCTTGAGGGCGGTGTCCGCGAGACCCTTACGAGCGCCGTGCGTCGAGATGAAGTACTGGAGCACCGAGAGACCCTCGCGGAAGTTCGCGGTGATCGGCGTCTCGATGATCTCTCCAGAGGGCTTGGCCATCAGGCCGCGCATCCCTGCCAGCTGACGCATCTGCTGCACGCTTCCGCGCGCGCCCGAGTCAGCCATCATGAACACGCTGTTGAACGAAGGCACCCGACGCATCTTGCCCGTGTTCGGGTCGACCACGTCGTCGCCGCCGATCTGCGCCATCATGGCCTTCGTCACGTTGTCCGCGACCTCGGCCCAGATGTCGACGACCTTGTTGTAGCGCTCGCCGTCGGTGATCACGCCCTCGTTGAGCTGATCGACGACCTTCGCCACCTTGTCCTGCGCGTCCTTGATGAGCTGCGCCTTCACCTCGGGGATGCGCATGTCATCCATGCACACCGAGACGCCGGCGCGCGTCGAGTACTCGTACCCGAGCGAGCGCAGACGGTCCGCGAGCAGCACCGTGGCCTTGTTCTTGTGCGCGCGATACGTGGCGTCGATCAGCGCCGAGAGCGCCTTCTTGTCCATCGTCTTGTTGATGAGGTCGAAGGGCAGCGCCTCGTCGTCGCCGAGCGTCTCCTGGAGGCTCTCGGCGAGCAGCACGCGGCCCACGGTGGTCTCGACGCGATCGGTCGAGAGCTCCCCCTGCGCGGCGCGTCCGCCCTCTTTCACCGCGGCGCGGTTGATCGCGTCGAAGTTGGGCTTGTACTGAAACTCGCCCACCTTCATGCGCGTGTCGCCGCTGTCCGTCACGCGGATGCCCGGAACGCGGACCATCACCGTCGCGTGTAGGTCCGACTCCTTCGAGTCGAACGCCATGCGCACTTCGGCCATGTTCGAGAACACGCCGCGGACCTTGTCCACGCCCTTGGCGTCCTTGTCGTAGCCGCCCTTGGCCAGCTCGCGCGGACGGGTCATGTAGTAGAGCCCGAGCACGATGTCCTGCGACGGGTTGATGATCGGCTTGCCCGACGCCGGCGAGAGGATGTTGTTCGTGCTCATCATGAGCACGCGCGCCTCCATCTGCGCCTCGACCGACAGCGGAACGTGCACCGCCATCTGGTCTCCGTCGAAGTCAGCGTTGAAGGCCGTGCACACCAGCGGGTGAAGCTGGATGGCCTTGCCTTCGATGAGCACCGGCTCGAACGCCTGGATGCCCAAGCGGTGCAGTGTCGGCGCGCGGTTGAGCATCACCGGGTGCTCGCTGATGCACTCCTCGAGGATGTCCCACACCTCGGGGCGCTCCTTCTCGACGAGCTTCTTCGCGCTCTTGATCGTCGGGGCGAGCCCGCGCTCTTCGAGCTTGTTGTAGATGAACGGCTTGAAGAGCTCGAGCGCCATCTTCTTCGGAAGACCGCACTGGTGCAGCTTCAGCGTCGGGCCGACGACGATGACCGAACGACCCGAGTAGTCGACGCGCTTTCCGAGCAGGTTCTGGCGGAAGCGGCCCTGCTTGCCCTTGAGCATGTCGCTCAGGGACTTGAGCGGGCGCTTGTTGGGACCCGTGATGGTCTTGCCGCGGCGGCCGTTGTCGAAGAGGGCGTCGACCGCCTCCTGCAGCATTCGCTTCTCGTTGCGAATGATGATCTCGGGAGCGTTGAGCTCCTGCAGGCGCTTCAAGCGGTTGTTGCGGTTGATGACGCGGCGGTAGAGATCGTTGAGATCGCTCGTCGCGAAGCGGCCGCCGTCGAGGGGGACGAGCGGACGCAGATCCGGCGGGAGCACCGGGATCACCGTCAGCATCATCCACTCGGGGCGGTTCTGGCTCTCGCGAAACGCCTCGATGACCTTGAGTCGCTTGGCGATCTTCTTGCGCTTGGCCTCGCTCGTGGCGTCGCGCATCTCCTGGCGGAGCTGCTCAGCGAGCGCCGCGACGTCGACCTGCTGAAGCAGCTCGAGGATCGCTTCGCCGCCCATCTTCGCCTGGATGCGGTCGTCGCCGTACTCGTCGGTCAGGCGGTTGTAGGCGTCCTCCGAGAGGATGTCGCCCTTCTTCACCTGGTCAGCGAGCTTCTCGTGCACCGTCGTGACCACGAAGGCCTCGCAGTACAGGATCTTCTCGAGGTCGCGCAGGGTCATGTCGAGCACCGCGCCGATGCGGCTCGGCAGGCTCTTCAAGAACCAGATGTGCGCGACGGGCGTGGCGAGGTTGATGTGTCCGAGGCGCTCGCGGCGCACCTTGGACTGGATCACCTCGACGCCGCACTTCTCGCAGACGATGCCACGGTGCTTCATGCGCTTGTACTTGCCGCAGTTGCACTCGTAGTCCTTCACCGGCCCGAAGATCTTCGCGCAGAAGAGGCCGTCACGTTCGGGCTTGAACGTGCGGTAGTTGATGGTCTCGGGCTTCTTGACCTCGCCGCGCGACCACTCGCGAATCTTCTCGGGAGACGCCAGCGAGATTCGAATCGCGCTGAACGAAAGCGGATCCTTGGGCTTCTCGAAGAAACTGAAGATGTCCTTCACGTCAGTGTGTCCTTTCTAAGTCTTCCTCGAGAAATCACTCAGCAGCGGTGGGCTGGTCGCCGGGTTGCCGCGCGACGCCGTCTTCGATGAGCTCGACGTTCAAGCAGAGCGCCTGCAGCTCTTTGACGAGCACGTTGAACGACTCGGGGATGCCGGGCTCGAGGGTGTAGTCACCCTTCACGATCGCCTCGTACATCTTGGTGCGTCCCTGCACATCGTCGCTCTTGACTGTGAGGAACTCCTGCAGCGCGTAGGCAGCGCCGTAGGCTTCCATCGCCCACACTTCCATTTCGCCCAAGCGCTGGCCGCCGAACTGGGCCTTTCCGCCGAGGGGCTGCTGGGTGACGAGCGAGTACGGTCCGATCGAACGGGCGTGGATCTTGTCGTCCACCAAGTGGTGGAGCTTCAGGATGTACATCACGCCCACGGTGACATCCTGCTCGAAGGGCTCGCCCGTGCGGCCGTCGAACAAGATCGACTGCCCGCTCTTCGGGAGGTTCGCGAGGTCGAGCATCTTCTTGATCTCGGACTCGGGCGCGCCGTCGAACACCGGCGACGCGGTGAACACGCCCGTGCGCAGCTTGCGCGCGAACTCGCGCACGCCGTCGGCGTCGAGCGACTCGATGAGCTTCTTCGTCTCTTTGTCGGAGCTGAAGATGGACGTCGCGAGCTTCTTGATCGCGTCCGCGGGAGCGCCGGTCTCGACGAGCTCGCCGAGCTGCGTGCCGAGCGTGCGCGCCGCCCAGCCGAGGTGCGTCTCGAGCACCTGACCGACGTTCATGCGCGACGGAACACCGAGCGGGTTGAGCACGATCTGCACCGGCTCGCCCGTGGGCATGAAGGGCATGTCCTCTTCGGCCATGATGCGCGAGACGACGCCCTTGTTTCCGTGGCGACCGGCCATCTTGTCGCCGACCTGAAGCTTGCGCTTGATGGCGATGTAGACCTTCACCATCTTGATGACGCCCGGCGGAAGCTCGTCGCCCTTCGACAGGCGATCGACCTTCTCGGCGCAGTTCTTCTCGATGTTCGCGACGCGCTCATCGAGCTCTTCGAAGGCCTCCTTCAAGACCTTCGCTTCGTCTGCGGCCAGCGGAACGCCCTTCAGCACCGAGCGCGGCAGAGAGTCCAGCACCTCGTCGGTGAGCTTGGTGCCCTTCGCGAGGATGACCTTGCCCTTCTCGTCGTCGAGCTTGCCAGCCACGGTCTTGTTGAGCAGGAAGCGACGGATGCGCGCGAGGTAGCTCTCGCGCACGATCTTGATCTCGTCGTCGCGGTCCTTCTCGAGCTTGGCGCGCTCGTGGTCCTCGATCTCCTTGGCGCGCTCGTCCTTCTGCTCGCTTCGACGCGCGAACACGCGCGCGTTGATCACGATGCCCGTGACGCCCGGCGGGACGCGCAGCGACGTGTCGCGAACGTCGCCCGCCTTCTCGCCGAAGATCGCGCGCAAGAGCTTCTCTTCAGGAGAGAGCTGCGTCTCGCCCTTCGGAGTGATCTTGCCGACCAGGATGTCTCCCGGCTTCACTTCGGCGCCGATGCGGACGATGCCCGCCTCGTCGAGGTCCTTGAGGGCCTCTTCGCCGACGTTGGGGATGTCCCGCGTGATCTCTTCTTTGCCGAGCTTGGTGTCGCGCGCGACGCACTCGAACTCTTCGATGTGGATGCTCGTGAAGATGTCGTTCGCGACGACCTTCTCGTTCACCAAGATCGAGTCTTCGAAGTTGTAGCCGCCCCAGGGCATGAAGGCGACGAGGATGTTCTGGCCGAGCGCGAGGTCGCCGGTGTCCGTCGCCGGACCGTCCGCGAGCACGTCGCCGACCTCGACCACTTCGCCGGGGCGAACGATCGGGCGCTGGTTCCAGCAGGTGTTCTGGTTCGAGCGCTGGTACTTCGTGAGGTTGTAGATGTCCGGCTCGTCGCCGCGCTTGCCTTCGGCGCGGATCACGATGCGCGCGGCGTCCGCGGTCTCGACGATGCCGCGACGGCGCGCGAGCACGCACACGCCCGAGTCGTGCGCGACCTGACGCTCGAGGCCAGTGCCCACGAACGGCGCCTCGGCCCTCACGAGCGGAACAGCCTGACGCTGCATGTTCGCGCCCATGAGCGCGCGGTTCGCGTCGTCGTGCTCGAGAAACGGAATCAGCGCAGCAGCGACGCTCACCAACTGAAACGGCGAGACGTCCATCAGCGTCACTTGATCCGGCGCGACGAGCTTGTACTCGCCGTTGTGCCGAGCGGAGACGAGGATCTCAGTGAGGCCGCCCTTCTCGTCCATCACCGCGGTCGCCTGCGCGATCAGGTGATTCTCTTCTTCGAGCGCAGAGAACCACTGGACCTGCTCGGTGACCACGCCGCCCTTCACGATGCGATACGGCGTCTGCACGAAGCCGTACTCGTTGACGCGCGCGAAGCACGAGAGCGACGCGATGAGACCGATGTTCGGACCTTCGGGCGTCTCGATCGGGCAGATACGACCGTAGTGCGTCGTGTGCACGTCGCGCACTTCGAAGCCGGCGCGCTCGCGCGTGAGGCCGCCCGGACCGAGCGCGCTCAAGCGACGCTTGTGCGTCACTTCGCTGAGCGGGTTGGTCTGGTCCATGAACTGCGAGAGCTGCGAGCTGCCGAAGTACTCCTTCACCACCGCGCTGACAGGCTTGGCGTTGATGAGGTCGTGCGGCATCAGCGTGTCGAGCTCGGGCGAGATCGACATGCGCTCCTTGATCGCGCGCTCCATGCGCACGAGCCCGATGCGGTACTGGTTCTCGAGCAGCTCGCCCACCGCGCGCACGCGACGGTTGCCGAGGTGGTCGATGTCGTCCGTGCCCTTGCCAGTGTTCTTCACCTCGATGAGGTGCTTGATCGTCTGCTGGATGTCCTCGTTGGACAGGACGGTCTTGTCGAGCGTCGGCTGCTTGTCCTCGGGGCGATCCTTGTAGAACTTGTAGTTCAACTTCAGGCGGCCGACCTTCGAGAGGTCGTAGCGCTCGGCGTTGAAGAACAGGTTCTCGAGCAGCTTCGCCGCTTCTTTCGGCTCGGGAATGTCGCCGGGACGAAGCTTGCGATAGATGTCGATCTGCGCCGCGACGGTGTGTCCGTACTGGCGAACCAGGCCCGCCATCGGGCCTTCGGGGTCGTCGTAGCGGTCGGCGACGAGCGTGTCGCGGAGGAAGGGTCCGACCGTTCCTTCGGTGAAGAGCACCTTGAAGGCGTCGATCTTCGCCTTGCGCAGCAGCTCGAGCTTCGGCTCGGTGATGAGCTCGTTGACGCCGATGATCACTTCGCCCGTCTCGGGGTCGATCACGTCGCCCGCGGCCACGCGGCCGACGACGCCGGTCGCGTCGATCTCGATGCGGTCGATCTTCGCGTCGCGCAGCTTCTTGACCGCGGCCTTCGTGAACTTCGCGTCGCGCTTGACGAGCACGTCGCTCGTCCCGGGCATCTTGATGTCCGTCGTCGCGCGCTGTCCCGCGAGGATCTCGAACTCGATCGACTTCGAGACCTTGCCGGCCTTCTCCAGGTAGATCGTCTCGGTCTTGTAGAAGTAGTTGAGGATGTCCTCAGCCGTGTACCCGAGCGCGCGGAGCAGCACCGTCGCGTGCAGCTTGCGGCGGCGATCGATGCGGACATAGATGATGTCCTTCGGGTCGAACTCGAAGTCGAGCCACGAGCCGCGGTACGGGATCACGCGCGCGGAGTACAGGTTCTTGCCCGACGAGTGCGTCTTGCCCTTGTCGTGATCGAAGAACACGCCCGGCGAGCGGTGCAGCTGCGAGACGACGACGCGCTCGGTGCCGTTGATGATGAACGTGCCCGTCTCGGTCATCAGCGGGATCTCGCCGAAGTAGACCTCCTGCTGCTTGATGTCGCGCACGTCGCGCTCGCCCTGGGCGTTGGGCGCTTCGTACGTGATCAGCTCGATCGTCACCTTGATCGGCGCGGCGTAGGTCATGCCGCGCTGGCGGCACTCGTCCACGTCGTACTTGGGCTTCTCGAGGGCGTACTCGCGAAACACGAGCTCGGCGCTCTCGTCGAAGCTCTTGATCGGAAACACCGACTGAAACACGCCCTGCAGGCCGAAGTCCTTGCGGTCCTTCGGGTCGATGTCGGCCTGCAAGAACTTCTCGTACGACGCCTTCTGGATCTTGATGAGGTTGGGGACCTCGAGGATCTTCTCGATCCGTCCGAAGCTGCGCCGCGCGCGGTAGTTACTCTGAATCGTCGCCATGGATCCTCTCTGCACGGGGTCGGGCGAGAGAGGCGCAACACAGAGCTGATGCAAGGGTCGGCAACCGTGCCGCGGTGCGAAGGCTGCGATGCGATGGCATCAGAGGGCTTCGCTGCGGCGCGCCGGTTCCGTTCGGAGTAGTATGACTCGGACGATCGGTCGGGCGATGCTGTCGTCGTGCAACGCTTCTGCTGCGGCCTCTCGTCGTCCTCCAGTTCAGGGCTACGGGACTCAACCGCTCACCAACGCATCAACGCGCTGGCACGATTGAGGGAGCGGCCTTCTAACCCACCCGCCGCGCGCGTGCAAGCCCCCCTGGCCCGCTCTTTGCGCCCCCCGGATTTCACCGGGAATCTTAACAGAACTCGACTCCGACTCCCTTCGACGATGCAAGACGACTCGGACCGCGACGACCCCGCAGACGCGCTCAAGTGGCGGCTGATCTCTGTGCTCTTCAGCACGCAGCCCTTGAGCTCGACGCTCGCAAGAATCCTCTTCGACACCGCCTGGGAGCTGTACCGCACGGACCAGGGCAGCTCGAAGATCACCGCTCCGCTCGTGCAGGGACGGCTCGAGAACCTGCGCAAAGAAATGCTGCTCGGCACCGTCGGCGGCCCGGCGTTCGAGGCAACGGTGGACACCGAGCGAGGGACCGGCACGGTGCGGTTCATCATCACGCGGCAGGGGCTCGAGTACATGGCCGAGCAGATCCCAGACACCAGCCGCAACTGAGCCTGCTTTCGGCGCTCACGACGCTGAGGGGGAGAAATGCAGAGAGGCGACGCTTCGGGAGCCTATCGCTCATCGCGAGGGCTCACGCTGCGTCGCCTCGTGCATCGCTCAGCGCGACGGTGACCGAAGTCACGTCGCGTGCGCGACGACCACGATCACTTGAGGGTGACGGTGGCGCCGGCGCCTTCGAGCTTCTTCTTGAGGTCCTCGGCTTCGGCCTTGGCGATGTTCTCCTTGAGGAGCTTCGGCGCGCCTTCGACGAGGGCCTTCGCCTCGCCGAGGCCGAGGCCGGTGATCTCGCGGACCACCTTGATGACGTCGATCTTCTTGGCTCCCGCCGCGGTGAGCTCGACCGTGAACTCGGTCTTCTCTTCGACGACCGGCGCGGGCGCGGCGTTGTTGTTGCCGCCGCCGCCGCCGCCGCCGAACGAGATGCCTTCGAGTCCGAGGGCCTTCTTGAGTTCGGCCGCGAGGTCCGCCGCCTGCTTGAGGGTGAGCTTGCTGATCGTGTCGACGAGCTGCTGCGTTTCCATTGTGAGAATCTCCTTTTGAACTCTTCTTCAGGCCCCGTAAGGCCCGCAGACTTCGTGTGCTGCGGGCGTTGCTGGGGCGATCAAACTTCAGGGGTCACATCGAAGGCTCTGAATCGCTTGGCGCTCTTCAGAGCAGAGGTTCCACTGTCGTGCGCGGGAACCTCGCTGCGCAATCAGCCCGTCTTGCCTTCGGCTTCGAGCTTCGCCACGTGCGCTTCGAGCAGGGCGACGATCATCGCGCCCGGTCCCACAAGCGACATGTAGATGTTCGCCGCCGGAGCCATCAGCATGCCGTAGAGCATGGCCTGCGTCTCTTGCAGCCCCGGCACCTTCGACAGCGAATCACCGTCGATGAGGTCACCGGACAACATGCCGGTCTTGACCTTCATGGTCTTGACCTTGTCGCCGAGGTCCTTCTGGAACTTCAGAAGAACCTTCGCCGCCGCCGCCGGATCCTCGTACGACCACGCCACGCCCGTCATTCCACGGAGCGATTCGTGAGCCTTCGTGCTGTTCTTGCGGTCGGGAGAGAGGTCACCGACGAGCTTGGCGTACGCCGAGTCCTTGAGGGCGTGGCGAATGACCGTGTTCTTGACGACACGGTACTCGACCTTCACCTTCTTGAACTCACGACGCAGCAGGCTGATCTGGCCGAC
>JAAFIF010000007.1 GCA_013298625.1 Myxococcales bacterium
GCGATGCTGAAATCGAGCGCCTGCCAGGTGAGCGTGTCCCACGTGCCAGGGGCGTCGGTCACGCGAATGCCCGCGGGGACCGCCATCGGCGTCAGCGCGTTGGTCGCAGGAAAGCGAGGATCGAGCGCCGCGCCGCCGAGGCCGCGCGAGACGCGCTCGCCCGTCGCGTAGGTGCCCGAGTTGCGATAGAGGTGCGAGAGCTTGTCGACCGCTTCGGTCGTCTTCGCGCGGCGGAGATACTTGATCATCGACGGGATCGCGACCGCGGCCAAGATGCCGAGAATCGCGACGACGATCATCAGCTCGATCAGGGTGAATCCGCGGCGGGTGCGCTTCAGCAGGGACTTCATGTTCAGGGGCTCTCCTTCAGAGGGGCGTGAGTTTCTTCGGTGGTGTCGGCGGTCGATCACAATGCGTTCGATCGACCTGCCCGAGTACAAAGCAACAGCGGTGCCGCTACTCGACTTCGCGCTCAGCGTACACGCTGTTCGTAAAAGACGCGGTTTCAAACAATGACTGCACGCCGTCGCCATCGAGGTCACCCTTGGCGTGCGCCACCCACCACGCGTCCTGGCTGGGCAGCGTCGAGTACCCGAGATCCGCTGGCGCCGCGCCCGCGACCGAAGGAACAGCCGGCGGAAGCCCCGCGATCGTCGCGTACTGATAGTAGACCTGCCCCGTGGGACGAACGCCGAGCTGCGTCCAGCCCGCAGGCACGCCCGAGTACCAGTCCTGCGCCGTCACGCCGACCGTGGCTGGCCACATCGTGGCGATCGAGCCCGACACGTTGGCGTACTGCGAAAACTCGCTCCGATACGCTTCTTGGCGCATCCGGATCATGCCCAACATGTTGTAGGCCTCCGTCGTCCGCGCGCGTCGCGTGTACTTGCGAAACGACACGATCGCGATCGACGACAACACGCCGAGGATCGCCACGACGATCATCAACTCGATCAGCGTGAAGCCACGCTTCGCGGCGAGCGCGATGAAGGCGGGCCGTGGTCTGCTGTTGCTGCGCGGTCGGTTGCTCATGGTGTCCACCTTCAGGATGTTACCTGCAAGCAAAGCGCTCTCCGCGTTTCTCGTCGTGACCGCGCAGCGGTGTTGCTCAGTTTGGGGTCCGCGCGTGCGGCGGTGTGTGTGGACCAAGCGCGTCAGTCGACTGACGAAAATCGTCACTCGAGCTCCATCTGAATGAACACGCCCGGCGACCCCTGCACTTCACGCTGAGCGTTGAGGGAGCCCACCCGCTCGAAGGTCGAGAGGTTCGTGTCGCCGTCGAGGTCCCCCTGAGCTCGCGCGGTGAACAGCGCCCCCGCTCCGGTGCCCATCGAGACGTACTCGTACGAGTAATAGTGCGGATCGGCGATCGCGAAGCTCAACGACAGCCATGTCGGGCTCGCGTCCCACATCCCCGGCGGATCCACGACCTTCGTCGCCGCAGGAACCGCCATCGGCGTCAGCCCCTGGCTCACTGGAAACTGTGGGGCGCTTGTCGCTCCACCCACACCGCGCCCGAACCGATCACCGGTCACGTACGCTGACGACATGCGGTACAGGTATGCGATCTTGTCCACAGCTTCTGCGGTCTTGGCGCGCCGCACGAAGCGCAGCATCGACGGAATCGCAACGGCCGCGAGGATGCCCATGATCGCCACCACGATCATCAGCTCGATGAGGGTGAACCCTCGGCGGCGTCGTACCGCTCTTCGTTGAAGCAACATTTCGAACAATCCCTCTCCGGCGACAAGCGCCCGACAGGGCGCCACGCACGAGCCTTGTTCAATGCCCATGCCGAAGGTCTTGTATCCCCACCGACCCCGCCGTAAGTTGACAGCTTTTTTCAGAGACTACCGCGCGCAGAAGTCGCCCGCGCGCGCCGTCGCCGTGTCCATCGCCACAGCGCGCGCCATGCAGGGCTCGTCCTCGCTCCACGCGCGCCAGTCCGCCGAGCGCCCCATGGTCGCGGCGTGCGCGCGCCAGGTCTCGTAGCCGTCGCCCGTGCCCGTCGCGCGAAACACCGTGGGCTGCACGCACATCATCCGCGCCTGCGCCTGCGCTTGTTCGCGCTGCGCATAGTCCAGGACGATCGAGGCCATCGCCGCGTTGGTGCTGTTCCAGCAGCAGGTCTTCGACTGGTTGTACTCGAGCTCGGCGAAGACGTGATCTTCCAGCGTTCGATTCGCGCGATCGACCTGCGCGCGCGTCATGCCCAGCTCTTCGGACACCGTGTACAAGTCCGCAAACGCATCCTCACGACGGGTGCGCGCCGAGCAGCTCGCCGGGTACATCCGCAGGTGCGCCCGCGCCGCTTGGATCCGCGAGACCGCCGCTGCCTGACGCTCTTGCGGCGTGATCACCTGCCAGATCGAGCGAAACTCCTCGGGCCGCGCGCCGATCGCAGCCTGGTCGCTCTGCGCGATGTAGTCCGGCTCGTCCGCGGCCAACGTCGTGTTGGTCCAGCGATTGTTGCGCAGCACCGTCGTGCGCCAGCGACGAATGCCGCCGCCGAGCGTCGAGTACGGCACGCCGTCGTAGCTCTGCTCGCTGCCGCCCGTGTACTGCGACGTGAACGAGCTGATCGCCAGCGTGGGCTCTTCCCAGACGGGCTGCCGGCGCGGCATCGACCCGCTCGCGATGCTCGCCGCGATGCGCCCCTCCGCAGGGCGATCGACGCGCATCACCGGGAGCACATGGCCGATGCCCTGGCGCTGCCAGCGCTTCAGCAAGATGTCACCGGGCGCCGTCGACGCGGCCCGCACGTGGATCGTGTTGCCCTCGTCCGCGAGGTTGACGCTGCCGAAATACACGAGGATCAACCGCGTGAAATAACCCACGCGCTTGTTCAAGTGCAGCTCGTCGAAGTACGAGCCCGCGCCCGCCGTCGAGCCGTCCGCGTTGGTCAGAAACGGCACCGCGTCGTCGCTGCCGAGGCGCATCCGACGCAGCGCTGGGTCGCTCGGCCAACGCGCGCCCGCCGTCCACGCGCTCGTGTGATCCCGGTACGCCGTCTTGAAGAGCGGAAAGTTTCTCGCGCGCTGCCCCGTGCGAAACACGAAGCCGAAGTGCCCCGCGAAGATCGGCTGACGGTCCGCCGCGCTCCATCCCTGAATGAAGAACGGCAGCCCGTACCAGCTCGCGAAGGTCACGCGCAGAAACATCGAGACCTCCGCGCACTCGAGCGTCGGCGCCGCGAATTTGCGATCGCCGAAGGGCGTCTGGATCTCGAACGTCTCGCCCCCCGAAGCGCGCGGGATCCGTCGAAACCCAGTGATCCAACGCTCGTACTTCTGCTCCCACGAGAGACCGCTGCTCGCGCTCCACGCGATGCCCGCGCGACGCGCCTCGGCCGTGTCCGTGTCCGCCCATTGATTGCGAACGGCCCACACCTCCGTCGCAGCCCCAGCAGGCACCGTGGGCCCCGCAGTCGACATGGACACCTCTTCGGCGTTCATCCCGAGCGTCTCGTCGAGCCCCGTCTCCGAAGCGGTCTCGCTCAACGTCGCGTTGGGATCAGCGCACGCCGAAGCCAGCGCAGAGGTCAGGGCAGCAGTGAACAGTGCAAGTCTTCGCATCGCAGCTCTCGTCTCGGTACGGGTCGAATTCTCCACACTTCTACCAAAGCTCCGCCCGTCCGCACAGCCCGACGTTGACAATGTCCCGACGCGAACCGACCCTCGGCGAGCTTCTCTCCGCGTGTATCTCAGCCAGTGAGAGAGCCGGGCTGCTTACCCGGTCGGCGCAGGTGCAACTCCTGCCACGCGGTCCATCACCCTCACCACTCGGAGCTCTGTCAGTCGAGCAGCGGGCTCCAAACCAATACCGCGACGATCGTCGTAGTCTTCTCTGTCCGCGGTCTTTGGTTTGACTTGATTTCGACCGCGCTGAGCCGCTTGGGCATCTTCGATGCCCGTCGCGGGCGCGGTACAATCCCGTCGGGCGCCGGTGCAACTCCGGCCGGGTGGTCCATCAACGAGGACATCACTGCACATGAGCGAAGAGGGAAGGGACATCGCCGTCAACCCGGGCTACATCGCCGGGTTGATCGACGCCGCGCTGCGCACCGCGGCCAACCACGAGGACGCCGCGACCCGCGCGCGCGCCGAAGCCAAGATCGCGCGCCTCACCGCGGCGCTCGAAGGCATGCGCTCGGGCGCGGTCTCTGTCGGGTCGCGCACGCCCGTGCGAGACACCCCCGCCTGGGCCACGCTCGAAGTGGTCCGGGGAGGCTTCGCCACGGGCGCCCTGCTCGCCAACGGCCCGCTGCTCGATCACGAACGCGCCGCGCTCGAACGCGCTTCGGCCAGCGATTTTTCGAGCGAACGCGCCGCGCTCAACGCCCGCGCGCTCAGCCCCGAAGGCCTCGACGCCCTGCGCGCCATGCTCGCCAGCGCGACCTTTCGCGTCGCCGTCCCCGAAGAGGGCGCCCTGCTCGTCGTCGCGTGGCTGCTCGCGCACGGCCAGCGCGCCGAGGCCGCGGACGTGCTCGACGCCATCGCTCCGTTCTTCGATCGACTGCGGTTCTACCCGGTCCCCGACCCGCGCCCGCTGCCCGAGTCCTCAGTGGTCAGCCTCGTCCCCGCGCGCGAGGTCGCTCGCAAGCTCGACGCGCGCCGCCCTGCGCGCCGCGTGATCGCCATGCGCGACTCGCTCGCGTGGCGCACCCTCTACGACCGCGTCGTGGCCCTGCTCGCCGAGAGCGTCGAGGGATCGCCGCTCGTGGTCGCGCGCGACGAAGTGGGCGCGCTCGTGCGCGACGCGCACGGCGATTTCGTGGTCGACGGCGGCACCGTGGGCGCGCGCACCGACGGCGCGTGGCTCGCGCGCGCCCGCGATTTGCTCGCAGAAATCACCGCCGCAGCGCGCGTGACGCCCATGTCGAAGAAGCTCAGCGACCCGCGCGAGAGCTTCACCATCTTGCGCGAGGCGCTCGCGTCGCTCGCCCGCGGCGAGCCCCTCGCGGCAAAGCAGCGACACGTTCGACGCGTGCTCGCGACGGCCATGCACAAGCGAGGCGCCCCCGGGTCGGACAAGCTCGACGCCCTGCGCGCGACGCAAGCGCGCGTGCGCGCGATGCCCCTGCACGCCGAGGTCGCCAAGGTCGTCGCAGCGCGGCTCGCGAAGGTCGACAGCGAGTCCGGCATCGCGTCGATCGAAGCCTTCACGCAGCCCGTGACCGACACCGAAGCGCGCCCCGACGCGCCCGAAGGCGCCGCGGTCCCTCGCTCGGTCGAGAAGAAGCTCCTGCGCGCCCTCGAGGCGCCGCTCGAAGAGCTCGTCGCGCGCAAGGTCATCACCTCGGGCGAAGTGCTCGCGATCGTCGCGCCCAAGATCACCGCGCAGGTGCGCGCCGCGGGCATCGAAGACCCCGAGCTCCGTCGCGTGTACACAGCGATTTATGCGGCGTTTCGCAAGCGACGCTCGCTCTTGCTGCTCGCCCTCGAGAAGCAGGTGAAGGTCCACGAGCTGCCGTGGGTGGCCGCGATCGACGGCCATCGGTCGCGCTCGCTCTCGGCCGCGACGCTGTCGGCGCAGACGCTCGAGCAGCTGGCGACCCTCGCGATCACTGGGTTTCCTCAGGCGATCTTGCCGAACAAGCTGCTGCAAGAGCTCTCTGCGCTCGTCGGCGGCGCCAACATGAAGGCGCCCATCGTCGAAGAGATCGCGGCGGACATCTTCATGGGCACCTTTAGCGAGAAGTACCTCGACGCGGCGAAGGTCAGCGCCTCGCTGCTGCGCGGGACGCTCTACGAGCGCTACTACGGGCTGCCCTTCGATCGCGTCCTCGCGATGGAAGCGAAGAAGGGCCGCTACGGCGGGATCGACGCGTTTGCGCAGCTCTGCACCGCGCTCGCGGCGCCGCAGTCGAAGGACAGCCGGGCCTCGGTCGCGCACAACGGGACGATCATCGAGCAACAGCAGCTGCTCACCACGCACAACCTCGCCTCGCTCTTCGTGGCGCTCTCGCTGAAGGACAAGCTCGGCGCACCCGGGCTCGATGGCCTCGCGCGCTCGTGCGCAAAGTGGATCTTCGCGCAGCACGCGCAGAAGCTCCCGCTCGGCCGTCCGCAGCTCGCGCGCTTGAAGAACACCGCGTACGCGTGGCGACAGATGCTCTTCTTCGCGTCGCTGACGGACCTCGAGACGCAGCGAGCGCTCGTGCGTTGGACGCGCGGCGCGCTCGCCGAGCAAGACCCTGCCTTCGCCGAGCGCTTCGCCCCTGCGGTCGCCGGGCTCGCGATGGCGGTCGAGGGAGGCTCGTTTGGGCCCGACGCAACCGCGACGTTCGAGCGCGCGAAGGCCCAGCGATTTCTCGGCTGGACCACGGGCAACCACTGGCTCTTCGAAGCGAAGCGCCCGCGGGGATAGCGCGGCTACGCGGGAGGCAGGGGGTCGAGCTTCTCGAAGGGGTTCTCCAAGAGCTCTTTGACGGTCTTGGCGAGGACCGAGGCGTGCAACCCGTCGATGAAGCGATGGTCGAAGCTCGCGCCGATGCGCATGAGCTTGCCGGCCACCACCTGCCCGTTCTCGACCACGGGCTCGTCGACGATCGCGCCCGGCGCCACGAAGATCGGCGTGTTCGTATACGGGACCAGCGGAACGTACGCCACGTCGAGCCCCAACGACCCCACGTTGGTCACCGTCGCCCCGCCAAACGCGTCGCGCGGCATGCCGATGGCCGAAAGATCGATGTTGAGCGTGTACATCAAGAACGAGATCAGCTTCAGAAACGCGTTCATGAACATGAACGGGATCGCCGCGATCGTCCCCTTGCCGCTCTCGAGCGCCTTGTCCTTGCGCTGACGCACGCGGTCCACGGTCGCCTGCAATTCTTCAGCGATTTGCTTGAGCGACTTGTCCTCGCAGTGCTCGATCTTCGCCGCTGTCAGATCGACCTTTCCGTCACCCTGGTCTGTCTGCACCACGAGCACAGAGATCGTCACGCCCTTGCGCAGGTAGATCTTGTTGAAGCGCAAGATCGCGTTGGCGTCGGGGCATCGCTTGAGCGCCTCGCCGACGGCCTTGGTCACCAGGTGCGTCACCGTCAGGTGGATCCCGTGCACCTCGCGAAAGCGCTTCATGTACTCGATCGCCTTCTCCATTCGCACAGAGAGCGTCCCGTACACAGTCGGGTCGTACGTGGTCTGCCACGTCCCGATCGCGATCTTTCGAAAGCTCGAGACTTCTTTCTTCAGCTCCAGATCGAGGTGCGCCATGGACGCGAGCGTACCGTGCTCGCCGCGCGCGCAGTGAAGCCTTCGCGCGTCGTCGCGCCGCGTCACATGCGATCGGGAGCCTGAATTCCCAGCAGCGAGAGCCCCGCTTTCAGCGTGTCCGCCGTCGCGCTCACCAGCGCCAGCCGCGACGCGCGCTCGGCGCCCTCGGACTTGAGCACCGGGCACTGGTCGTAGAACTCGCTGAAGCGCGTCGACAGATCGTAGAGGTACGTGCAGAGCTTGTGCGGCTCGAGCGAGCTCGCCACCGCGTCCACCGCGGCTTCGAACTGCGAGAGCTGCAGCGCCAGCCGCTTCTCTGCAGCGTGCGTGATCACGACGGCGCTCCCCGCGGTCGGCGCGTCGAGCCCGAGTTCGTCCTTCGCCTTGCGCAAGATCGACCGCGTGCGCGCGTGCGCGTAGAGCTGGTACGGCCCCGTGTTGCCGATCGCCTGCACCATCCGATCGAGGTCGAAGACGTAGTCCTTCACGCGGTCGTTGGAGAGGTCGGAGTACTTGATCGCCGCGTTGCCGACGGCCTTCGCGATCGACTCTTGCTCGGCTTCGGGGATGTGCGTGGACTTCTCTTTCACCAGCGAGAGCGCCTTGTCGTACGAGGCATCGACGAGGTCCACGAGCCGAACGCTCTCGCCCGTGCGCGTGCGGTACATCTGCCGATCCGCGCCCAGCACCGAGCCGAACGCCACGTGCTGCG
The DNA here is from genome assembly GCA_013298625.1 of Myxococcales bacterium. Lineage (GTDB taxonomy): Bacteria > Myxococcota_A > Polyangia > Polyangiales. The sequence continues at coordinate 7,930 of JAAFIF010000007.1, forward strand.
GCCGCGTCCCGTCCTTCACCCAGCCCGCCATCTTCGCCACGGCGAAGACCATCGCGAAGTGCTGCGCCTGCGGCGCGCCCACGACGTACAAGATCCGCGTCGCGCCCAGCGTCTCGCTGCGATACCGAATCGCCGCGAGGTCCGTCGCGGGATAGCCGAAGCCACCGTCGCCCTTGCGCACGATCAGCGGCAGCGGATCTCCCTCTTTGTTCTTGAATCCGTCAGCAAAAACGCAGGTCGCCCCGTCGTTGATCGTCGAGATGCCCTTCAACGCGAGGTCGTCGACCACCGCCTGCAACAGCGGGTTGTAGAAGCTCTCGCCCGCGATGTGCTCGGGCTTCAACGTCACGTCGAGCTTGGCGTACACCGTCGCGAAGTACGCCGCGGACTCGTCGACGAGGATCTTCCACAAGCGCAGCGTCTCTTTGTCGCCCGCTTGCAGCGCGACGACCCGCTGCCGAGCGCGCTGCTGAAACGCTTCGCTCGCGTCGAACTTCTGCCGCGCGGCCTTGTAGAAATTGTTGAGCTCTCCGACGCCGAGCTCTTCGATCGCCGCGGTCTCGCCGAGGTCGAGCAGGTGCTCGATGAGCATTCCGAACGGCGTCCCCCAGTCGCCGACGTGGTTCTGCCGATGGACCTTGTGCCCCTGCCACTCGAGCAGCCGCGCGAGGCAGTCGCCGATCACCGTGCTGCGCAGGTGGCCGACGTGCATCTCTTTGGCGACGTTGGGCGAGGAGTAATCGATCACGACCGTCTCGGGCTTCGCCGCGGGCGCGACGCCGACGCGCGCGTCCGCGAGCCGCGACGAGAGCGTCTCGCCGAGCCACGAGGCCTTCACGGTGACGTTGATGAACCCAGGGCCCGCGATCTCGAGCTTCTCGACGATGTCCGACGCGTCGAGGGCGGCGATGAGCTTCTCGGCCACGTCGCGCGGCTTGGACGAGAGCTTCTTCGCGAGGCCGAGCGCGCAGTTGGCCTGCAGATCCGCGCGGTCCGACCACTGAAGCAGCGGGTCGGTGCTCTTGTACTCGTCGCCAAAGGCCTTCGCGAGCGCCGCGGCAAACCGCGGCTGCAGGGCCCGAATCGGATCGTGTGCGCTCATGGTCGGTGCTGCGTAACCCGTCGGGCGATGGCTGTGAAGAGGCCAACTTCACCGCTCGCACGCCGCTGGTACGCTCTGAAGCGATGAAGCACTTCGCGCTCTTGTTCGTCGTCGCGCTCGCCGCGTGCGACGGAGTGGTGCCGCCCGTCGCAGACGCGGCGATCGATCGAACATCGCCCGTCGACGCGCGATCGGACGCCTCGGTCACGATGGACGCGCAGCCCGACGCGACGATGGACGCCGCAGCGGACGTCGCGGACGCATCGCTGCCCGCGGACAGCGGCGTCGCGATCGACGCGCGCGACCGCTGCGGTTCGGGCCCGCCCGAGTGCGAACCCGGCCCCGGCACTGGCAACGCCGATCAGTGCTTCGACGCGCCATCGTGCTTTCTTCGCGCCGTTCAGAGCGCGATCCGCGCGGTGATCGCCGCGAACCCAACGTACTTCGACATGTCCGCGGGGACGCCTCGCGTGACCAACGAGGCCGGCTACATGAACGGCGTGGTCGACGAGCTTCGCCGCCGCGGACTGTGCGCGATCATCGACCCCAACGCCGGCGACGAAATCGTGGTGAAGCACGACAACGACCTCGCCGAGAACTTCGACATCCTCACAGCGGACAGCGTCGCGCGCTCGGGCGACGGGATCTTCACCGCGACCTGCGCGCCCGCGTGGTTCTGAGCCGCGCGAGCGCGTCGCTCAGGACTCGGTCGGCGCTTTGATCGCCGAGAGCCGCTCGCGCAAGTAGTCCCCCGCCGTGATCGCGCTGAACGCAGGCCCTGCATAGCCCGGCTCTGGCTCCATCGGCGCGAGCACCACGTCCGGCCGCGGGTGCGTGAAGAACGGAATCGAGAAGCGCGCGCGGTTGTCTCCCTTGGGGTTGACCACGCGGTGGGTCGTCGAGCGAATGCGCCCGTGCGACGCGCGCTGCAGCATGTCGCCCGCGTTGATCACCAGGTGGCCGCGCAGCGACTGCACGGGGTGCCACTGGCCGTCGCGCGCGAAGAGCTCGAGCCCGCCGGTGCTGCCTTCGGCGAGCAGCGTGATCAGGTTGATGTCTTCGTGAGCCGCCGCGCGGATGGCTCCGCCCGGCGCGTCCGCGGGGACGGGCGGGTAGTGAATCAATCGCAAGATCGAGTCGCCGCCGGTGATCATCGAGGCGAAGTGATCGTCGGCGAGGCCGAGGTAGCGAGCGATCGCCGTGAGCAGCCCGCGCGCGGTGCGCTCGAAGTCGAGGTAGAGCGCCGAGAGCTCTTCGCGAAACGCGAGCGAGCCCGCAGGCCAGCGATTGGGCAGCAAATTCGCTGAGGGCGCGGGGCGCTCTTGCCCCACGTGAAAGAACTCTTTGAGGTCCGCGACGCGCGCCCCCACCGCGCGCTCGGCGCCGAACGGGACGTACCCGCGGTTGCCTTCGGACTCGGGGACGAGGCACTGATTCTTCTCGCTGAAGGGCAGCGCGAAGAACGCTTCGATCAGCGAAAACGCACGCTCGATGCGCTCGCGAGCGATCGGGTGCCCCGAGACCACGCCGAAGCCGTGCGTGCGCAGGCTGTCGCCAAACGCCGTCGCGAACGCGCGCTGGTCCTCGAGTGAATCGCTGGCGAACAGCCGGTAGTCGACGACGGGGAGCTCGATCATGATCGTTGCGCGCGCTCAGTACGCGAGGACGCTAAAGACCTCGACGCCCTCGGGGATGCGCTTGCGCCCGCCGAGAAATCCGAGCTCGATCGCGAACGCAGCGCCGACGACCTGGCCGCCCTGGAGCTTCACGAGGTCGATGGCGGCGCAGACCGTTCCGCCCGTGGCGATGACGTCGTCGACGACCAGGACGCGGTTGCCCGAGTGCAGCGAGTTCTTGTGCATCTCGAGCGCGTCCGTGCCGTACTCGAGCGAGTATTCGACGCGGTCTTTGGCGGCGGGGAGCTTGCCCGGCTTGCGCACGGGGACGAAGCTCGTCGCGGTGCGCGCGGCGAGCGCCGCGCCGAAGATGAAGCCGCGCGACTCGATGCCCACGACGACGTCGAACGCGCGCGGACCAGAGAAGTGCGCAGAGATGCGGTCGAGCACCGTCGCAAACGCGTCGGGGTTGGACAACATCGGCGTGATGTCTTTGAACAGGATCCCAGGCTTGGGAAAGTCCGGGACGTCCCGGATCAGCGCCTTCAGCGCGTCGTCGCTCGCGTTGGTCATCGTCAGTCTCCGTTCGTAGAAAACCGCTTCCACAACGCGGCCATCGCGTCGTTGCGGGTTTGATCGAGCGCCAGCGGCGTGAGGCTCGCCCACCCCGCGTCGAAGGCCGTCGTGTCCGCCCCTTCGAGCGTCGGGTGCCGCACCGTCGGGCCGCCGATCCAGAGGTACGGCCGGCCGCGCGGGTCCGCGCGCACCTCGACCATGTCGTCATAGATCCGCTCGCCCTGACGGGTCACGCGAACGCCGTGCACGGGGCCCTTGGGGACGTTGAGGTTCCACAGCGCGGCGCTGTCCGCGCGCGATCGCGCGCGGGCGTGCTCGAGCAGCGCGACCGCCACTTGCGCGGCGTACGTCCCCACCATCGCGAGGTCGTTGTCGCCCGGCGTCGAGACCGCCAGCGAGTCGATCCCGCGCAGCGCGGCCTCGCGCGCCGCCGCGACGGTGCCCGAGTAGAACAAATCACTGCCCATGTTGAGCCCGTGATTGATCCCGCTCACGACGATGTCCGGCTTGCGAGGCAACAGCTCTTTGTGGTGCAGCGCCACGTACACCGAGTCCACGGGAGAGCCGTCGACGGCCCACCGACGCGCGCCCACCGACCAGCAGCGCAGCGGTCGATTGAGGGTGATCGAGTGGCTCGTCGCGCTCTGCTCGCGCTCGGGCGCCACGGTGTACACCTCGCCCACCGACGAGAGCGCCTCGGCCAGCGCGCGAATGCCCGCTGAATACACGCCGTCGTCGTTGCTCACGAGAATCACAGGCCGATCGGCGCTCATCGCGGGTGCGGAGTAGAACCGCGGACGCGCCCGCTCGGCAAGCGAACTCGACGCGTCGCTCACCAGCGAACGGGCACCGGCTCGCTCTCGTCCGCGTCCCTGCCTCGGTTGTCTCCGAGCTGTCCCATGTGGCCTGCGCCGAAGCAGCACACGCCCCCCGCGGTCATGCGCGCGCACACGAAATCATCGCCCACCGAGACCTGCGCGACGCCTTCGAGCGCGCTCACCCTGTGCGGCGCGCGACCGATGGTCTCGTCCGGCCCCGCGCCGCTGCGCGCTGCGCGACCGACGCGCCCCCAGCACCAGAGCTGCCCGTCCCTTCGCACCGCGCAGCCGCCGCGCGGGCCGAGGGACATCTGCGCCACGCCGCGAAGCCCTGCGATGGGACGCGGGACGAAGACCTCGCCGGTCGCGGCGTTCTCGCCGCCGAGCTGGCCGACGAAGCCCTCGCCCCAGCAGCGAGGCTCGTCTTCGACCGTGTTTGCGCAGGCGAAGTTCTTCGCCACGACGACGTCGACGATGCCGGGCGGGAGGCCTTCGACACGCGCGGGCGTCGGTCCGCGAGCGAGCCAACCGGCGCACGTGATCGAGCCGTCTTGGTGCAGCGCGCACGTCCCTCCCTCGCCCGCCGCGAGCTCGGTGACGCCGCGGCCGAACCGCGCGCTCACCGGCCGCGCGCGAAGCGAAGTGCTCCCGTCGCCGAGCTCACCGAACTCGTTGTGTCCCCAGCAGCTCACCGCGCCGCCGCGACGCAGCGCGCACGCGTGGGTGCTGCCCATCACGAGCTGCTGCGCGTCGCGCACGCCCGCCACCGCCGTAGGAACCTCTCTCGCGTGACGATCTCCGTCGCCGATCTGCCCGTAGTCGTTTTCGCCCCAGCAGCTCACGGCGCCCCCACGCGTGCGCGCGCAGGTGAAATCCCAGCTCGCGCGCACTTCGGCGACGTCCCGCAGACCTTGCACGACGATGGGCGCGTTGCGTCCGCCGCGCGTGCCCTCGCCGAGCTGGCCGTCGTAGTTCCACCCCCAGCAGCGCACGGTGTTGTCGCGAAGGACCACGCACGAGTGCCAGCGGCCCGACGAGAGGTCCACCACGTCTTGCGGGTGCCGCTCGTCTTCGGCGTAGCACCGCGTGATGGGCGGCGGCGTCGGCGTCGTCACGCCCGCGTCCGGTTCGCTCGACGCCACCACGCGCGGGCCTCTCTGCGGCGCGCGCACGGTCGGTCGTCGCTGTTGCTGCTGCGGGTCACGGATCTGCAAGTTGGCCCGCACCGTGATCACCGTCGCGGTCTGCGGGCCCTCTTCGCGCGCGGCGCCGCAGCCGTGGGTCACCGCGGACATGGCACACGCACACAGAATCAACTCAGCTCTGAATTTGCTCATCACCAAAGCACCGGTTGCGGGTCCGTACGCTCGTCTTCTCGTCGGTTTTCTCCGCCGAGCTGTCCCCACGCGTTGTCGCCCCAGCAGAGCACGCGGCCGTCGCGCACCAGCGCGCAGTTGAACGACGCGCCCGCCACCACGCTCACCGCCTCGGGCAATCGCTCGACCCTCACCGGAACGTTTCTCGCGACCGTCGTTCCGTCGCCGAGCTGGCCGCTCGCGTTGTCGCCCCAACACCACACGGCGCCCGCCGTTGTTCTCGCGCAATAGTGCGACTCGCCCCCGACCACCTGCGCCACATCCGCGAGCCCCTCGACCTCGGTGAGCCTCACCGTCCCGTGCGCATATCCGCCAGGATCACCGCCGCACGCGACCCTTCCACGGCGCGTCCACGCGCACACCTCTCTCGCGCTGAACCTCGCAGCCCACCCCGCAGCGCCGCGAGCCACAAACCTCGCGTGCTCTCCCTGCTCTCGCGTGAGCTCCATCCCGATGTCATTGCACCGCAGCGAGTCCCCTCCGTCCCAGCCGCAAAGCTGGTACGTCCCTTGGATCACCTGCTGCATCCCGCGCAACCGCCGCATCGTCTCGGGTTCGAGATACCCAGCGTTGAAGCACCGAACGTCCCCCGTGTCCGACACCGCGCAGCCGCCGCGCATCCCCAAGTGAACGTGCCGCGCGTTGGCCAGCCCCAACACCGGTCGCACCGCGCGCATGCCCTCGACGCTCTCTCGCGCCGAACCGCTGCCGCGCATCGCTCCGTGGTAGCCCCAGCACCGCAGCGTCCCGTCCTCTGTGCTCGCGCAAGAGACGCTCTCGCCGAGCGCCATGGTCCGCACCGCGCTCAACGCCTCCACGCGCATCGGAGCCCACGTGCGATGCTCGTCCCCTTCGTACGGCAAGCACCCTTCGTCCCGTCGCGAGCAGTACACCCTCGGGCGATCCACTTGCGCGGTCTGTCCGCGATCGTTGCGCCCCCAGCAGTACACGCTGCGATCGTCCATCAGCGCGCACGCGTGCTGATGCCCCGCGAAGATCGCCGTCACGGGCCTCGGCGACTGCGCGCTGCGCGGCGTGATCACCGCCACCGCAGCCCGCATCGGAACCGCTCGCGCCGTCTGCACCCTCGCCGGCGTCACGCTTCGCGCGGGCTGCGTTGTCTCTCCGCAGCTCTGCCCCGGCGGACACCGAACGCTCACCGTCACCGCCACGGTCGTGCTCGACGCGGGCTGCTCGCTGCTCGTCGTCGCGCAGCCAGCGGCCACCATCGCCCACAGCCCGAACGTCCGCGAAGCCCTCTGCTCCATCGCTCTCACAACCCCTCAGCGCCCCTCGAACTTGGGCTCGCGCTTCTCCATCCACGCAGAGAGGGCCTCGCGCAGGTCTTCGCTCGGCAAAAACGCAGCGTTGTAGAGCGCTACGTACTTCAAGCTCTCCCTCGCCTCGCGCTCGCTGCGGTCGTTGAGCACCTGCTTGACACCCTGTACAGTCAGCGGCGGGTTGCGCGCGATCCGCCCGGCCATCGCGCGCGCCGCGGCGAAGAGCGCCTCGTGCGTGGCGAACGTCTCGTTGACGAGCCCCGCCCGCAGCGCTCGCTTCGCGTCGAAGTCGTCACCCGTGAGCGCCCACTCGCGCGCAACGCCTTGCCCGACGATCCCGGGCAAGCGCGCGAGCGTCCCGACGTCGGCCACCATCGCGAGCCGCACTTCGCGCACAGAGAACACCGCGTCGTCGGCGCACAGCCGAACATCACACGCGGTGATCAAGTCCACGCCGCCGCCGAGGCAGTTGCCCGCGATCGCCGCGATGACGGGCTTCTTGCAGGCCGCGACGGCGTCGATGGCGCCCTGCATGCGCTGGATCAACGCGTAGAGCGCGTAGCGCTCGGTGGCCACCGCGGGGCCCACCAACGGAGCGACCTCCGAGGCCATCGCTTGCAGATCCAAGCCCGTCGAGAAGTTCGGCCCCTCGCCGCGCAAGAGCACCACGCGGACGCGCGGGTCGCCGTCGAGCCAGCGAAAGACTTGGGCGAACTCGTTCCAAAACGAGGGGCCCATGCGCGGGGACTTGCCGGTGGCGCGGAGGTGAACCTCGGCGATGCCGTCGTCGATGCTGATGCGAACGCTCTCGAACGTGGGGTCGTTGCTCATGGTTGGCCCATCGATGATCGCTGCTACGGCCACCGAGCGCCACCCGCAACACGTTCTGTCACTCTGTGCGCGGCATCGCCATCGCCCGCGCGCCGTCGTAAGGACCCTCGCAGCCGATGCGCCCCGTCGCCAACCCGCCCAACCCCTTCGCCGCGCACACGGTCGAGTACGACGAAGACGCCGCGCCCGACGCGAAGCTCGAGCTCTTCGAAGAGCGCGCGCGGTCCATCGTCAGCGAAAACGACTCGCCCGACGTGGGCTTTCGCTACTCGGTCAACCCGTACCGCGGCTGCATCCACGGCTGCGCGTACTGCTACGCCCGCCCCTCGCACCAGTACCTCGGCTTCGGCGCAGGAACCGATTTCGACCGCAAAATCGCGGTCAAGATCAACGCACCCGACGTGCTGCGCGACACCTTCGAGCGCCGCTCGTGGAAGGGCGACCTCGTCATCTTCTCGGGCAACACCGACTGCTACCAGCCCATCGAGCGCTCGTACGAGCTCACCCGCCGATGCCTCGAGGTGTGCGCGGACTTTCGCAACCCGGTCGGGATCATCACCAAGTCCACGCTGATCCTCCGCGACCTCGCGCTCTTGCAGCGATTGCACAGAGAGGCCAGCGTGAGCGTGTGGGTCTCGATCGCGTTCGACAGCGACGACGACGGGCTCGCGCTCGACCCGTGGGCTCCCAGGCCCTCGCGGCGCTTCGAGGTGATCCGCGCGCTCGCGGCGGCGGGCATCACCGTGGGCGTGTCCGCCTCGCCCGTGATCTTCGGGCTCAACGACGCGCAGATCCCGTCGGTGCTCGAGCGCGCGAGGGAGGCAGGGGCGAGCCGCGCGTTCTCGACGCTCTTGCGCTTGCCGAGCCCCCTCGACGAAGTGTTCGCCGAGCGCGTCGCCAAGAGCCACCCGCTGCGCGCCCAGCGCATCGAGCGATCGCTCATCGAGCTGCGCGCGGGCAAGAAGAACAGCGGGCAGTTCGGCGATCGCATGGTGGGCGTGGGGCCGCGGTGGGACGCGTTTCGACAGCTCTTCGACCGGACGTGCGCGCGGCTCGGGATCAACGCCCAAGAGGATGACGCGAGCGCGCGGCCCGACACCTTTCGTCGTCCCACGCGGCAGGGGAGCTTGTTCTGAGCGCTCACGCCGCGCTTGCAGCGAGCGCAGGTCGACGGGCGATCAGCGTCCTCGCGTCGGCCTCTCCATCGTGGCCCATCGACGCGATGACCTTCTCGAGCGCGTCCTTCGAGAGCTCGCGCACGTTGTGAATCGTGCGGGTCTTGACCGGAGAGAAGCCGACGAACGAGAGCGTTCCGTTGGCGAACGCGCCGTGGATCGAGCGCTTGTACGCGAGGGCGTACCACCACCACGGGCTGTCCATGGTCACCGTCAGCCGCGCGCTTCGCCCCGTGAGCAGCCGCTTCGGAACCGCCTGCCCCTTCTCGTACTTGAACGCCCACCCCGGCAAGAACACCCGGTCCACGAAGCCCTTCACCAGCGCCGGCGCCGCAGCCCACCACATCGGAAACACCCACGCCACGTGCGCCGCCCGCTCGATCGCCTCCCGCGCCTTCAGCAGGTCCGGCTCCAGCGCTTGCTCCTTTGCGTACCCGCCGCGCAACACCAGGTCGAACGCGAGGTCCCGCAGCACCAGCCGCTCGACCCGCGCCCCCGCCCGCGCGGCTCCCGCCGCGTACGCGTCGCACAGCCCGCGCCCGAGGCTCTCTTCGTTGGGGTGGCCATCGATCACCAGAATCGTCCCGTTGCTCATGAGCCCATCTGTGACTCATGCGCGCTTGCTGTGGCACCCTCGAAGAATCGATACTCGTTATGCAATGCTGCATGAGACCGACGCCCTCTCGTGGGACGACCTTCGCGTGCTCCTCGCTGTGCTGCGCGACGGCAGCTTCACCCGCGCGGCCTCGCGCCTCGGCGTCGAGCAGTCGACGATCAGCCGCCGTATCGCAGCGCTCGAAGCGTCCCTCGGTCGCCCGCTGTTCACCCGCGATCGCCGCGGACCTGTCCCCACCAACCTCGCCGAGCGCCTGCGCGCGCACGCCGAGCGCGTCGAGCGCGAGGTGCACTCGCTCGTCGACGTCGCAGAGAAGCACGAGCGCGCGGTCGAAGGGCGCGTTCGACTCGCGACCACCGAAGCGCTCGCCGTACAAGTGCTCATCCCCACGCTCTTGCCCGCGCTGCGCGCTAAGCACCCGAAGCTGTACGTCGACCTCGTGACCAGCGACGACGCCGCGGACCTCTCGGCGCGCGAAGCCGACGTCGCGCTGCGGTTCTTTCGCCCCACGCGCGGAGAGCTCACCGCGCAGAAGATCGCCACGCTCGAGATCGCGCCGATCGCGTCGAAGCGCTACGTCGCGCGCAAGAAGAAGCCCGCCGAGCTCGACTGGATCATCTACGAGCACCCATCGCGAAGGACGCCCGAAGCCGCGCTGTTCGAACGCATGATCGGCGCGACGCCGGTGCTGCGCTGCAACGGGTACATCGCGTGCGTCGAGGCGGTGCGCGCGGGCCTGGGCGTCTCGATGCTGGCGACCGCGGTCACGCGCTGGGATCGCTCGCTGCGCGCGCTGTCGCTCGACCTCGGGCCGCTGCCTTCGCTGGACCTTTGGCTCGTCGCGCCGCGCTCGCTGCGAGGCGTCCCACGGGTAGACGTGCTGTGGGACGCGCTGCTGGCGAGCGCGTCGATGTTCGGGCAGAAGCCGCGGTGAGCGCGGTCAGAACTCGGCGGCGTCGAAGGCCATCACCTGGGATTTTCCTGCGCGAACGACGGCGGCGAGCGAGTCGATCTGCGGCAGCACCTGGTGCGTGAAGTACCGCGCGAGCTTGAGCTTGGTCGCGAAGAACTGCCCCTCGCGCCCGACGCTCGCCGACGCTTGCAGCACCCACTGATGCGAGAGCGCCGTCAGCGCAAACACGTCCAAGTACGCCGACGCGACGGCGCCGATCACCTCGCCGTCCACGCCTCGCGCGCTGAGCGCCTTGGTCAGCTCGACCAGCGTCGCGAGCGCGCGGCGCAGCCCGTCGACCACGTCCGCGATGGCCTCGTTGTTCGCGTTCGCTTCGATGGCCTTGGTGACGAGCGACGTGAACGTCGCAAACGAGCGCCAGTTGTCCGCCGGGAGCTTTCGCCCCACGAGGTCCAGCGCTTGGATGTGGTTGGTGCCCTCGTAGATCATCGCGATGCGCAGGTCGCGCATGTACTGCTCGATGGACCAGTCCACGGTGAAGCCCGCGCCGCCGAGGACCTGCATGCACTCGCTGGTGTTGAGAAAGCCGCGCTGCGTGCAGTAGCTCTTCACCACCGGCGTGAGCAGCGCCGCGAGGTCCGCGCCCTGCTGCTGCGCGGCGTCGTCGGGGTTATGCAGCGCGTGGTCGATCTGCATGGACGTCCACACGCCGAGCGAGCGCATCGCCTCGTTGGTGCTGCGAACGTTGAGCAGCATGCGACGGACGTCCGCGTGCACGAGGATGTTGTCCGCCGCTGCGCTGTGCTCGCGCTTGTTGGGGTCCATGGCGCGGCCCTGACGGCGATCGCGCGCGAAGGCGACGGCGGTCTGGTACGCGATGTCAGCGAGCGCGTAGCCCTCCAAGCCGACGTTCAAGCGAGCCACGTTCATCATGGTGAACATGGATTTCATCCCGCGGTGCGGCTCGCCGATGAGCTCACCGACCGCGTCTTCGAGGCTCATCACGCAGGTGGGCGACGCGTGGATGCCCATCTTGTGCTCGAGTCCGACGCAGTACACCCCGTTGCGCGTCCCGTCTTCGAGCACCTTCGGAACCGCGAAGACCGAGATCCCCTTGATGCCCGGCGGGGCGTCGGGCAGCCGCGCGAGCACGAGGTGCACGATGTTGTCCGCGAGGTCGTGGTCGCCGAAGGTGATCCAGATCTTCGTCCCCGTGAGGCGATACCGGTCTCCGTCGGGCACTGCTTTGGTCGTGAGCAGGCCGAGGTCCGTCCCGCAGTGCGGCTCGGTGAGGCACATCGTGCCCGTCCATTCACCGCTGATCAGCTTGGGCAAATACCGCTGCTTCTGCTCTTCGGTCCCGTGGTGATAGACCGCTTCGATGAGCCCCTGCGTGAGCCCCGGGCACATCGAGAAGCTCTTGTTCGTCGCGGTGATCATCTCGTTGATGAACAGCGCGACCGCGTGCGGAGCGCCCGAGCCGCCGAACTCCGTCGGGTGCCCGAGCGCGAGGTAGCCGCCCTCGACGTACTGCTTGAACAGCTCGCGAAACCCAGGCGGCGTGGTGACCGCGTGCGTCTCGGGGTCGAGCTTCACGCCGTGCTTGTCGCCCACGCGGTTGAGCGGCAGCGCCACGTCGCGAAAGAACGCCGCCGCCTGCGTGAGCAGCGAGTGCACCGTCTCGATGTCGTAGTCCTCGTAGCCGGGGAGCTTTTGAACGTCGCCGTAGCCCAGCGTCTCGAGCACGAAGCGAAAGTCATCGACGGGAGCGTTGTAGATCTGCACGGTTCACCTGTGGTGGGTCCGAAGGTCGCTGCGAAGCTCGTCCACCGACGAGCCAGAGGTCCCCGTGAGATTGTCGCAAGTCGCGCTGCGTTGCTCTGCGAAGTGTTTGCGTCAAACGAGCGCGGCGAAGCGCGCTGCGAGCGCGAAGCGAACGAACCGCGGGGGAGCGCGGACCCCACCCCCGCTGCCAGCGAGCGATCGAGTGCGCGGCCCCCACCCCCGCTGAAGCGAGTGAAGGGTGCGCGGCCCCCACCCGCGCTACCGCGCGCCCCGCCCCCGCGCAAAGCGCAAGGGCGGCGGCTCTGCATGGTGAATCGGCGGGAAAAAGACCGGCAGAGTTGATCGTGAGGGCCCTTGCTCTGCAAGGGCTCTCGGGCTGCTCGATCGAACACCATTGCTGCTCATCACTCGACGGCAGACAACACTCAATTGGTTACGAGATCGCGCTCGCATCGACGAAGCTTCGCTCGTTGCTCGCTGCCATGCCCTTGCAGAGCAAGGGCTTCTTCGATCAACTCTGCCGGTCTTTTTCCCGCCGATTCACCATGCAGAGCCGCCGCCCTTGCGCTTTGCGCGGGGGCGGGGCGCGCGGTAGCGCGGGTGGGGGCCGCGCACCCTTCGCTCGCTTCAGCGGGGGTGGGGGCTGCGCTGATGCGCCATGCCCCTGCGTAGAACCCACGCGCTCGTCCCTCGCGCTTCGCCCCTCGCCGGAGAAACGAGTCGAGCGACCTTTCGATCGCTCTCTCGTCTCTTGGCTTCAGTCGGGGCGACTGGATTCGAACCAGCGACCCCCAGACCCCCAGTCTGGTGCGCTAACCAGGCTGCGCTACGCCCCGGAAAATTCCGACTGAATGTCATCCCTGCGCTCGGCCGTGCTGTTGAACAACACCGCGTCCCGAAGGGAGGCGGACCATGCCAACCCTCGCTGCCAAATGCAACCCCCGATTTGCACCCTCAGCGAAGATTCTCTTCACCCGCCGGACGAGCTGCGTCGCTCGTCGAGCTGCGCGAGCAGGCCCGTGAGCTTCGAGCGAACCGCGAGCAACCCGTCCTTCATCCGCTCGGACGCGCGCTGCTCGGGCGACGCCTCGGTGTCCGCGACCTCGAACCCGTGCTCGCGCAGGTACTTGCGCGCGCCCTCGATGGTGAACCGCTCGGTGTAGAGCAAGTGCTTGATGGTCGAGAGCCGCTCGACGTCTCTGCGGTTGAAGATGCGCTGCCCCGTCGCGCTCTTCTTCGGCCGCAGCGACTTGAACTCTTTCTCCCAGAAGCGAATGACGTGCGGCTTCACCTCGAGGAGGCGCGCGACCTCTCCGATCCGAAAATAGAGCTTCTGCGGCAGCTCGAGGATCGCCATCGTCTCTGTCTACTCAGTCCCGATCCGCGCGTCGCGCGATCACTCTTCGGTCGCGGGCGGCTTCTCGCCGTTGATCAGCGCCTTGAGCACCGGCGACGGACGAAAGCGCACCACGCGGCGCGCGTCCAACACGATCTTCTCTTTGGTGCGCGGGTTGAGCCCTGGACGTTGGCTCTTGTCGCGCACCACGAAGTTGCCGAAGCCCGAGAGCTTCAGCTTGCGACCGTTCGCGAGGGTTTCTTTCATCGTCTCGAAGATCGCTTCGACGATGTCCTGGGCCTCTTTCTTCGAGAAGCCGCCAACCTTCGCGTACACGCTCTCGATGATCTCTTGCTTTGTCATGCGAGACCCCTCTCCTCCAATGAGTTCAGCTAACCACACTCACTGGCAGGCGACAACCGCGCGAGGCGCGATCGTCAGCGCTGCGACGCGCCGAAGTCCGCGACCACCGCGCTCACCGCGGACTTCACCCACCCGTCGACGTCGACGTCGGTGAGCGACTTGTCCTCGAGCGGCGCAAACGTCAGCGCAAACGCGATCGAGTGCGTCCCGTCGGGCAACCCCTTGCCCACGTAGCGATCGAACAGCTCGACCGACGCGCAGCGCTCTCCTGCAGCGCTGCGGAGGCGCTCTCCGATCGCGCCGATCGGGTGCGAGCGCGCGACGAGCAGCGCCACGTCTCGCCGCATCGACGGGAGCTTCGATGGCTTGAGCGCCCGCAGCGCCCGCTGCGTCGAGGCCATCGCCGCGAGCGAGAGGTCCGCGACGACCGTCCCCGCTGGGAGCTTCAGCGGCGCGCGCAGCGACGGGTGCAGCTCTGCCACGTAGCCGAGTACGGTCTCGCCCGCGCAGATGCGCGCGTACGACGCACGGTGCGCCCACGGAGGAGCTTCTCCGCCACGGTCCGCGGTGATCGTCGTGCGAAACAGCGACTCCATCAGCGACTCGATCAGCCCTTTGCCATCGAGCACGTCCACGGACCCCGCGTCCGCGAGCCACGCGTCGCGCGGGCCGACGAGCACGAACGCGACGCGGGTCTGCTCGTCGACGGGACCCTCGTTGGCGCGGGTCGCCGAAGATTCTTCAGCGTGCGGATCGTCTGTGTTTCGCCCGGTGAAGACCGTTCCGACCTCGAAGAGACGGATCACGCGCTCGCCGTGGCGCGCGGCGAGGCTCGCGTTCTTGAGCAGGCCCGCGACGAGGGTCGGGCGCATCGCGGCGCGCTCGGCGCTGAGCGGGTTGGCGATGTGCGCGCTGGCCTTGGCGCCCACGAGCGCGAACAGCTCGTCCGAGTCGAACGCGTAGTTGACGGCTTCATCGACGCCGAGCGCCACGAAGGCCTCTCGCGTGCGGCGCCGCAGCGAGAAATCTCGGGTCACCCCCGCCCTCGCCCCCGAGCTCGGCACCACCGCCAACGGAACGCGATCCAGCCCGTGCACTCGCCCGAGCTCCTCGATCACGTCGATCTCTCTCGTCACGTCCGGTCGCCACGACGCGACGCGCACCGTGATCGTCCCCGCGTCCTGCGCGAGCACTTCGAACCCGAGCGCCTTCAAGATCCGCACGCTCTCGTCGCGCTCGATCCTGAGCCCGAGCACCTTCGACACGCGCTCGTCGCGCACGGTGACCTCCAACGCAGCCGCGACCGGCACGGGCCCCTTCGCGCTCACGTCCGCCTGCACCGGGATCGCGCCAGTGAGCTCACACAACAGCTCTTTCAACCGCGCGATCGCGAGCGCAGGGCAGTTCGGGTCGACCCCGCGCTCGAACCTGTGCGACGCGTCCGAGTGAATATCGTGACGCTTGGACATCTTGCGCACGGTGCTCGCGTCGAAGTGCGCCGCTTCGAGCAAGAGCCTCGTGGTCTTGTCGCTGATCCCGCTGCCCTCGCCGCCCATCACGCCCGCGAGCCCGAGCGCCTTCACGGGATCGGCGATCACCACGTCGGCGCTGCTGAGCGTGCGGTGCTTGCCGTCCAGCGTCTGCAGCGCCTCGCCGTCCTTGGCGTTGCGTGCGACGATCGAGCGCTCTGCGATCGCGTCGAAGTCGTACGTGTGGTTCGGCTGTCCGAGCTCGAGCATCACGTAGTTGCTCGCGTCGACGACGTTGTTGATCGCGCGCAGACCGAGCCGCCACAAGCGCGAGCGCAGCCACAGGGGCGAGCGCTTCACCACGGCGTCGATCATCACCGCCGCTTCGAAGCGATCACACGCGGGCGTGTGGCTCTCGACGCGGACGCGCATGTCGTCCCGGGCGATCAAGTGCGTGATGGCCTTCGGCCTGACCCCCGCGAACGGGAGCTTCATCAGCGCCGCTACGTCGCGCGCCACGCCCACGTGGCCGAGCGCGTCGGGGCGGTTGGGCGTCACGTTGACCTCGAGGATCCAGTCGCGCGCGCCAGGGAGGTACTCAACGAGCTTCGTCCCCGCGGCGACGATGTCGTCGATCACGATGATCCCGTCGCCGTCCGAGCCGAGGTCGAGCTCGATCTCGCTGCACAACATGCCCTTCGAAACGATTCCCGCGACGGGCTTCTCGACGAGGGTGAAGGACTTACCGTCACCGGACGAGACCGTGGTGCCCACCGGGGCGAAGAGCACTCTGCCGCCCGGCGCAGGGACGTTGGGCGCGCCGCAGACGACCTCGAGCTCGGTGCCGCCGCCGAGGTCCACGGTCACGAGCGAGAGCGGATTCTTGCTCGTGGGATGCGCGCGCGTGGACTTCACCACGGCGACCACCACCGAGCCGAGGTTCTCTCCGACCGAGTGAACCTTCTCGACCTCGAGCCCCGCGTCCGTGAGCGCGCTCGCCACGGACTCGACGGACAACTTCTTCGTCGCGAGCAACTCGCACAACCACTGGTAGCTGATCTTCATCGTCGGTCTCGCGCGGCTTCAGAGTGAACGCAGGAAGCGAACGTCGTTGCTGTACAGAAGCTCGATCGACGGCACTTGATAGCGGATCATCGCCAGTCGATCGATGCCCATGCCGAACGCGAATCCCGTGTATTTTTCCGGGTCGATTCCGCAGTTGGTCAACACGACGGGGTCGACCATCCCTGCGCCGCCGACCTCGAGCCAGCCAGAGCCCTTGCACAATCGGCAGTGCGGATCGCTGCCGCCGCACACCGAGCAGCTCGCGTCGAGCTCGACCGACGGCTCGGTGAAGGGAAAGTAGCTCCCGCGCATGCGCGTCGTGACGTTCTTGCCGAACAGCCGCTGCGCGAAGGTCGCGAGCGTCCAGCGCAAGTGCGCGAGCGAGATGCCCTCGTCCACGACCAGGCCCTCGATCTGCGAGAACATGGGGCTGTGGGTGGCGTCGTCGTCGCAGCGAAAGACCGTTCCGGGAGCGACGACCATGACGGGCGGGCCGTGCGAGAGCATCTCTCGGATCTGCACGGTGCTCGTGTGCGTGCGCAGCAGCGCGCGCGGGCCGGGCTTGCCTTCGTTCTTCAAGAAGAACGTGTCCTGCATGTCCAACGCGGGGTGATCCGCAGGAAATCCCAGCCGCTCGAAGTTGTTCGTCTCCCAGTCGGTCTCGGGCCCCTCGGCCACGTCGAAGCCCATCGACACGAAGATGTCCGTCACGTCGTAGAGCACCCGATGCAACGGGTGCGTGCGTCCGACGCGACCGCGACGGCCGGGCATGGAGACGTCGGTGGGCTCGCGGTCGAGCTCGCGCTCGAGCGACTCGCGCGCGATGCGCTGCTCGGCGCCGCCGCTGGCCGTCTCGACCGCGGTCTTCACGCGGTTGACCGCTTGTCCGAAGGTCTTCTTCTCGGCCGGCGCGAGCTCGGGCATCCGACGCATGATCAGCGTCAGCGAGCCTTCTTTGCCGAGAAACTTCGCGTGCACCGAGCGCAGCTCGTGCTCGTCGCGAACGGACGCGAACGCGTCCTGCACTTCGCGCTCGATCGCGTCGAGCGCCTCCATCGGAGTCGAGGTCATGCGGCCGGCGGTTGTAACCACAGCCGCGAGGGATTGAAAGCGCGTTGCGTCGGTGATTTTGGCGGCGTCCCACAGGCCGATCGAGCGCAACGGCGTGCGCGGCCCCCACCCGCGCTGAAGCGAGCGAGCGCAACGGAGTGCGCGGCCCCCACCCGCGCTGAAGCGAGCGCAACGGAGTGCGCGGCCCCCACCCGCGCTACCGCGCGCCCCGCCCCCGCGCAGAGCGCAAGGGCGGCGGCTCTGCATGGTGAATCGTTAGGGAATGGTCTGGCAGAGCTGATCGTGAAGGCCCTTGCTCTGCAAGGGCTCTCAGCCTGCTCGATCGAATCAACTCGATCGAACACAATCGCAGCTCATCACTCGGCGGCAGACTGCACGGTGCTGGTGAAGAGATCGCGCTCGTATCGACGAAGCTTCGCTCGCCGCTCGCTGCCATGCCCTTGCAGAGCAAGGGCCTTTTCAATCAACTCTGCCAGTATTTTTCCTGACGATTCACCATGCAGAGCCGCCGCCCTTGCGCTCTGCGCGGGGGCGGGGCGCGCGGTAGCGCGGGTGGGGGCCGCGCACCCTTCGCTCGCTTCAGTGCGGCTGGGGGCCGCGCACCCTTCGCTCGCTCGCTTCAGCGCGGGTGGGGGCCGCCCACCCTTCGCCCTCGTCCCCTGCTGACGCCGCTGCGCGCTTACTGGATGTCCGCTTGCGAGACGATCCCCAGCGTGTCGCTCGCGGGCATGTCGCTAGCGACGGCGTAGGCGATCCCGCGGCGCTCGGAGAGCACGACGGTGTACCCGCGCGCGTTGCCCACGTACGCGGGCTGGTTGTTCACGCGCACCGGCTGCAGTCCGTCCGTGTCGAACGCCCGCGGAAGCACGGCCGAGTCGAACACGAACACCGTCACGCGGCGGCCGCCCACTTCGTAGTAGAGCGCCGCGGCCATACGATCGGACACGTTCGAGATCCGCGCGCCCACCAGCCTCGCGGGGACGCCTCGAAAGTGCACAGGCCGCACAGGAATATCCAAGCGCCCCGTGAAGAAGTTGGCCACTTGCGTCGGCTCGGACCCCGTCACTTCGACCGGAAGATTGCGGGCGTGTCGCTGCGCGATGTCGTCGAGCAACGGCGGCATCATGGCCGCGCCTGCGACCGGCCCCGTGCCGTTGATCGAGCCGCGCCAGCCCGTAGCGAGAGCGATGGTGGTCATCGCGGCGCCTGCCAGCAAGAAGCCCGTCGCGTGCTTGCGGCGCGCGGTCGCGTGCTCGACCGAGGCCTTCTCTTGATCTTCTTCGTCGAGCGCCGCGAGCAGCCGCGAGCGCAACGACCCAGGAGCCGCGTGCCCTTCGCGAGACGCCGCGAGCGCACCCTTGATCGACCGAATCGCGTCCGCCTCTTCGCGGCACTCTTCACAACGCGCCAGGTGCGTCTCGACCATGAGAGCTGCACCTGGATCGAGCTCGCCATCGACCCAAGCATCGACGTAGCGCCGGGTCTCGTCGCACCCTTCCATCAGCCGCTCGCCTCCTTCTTGCGATTGCGAAACGCATCGAGCGACAGCACATCGCCCTCGCTCTTCTTCTTCTGCTCGCCGCCGTGCGCGCCGAGCCCGAGCTTCGTCGCCACCGCTCGCCGCGCCCGGTGCAGCCGAGACATCACCGTCCCGATGGGACATCCCACGGCGTCGGCGATCTCGCGGTACGTCAGCCCCTCGACGTCCGCCAAGATCAACACCGCCCGAAACTCCTCGGGGACCTCGTCCAACGCCTTCAGCACCGCCCCTTCGAGCAGCGCTCTCTCGGCGAGCCGCTCGGGCTCGCGGTTGGGCGCCATCGTCGCCATGCCCATCCACCCGTCGGACACCGGGTCGCCCTCGCCCAGCGCGCGCATCTGCGAATCCAACGTCTGCCGTCGGTACTTCGAGAAGAACACGTTGGTCAGCACCTTCAAGAGCCACGCCCTGAAGTTGGTCCCCGCTTCGTAGTGATCGAAGAAGCGGTACGCCTTCAAGACCGCGTCTTGCACCAGGTCGTCCGCGTCCGACCCGCTGCGAGTCAGCCGCAACGCCGTGCGGTGCAGGGCGTCGAGGTGCGGCATGAGCTCGGCTTCGAATCGCCGTCGCCGTGTCGGATCGTCGGTAGGGCTCGCCATCGGTGGGGTCTGTCTCCGTCCGATTGGTCTTACGCACCCGGACAGGCGGTTCAACCCCCCTGGGCGAACGCTTATTCCTTACGGGCCGAGGACTTCTCTCCGAGGCGCTGCTCGAGCTCTTCGACCCGCTGGGACAGGCGCTTCACTTCGGCCGCGAGCTTCTCGATCTGGCTCGCCGGCGAGACGCCCTCGAACACCTTGCGGGCGCGCTCGTCCACCGCGGCGCTCCACTCGGCGAAGCTGGCCTTCGACTGCTCGACGAGCTTCTCGAACTTGCCCGGCTCGTGCTCTTTGCCCTCTTTGCCCGACGCTTCAGCGGCCGGCGCTTCGGCCACAGGCTCGGCTGCGGGCGCAGCTTCAGCGGGCTCGGCCGGGGGAGCGTCCCCGTCCTTGCGCAGCATCTTGCCCACAGGCCCCTCGCGAAAAAACTCGCTGAGCTTCTCGCCCGACGTGTGGATCAGGTCCTTCAGCGCCGACAACGGAAGGGCGCGCGACTGCTTGCGCTCTTCTTCGTACAGGATTTGCGCGAGCGTCACGCTCGTCAGGTCCTCTTTGGTGTTGTTGTCGATGATCCTGACGTCCTCGCCGTTGCGCACGAGCACGGCGATCTGCGGGAGCGTCACGTACCGGCTCTCGACCGTGTCGTAGAGCTTGCGGTTCGAGTAGCGCTTGACGATTCGCGGCTGCGTGGTGGCTTCGTTGGTGGTCGAAGGCGCGACCGAAGGTGGGTTCGTCGTCATGGGCTCAGCTCCCGCTCCTACACCCGCCAACACCGCTGTGTTGCCGGATATCTCTCGGTGTTTGCACTCCGTGTCGCCCCGCGTCAAGGCAAACCCCCCGAGCGCAGCGGCCGGTTGCGTCGCGAGCCCCGCCGTGGTCGGGCGGCGCGCGCGGTGGCACACTGCTCTTCGTTCGATGGAGCGAAGCGCGATCGACGCGTTGATTCACCGGGTCTCGTCGGTCAGCGACCGCGCGGCACGCGTTCGATTGCTGAGCGAGCAGCGGGCGTCGTTCAGCGAAGACGACTGGGCCGAGTTCGAGCGCGAGCTCGTCACCCGCGCGGGCCTTCGCGACGAGCGCGCGCAGCACGTCCTGCTCGCGCTCACCGAAGCCGAAGCAGAGAAGCGCACGGTCCGCCGCGGCGTGATCAGCACCCCCGAAGCCGACTGGGGGACGGGCCGTCCCCTCACGCTCGGCGAGCGAAAGACCCTCGCGCGCAACTCCGATCGCAAGCTGCTCGACCGCGCCCTGCGCGACGCGCACCCCGACGTAATCTCCGAAGTCCTGCGAAATCCCAGGGTGACCGAGGCCGACGTCGCGCGCATGTGCGCCTCGCCCAAGACCCGCCCCGAGGTCCTCGCCCGCGTCCTCGCCTCGCCCAAATGGGCCGCGCGCATCCGCGTTCGCAACGCCGTCGCGCAGAACCCGACGACCCCGCCGCTGCTCGCGCTCTCGCTCGTCGCGATGCTCGACCGCTCGGAGCTCCGCGAGATCGCCGCCAACGAGCGCATCGCCGCGAGCGTCCGCGCGAGGGCGATCGAGATCCTGCGACGCCTGCCGCCCACGCCCGAGCCCGATCCCACGCAGCATTGAGCGGCCGCGCCGGCGGGGTGCGGATCGTGCGGGCGGCGAGCGAAGGGCGCGGCGCGCACCGGCGCTTGGAGTGAGCGAAGGGTGCGCGGCCCCCACCCGCGCTGAAACGAGTGAGCGAAGGGTGCGGGGCCCCCACCCGCGCTACCGCGCGCCCCGCCCCCGCGCAGAGCGCAAGGGCGGCGGCTCTGCATGGTGAATCGTCAGGAAAAATACTGGCAGAGTTGATCGAAAAAGCCCTTGCTCTGCAAGGGCATGGCAGCGAGCAGCGAGCGGAGCTTCGTCGATACGAGCGCGATCTCGTCACCAGCAGCGTGTTGTCTGCCGTTGAGTGATGAGCAGCGATTGTGGTCAATCGAGTTGCTTCGATCGAGCAGGCTGAGAGCCCTTGCAGAGCAAGGGCCTTCACGATCAACTCTGCCAGACTATTCCCTCACGATTCACCATGCAGAGCCGCCGCCCTTGCGCTCTGCGCGGGGGCGGGGCGCGCGGTAGCGCGGGTGGGGGCCCCGCACTCTTCGCTCGCTGCCCCCGCACTCTTCGCTCGCTGCCCCCCACCCTTCGCTCACTGAAAAAACGCGGCGCCGACCCCGCGATTCTCGCGCATCGAAGGCAGCAGAAACGAGAAGCGCTGGTAGCCGCCCGAGGTGTCCACCACCACGACCTCGCGCACGAGAAAGCTCGTCGCCTCGACGGCGATCGTCATCGACGCAAGCGCGGGGTGCGGCTGCCGCGGAAGCAGATCGACCACGAAGAACACACGCGGCGCTCCAGGGACGGGCGGTCGCATCGTCGCTCGAAAGTCCCCGACCAGCGTCGCGGTCCCCGTCATGAACGCAAACGCCGCGGCGAGCTCGGACTGCGCCACCGGAACGACCTGCGGCGCAGGCAGCGTGCGGCTCTGGACGCGCACCGTGGCGCCGTTGCACACGACGCGAAATCCGGGGCGAGAGATGTGGTCCCAGTGCATCCGTCCTCCAGCGGCGAACCACACGACGCCGTTCGTGCGCGACGTGAGCGAGCGCGAGCCGTTGGCGACGTCCAGGCCGAACTCGACGCCGAAATCCGTCATCGTTCGATAGCGAGCGTCCACGTTGGCCAGGATCTGCTCGACGCGCAGAGGCCCATCGGTCCCCACCGCTCCGGCGAGCGGAACGGCGGGTCCCTCGTACACCAACGCCTCCACCACGGCGCTGCCCGCGCTCGACCGCGGCTGAGCCGCGTTTGGCGCCGGCAGCGTGAAGCGACTCGGGCGCGTCTGCGAAGCCCCAGCGCTCCCAGCGCAGCCCGCGAGGGTCAACCAACACAGCGATCGCGCGAATCGAAGCTCCGCCATCAACGTCACCTCTGCACCCTCACGATTTCGACCAGCACGAACAGCACGGGCGAGACACCCAGCCACGTTTCACCAGCGATGCGAAAGGGCGAACGCCACATCGAGCGTCGAAGCGGAACGCGCGCCATGAAGCAAGTGAACAACGCGACGAGCAACAGGCTCACCCATCCGACGCGATCCCAGCGCCGCGCACAAATCCCGAACACGAGTCCAGTCCAGCCGCCGCCCACATAAACCATCAAGTTCTTGGGCCACAGCGTCTCGACGCGCGAAAGGATGCACAGCAAGAGCAGTGGCAACGTGTACGCGGCTGCGAGCCCGAGCAGAAATCGCGTCATGCATGCTGTCCCAGGAGAACGGAGCGCATTGGGCAGTGATCAAGCATCGTGCGCGGCGAGCGGCGCGAAGGCGCGCTCTGCATGATGAATCGTCGAAATGAGACTCTCGAAGTGAATCGTAAGCATGATCGCTCTGCAAGCCGTTCGCTGCAGGCGCTGCTCGGCTTTGCGCCAACACGGATGCCAGGGTATCGCTGGCCCTGACGACCCAGCCCATCTACGGCCCGTAGAGCGCGGCCACGTCCGCGGCGGTCCATTCGCGACGCAGCACTTGCGAATCGAGCTCGATGCGCACGCCGCGCGCCCAGCGCTCGCGGTGCAGCGCGCTCACCGGGGCTTCGACCGAGTGTTGCACCATGAGCTGCAGGATGCGGCGCTCGACAGGAACGAAGGGGATCTCGACGCCGCCGTAGCGCTCGGGGAGCTCGAGCCATCGACACGCAACACCACCGGTGTGCTGCCGAAGCCTCAAGAAGCACAGCGCGTCGAGCGGGTCCGGGTCTGCCCAGAAGCACACTTCGCTGGGGTTCAGCCAGGACACGAGCTGCTCGAACACCGCAGCCCGCTCGGGGCCCATCAACGCCGGCACCCTGACGATCGCGCCCGTGATGGACGCGGGGCTCTGCAAGAGCGCGTTGATCGCGCAGTTCTTCCAGCACACGGTCATCCGTCGCCCGGCGCCCGTGACCCCGTCGCGCGGAACGATCGACACGTCCCACCCGTCGCCGTCGAACAGCCCGTCGTCACCCGGCTCCGGATCGCGCGGAAGCCGCTCGATGTCCGCCCAGAAGTCGGCCATGCGTGAAGCGTCCGTCGTCATGGGCTCTGCCACCGGGCGCGCTCGATGTAGCCGCGGAGGCGGGGGGCGTCGCGGTTCCATTCGGATTCGGGGGCGGTGACGTCGACGGCGACCCATCGAGGCGTGGCGGGAACCAGCCACGTCATGCGACGAAACGCCCGCCCGCGCCACTCGATCACCGCGTCTTCAGCGAGCGCGGGGCGGGCGCCGAGAGCGCCTTCGCGAAGGGACGAGCTGCGCGCGGTCGCGGTCAGCTCGCGCATCCGTGCGAAGCGCGGCTGCAGCGACGCGATCGCGAACGGCGCGCTCGGCCCGGGCTCGAACGACTGAACGTCGATCCACGCCGCGCCCCACGCCGCCGCCGTGAGCTTGTGCTTGTGGCCGAGCGTCTGCGTCGCGTGCTCTTCGCTCCACTCGAAGCACAGCGTCTCCACGCAGTGCTGCCGCGGCGCCTCTCGGCAAGCGAGCGCACTGAGCGCCACAAGCGCGGCGAGCCAACGGGAGGTGTTCAAGGGAGCCCCCATTCGAGGTCGATCGGGATCTGGGTGAAGAGCTGCGCGCGCTCGATGCGGTCCTGCATCGCGCGGTCGAACGCCGGCGGGAGGATCGCGGAAGTGGGGATTGGGGACGTGGGCGGCGGGCGTTGGGCGTGGGTGAAATTTGTTACTCCCACCACGCACAGAGTGGCTGCGCCGACACGCAAGCAAGATCGTAGTCGCAATGAACGCTTCCTCGTATTGCACTCAACTCAGTCGAGCTAAACCACGGAGTGTATTCGAAAAGCTGAAAAATCACTATTCAGCAAAACTGCGAAAGACCCGCCACAACACCGCAACAGTGACAAGGATCACCAACTCTAGCAGTACACGTAGAACGCGCCCGCGGACTGCGGTGACCACCCTGTATGCAAGAGAGGATCGATCGCCTCGAAACTTACGGCCAGCCACCACAGCGCTTCCCAATCGAATCAATAGAGCCAACAGTAGCCAGCCCGAGAGGACCGCCACGGGGTTCGACGGAAAGCACAGAATAGCCAGCAAAAACAGCGAATTACTCGCACAGGACTCCACCGCCGTGCGCTCTGAAGCCCAATTAAACTCCGCTGGCCGAACGGCGAACGCTTCAGTTGGCGTACTATCGACAGCAGCCATGCGAAACAGCGAGAACAATACGATCCCGAACGCAAGCGGGAGCAGCACAGCGGGACTGAGCACTTTACCAGCCTCTCGATCTTGTCAAAATGCGGGTTGACGCTGCAATAGTCCGGCACCAAGCGGGAGCAAACTCGGCGCCACGGCACAAGCTACCGCCGCTGCGGTACCGATACCTGAACACTTCAGCACACAAGGCGAGACGATAACATTCAGACAACGGTAGTAGTGTTCAGCGTCGTCGCGTGGAGCGGCCCTCGGCTGTGGCTCATTTGGCCGTTCGGGTACCCAGCCAGTTCTGGGAACACGCACACCCGAAAAGTTCCCGGTAAGCTGCTCGCTCCAAGTAGGAGATCTTCCCAGACACGTGGTCATGAAGTGTAGATTCTTTCTCATGCAATATGGAATGCAAACAGTACCCAGCGGGTTAGCACCCAACACGAGCCACCACGCTGCTTCTGCTGAGTTTCCAGTCGGATCCGTGAACTGAGTGGGATTTAGCAATGCATACGCCGAAAACGGATCTGCCGTCACCGATCGACGCCACATCGGCTCCACCGCCGTGTACGCGCCGGCGCTGGGGTCCATCGTGCGCGCGTGGTTGCCCAAGAGCGGCGTCGAGAGCTGGTCGCCGTTCCACAGCGTGAACTGGGTGTCGACGTCCTCCCACTGACCCGGAAAGCGCAGACGCACGGGGACCGCGTTCTGCTGCACCGGCGCGCTCGCCATGAACGGCTCCCGCGGCGCGCGATAGGTCACCGTCGGAGAACCCATGCCCACTTCCACGCTCACGCCGATGCGCGGCGTCCCGAGGTGGTCGGCGTACAAGAACGAACGGTCGACTTCGGACCAGCCGTTGTCCAGCGCCATGCGAAACACCGGCTCGCCGTCGGCGTAGAAGAGCATCTCGTCGCGCACGGTTCCGCCGCTGTAGTGGCGGACGCCGATGAGCTTGTCCTCGTCGTCGTACACGAACCAGCTCTCGGTCACCGTCCCACTGGGGGCCGTCGTGCGCGTGAACATCCGACGGCCGCGGTGGTCGTTGGCGCTCGTGTAGTACGCGTAGCCGCGCCCACGCAGCTGACGTCCGCGGGCGTGGCTCGCTTTGCGTCGAGAGCTGCGCAACATCCGTTGCGCGGCCCCCACCCGCGCTTCCGCGCGCCCCGCCCCCGCATAGCGAGGGCGGCGGCTCTGCATGATGAAGAGCCTGCCAATAGACTGGTCAGGTTGATCGCAAAGGCCCTTGCTCTGCAAGGGCGAGCCTGCGAGCAACGGCCGGCGCTCCGACGAAACGAGCGCGAGCTCGTCGCCGGTGTCACGTCGCGAGCAGCGAGCGCGTTCGATCGAGGAGCGCGAGCGCCCTTGCAGAGCAAGGGCCATCACACTTAACTCTGCCAGACCATTTCCCGACGATTCACCGTGCTGAGCCGCCGCCCTTGCGCTTTGCGCGGGGGCGGGGCGCGCGGCAGCGCGGGTGGGGGCCGCGTGCCCGATGCTGCGCCGCTCTCGACGCGACCCGAGCCGCACTCTTGCCCGAGCGCCGGCGAACAACGAGTCGTTTGAGGCCCTTGCGGAATCGCTGCTATGCTCGACGACGACACGGGGGCCAGCTCGCCCCATCGAAAGACCACGTCGCTCGCGGTCCAACGGAATCCCCTTCGTTCGTTGCACGAGACCATGCTGACCACCCCGCGGCCCACCATGTCAATCGCCACCCGAATTTACCTTTGTTCAGTAACCGTACTCACCACCACGGGAATTTCCGCCTGCGGCACCGCCGTTGCGCCACAAGACGCGGGGGCGGACATTTCTCCGTCGATTCCCGACGCCGCGGCTCCCCTCGACGCAGCCGCGGATGGCAACTCCGCGTCGGACTCCGGAGAATTGCGTGACAGCAGCGTCGACGCCCGCGTGTGCGACGGCGGCGCCCCCGCCGCGTGCGGCCCTCAATGCGCGGTATGCGCAGCCCCCGCGTACGCCACGGCGGTCTGCGAAATGGGCGCGTGCGGGTTTCGTTGCAACGACGGCTTCGCCCGCGAGGGAGCCGAGTGC
This sequence comes from Myxococcales bacterium, assembly GCA_013298625.1. Classification (GTDB taxonomy): domain Bacteria; phylum Myxococcota_A; class Polyangia; order Polyangiales. Next base: position 34,727 of record JAAFIF010000007.1, read on the forward strand.
GTCCCCCTCGCCCCGGCGCTGCTGAGCCCGCTCTCGTCCTGGACCACCAACGAGAACAACCCCGAGTTTCGCACGTCGACCAGCGAGGCCTTCGTCGAATACCGCAACGAGGTCTGCCGCGACCGCGCGTGCACCCAGCGCGTCGCCCAATGGACCGCCACCACCGGCGCCTCGCGCTGCCCGTCGCCCATCACCCCCGGGATCATCGCGTACTGGCGCAGCACCGGCGTCATGCGCGACGGCCGCTCCAAGGCCAGCGCGATCGTCCCGTTTCGCACCACGCGCAGAGCCACACGCGGCTACGACACGCCCTTCTTCGACTTCGACGGTGACGGGCTCTCGGACGCGCTCGCGAATCAGCGCTCTCCGCGGGCTCTGTCGGGCCCTTCTGTTGTGTTCGGCGCCGTCACCACGCCGAGCGAGACGGTGCCGTTGCCAGCCCTTCCTCTGCCGCCCCCCAGAGAGAGCTGGATGCTGCAGGTCGATGCGGCGCAGACCATCGGCGATTTCGATGGCGACGGGTTCAGTGACGCGGTGACCGTCGTCGGACATCCGCAGTTGCACTTCGGCGGAGCAAACCGTAGCCGGCCGGAGGTCACGACCGGGGACTTCATGCTCAACATCGATCCGTGGGTACAACACGAAGGCGTCGCGCGATCGATCGCGCCGCTCGGCGACATCAATGACGATGGCCGCTCGGACTTCGTCACTGTCTCGTGGAACGGCGGCGACAGAGCGATGGAGTACGACCTCTTCTTCGGTCGTTCGGATCGACGCGTGGTGCGCGTCCTCACCACACGAGGCATCAACGCACTGCAGATCGTGCCGGGCCCCAATTGCCAGCGACCTGGACTTCGCGAGCGAATTCTGTACGCCGTGGGGACTCTTACCGTCGACTCGACGACTCGCTTCGCACTGGCCTTGCGAGTGAGTCGCTACGCGGTCTCGCCGGTGCACGGTGATGCTGTCGTCCCGTTCGCAGAGGCAGCGATCGAGGACGTTGGCGACATCGACGGAGATGGTCGCAACGAGGCCGTCGTACGCTCGATGGGCAACGCCAATCAATTCATGCTGCTAAACATGGACGCCGCCTGCCAACACCTCCAAGTGAGAGCAGTCAACTCGACGTCCGACGTGGCCGCGGTCGGTCGTACGACAGACATCGACGGCGATGGCACGCACGAGCTGATCGTGGCGAGAAGAGCCACCCAAAGTTCGCGCGAGTTTCTCTCTGCGTTCCGAGGAGGGCCAAACGTGCTGATGGATCGCATCGGCACGTGGTCGTTTCCCCTGACGTACGACTACCGCGCAGACTTCGAGCACATGTTCAATTTCGCGACGTACACGTTTGGCTCGACAGGCGACATGAACGGCGACGGGCTCGACGATTTCATCGTGGGTTCGCCCGCGCAATCACTCGGAGCGCTCTACTTCGTCGGCAGCGATCTTTCTCGGTGGCCGACAGCGAGCGAAATCATGCTGCCGTTCCCCGCATGGAGGATCGCCTCCCGCGCTGCGCCCGGTCGCCGCGCGCGCGCGCCGCGCTTCACCGACCGCTGCCCCGCGCGCTGACCCGCTCGCGCGCTCGTCACCCTCTCGCCAGCCGCCCCACCAACGCGCGCAGCTCGCGCTCGATCACCGCGGGGCCGTGCTCGCGCAGCGCGGACTCGGGGTACGAGTGCGCAACCGCCCACACGGGTAGCCCTGCGGCGCGCGCCGAGTCGATTCCGGCCAGCGAGTCCTCGATCACGACGATGTCCTCGCGGCGCACCGTGGAATGCCCCGCGCGCAGCCAGCCCAACGCGAGCAGGTAGCCCTCGGGGTCCGGCTTGCAACGCAGGACGTCCTCTGCGGCCACGATGTGCGCAACCGATGCGCGCACGTCGAGCGCCGCGAGCCCCAGCTCGATCTCGGCCCGAAGCGCGCCCGAGACCACCACCACGGGTCCCGCGGTCGCCGCCGCGCGAACAGCGTCCGCCGCGCCGTCGAACAGCCGGAGCTCCGCGCGCGCGCGACGCTCGTACATCACGGCCTTCTCCGCGATCAGCGCGGTGATCAGCGCGTCGTTGGTGAGCACACCAGCGTCCGAGAGCATCGCGGTGAACGCTCCCCGGTCGTCGAAGCCCAGGTAGCGCTCGTTGTACAGGGCCTCGGTCACCGCCGCGTGGCCGCGCGCCACGAGCACGTCGTTGAAGCACTGCTGGTGCAAATGCTCGTCGTCCACGAGCACGCCGTTGAAATCGAAGAACGTCGCGAAGGACACACACCGGACGCTACACCGGTCCCGACGCTGTCAACATTCGCAGGTGAGGCGCGACGGACGTTGACGGTGGGATTTCATCGCTTCTACGCTCGCCGCTGCAATGGCAGCACCGCACGTTCTCGTGATCGACAACGACCAACCCTTCGCAGAAGAGCTTCAAGCCGCCTTCGGTGAGCTCGGATGCACGGTCGCCATCGTCGAGGACGGACAGCTCGGCCTCGACGAGGCCCAGGTGCGACGGCCCGACCTCATCGTGCTCGCCATCGAGCTGCGCGGGATGAACGGGTTCGCCGTCTGCAACAAGCTCAAGAAGCACCCGGATTTGCAGCACGTTCCGCTGGTGATCGTGTCGAGCGGCTCGCCGCAAGAGACCTTCGATCAGCACTCGAAGCTGCGGTTGCACGCGCAAGAGTACGTGCACAAGCCCATCACCGCGGACGACCTCGTCGCGCGCGCTCGACGCCACGTGGCCCTGCCCGACGCGCTCGACGCCGACATGGACTCCATCGTCCTCGACGACGACCTCTCGTTCGAAGAAGAGTCCACCGTGGTCACCAAGATCACGCCCGACATCGTCGCGGGGCTCGCGCCACAACCGCCTGCGATTCGCCCGCCCGCCGCGCGTCCGCCCGTTGCCCCTGCGGCGCCTGCAGCGCCAAGCCCGAGCGCAGCGGCCACGGCCGCGATGAACGCGCAGCGCGACGCGGTCTTCGACGACCTCGACTCGCTCGCAGACGCCGCGTTCGACAACATCATCTTGAACGACGGCGACAAGCCCCACGTCGATGCGTCGAAGCTGCCCGCTGCTGTGCAGCCGAGGAGCGTTCCTGCGCCCGCTCAGCCGACGGACTTCGACGGGCCCGAGCCGCAAACTGCGGTGATTCCTGCGGCGGAGCTCGAGCAAGCCGTCGCCGTCGCCAGCGCCGATCGCACTGCGCCCGTCGCTGCGATCGCCGAGCCCCAGACGCTCGACAGCCTCTCGCTCGACCTCGACGTGGCAGAGCCCGCACCGCCCGCGCCCGCAGCGCCTGCGGCCGTGGTTGCAGCGCCTGCTCACGTCGAGCCGCCCGCGACGCCCAAGGCAGCGAGCATCGCTCCGCCACCCGCGGCGCGCGCAGCGTCGATTCCGCCTTCGCTTCCGACGGCGGCCACAGCTGAGCTCAACGCCAAGATCACGGCCCTCGAAGCGCAGCTCGAAGCCGCGAATCACCGCGCCCACGAGAGCGAGCAGAAGGCCGCCGCCGCGCAGCAGGCACGCGAGCAAGCCGAGCGCGCGCAGAAGAGCGCCGAGAGCGCGCAGAAGAGCGCTGAAGCAGCGAAGACCGCCGCCCTCGCCTCCGCGGCCACGCACGGAGCGTCGACGAGCGCCGCCGAGAGCGCGCTGCGCGCAGACCTCGACAAGAGCCGCGCTTCGACGCGCGAAGCCGAGGCCGAACGAGATCGCCTCGACGCCGAGCTGAAGAAGCTCCGCAGCGAACAAGAAGACGTCGCCGCCCTCCGTCGCGAGCTCGAAGAAGCCCGCACCCGCGCCGCAAAGGCAGGCGGAACGTCCACGCGAGAGTTCCTCGAGCTCCGCGAGACGATGAACAAGAAGGACAAAGAGATCCTTCGCCTCAAAGACGAGGTCAACGCCAAGGAGCGCGCCGTCCTCGACGCCCGCGACAAGGCATCGAGCCTCGAGCACGAGAAGGCCGACCTCGACGAGAAGCTCCTCTCGCGCGAGCGCTCGCTCGCGGACGTCGAAGACCAGCTCGCCCCGCTGCAAGCCGAGCTCGCCGCGCTCAAAGAGCAGAGCGCCAAGGACAAGCAGTCCGCCGCCGAGGCGCTCTCGGCCTCGCAAAAAGCCTCGCAAGACACCGTCGCCAAGCGCGACGAAGCGCACAGCAAGGCCCTCGCAGAGCGAGACAGCGCCCACGCCGCCGCGCTCGCCGCGCTGCGCGCCGAGCTCGAGACCGCAGCGAGCTCCGCGCGCGACGCGCTGACCGCCGAGCACACGTCGAAGATCTCCGCCCTCGAAGCCGCGAAGAGCGAAGCCGCAGAGAAAGCGCGGCAAGAGCTCGCAGCGAAAGAAGCGGCGCACAAAGAGCAGAGCGACAAGAGCGCCGCCGAGCACACTTCGAAGCTCGCCGCCCTCGAAGCCGCGCACGCCGCCGCCGTCGCCGTCGCTTCGACCGCCGCGGCCGAGCACAAGAGCGAGCTCGAACGAAAGCACCGCGACGCGCTCGAGCAGCTCGAGTCCAAGCACTCGGCCGAGGTCCTGCGCATCACCGCCGAGCTCGAGCAGGCCAACTCTGACCTCTCGAAGACGCTCGAAGCCGAGAAGAAGACCGCGGCAGAGAAGCTCGAAGCTGCTGAGAAAGCTGCGGCAGAGAAGCTCGAGGCCGCAGAGAAGGCCGCCAGCGAAGCCGCGTCGCGCGCAGAAGCCGCCGCGAAAGAGGCAGCCGCGCGCGCCGAAGCCGCTGAGAAAGAGGCAGCCGACAAGCTCGCCGCGCTCGAAGCGAAGCTGTCCGAAGCGACCGCGAAGATCGCCGAGCTCGAGGCGAAGGGCGCAGAGAGCGCGAGCAAGGCCGCGGCGCTCGACGCGCAAATCGCAGCGATTTCGCAGGAGAAGAGCGACCTCGGCGCCAAGGTCGACCGCGCCGAAGGCCGCGTTCGTCGCGAGGCAGAGCGCGCCGAGAAGCTGCGCAAGGCGCTCGAAGGCGCGGTGGCTTTGCTCAGCGCAGACGACAGCGACGCGCCCGCGGCCACGGCCAACGCGAACGCCGAGTAGTCATCGGTCTCGAACCTGGGGGCTCGCGGGGGGAAGCAGCGCCATCCGCGCGCGGACATCGGTCTCGACGCGCTCGAGCGCGCGCGAGCGCGAGGGCCACGGGCAGCGCATGAAGGCGTCGTAGTAGCGGCGCGCGCAGCGGTTGTCGCCGCGCAGACGGGCGATGTCGCCGAGCACGACGAGCGCGCGTGCGCAGTCGCGCTTGTGCTCGCGGAGGCAACGGATGGCGTAGGTGCTCGCGTCGTCGGTGGCGCCGCGGCCGACGGCGACCATCGAGCGGAGGAGGTCCGTGGTTCCGAGCGGCGTGTGCGAGTCTTCTTCGAGGCGCTCGAGCTGCCGCGCGGCGTCGGCGGGGGCGTTGGATGCGAGGTAGGCGAGGACCATTCCGGCGCGGGTGCGGGCGGTGGGGTCGCGGCGAAGCGCGGCGCGCATCGCGGCGAGCGCGTCCGCGGTGCGGCCCTGGACCGTGCGAATCGCGGCGAGCGCTTCGAGCACGACGGGAGCGGTGTCCGACTCGCGCACGGCGTCGCGCATGAACTGCTCGGCGCGCTCGTCGTCGTGCGCTTCGAAGGCGAAGCTCGCGCGCGCGAGGGACACGAAGAACGCTCCTTCGGCGACCTGCCCGCGCTCGATTCTACGCGTGGTCCAGTCGAGCATCCGCTGCGCTTCGTCGCGCCGACCGAGGGCCCACAGCTGCCTCGCCTCGTTGACGGCGAAGAGCGGAACGCACGGGTCCAGCACCCTCGCCGCACGAAACTCATCGAGCGCGGCTTCGGTGCGCCCCGCGCGCGCGAGCGCGAGCCCGTGGTTGTGACGGATCTCTGGGCTCGCGGGGGCGAGCCGCGCCGCCGCGCTCAGCCACGAGAGAGAGCGGACGTCCGTCGCGACGCCGAGCATTCCCACGACGCGCGCGGCCATGACGCGAGGGCGCAGGCTCGTGTGGTAGACGCCAGGGTGCGCTTCGCACCGCGAAGCGTGCACAGGGGGACGGCCGCCGAGCGTAGTGTCGATGTCGAACGACGGCCCCTGACGGCCCACGTAGCGCGCGTACAAGTGCTGCCTCGAAGCTACGCCCACCATGGCGATTCCCAAGCGCTTCGCGATCGACAGGTACAGGTACGTCAGCCCTTCGCAGTACCCCGTGCGGGTGTCCAAGATGCGATGAATCAGGTCACGATCGATCTTGTTGTAGAGCCCCGACGGGTCGAACTCCGCGGCGTACCCCTCTTCGACGAAGAGGTACTGGTTGAGGTGCGCGATCTTGCAACGATCGTCGCATCCTCTGTGAAATCGCTGACGAACCGTGTCCGCCATATAGTGCACCCGCAAGAGCTGGCGCTGCACGTCCACGGTGCGATCCCTCGCGCGGGCCACGCGCAGGTTGAGCTCCGCGAGGTCGATGTCGGCTTCGGGCCCCTGCAGGATCTGCTCGATCGCGGGCCACTCGGAGGACAGGACCAGCGCCGGGGGCTCTGGTGCTTCGGGGCACACGGGCTCTGGCGAGCACAGCGCCGGCGGCTCGTCGGACACCGCCAGGCCCGCGGGCGCTGCGGCTGCGGCGCGGCACGAGGTGAGCCCGACCATCGACGCGAGCGCGAGCCCGAGGCGGGCTGAGCGAAGCGCGGTCGCGGCGCGAGGGTGGGCAAACATCGGCGCGGTCGGTGTCAGACAAGCAGCGCGAGAGAAAGTTTCAACCGACGGTGCGATGCACACGAGATGGTAGCGTCGCGGACGGCGACGGCAGAAGAGCATGAATTCACGGGACGGCGCAGAGAGAGCGCTCGAGACGATCTTGAGCATCGGCGCGCAGAGCACCGAGGCGTCGGTGCTGCGGGTGTTGGTCGAGCTCGGCGTGCAGGCGATCGACGCCGACGAGGGCTCGCTGCTGGTGCTCGACCCGAGCGCAAACGAGCTGGTGTTCTCGATGGTGGTCGGGGTCGGGACAGAAGACTCGGCGCTGCTCGGCAAGCGCGTTCCCGTTGGAAAAGGGCTGACAGGATTGGCCGCGGTCACGCGCGAGGTGCAGATCGGCGCGCCGACGTACGTCGTCGGACAAGAGTCCAAAGGCGGCGCGGGCCCGCAAGCGGTGATCGCCGCGCCGATGCTCGTCCGCGACGAGTGCGTCGGGGTGATCACCGCCGTGTCGTTCAAGCAAGGACGGCGTTTTCAGAGCCGGGATGCAGCGCTGTACGCGCGGCTCGCCACGGTCGCCGCCGTGCTCGTACAGCAGCGCAAGGCGCTCGACGCCTCGGCAGGCGCGCGCGACGCAGGGAGGCAAGACGCAGCGCACGCCACGCACGAGCGTCGCATCGCCCGCAGCGTCCTTCGCATCTCTCGCGCGGCGCCGGACGCGCTCGCCCACGTCGCGGACGTCCTGCGTTCGATCGAGTCCATCGCCTGTCCCGAGGACGACGGAGAGTGACGGTGCTGCCCCTCGCCGAAGCGCTCGCGACCGAACCCGAGGCGCTCGCGCAGCGCTCGCTCGCGCCGGTGACGATCGCAGTGCTCGACTCGGGCGTAGACGCGACGCACCCCGACCTCGCGGGCCGCGTCATCGACGCCGTACGCATCGAGCTCGTCGACGGAAAGCCCGCCGTCGTCCAAGGCTCTCCCACGGCCAACAACGACGCCTACGGCCACGGCACCGCGGTCGCGTCCATCGCGTGCAAAGTGAGCCCCAACGCGCGCATCGTGGATGTGAAGGTGCTCGGCGAAGGACGGCTCGGGACGGGCGCCGCGCTCATCGCGGGCCTGCGCTACGCGGTGCAGCAGCGCATCCCCGTGGTCAACATGTCCCTCGCGGCGAGCGCTGAATTCGCTGCGCGTTTGCACGCGCTCTGCGAGCAAGCGTACCGACAAGGGCAGGTCATCGTGGCCGCGACGCGCAACATGCCGCTGGCGGATCACGGGTTTCCCGCAGAGCTGTCGAGCGTCGTCAGCGTCGATCAAGGAAAGCTCGAGTCGCTCTACCGTCTCTACTATCGCCGCGCCCACCCGATCGAATACGTGGCGCACGGCGAAGAGGTCCCCGTGGCCGCAGCCGGCGGTGGGTACACCACCAAGACCGGGACGTCCTTCGCGACGCCGGCGGTCAGCGGGCTGTGCGCGCTGTGGCTCGGGGCGTTCTCCGACCTGCGGCCGTTCGAAGTGAAGGCGCTGCTCAAGGCGTTTTCGACGGAGTCGAGCGCGCACAACGAGGGTGCATCCACCGGCGCAACGAGCGATAGTCGCGCTGTTCGATGACGCCGAGCGAGCTGCTACTTCACCTCGAGCCACTGGACCCGCTGCGCGAGCGCGCGGCCAGAGCGCTTGTGGCGCTGCTCGCCCAGCTCGCGCGGGGCCGGCTGATGGAGCCGACGAGCCGACAGACCTTCGAGATCCGCAGGGACACCGAGCGCGAAGAGGTCGTCTCTCGCGTCGCCCTCAAGATCCTGCAGTGCTCGCCCCTCCCCGTCGCCGGAAAGTCCGACGGAGAGTGCCGTCGCTACCTCTCGACCATGCTCGTTCGCGCGCACATCGCCGAGTTTCGCAAGCGCTCGCGCCTGGTGCTCACCGGCGACGACAAGATCGCCGCCATGCGCGGCGCCACCACCGACGAAGAGACCGCCTCTAGCGACGCCGCGGACGACTACATCGAGCGCGCCCGCGCGCTGCTCGACAGGGCCTTCGAGCGCGTCCTCGCCACCCGACAAGAGCGCTTTCGCGAGCCCGTCCAAAAGGCGTGGCAGCAGATCACCGAGCTGGTGTTTCAGCAGGTCCCGTTCAACAGCATCCTGGCGCGCGACGAAGGGGTCGACCCCGACCGCGATCGCGCCGAGTTCGTCCGCGCCCGCAACCGGGTGTTCAAGAACCACGAACGGCTGCGCATCTCTCTGCGCGAGGCCGGCGAGGCGATGACCACCGACGGAAGCCTCAAGGCCGACGAGGTCGAAGGGCTCAGACAAGCGCTGATTCTTCTCTTTCGCTGTCAGAACAGCCCCGCCTCGCGCATCGAAGGTCAAGACGCGCAGCAGTAGGCAGCGCAACGACCCTCACCACTCTCCGCCTCGTCAACGGGCCCAAGGACAGTAGGACCCCCATGGCCTCTCGCTCGCTTCTCGCTCGCCTCGGCATCGCTCAGGAGCTCCCTGTCGGCGAAGTCGCATCGGTTCCGTGGACCGCACGCAGCGCCACGGAGTCATTGGATAATTTAGTCTCGCAAGGACACGCGGACCCGTCGCGGTTCGAGCCCTTCGCGTGGGCTGACGACGCGAGCCCTGGGCTCACCTTCGCGCGCTCGCGCGCCGTCCCCGAGCTCATCCGCGTCGAGGGGCCGCAAGTGTGCTCGGCGGCCGTCGTCGGAAGCGCGCGCAGAGTCGGCGCGGACGCGCTGGTCTTCGTCGCCGTCGAAGGAAGCGCCCTTCGCGTCGGCGCTCGGCTGCTCTCGGTCGAGGGCGATCGACTCGCGTTGGACGCGCTCGCGTCGGACGAGGTCGAAGCGCAAGAGCTGCGACCGTCGGGGCTCGGCGCGGACCTCGCGCGGCTCGTCGCTGTCCAGCGCGCGAGCGTTGCGATGGACAACGCGATCGCCGAGGTCTTCGCGGGGCTCGAGCTCAGCGAGTGGCTGATCGACGACGCGACAGCGCTTCACGAGCGCGGCGGATCGCGCTCCACCGCAGCGGCGCTGGGGCTGATCGCGCGGCTCTACGAGGCGCCCGCCGAGGACGCGAGCGCCCTGTTGGCGTCGGTGCTCGCGGGCAAGACCACCCTCGCCTCTGCGCGGACGCAGGTCGCCTCGTGGTGGAAGCAGCGATCGAGCGACGAGGTCTCGCTCATCGAGCGGGAGGCGCTCGCGTGGTGCGAGCGGGCGAAGGACGCGCTGGCGACGCTCTCGCTCGCGGTCGAAGAGGATCGCCCCGAGCTCGGCGCGCTGGCCCGACGGTGGATCCGTGAGCGCGACGACCTCGAGTCTCTGCGCGAGTCGCTCGCGGTGATCGGCCGCGACGCAGCGCTCACCGCGGCGCTCGACGCGCTCGACGGCGACGCAGCGGCGCACGGGACGCTCTTCAGCGAGCTGGTCGCGCTCGAGGGCGACCGCTGGAGCGCGCTCGGGTGGCAGCAGCCGCACCTGTGGTGGAGCGGATTCACGCGCTGAGCGCGGGGCGCGCGCGCTGCGGCCGTGTACGATCGGCGCGCATGGGTCTCAAAGGCATCGGTCGCTTCATGATGGGGGTCGCGATCGGCGCTGTGATCGCGCTGATCGTCGCGCGCAAGACCGTCGGCGAGGGGCGCGAGGTCTTCAACCTTCAGCGCGGCCCGACCATGTTGGCCATGGTGATCGGCGCGCTGGGCGGCGGGCTCACGCTCTCGCTCGCGGACAAGAACTCGAAGGCGGCTGCGATCGTGGCGAGCATCACCGCGCTCGCGTTGGCCTTCGTGGTGCTGGTGATCGACACCAACGCGGCGAACGTGCTGTGACGATCTGACCGCGGGTCATGCTGAAGATTCTCTAGCAGAATCGATCAGCCGAAGTGGTGCGCGCTGAGCCTGAGGTTGGCGAGCGTCCCGTTGTAGGGGACGCGGGCGCGATCGGAGCCCGCGGCGCCAGCGACGACCATGAGCGGGATCAAGTGCTCTTCGCGCGGGTGGACCTCGCGCGCGGACGGGGCGCTGGCCCACTCGCGCAGCATGCGGTCGCGCACGGCGGGCTCGGCGGCGGTGGCCTCGCGAAGCCATCGGTCGAAGGCCTCGGAGGCGGGCTGAGCGCGGCCTGCGGCGAAGAAGCCGCGCATGTTGTGGTAGGTCATTCCGCTGCCGACGATGAGGACGCCTTCGTCGCGAAGGGGCGCGAGCGCGCGGCCGATGGCGAGGTGCTCGGCGGGGTCGAGCCCGGTCTTGAGCGAGACCTGCACGACGGGCACCTCCGCCTCGGGCCACGCCACTTTCAGCGGAACGAACGTCCCGTGGTCATACCCGCGCGTGCTGTTGCTGGCCGTCGCGATGCCTGCGGCGCGCAAGAGCGACTGCACGCGCGCGGCGACCGTCGGGTGCCCTGGCGCGGGCCACTCGATCCGATACGTCTCCGGAGGAAACCCGTAGTAGTCGAAGAGCAACGGCGGGCGCTCGCCGTTCATCACGGTGACGACGGGCTCTTCCCAGTGGGCCGAGAGCACGACGAGCGCCGTGGGGCGGGCGCCGATGCTCGCCGGGACGCCTCGCAGGTACGCGAGCATGTCGTCCTTCTCGCGCTGCGTTCCGAACGCGAGGGGCATGAAGGGCCACGGGCCGCCGCCGTGCGGAAGAAACACCACGGGCATGCGCCCCGAAGGTGCGCGCGGTGTCGCTGTGCTGGTCGTGTTGGTCATCGTCGATCCTGTGCTTGCTGGCTGGGGAGCGCCGCCCGTCGCCGCGGCCGCGAGGCCGGTGACCGCAGCGACGCCGGTGATGGCCGCTGCTGCGAGCGCTCCGCGGCGAGAGAGCCCTTCGCCGTCGCGTTGGTCCTTGTCGCTGTCGTTGCTCATCGCCGCACTACCTCGTGCACCGTCGTCGATTTCGAAACCCCTCGCGCGACGACGACTATACCGCGAAGCGACGTTCGTTTTGCAGACTCGATCGCGCGGCGATGAAGCACTACTCGTCACCACGGTGATGGACACGACGGCGTTGGACAGGGTCGCGGGCATGGTCGCGCGCGCGAGCGAAGGGCGATCGAGCGCAGAATGGGCGCTGTTTTCGCAGCTCCGCGTCGAGCGCGACGGGCGCGTGAAGGACTACCTCGTCGGCTCGGTCACCGACGTCGACGGCGAGGTCGCGGTGTTGCACTGGCGCAACGCTCCGTTGTCGCGGCTGATGTACGAGTGCGACGAGGGAGACCTCTTCGAGTTCGCCGGCGCGCAGCGACCGATCGAAGGCAAGCTGCTCGAGCGACACATCGTGCACACGGATCGCGAAGGCGCGCTCGTCGCGCTCGAGCGCAACGGGCAGCGCTTCGAGCGGCGCGAAGGCGCGTGGGTCGCGACGGGCGACGCGACGCCCGCGCTCGCGCTGCGAGACGCCCAGGCGCGCGCGAGGCCGAGGACCCCAGTCGACGTCACCCTCGACGACGCTCAACGCGCTGCCGTGCAGCGAACGCACCGCGAAGCCCTGCTCGTCCTCGGCGAAGCCGGCGCAGGAAAGACCACGGTCGCCCTCCACCGCGTCGCCTGGCTCGACCGCCTTCGCCGCCAGGGCAACGACCGCGCCGAGCCGCTCAAGGTCCTCGTCGTCGCGCCCACCGAAGGGCTGCGCCGACTGCTGCGAACATCGCTCGAGCGGCTGGGCGTCGCGCGGGCCGACGTCGTTCAGTTCGACCGATGGGCGACCTCGCAAGCGCGGCGCGCGTTCGAGCGCATCCCCGCGCGCGACGTGTACTTCGACGCGCCGATGAGCGTCCTTCGCGTCAAGCGCAGCCGCGCGCTGCGCTCGGTGATCGCGCAGTACGCGCGCCGTCGACGCAAGGGGCGCGTGTCCCGCGACGACCTGCACGAGCTGTTCGGCGACCGCGCGCTGCTCGCGCCGATCGCGAGCGCCTCGGACGTCGAAGCCGTCGCGCAGCACACGCGCGCGCAGTTTCGCAGCCGCACCGAGGACGCGTACGCCTCGCTGGTCGACGCGGACCGACTGCAGACCGCCGACGGTCGATCGATCGACAGCGCGACGCCCGACGACCTCGCAGGGCGCATCGACGCCGAGGACGCTCCGGTGCTCTTCGAGCTCGCGCGCTGCGCGAGGCAGCCGTACGCGATCGAGCGCTACGACTGCGTGGTGGTCGACGAAGCGCAAGAGCTCGCGCCGCTCGAGCTCGCGCTGATCGGCGACGCGCTCGCGCCGGGCGGAGCGCTCATCGTCGCGGGGGACGCGAGCCAACAAGTGGACGCGACCTCGAGCTACGAGGGATGGAGGCAGACGCTCGCGGACCTCGGCGCGCAGCACTACAGCACGGTGAAGCTCGAGACGAGCTACCGCTGCCCTGCGCCCGTGACCGAGCTCGCGCGGGCGATCTTGCGCGAGCCCGACGGGGTCTTCGCGCGCCCCATCGCAGAGGGAGAGCGCGTGCGTCGCTGGGCGGACACGAGCGAGGCGCACTTGCTCGCGCGGGCGTGCCGATCGGTGCGCGCGCTGCGGCGCGAAGATCGCACGGCGTCCATCGCCGTGGTGGCGCGCACCGAAGAGAGCGCGCAGCGGTGGAGCACGGTGCTCGGGCCGGCGCTCGCCGCGCACTACGCGCGCGAGGGGGATTTCACCGACGATCACGCGGTGCACGTGTGCTCGGTGCGCGAGGTGAAGGGGCTCGAGTTCGACTACGTCCTCGCGCTCGACGCCACGAGCGGCAACTACCCGAGCACGCCGCAAGGCAGGCACGCGCTGTACGTCGCGGTGACGCGGGCGACGCACACGATTGTATTGGGCGCGGTCAATCCGCGGTGACCGCGGGTCACTTCTCGACGCGGTCGAGCGCTTGCGCGACGGCGTCGGCCAGGGCGCGGCGGCGGTCGGCGAGGCGCGCGACGAGCAGCGGGCGGCTCGTGCGGATCCAGCCGTGGCGCAGCGCTGCGAGCGCGAGCGCGAGCTCTTCGTCGAAGCGCAGGGCGAAATAGCCGGTCAACGGCGCGAGCAGCGCGAAGGCGAGCGCGTACCACGGGCCGAGGACGAAGAGCGCGACGAGGGCTTGGACGACCCAGGTGAGGCCGACGAAGATCATTCCGCCGAGGAGCTTGACCGAGCCGAGGACGTCTTCGTTTTGCGTGTAGCGATGGGCGACGACGCGAACGAGGCGATAGGGAACCCAGCTGAGCAGCGCTCCGACGAGGGCGAGCGGAGCCATGACGGCGAGCTCGATCGCGACGCGGATCGCGGTGCCGAGGCGCACGCGTCCGACCTCGAGTCCCCAAGGGTCTTGCACGCCGAGCGCGCGCAGGATGCGGTCGTACTCGCGCACCTCGCGGACGATCTCTTCGGCCTGCGCGGGGTCGCGCGCTTCGAGCGTCGCGAGCGCGTCGGCGAGCGTTCGTGCGCGGGCGTGGCGCGCGTCGAGGTCGTCGCGCAGCGCTGGGTCTCCGGTCCACACAGCGACGCGCGCGACGCCGTCGAGCACGGCGCGGGTGCTCGCCTGTACGACGAGGCCGTGGAGTCGCTCGGCGATCACGGCGGTGAGGGCGTCCACTGCGGCCCGCGGATCCGCGGCGTACTGCGCGCGAAAGGACTGCACGTCGATGGGCTCACCGACGACGGCGAGCACGCGAGAGCGAAAGATCGAGCGCGCTTCGTACTCGAGACCGACGGGGACGATCGTGAGCTCGGACACGCCGCCGAGCTCGGCGTCCGACGAGAGCGCGATGCGCGCCGCGCCGGTCTTGAGCGGCTGGATGTGGGCGTCTGCGTGCGAGACGCCTTCGGGAAACAGCGCGAGCGCCTCGCGCGCCGCGAGGGCCTGTCGACACAGGGCGAACGTGCGCTCGTTGCCGTCGCGGGTGTCTTCTCCCTGCGCGGCGTCTTGTTTTCTGAACACCGGGATCACGCCGAACGAGCCCATCGCGAAGCGCCACAGGGCGTTCGAGAACAGGGTGCTCTTCGCGAGAAAGCGCGCGCGCACGCCGGTGATGATGCGCAGCACGATCGGGTCGAGCAGCCCGTTGGGGTGGTTGGCGACGAGGATGACCCTGCCGGACTTGGGCAGCCGCTCGCGGTTGGCCAGCGAACGACCTGGAAAATACAGCGCCACCAGCGCCTCGCAGAGCCAACGAAAGAAGGTGCTCAATGGAGATCTAGAAGAGAGTGTAGAACGGACTGGCGATGACCGACGTGCGCGCGAAGCAAGCAGTGTTTCCTCCGGCGAAATTGTTCATCGACGGGGAGTTCGTGGACGCCGCGGACGGGGCGACGCTGGACGCGATCAACCCGACCGACGGGCGGGTGTTGTGGCGCGCGCCGTGTGCGGGCGTCGAGGACGTCGAGCGCGCCGTGCGCGCGGCGCGAGATGCTTTCGATCAGTCCAAGTGGCCCACGATGAGCGCGGCGTCGCGCGCGAGGATCGTGCGGCGCTTCGGCGAGCTCGTGTGGGAGCGCCGCGAGGCGATCGCGCTGGTCGAGACGCTCAACAACGGCAAGCTGTACCGCGACGCGCTCACCGACGACGTGGGCGCCGCGGCGGGGGCGCTGCAGTACTTCGCGTCGTGGGGCGACAAGCTCTGCGGCGAGACGCTGCCGGTCCGCGGGGATTTTCTCACGTACACGCTGCGCGAGCCGCTCGGCGTCGTCGCAGCCATCGTCCCGTGGAACTTTCCGACCTCGCTCGCCGCGTGGAAGATCGGCCCGGCGCTGGTCGCGGGCAACACCGTGGTGCTCAAGCCGAGCGAGCTGACCCCCATCACGGCGTTGATGTTGGCTGAGTGCGCGAGGGACGCGGGCGTTCCGCCGGGGGTGTTCAACGTGGTGCCTGGGCTCGGGTCAGTCGCGGGCGACGCGCTCGCGAGGCACCCGTCGGTCGACCTCGTCGCGTTCACGGGCTCGCCTCGCACGGCGCGCGCGCTCATGCGAGCCAGCAGCGAGAGCAACCTCAAGAAGCTCTCGCTCGAACTCGGGGGAAAATCCCCGCAGATCGTCCTCGCCGACGCCGACCTCGACGCCGCGGCCGAAGCCATCACCTGGGGCATCTTCTCGAACAAGGGCGAGGTCTGCTCCGCCGGCTCGCGGGTGATCGCGCATCGATCGATCTATCACTCGCTCGTCGAGCGCGTGGCCGAGCGCGCCTCGAAGATCCGCGTGGGCGACCCCAGGGACAACGAGACGCAGATGGGCCCGCTCGTCTCGCTCCGTCAGCTCGAGAGCGCGCTCGGCTTCGTCACGCGCGCCATCGACGCGGGCGCACGGCTCGTCGTCGGCGGAGAGCGCGACACGCAAGGGGCCCACGGAGAAGGGTTCTTTCTGCGCCCCACGGTGTTCGCCGACGTGCGCGAAGGCAGCGAACTCGAGCAAGAAGAGGTCTTCGGCCCGGTGCTCGCGTGCCTCGCCGTCGACGACGAAGACGCAGCGATCCGCGTGGCCAACGGCGTTCGCTACGGCCTCGCCGCGGGCGTGTGGACCAAGGACACGGCGAAGGCGCACGCGCTCGCGAGGCGCATCCGCGCCGGAGTCGTGTGGCTCAACACGTACGACCGCTTCGACACGGCCGCGCCGTTCGGCGGCTACAAAGAGAGCGGCTGGGGCCGCGACCTCTCTTCGCACGCGTTCGACACGTACACCCAGAGCAAGTGCGTGTGGACCGCGCTGTGATTCGCTGCGTTGGAGGGTGGTGGACGCCCTCGCGCGCTCACCGCTCGATCGGCGCGCGCCTCGCGTCGAACACGCGCAGGACCTCGAGCACATCGCCCCTGCGCCGGTAGTAGATCACCAGCGAGCCAACCGGCCAGCGGCGCGCGCTGCGCCCGCTGTCGATCACCACCTCGCGACCTTCGAACTCCCGCGCGGCGAGCGCGGTCACGATCGACACCACGCTGTCATGGAGCCCCTGCGCGGCGGTCGGGTTGCGATCGCGTAGCCACTCTAGCGCAGCAAGGTATTCGCGCTCCGCAGCCGGGGCGAACCGAAACGTCATCCGGCCGCCCGTCGGCGCGGTGAATCGAGCATCGCTTGCGCGCGGCGAAACACATCGGCGCCGTCCACGCCCTCGCCGCGGTCCATCGCATCCATCGCTTCGATGATCCCTCCGCGTTGCTCGTCGGTGAGCTCGTCGCCATCGAGCCGCGAGAGCGCCTCCCGCGCTTCATCCTCGGTCATCGATGCCACCCGCGCCGCGAGCTGCTCTTTCGCCGTGCTCATTGTCCAAAGCCTAGCACCGTGGCGAGGGGAGCGCGGCGCGCCGCTCAACGTGTACACGACACGTCGCGCTCGTCCGCTGCCTGGACAAAACGGGGCGAATCAGTGTGTCTTCTCAGAGGTGATTCCGCCGATCGAAGGGCCGTTCACGAGGGTGCTTCTCCGGCGCTCACCCTCCTTCACGACGCGCTCGTGCGCGTGGATGGCGCCATGACCGCGCCGCTCACGATCGCCGAAGCCGAGTCGCTGATCCGCGCGCAGACGAGGCACGCTGTGCGCGTGCGCGCCGTGCGCGACGTCTCGATGCGCGCCGTGGCCCTGCAGCAGTGGATCGAGCGCCGCACGATCGAGACCATCGCGACCAAGCCCGCGCCGACGCTCGACCCGCCCCGCGATCTCTGGTCGGAGCTGTGGTCGCTCGAGCGCGAAGCCCCCGCTCCGTACACCGAAGCGGTGCGGCTCGTGACCGACGCCAACACGGGCGCGGTGCGCGCTTGCCCGGCGTGCACAGGCTCGGGCAAGCGAGTGTGCGAAGCGTGTGGAGGGACGACGGCGGTCGCGTGCCGCACGTGCGGCGGCACCGGCGACGGCCCCTGGTACGGAGCGGAGCGCGAGCGGTGCTCGACCTGCGGAGGCCTCGGCAGCGGGCACTGCACTCACTGCACGTTGGGCTCGCTCGACTGCGACACCTGCGAGCTGAGCGGCAAGACGTTCAGCGTGCAGCGCGCGCGTGTGCAGTGGATGAACCAGTCGCACCGGGCTGCGCTCAGCGCCGCGCCCAAGGGCGTGGACGTAGAGCTCGACAAGATGCGCAGAGAGCGGTCGTTCGACTTCGATCGCGGCGCGTTTCGGGCGGTGCACAGCGGGACGGTCGAGCACTTTCGCGCGGCGCCGACGCACGAAGAGAGCGAGGCGACCGCGGCGCTCACGCGGCTCGCGAAGCAGAACCCGCCGCAGATGCACGAGCGAATCGCGGCGCAGCGCGGGTGGGTCGAGCGCTACGAAGTGTGGGAGATCACCGTGGACGCGAGCGGCGCGCCGATCAGCGTGTATGCGATCGGCCCCGATCGGGTGATCGCCGACGCGAGCGCGCTGTCGACCGGGCCCGGTCCAGCGGTCGCGGTGATCGCTGTGGGCCTCGGCATCGCGGCGATCCTCGCGGCGAGCGTCCTGCGCTGAGCGACGCTCAGGGGCAGCGCCACTGGCAGTTGGCGTTGACTCGGCAGGTCGCCACGGTGTTGAGCGCGCCGCACGTCGCGTTGAACGTCGCCGAGCGCGACGGAATGCAGCACGCGCCTGCGAGGCCGAGCGGGCTCGTGCAAAGCGGCGTGGGGCTCCACACACACGTTCGCAGCACCGCAGTGGCCGTGGAGCATTGCGCCATGGTGGTGTACGCGCGGCAAAGCGCGCCGTTGGCGCCGGTGCGCGCGAGGCAGCAGCTCGGCACGCCAGAGTCCACGATGACGCCCGTGTCCACGATGACGCCCGTGTCGCGCAGCGTGACGTCGATGCGCGACACGTCGGTCGAGGCGTCGGCGAGCACGCCCGAGTCCATCGGAGGCGTGGGGTTGCACACCATGGCGCCGCTCCACACGCAGACGCCGCCGCCGTCCGCGCGGTTGCAGCGATCGACGCCGAAGGACGAGAGCGTGGTGCAGAACGCAGCGTTGGCTGCGTTGATGGCGAGGCAGCAGTTCGGCGGCGGGCCCGCATCGACAGGGACACCCGAGTCGTTGCAGCGGGGCTCGAGGCTCCATGCGCAGGTGGTTCCGTCGTCGGCGGCGTTGCAGAGCGCGGGACCGTTGGGGTCGAGCGCGTCGCAGCGAGCCTGGTTGGCCATCGAGAACGCGCGGCAGCACGAGTTCGAAACGGACACGTCCATGGGCGCTGGCGCGTCTGGCTGCGACTGCACGTCGGGCGGCGAAACGCCGGTGTCCGTCGGCGTTCCGACGTCTTGCTCGACGACGCCGGAGTCCATGATCGTGCTCGAGTCGCGGACGACACCGCGGTCTGTCACCACGTCGGCGGGCTGCATCTCTCCGCCGCACGCGACGAGCGCGAGCGAACAGAGCGCGAGCGGCGCGAGCGAGCGAGCGATGAACACAGAGCTACGACCGAGAGAAGACAAGGGTGTACGCGTCATTCGATGGGTTCCTCCTGCGAAGAATCACGATGACGGTATCACACAGACCGCGCGCGTCCCTGCAACCTGCGACGACGCGCTGCGGTCTGGCGCTCACTTCACCCAGAAGACCGTGAAGGCGTCGCCCCCGTCTTCGCTGTCCGCGGCCTTGCATTTGGCGACGTGCGGCGACCGTTCGAGATGCGCGCGCACCGCGGCCTTGAGCGCGCCCGTCCCGTGCCCGTGCAGCACGAACCCCACGCTCTCTTCAGCGCCATAGATCCGATCGATGAACGAATCGACCAGCGAAAGAGCGTCGTCCGCGCGCAAGCCACGCACGTCCACCGTGTTGCTCTCGGTCCGCAGCGCCCGCGTGAGCGCCGCGTTCGCGCTCGGGACCGTCGGCTCGGCCACGCGACGCAAGCCCGAGTCCTTTCGGTCACTGCCCGTGTTCGACGGCTCAGCGCCCTCTTCGATGAGCACCTCGCTCGCGTCCACGTACAGCTTCATGGGCCCGCGACCGACGCGCAGCTGCCCTTTCGCAGGGATGTCCAGCACCTCGAGGGTGGTCCCGAGGCGCGCGACGTAGACCTTGGCGCCGACGCGAAGCTCGTCCGCGCGAGGGGGCCGACGTGACGGTCCGTCCTCGGTGGGCTTGCGCGCGACCGCGTGGGCGAGCGAGCCGCCGATGGCCACCTGCTGCGCGACGCGCTCGATCGACCGCGCCGACTCTTTCACGTCGGTTTCTCCCGCGCGCTTCTTCTTCACGCGGTTCTCTGCGTCGCGAAGGGCCTCGCGCGCGCGGCGCAGCTGCTCCATCAGCTCGCGGGCCTCGCGAGAGATCTTCTCTTGCTCTCTGGCGCGCAGAACGTTGCGCTGCATCTCGAGCTCGAGGCGGATCTTCTCGGCTTGTTTGCGCTCGTCCTCCGCCGCTTGCCGAGCGAGCTGCGCGGCGATCTGCTCGTCCTGAATCCGTCGCAGCGCGTCTTCGCGACCGACCGAGTGCTCGGGCAACAGCGCCCTCGCGCGATCGACGACCTCCGCGGGGATGCCGTAGCGCCGCGCGACAGCGAGCGCGCTCGACGCGCCGGGGACGCCCATCGTGACGGTAAACGTCGGCATCATGGTCTGCAGGTCGAAGCCCACCGACGCGTTGACGAAGCGCTGGTCGCGGACCGCGAGGGTCTTGAGCAGCTCGTAGTGCGTGGTCACCGCGGAGGCAGCGCCCATCGACGCGAGGCGCTCGAGCACCGAGGCGGCGAGGACAGAGCCCTCTTCGGGGTCCGTTCCGCCGGCGAGCTCGTCGAGAAGGACGAGCGCGCGGGGCCCGGATTGATCGAGGATGCGCGCGAGGTTCGTGACGTGCGCCGAGAACGTGCTCAGCGAGCGCGCGAGGCTCTGGTCGTCGCCCACGTCCGAGAGCACCGGCTCGAACCACCCGACGCGCGAACCCTCTGCGACCGGAATGGGCAGCCCCGATCGGGCCATCCACACCGCGAGCCCGAGGCACTTGAGCGCCACGGTCTTGCCGCCGGCGTTGGGGCCGGAGATCACCAGGACTTTTCCACACTCGACGCATAGGTCGTTCGCCACGACGGGGATGCCCGAGAGCTGCAACAGCGGGTGTCGCGCGACGCGAAGGTCGAGCACCGGCCCGTCTTCGACGGGGATGGCGATGCCCTTCATCACGTCGGCGATGCGCACCATCGCGAGCAGCACGTCCGCGTCGACGCAGGCCTCGATGGCGTCGTTGATCGCAGCGCACTCGCGTCGAGCGCGCTCGCTGAGTTCGGCGAGGACCCTCGCCTCTTCGCGCTCGACGTCGGCGAGGGCGACCTTGAGCTGATTGCCGAGCGACATCACCGCGCCGGGCTCGATGAAGAGGGTGTGCCCCGACGCGCTCGAGCCGAGCACGATGCCAGGGACGCGAATGTGCGAGTCCGATCGCACCGGCAACACGTACCGGCCGTCGCGCACCGTGTAGTAGCCGTCTTGCAGCACCTCGCGGTACTTGTGGATGAGCTCGTCGAGCCGCGCGATCACGCGCTGTCGCATCTCGCCCGCGCGCCTGCGGGACTGCGCGAGGTCGACCGAGGCGCGATCGGCGAGGCCGCCGTCGGGGTCGATCGCGAAGTCGAGCGTCGCGAGCAATTTGTCGAGCGAAGGGTCCGACCCGAGCGCCGTCGCGAGCGCAGGGTGGCTCTCGCGGTGCGTGCCGACGAAGCGACGAAGCGTGTGCGCCTGGCGCAAGAGCTGTCGCAGCGCGTGAAGCTCGCCGGACGTTCCGTCGGCGCCGCGCTCGAGGCGCGCGATGAAGTCCACCACGTCGGTGACGCCATCGACGGGGAGCATGTCTCCGCGCGACGCGAGGTCGAGCGCCTCTCGCAAGCGCTCGTAGCGACCGCGGGCGTCCTCGAGCGTCTCTGCAGGCGTGATCGCTCGGGCGCGAGCCGCGCCCAGGTTGCTCGTGCAACGCTCGGCGAGTCGATCGAGTAGGGCGGACCACTCCAGGTCCGCGGCGGTCTTTTCACGGGAACTCATGGCGCTCACAACCAACGTAGCAACCCGCCGAGCGCGGGTGCTCGGTTGGGGCGCGCGAGGTTTCGTCGCTCGCCGCCCGTCGTCAAGGACTCACTTCGGGCGAGCGCGCGCGGCGTCGCGCAAGGGGCAATCGTCGACGTCGCGAGATTTTCACGCAGGGTACAGTAGAGACAACAGTCCGTGCGTCACCCCCAGAGCTCGATCGGTCCCCTGTGCGCAGCGTTCGCTGTGTTTTCACTGACCAACTGCGCGACCAACGCGGGCTCGACGCGCGCGACCACCGCCATCGGCGCCGCGGGGACGCCGACGCCCTCGCCCATCTCGCTCGCGCTCGACACGGTCGCGGGCGAGCCGCTCGAGCTCGCTTCGCTGCGCGGCCGCGCGGTGCTGGTGGTCGCGTTCAACCATGATGACCTTCGCTCGCAAGCGACGCTGCGCGAGGCCGAGCGCGTCGCGAGGGCGCATCGAGAGTCGCTCGTCGTCGTCGCGATGTGCGGAAATCCAGGGTCGCACCGCACCCTCCGCACGCTGCTCGAAGCCTTCACGCAAGTGCTCGAGCTGCGGCAGACCACGGTCGTCGTCGCCAGCGACGCCGTGCGCGAAGGCACCTCGCCGCTCGGCCCGATCGAGCACGTCCCCACGACGATTCTGATCAACCGCGCGGGCGTGGTCTCGCGCACGGTCGTGGGACTGCTCGACCAGCAGGCGATCGAAGCGCTGGTCCGGCCCGCCCTTCCGCCGGGCGGCTGAGCCACGTTGCTGGTGATCGCGTCGGCGTTTTGCCCTACGCTCGCCCGCTCGAACGTCATGACCAGCAGCACCAACGAACAGCACGCGCTCGTCGAGCGACACCGCGAGTACGCCGACGCGCTCGCGTTGGACATCCTTCGAGGGCTGCCGAAGTTCGTTCGCGCTGAAGACGTCAAGGCCGTGGCGCGCGAGGGCCTCGTCGAGAGCGCCACCCGCTACGATCCCACGCGCGGCGTGCAGTTCACGACCTTCGCGTACTATCGCATTCGAGGCGCGGTCTTCGACTGGGTGCGCGAGCAGGTCGAGAACGACCCGTATCACCTCGCCAAGGCCGCCGCGCACAGAGCGGTCGACGCCATCGCGCAGAGCGCTGCCGAGCGCGACAAGAGCCAGCCCGCCGTCGACGCGCAATCCGAAGCTGCCAACACCCTCGACGGGTTGATCGACGGCGCGGTGGCGTCGTTCATGTTGGGCGAGGCCGCGGCGTACTACGAGCCCGATCACCAGAAGAAGAACACGCCCGAGCACGACCTCGGCGAGCGCGAAGCCGCTGTCTTCATCCGCTCGGTGGTCAAAGAGCTGCCCGAGCGAGAGTGCACGATGCTCGAGCAGGTCTACTTCGGCGGAAAGACCATCGAGCAAGCGGGCCAGAGCATGGGTCTCTCGAAGAGCTGGGCCTCGCGACTGCACGCCAGGGCGCTCAAGCTCATGAAAGAAAAACTTCCGCTCGAGTACGCAACCTGAGCGAGGCCCCGGTGATAGCGCCCCCCGCGCGGCGAAGTGTCCATCGCATTGGGCGATTGGGCCCCACGCCGACGCGAAGGAGCACGACACTCATGGGATCGAACATCACCGCGGGCGCCGCGACCGCAGCGCCGCCCCCGCGCGCCGGACGCATCGAGAGCGCGCAGCCAACGACGGGCGTCCAACGATTCAGCGAGCTGCTCGGGCCGCGCGAGCGCCCCGCAGCACAAGCGAACACCACTCCGACGACGGCACCCGCCCAGCCCGCGCAGAGCGCAGCGGCTGCCCACGTGTACGGGCCGCCGAGGACGCAGCCCGCGCAAGGGCCAGAGGCGCTGACCGACGCGGGGCGAAGGCTGCTCTCGCGCATCTCGCGGGGAGAGCGCTTCGTCGAGCAAGTCGTGCGGGGCGCGTCCAGCGGAGCTGCGTATACGCCTGCTGATTTGCTGGCGATTCAAGCGCAGGTGTATCGCTATACGCAGGAGGTCGAGCTGCTCTCGAAGTTCGTCGACCGCGCGACCAACACGGTCAAGACCGTGCTTCAGCAGGGCAGCTGAGCGGCCAGCATCGCCGCGCCGTACACGCCCGCCGAGTCGCCGAGCTCGTTGCGCACCACGGGCGTGAGCCACTCGTCGTTGAACACCATGGAGCGCGCCGCGGCGACCCCGTCCGTGTAGAGCGCGTCGCAGTGCGAGAGGCCGCCGCCGAGGACGATGCACGAGGGGTCGAGGACGTCGACGAGCGTCGCGAGCCCGCGGCCGAAGGCCCACACGAGAGCGTCGAGCGCGGCGCTAGCGTGCGGGTCTTCTCTCGCGGTCGCGCGGGCGATGATCTCTTTTGCGCTCGCGTGGCGGCGCGCGAGCCGCTCGTAGTGCTGCTCGAGCGCGGGGCCGCTCGCGTAGCGCTCGAGGCAACCGCGCTGGCCGCAGTAACATTCGAGCGCGTCGGGACCGGTGCGAACGGGGTGGTGGCCCCACTCGCCAGCGATCCCGTGCAGGCCCGGCCAGAGGCGTCCGCGCAGGACGAGGCCGCCGCCGACGCCGGTGCCCATGATCACGCCGAAGACGACCCCGTCGCGGTGAGCGCGGCCCGCGCCGAGCAGGGTCTCGGCGAGCGCGAAGCAGTTGGCGTCGTTGTCGAACGCCACGGGACGAGACAATCGCGAGGACAATTGCTGGCGAAATGGCTTTCCGTTGAGGCAGGTGGCGTTGGAGTTCTTGACGGCTCCGTCGCTGCGTCGGACGCCGCCCGGCATCGCGACTCCGACGCGCAACGGAGTCGCAGAGGTTCGCGACTCGACGCGCTCGATGAGCGAGGAGCACTGAGAGAGGACGGCTTCGTAGCCCTCGTGCGCGAGGGTGTCGCAGCGCTCGCGAGAGAGCTCGTCGAAGGCACGGTCGTCGTCGCGGAGCCTGAGGACGACGGCTTCGATCTTCGTTCCGCCGAGGTCGACGCCGAGCACGAGCGAGTCGGTCATCGCGCGACCACCGTCTGCGCGCCGCGCACGGTGATGAAGAGCTCTCGCGACGCCGGGTCGAAGGCCCAGCAGCTCGAACACACGCCCGATCGCACGTCAGCCAGCGGGCTCGCAGCGAGCGCTGCGCCGGCCTCGACGCTCACCGTCGCGGGGGGAGCCATCGTCGCTCCGAGTCGATTCTGCCAGTCGATTTGCAGTCGAAGCTCCGATGCTTCGCGGCCGGGCTGCCACTGAACGCGCACCGATCCGTCCATCGACTGCGCGGTGATCGCCGAGCCGTCCGCCACGGTGATGCTTCGAAGCGCGCCCGCGACGACCCGCGCGCGAAGGACGCTCGCGCGGTCTGTCGCGTCGACGATGGTCGGATCGTCCGTCGCAGCCAACGTGGCGACGTCCTCGGCGAGCAGCGGAATCACCGCAGATTGCCTCACGAACAACAGCGGCCGCCCGAGGGGAGCGTCCATCATCACGTCCGTCGGGCCCGTGAAGGCCTCGCGCGTGGACCAGTGCACCCACGTCCCCGGCGGCACGTGCACCCTGCGCTGCGTGACGCCGGGCTCGATCACGGGCACCGCGTACAGGTCGTCGCCGAGCAGGTACGCCCATCCGTCGCTGCGCGCGCCGCGATCGCTGGGAAACGCCAGAGAAAGCGCGCGTACGGGCGGCGTCCCGTCGCGCGAAGCGGCGATGGCGAGCGTGCGAAAGTACGGGATCAGCGCGTCGTGCAGCCGCGCGAGGTCGCGGTAGATGCGCGTGGCCTCGGCGTCGTACTGCCAGGGGTTGTGGCTCTCGCCGCCGCCGCCGAGCTGCATGTACGGCGCGAGCGCAGAGTGCTCGGCCCAGCGCAGAAGCGCCTCGCGCGTGGGCGTTCCGCCGCGGTATCCGCCGGTGTCCGAGGCGAACGAAGGAAACCCCGAGGCAGAGAGGTTGATGAGCCCCGCGACCGCCGCGGGCAAGCCGCCGACCGCCGTTGCTTCGGCGCGCGCGAAGTCGTTGTCGAGGTCGCCCGGCCAGATGATGTCGCACACCGCCTGCCCGCCCCACGACGACGCGCGCACCAGCAGAAACCCGTCGCCGCCCGCGTGCTCGTCGAGCGCGGTGCGATACGCGCGGTGGTACCACTGCGGAAACAGCGACGGAGCCGTGCGCGGATCGTCGTGCATCGCGAAGCTCCACTGCGGCCGCTGCGCGAGCACCTCGTGCACGATGTCCTCGCCGTAATCGAGCTTGAACGCGCGCACTCCGAGCGAGATCACCGGCTGCAGCCTCCCGGACCACAGCGCGCTCGCGGCGGGCTGGGTGAAATCGGGGATCGCTCCGTTCGCCTGCATTCCGCCTGGGTTTCCGGTGTTGGCCGGAGAGACGAACGCCGCGGGCGGGTCGCCGTAGCGCACCAGTTGGCCGCGGTCGCGCAGCTGCCCGAAGAGCTCTTCGCTGGGGTTGCTGACGGCGCCGTCCGCGTCGATCGCGTCGAGGTACGGCGTGTGCCACACGAGCACGCGATAGCCCAGCGCTGCGAGCTCGCGAAACATCGACGGCGGATCGGGAAACCGCGCTTCGTCTACGACCGAGTCGTTGTACGAGCGCTGCCAGGGGTTATCGATCCAGATCGTGGTCGTGGGGATGCCTTCGGCCCGCAGCCGACGCGCGTCCGAGAGCAGCTCGTCCCGCGAACGCCACACGTTGCGCCACTGCATGTGCCCGTGCGCCCACAGCGGCGGCAGCCGCGGAAGCCCGCTCTGCTGCGTAAATCGCTGGATGATCTTCACCGGGTCGGGGTCGACGAAGAAGAGCAGCTCGAGCCGCGCGCTCTCGAACGTGGCGCTCACGACAGCGCTGTCCGTCGCAGCCACGTCGAAGGCGCCCGCGTGGCGCGAGCGCACGAAGAGCCCATAGCCCCGCGAGTTGACGAAGAACGGCACCGGAACGTGCGTCTCGTTCGTCCCCGAGTCGGTCCCCCCGAGGTGCAGCTGCATCGGGACGATCGAGCCCTTCGCGTCGGTGCTGCGAAATCGCTCGCCGAACCCTACGTACGCGCCGTCGTCCGACGCGAGGTTGAGCCGCAGCATCGCGGCGCTCTCGGCGTCGGCCTCGATGGTCAACGAGTACACAGCCTCGCTCACCCGCGCGGCGCGCACGGTGACCGCGCCGCCTGCGCCGCTCTCGCTCGCGAGCACCAGCGCGCCGTCAGCCCGCGCTTCTCGAAGGACCGAAGGGGCGACCCAGCTCACGCCAGGCTGCCGCTGCGCGCGCGGGTCGTGAAAGGCAGTGCGCGATGCGCCGCCGCGACGCGCGCCGAGCTCGAGCCACGGTCGACCGCTCGCGCCGCGAGCGACCGGCAGCGCATCTGCGCCCGCGAGCACCAGCGAATCGCCTCGGTTTCCGGCGGTGATCGCGCCGCGCTCGTCGCCTGCGCGAACGGTCTCGGCGCGCGAGTCCGCGTCGCTCGGGATGATCGATGCGTCCGCGTCCGGGCTCGCCTCGCGCGCTGCGTCCCCCGACGCGCTCGCGTCCGCAGGAGTGTTGCGCCCTGGGCAGCCCGCGACGCACACCGCGGACAGCCCGACAACTACGGTCCATTGGTTCGATCGCACGTTCATCGCTCTAAACCAATACCGCGACTGTCGTCGTAGTTGTCTCCGTTCGCGGTCTTGGCTTGACTTGATTTCAGCGGCTCGTTGAAAGAGCCGATCCGCTTGGGCATCTTCGATGCCCGTCGCGGGCGCGGTATAGAGCCCCGTAGGGTACACCCGCGGATCGCGATCGCCGTCGCAACCGTGGTAACGGTCGCGCGCCGCCATGGTCGACCTTTCGTACCGATCGAGCCTCAAGAACATCGCCGTCGAAGAGCCCATCGACCTGCTCGTGCATCGCCCGCTCGGATACGTGATCGCGAGGCTGTGTTTCTCCACGCCGATCACGCCCGATCAGCTCACGATCGTCTCGATGCTCGTCGGCGTCGCGGCCGGAGGGCTCGTGTGGGCGAGCCTCGGCCGCGAGGGATTCGGGCTGCTTCCGCAGGCTGCGGCGCTGTTCGTCCTCTCCGCGGTGATCGACTGCAGCGACGGGCAGCTCGCGCGCATGCGGCAGTCGAGCTCGAGCTTCGGACGCATGCTCGACGGTGCGGTGGACGCGGTGGTTCAGGTCGCTGTCGTCCCCGCGGCGATCGCGCACATGTTCGTGCGCCGCGGGGGCGCCTCGCACGCGGACGCCTGGCTGTGGGCGATCGCCGGCGTGCTCGCGATCCTCGCGGGGATGCGCCACACGACCATCTACGACCACTACAAGAACCTCTGGGCGCGCAACGCCACGGCGAAGCACGCGGACTGCGACGACCTCGAGGACCTCGATCGCGAGCTCGCCTCCGCGCGGGCGAAGGGCCCCCTGTCGTGGCTGGACCTCTTTCGCTTCGCGATGTACCGGACGCACTTGCAGTTGGTCGCAGCGACGATGCGCTGGATCGACCCGCACATCCCGACGAGCTTTCGCGCGATGCCGCCGTACACCGAGGCGCGCGGCGAGCGATACGCGCGCGCGCAGCGAGGGCTGATGCGCGCGTGGTCGTTCTTCGGCGTGGGGACGCACATCTTCGCGATGGCGCTCAGCATCGCGATGAATCGACTCGAAGCGTACATCGTCTTGCGGCTCGTGCTCTTCAACGCCGCGCTGCTGGCGCTCGTCCCGATGCAGCGCCGCGCGTCGCGCGAGTTCTTCACGAGCGAGACGGCAGAGGACCAAGGCCATGCGTGAGAACACTGGATACTGTGCGATTTTGCTGTGCGCCGGCGTCGGCTCGCGGCTGCGTCCGTTGACCGATGACCGGCCGAAGTGCCTCGTCCCGCTGGGCTCGACGACGATGCTCGCGCTCGCGCTCGGCGCGCTCGAGCGCAGCGAGGTCGTCTCGCGCGTGGTGATCGTGACCGGCTACCGCGCCGAGATGGTGCGCGCCGAGGCGGCTCGGTCGAAGCTGCCGGTGTCCTTCGCGCACAGCGATCGCTACGAGAGCACGCAGAACGTGGTGTCGCTGGACGTGGGCTTGAGCGAGCGCCGCGCGGGCGAGCCGTGGATGAAGCTCGATGGCGACCTGATCGTGGACCCGGCGATCGTCCACGCGCTCGCGGGCGGCGCGGCGCGGGTGGCCGTGGACACGTCGGCGCACGTCGGAGCCGAAGAGATGAAAGTGCTCGTCGATCGCGGAAGGATCACGGCGTTTGGCAAGGGGCTGAGCCCCAAGCGCTGCGCGGGCGAGTCGATCGGGGTCGAGGCCTTCAGCGGGGCGGGCGCTGAGCGAGTGGCGGCGGCGATTCGGACCGCGGTTCAGCGGGGACGCAGCGATCTGTACTACGAAGACGTGTACAACGACGTCCTGGCCGAGGTGGCGTTCGAGCCGTTGGCCGTGGACGCGCGCGCGTGGATCGAAGTGGACGACCTCGAGGATCTCTCGCGCGCCGAAGCGTTGATCGCGAGCGATCCGAGGTTCGGTTCGACCCCAGTGCAAGCGTGAAAGACCGAGCGCCCTCGGCGCGTACAACAGCCGGCAGCGCGGTTTCGACGCAGAATGTCACGCCGTTGCCGCAGAGTTGCTGCGCGTGATAGACAGCGGCCGCTCTGGGCAACCAGAGACAAGGATTCTCTCAACAATGACGCAGCGGAACATCCAGAGGGCCGTGGTCCTCGCCGCCGGTCGCGGATCGCGACTGGTGGCCGACAAGGGTCACCCCAAGCCCCTCGAGCCCGTAGCGGGCGTTCCGCTGCTCGTTCGAATCCTGAAGACCCTGGCGAGCGAAGGCGTGCGCGAGGCGGTCGTGGTCGTCGGCTACGAGGGCGGGCAGATCCGGCGCGCGCTCAGCGACGAGACCGCGCTCGGGCTCTCGGTGCGCTTCGCCGAGAACACGCAGTGGGAGAAATCCAACGGCGTGTCGCTCTTGTCCGCGCAGGACTGGGTCGATCAAGACTGCTTTCTCACGATGGCGGACCATTTGTTCGCGCCAGAGCTGCTGCGGCGGCTCTCGCAGGCGGACATCGCCCACGGATCGTGCGCGCTCGCGGTGGACTACGACATCCCGCGATGCTTCGACTTGGACGACGCCACGAAGGTCCAGGTCGAGCGCGGTCGCATCGCGTCGATCGCCAAGGACCTCGAGCGCTACAACGCCATCGACACGGGGGTCTTTCGCGTGGGGCCGGCGCTCATCGCCGAGCTTCGCCGCGAGGTCGAGCGCCGCGGGGACGCTTCGCTCTCGGACGGCGTTCGCGCCCTCGCAGCGCGGGGAAAGTTTCACGCGGTCGACGGCGGAGACGCGCGGTGGATCGACGTCGACACCCCCGAGGCGCACGCGCGCGCCGAGGCGATGGTGCGGGTCTTCGGCGAGGCGCTCGGCGACGAGCCCTCGGGCTCGTCGGTGATCGACGCCGAGTCGATCGAGCTGTTCTCTCCGTCGTGGGTCCGCGGCGCGCCGGCGTATCGCGAAGAGCACTTCGCGCTCGCTGACGGCGTGACTCACTCGGGCAAGAGCGTCCCGTCGCGCTCGGAGTCGAGCACGTCGAGCGTCGCTCGAATGATGTCCAACGAGAGCCCCTTTCGTCCGTCGCAACGCGTGATCGAAGCGGTTACCACTGCGCTGACCCGCGGTCATCTGTACCCCGACGCGGCGATGGCCGAGTCGCTGCGCGAGCGGCTCGCGGGGCAAGCGGGGCTCTCGGGCAACGCGTGCGTGCTCGGCGCGGGCTCGAGCGAGCTGATCGACATGGTGGTCCGGGCCTTCGTGGCGCCGGGCGAAGAAGTGGTGATCTCGGTCCCCACGTTCTCGATGTACGAGTCGCGCACGCGGGTGTGCGGCGGCGTGCCGATCCTCGTTCCGATGGACGACTCGCTGGAGTTGGACGTGCCCGCGCTGCTCGGGGCGATCACCGAGCGCACGAAGGTGGTCTTTCTCTGCACGCCCAACAATCCGACGGGCACGAGCCCGGACGAGAGCGCGCTGCGCAGGGTGCTGCGCTTGGGGCTGCCGACGGTGATCGACGAGGCGTACGTGGGCTTCTCGTCGGAGTTCGAAGACGCGGACGTGGGTCGCACTTCGCTCGTCGAAGAGTTTCCCAACGCGATCATCTTGCGGACCTTCTCGAAGGACCACGGGCTCGCGGGACTTCGCATCGGCTACGCGCTCTCGAGCGAGCCGGTCGCCCGCACCCTCTCTCGCGTCAAGCTCCCGTGGAACGTGTCCGTCGTCGCCCTCGCCGCCGCCCACGCCGTCCTCGACGACCGCGGCGAGATCGACCGCCGTCGCACCGCGGTGCGCACCGAGCGCACGCGCATGGCCGCGCTGTTTCGCGAGATGCCCGGCCTCCGCGTGTTCGAGGGCGAAGGCAACTTCGTCTTGCTCGAGGTCAGCGAGACCGGGGCCAGCGCCGACGTGATCGTCCGCTCGATGCTCGCCGAGAGCATCTTGATTCGCTCGCTCGCGAGCCACCACCTCAAGCGCGGCTTCGTGCGCGTGTCCGTGGGCTCTCCCGAGGACAACCGCCGCTGCGTCGACGCGCTCCGCAAGGTGCTCAACAAGCTGCGTCCCGCCAACGCGCGCGCCCGTCAGCGCGGCTGAGCGGCCGCCGACGCGCGAGAGTCCCGATGCCCAGGGTGCTGATCGTCGCGTGGCTCTTTCCTCCGCACGCGAGCGTCGGAACGCGCAGGCCCTATCGCCTCGCCCGCCACCTCCCCTCGCTCGGCTGGGACGTCACCGTGCTCACGCAAGCCAACGTCCCCGAGCGGCTCCGCGAGCGCGTGGCGGACGAGCTCGCGCTGCCCTCGGGCGTTCGCGTCGTGCGCGCGTACGACCCGCCCCTGCTCGCGCGCGCCGTGGCCGTGCTCGACGCCCGCGCCGCCGAGCAGAAGAAGCCCTCGAACGCGCACACAACCCGAGGCGCGTCGTCGCTCTCGTTCGCCGAGCGGTGGATCCCGACCGAGCCCGCTGCGCTGTGGGCTCCGCACGCTGCGCTGCGGGCTGCGCTCGACGACGAGCGCTACGACGCCGTGCTCTCGACGTCGTACCCGTTCTCTGCGCACGTGGTCGCGAAGGGCATCGCTTCGCTGCGCAAGATCCCGTGGGTGGCGGACCTGCGCGACCCGTGGACGCTGCACTTCTCGCACGCGCGAAAGCACCCCCTGGCGCGGTCGATCGAGCGGCTGCTCGAGCGCGACACCTTCGAGAGCGCGACGTCGGTGACGGTCACGACCGAGGCGCTGCGAGACGCATATCGCCAGCGATTTTCCACACAGAGCGAGCACATCCACGCGGTGCACAACAGCTTCGACCCGGTGCCGCTGCCGGCGCGCGAGCGGTCGCCAGGGCCCGCGCGGCTCGTGCACTTCGGCCACGTGTACGGCGGCGCTCGCACGCTCGTACCGGTGCTCGAGGCGCTCGCGTCCATCGCGAAGAGCCGTTCGCTCACCGACGCGCACGTCGTGCTCGAAAACTACGGCCGCTTCTCGGACGAGGACCACGCCCGCGCCCGCGCGCTCGGCGTCGAGTCGCTGCTTCGGATCCGCGAGCCCGTCGCGTACGCGGACGGAATGGCCTCGCTGCGCTCAGCGTCGCTGCTCTTGTTGCCCACGTGGGACAGCGAGTTTGGCCCACTGTTTTTGCCGGCGAAGCTGTTCGACTACCTGCACGTCGGCGCGCCCATCCTCGCGATCGGAGCGAACCCCGAGCTCGGCGCCATCCTGTCGAGGACGCAGAGCGGGTCGCTGTGCGCGGCACCAGACGCAGCGGCGATCCGCGCCAGCGTCGAAGCGGCGATCGACGGACGCGCCGCGGTCGAGCCGATCGAGCGCGAGGTCGAGCGGTTCTCGTCCCGCGCGATGGCCGAGCGGTTCGCGTGGGTGCTCGACGACGCCCGCGCTCGTGCCACAATCGCCGCGAAATGAGCGGTGATTCAGCGAGAGGGCGCGCGCCCATCTGCGTGCTCGTGACGGGCGAGACCGTCGCGCCGGTGCGCGAGCGGTTCGGCGAGTTCATCCGGTTCTTCGAGCGCGGCATCGGCGAGGCGTGGACGCACGGGTTCGAGCCGGTCGACGCGCGGGCAGAGGACACTTCTGCCAGGGATTTTTCAGGATACTCGGCGATCATCGTGACGGGTTCGCCTTCGTCCGTCACCGAGCGCGCGCCGTGGATGCTCGGCGCCGAAGCGGCGCTGCGCGCGATGGTCGAGCGAGAGCAGCCGCTGCTCGGCGTGTGCTTCGGACACCAGCTGCTCGCGAGCGCGCTCGGCGGCGAGGTGCGAAAGAACCCCGCGGGCCGCAGGCTCGGGACCCATCGGGTGCGCGTCAAGCGCGGGGACGACCCGCTGTTCGCGGGGTTGCCCGAGGCGTTTGCGGTCAACGTCTCGCACGAAGATCACGTCGCGGTGCGGCCGACGCGCGAGGACGTGGTGCACCTGGCCGAGGCCGAACACGATTCGTTTCACGCGTTTCGCGCGGGTCGAAGCGCGTGGGGAGTGCAATTTCACCCCGAGTTCAGCGGGGCGATCACCGAGGGGTACGTGCACGCGCGGCGAGAGCTGCTGCGCGCAGCGGGGCTCGACCCCGACGGGATCCTCGCGAAGATCGAAGAGACGCCGCACGGGACGGGGCTGCTTCGCAACTTCGTCAAAATCGTGAAGAGTCGTAGCGCAGAGTCGCGGTAAGCTCGCAGGACCAATACAGCCATGAGCGACAAGCACAAGACAGTCGGCGACGTGATGACTCGCCAGGTGATGGTGCTCAACGTCGAGGACAACCTCGACAAGGTCATGAAGGCGATGGAGCATTTTCACATTCGCCACGTCCCCGTGGTGGATGGTGAAAAGGTCGTCGGAATGGTGACCCAGCGCGACATGCTCGCGGTGATGCACTCCAAGCTCGGACCCAACGCGCCCGAGGCCGGCGGCGACACGCGGTTGTACGAACGTACGTTCGTCATCAACGTGATGACCAAGGACCCCGTCTCGGTGACGCCAGAGACGCCGCTCAAGGACGCGGTGAAGCTCTTGCGCGAGAACAAGCTCGGGGGATTTCCCGTGATCGCGACGGACGGCAAGCTGGTCGGCGTGCTGACCGAGACGGACGTCTTGAAGGTGCTCGAAGCGCTGCTCGAAGCCGAAGGCTGAGCGCTCGCAGCATCGGGCATGGGTCACTTCACGCGAAAGCGAACGCCGTAGCGCGCGAACGACGCGAGCGCCTCGTCGAGCTCGCGCGCTTGCGCTTCGGTCGTGACGACCACCACGGACTCTCCGTCGCCGTGCAGCGAGCCGAGCCCATCGTAGCCCGCGAGCAAAAACGCCAGGCGGATCTGCTCGGGCTCGTCGATCTCGAGCGCGCGGGCGATCACGCCGTCGCCGAGGGGCAGCGGGCGCCGGCCGATCGCGCGCTTGCGGGCGCGCTTGCTCTCGCTCGGTGAGTGACCGCGGGTCATCGCAGAAACTCCGCGCCCCACTGCGCGACGAAGGCGCGGTGCAGATCGAGCGAAGGGTCCTCCGCGGCGAGGGCTTCGGCGCGGTAGCCGGACTTGATCGAGAGCACGGCGCAGCCCTCTGGCGCTTCGCGAAAGCGCGCGCGCCAGGCTTTGACAGCGAGCTTGAGCGCGTCGCCGTCACGTTGGATGCGTCGGTACGGGTGCGCCTTGGTGCCGAGCGCGAGCGCGCGGGTGATGCCTTCTTCGACCTCGGGCGCGCCGTGATCGCGCAGCCAGTCGAGCTGCTCGCGCGCGAGCGGATCGAACGTGACGACCGTGGCGGCCTTGGGATCGACCGGGCGTCCGTCGTCTTCGACGTCGCCGACGTACTCGGGCGGCGCGAGCCATCCCGTGCGCGCGTTGGGGATCGCGTCGCTCCACGGAACATACGGCTTCAGGTCGAGCACCGGCGTCCCGTCGAGCATGTCGCAGCCCGCGACGCGCACGGTGAGCTTGCGCACAGAGATGAGCTTCACCACAGAAATCCCTAGCGGATTGGGCCTGTGGGGAGAGCGCGTCGAGAACACTCCGCGACGCTTGTCGCTGCGCGGCGGCAACACCTGCGGGCGCCACCCGGCGTTGCGATGAAACCAGAAGAGCACCCAGAGGTAGTCCCAGCCTTCCAGGTCGAAGAGCGCGCGGTCGTAGCCCTTTCCGTCGAACAGCTCGATGGTGGCCTCGACGCCTTCGCCCGCGCGGGGCTGCCTGGGCGCCGCTGCGCGGTCGGTGAAGGGCGAGCGCACGACGCCGATGGGCTCGAGCGCGAGGGCGGCGGTTGCGGGCTTGTCATCGGGGTCCACGGCGCGCGCATTGTGCTACCAGTTCGCCCTCGAAAATGAACGACTCGCCCGAAGAGTTCGACCCGTTCGTCACGGTGATCATCCGCTCGTTCAACCGCATCGCAGAGCTGCGCGCGCTGGTGCACAAGGTCCTGTCGCAGCGGGGCGTGCACTTCGAAGTCCTGGTGATCGACTCGTCCAAGGGGATGACCGCCCGCGACGTTCACGCCGCGCTGGCGACGAGCGACGCGCGCGTCCGCGTGGTGCACACCCCTGCGCGCGGCTGTCCTGCGGCGGCCAACGAAGGCGTGCGCAGGGCGCGGGGCGAGATCGTGGCGTTCATCGACGACGACGACGTTCCTGTCGGGGACGAGTGGCTCGCGGCGCACATCAAGAACTATCGCGACCCCAAGTGCCTCGGCGTCAACGGCTTCATGGTGTACGAGCCCGAGCATCGCGCGCCGGACCCGTGGTTTCCGCGGGTTCGTCACTGGCGCATGCTCTCGCACGGGCTCTTCAAGCAGCCGCGGTGCTACGCGTACATGCCCACGCGCAAGGTCGGGATCGACTACTTGATGGGCGGCAACGCGAGCATTCGAAAGAGCGCCGTCGAGCGCGCTGGCGGCTGGGACGAAGGCCTCTCGTACCACAACGAGCACTCGCTCTTTCTCAGGCTCGCCAAGCGCATGCAGCCGGGTGAGTACCTCGTGTACGACCCCGAGGCGCGCATGGAGATCCGCAAGGACGTCCCCGGCGGCCTGGACTATCGCTTCAGCGCCGAGGTTCGCTCGCGCGTCGACGAGCTCTCGCGGTACTTCGTGTGGATCGTCGCGAGGGAGTGCCCCGAGCGCATCTACGGGCTGTTTCCGCTGTTCGTCCCGTCGTTCGTGCTCTTCTCCGCCGTCGCGGGGTACGAGCTCGCCGCGGGTCGCGCGGTGAACAAATGGGCCGAGCTCGCCAAGGCCGCCGCGTACGCGCCGGTCTCGTTGGCCAAGCATTTCGCCGGCAAAAAGCCACACCCGCGCAAGAACTGGATCGACGCTGTCCTCGGCGAAGAAGAGCCGTTCGACAGCGCGGGGTCCAACTTCACCGAGGCACTCACGTGAGCGACGACATCCCCGTGGTGATCCTCTGCGGAGGCAAAGGGACGCGGCTGCGCGAAGAGACGGAGTTTCGTCCCAAGCCCATGGTCGAAGTGGGCGGACGGCCGATCCTCTGGCACATCATGAAGCACTTTGCGAAGCACGGCGCGAAGCGCTTCGTGTTGTGCCTCGGATACAAGGGCGAGCAGATCAAAGACTGGTTTCTTCGCTACGACGAGCGCTCGCGAGACGTGACCGTGACCCTCGGCCGCGCGCGAAGCGTGACGGTGCACCAAGAAGAGCACGACGCCGAAGGGTGGAGCGTGACGCTGGTGGACACCGGCGAGAACGCGTTGACCGGCGCGCGCGTGCGACGCGCGGTGACGAAGTACCTGCGCGGAGAGAGGTTCTTTCTCACGTACGGGGACGGCGTTTGCGACGTGGATTTGCAGGCGCTCCGCGCGCAGCACGAGCGCGCAGGGGCCGCGGTGACCGTGACGGGCGTCCGTCCTCCGGCGCGCTTCGGCGAGCTCTTGTGTGAAGGGGACTTCGTGCGCGAGTTCAGCGAGAAGCCGCAGACGCACGAGGCGTTGATCAACGGGGGCTTCTTTTTGTGCGAGCCGAGGTTCGTCGAGTACCTCGAGGACCGCGACGGATGCACGCTCGAGCGCGAGCCGCTCGAACGGGCGGCGAGAGAGCGGCAGCTCGCGGTGCATCGGCACGACGGGTTCTGGCAGTGCATGGACACGATGCGCGACCTGCAGTTGCTCGAAGGGCTCTGGCAGAAGGGCGACGCGCCGTGGAAGACGTGGTGAGCAGCGTGCAGTTGGACAGGGATTTCTGGGCTGATCGACCAGTGTTCGTGACGGGCGCGACGGGGCTGCTCGGGTCGAACCTGTGCGCGGCGCTCGTCGGCGCGGGCGCCGAGGTGGTGACGCTGGTGCGCGACGGGGTCCCCAAGACGCGGTTCGCAGAGCTGGGGCTCGAGCGCGAGGTGACGATCGTTCGGGGGGCGCTCGAAGAGGAGGCCACCCTCGCCCGCGCGGTCAACGAGTACGCGATCGACACGGTGTTTCACTGCGGCGCGCAGACCATCGTGGGCACGGCAAACCGTGACCCACGCAGCACCTTCGAGACCAACGTCCGCGGAACGTGGAACGTCCTCGAAGCCGTCCGCTCGTCCCGCACCGTCTCGCGCGTCGTCTTCGCGTCGAGCGACAAAGCGTACGGCTCGCACGAGGTCTTGCCCTACGACGAAGACGCTCCGCTGCGCGGCGAGCACCCCTACGACGTGAGCAAATCCGCCGCGGATTTGATCGCGCAGAGCTACGCCAAGACCTACGGCGTCCCCGTGAGCATCACGCGCTGCGGAAACCTCTTCGGCGAGGGAGACCTCAACTTCAACAGAATCGTTCCGGGGACGATCCGCGACGTGCTTCGCGGGCGCAGGCCCGTGGTGCGCTCCGACGGGACGCCGGTGCGCGACTACTTCTACGTCCAAGACGCGGTGCACGCGTACGCGGCGCTCGCGCAGGCGATGGAGGCAAAGCGCCACGCGGGAGAAGCCTTCAACTTCTCGCTCGAACAGCAGGTGACCGTGCTCGAGCTCGTCTCGCTCATCACCCGTCTCATGGGCCGCGAAGACCTCGTCCCCGAGGTGCGCAACGAGGCGTCCAACGAGATCGCCCGGCAGTACCTCTCGGCGAAGAAAGCGCGGACGCTCTTGCGCTGGGCGCCGACGTTCTCGCTGAGCGAAGGCCTCGCGCGCACGATCGAGTGGTACCGAGCGCGAGACGGGCGCTGAGATGCGCGTGCTCGTGACGGGCTGCTCGGCGTTTCTGGGCGACGCGGTCGCAGACGCGCTCCGTCAGCGAAATCACAGCGTGATCGCGACTGCTTCGACCGCGCGCGCCGGCGTCTCGGCGCTCGATGCGCGCGACGCGGACGCCGTCGACGAGCGGGTCTCTTCAGCGGACGCCGTCGTGCACCTCGCGGCGATCCGCGCGTACGGAGACCCCGCCCGCACCGCCCACGCCACGGACGTCATCGTCGCCGGAACCGCCGCGGTCGTCGCCGCCGCGCGCCGCCGCGCGGTGCCCGTCGTGATCGCAGGCAGCGGCGAAGAGTACGGGGCTGAAGCGCCCGTTCCGTACCGCGAAGACGGCGTGTACGCGCCGACGTCCGAGTACGGTCGGGCCAAGCGCCGCGCGGTCGTCGAGGCGCTCGCTGCGTACCGCGAAGGCGTGTGCGTCCTGCGTCCGAGCACCGTGTACGGGCCGCGACAGCCGAGCTTCATGCTCGTCGCGCAGTGCGTTCGCGCCGCGGTCGCCGACGACGTCGTTCGCATCAACGGCGGCGAGCAGCGCCGCGATCACGTGTACGTGACGGACGCCGCCGAGGCCTTCGCGCTGGCGATCGAGAACGCCTCTCGAATTCGTGGGCAACAAATCAACATCGCCTCGGGCGACGCCCGCTCGGTGCGCTTCGTGGCCGAGCGCGTCCTCTCGATCGCGGGGCGCGGCAGGCTCGACGTGGGCCCGGCGTCCACGCGCGCAGGGGACGTGATGGAGGCCTCGTTCGACGTCGAACGCGCCGCCACCGCGCTCGGATGGACGGCGCGCACTGCGATCGACGAGGGGCTCGCGCGGTGCGTTTCTGCGGCGCTCGCTGGCGGATAGGCCAGAGCGCGCGCCCCGGCGTGGTAGGCTCAGCGCTCTTTGGAGGTGCCTACGTTGAACGGATCGTGCTCGTTTCTCGCGCTGCTCGCATCGAGCGCGCTCACACTGGCCGCGTGCGCGAAGCCTGAGCCCACCGCGAGCGCGACCACGCGCGTAGCGCCCGCGCCGCAAGCGCAGCCGGCGCCGAGCGCGCAGCAGGCCGCGACGCGACCGCCCGCGCAGCCCGCGCAGCCCGCGCAGCAGCAGCCGGCGACCGAGCAGCCCGCGGCGCCGCAGCCAGCGCAGCCGCAGGACCCTGCGTTGGCGGGGATTCCGAGCGCGTTCGACAACAACGGGGCGCGACGGACGTGCGCGCAGCTGCCCGCGCGCGCGGGGTACGACTGCGTCGAGACGCCCAACGGTCCGACGCAGGTGATCAGCCGAAGCGCCGCGGCCAACGTCGACCCGTGCGCGACCGCGACGTGCATGCCCAACACCCGCTGCGTCGCAGACAGCGTGACCATCGGCGGCAGCGAGCACCGACTGCCGCGCTGCGTGGCGACGGGCGACGTGCAAAACGCCCCCCCTTCTCGCAACCCCTGCGCGTCGCACCTCTGCCCGCTCGGCTACCACTGCACCGCCCCCGCGGATCGCCCTGCGTGCGTGCCGGACAGCGCAGGCTGGTGATCGCTACGCGCGCGCGCGGCGCACTTCGCTGGCGATGACCGCCGAGAGCGTCGCGGCCGCGCCGATCGAGAACGCGACGAGCGCCGCGGACAGCGCCGCGGGGCCCGCGATCGCGGCGAGCATCGTGGCAAACGCGAAGAAATCCCGCTTGAACATCGGCCTGAACGCGCCGAGCACCCGCTGCGAGAGCGAAGGGCTCACGGGCTTCTCGGGGTCTTCTCCGAACCCGAGCGGGTATTTGAGCAAGTCGCCCGAGCCGATCGAGACCAGGTAGCGGTACTCGATCCCGCTGGCGATCACGCCGATCGCGACGCCGACGAGCCCGCCCATCCACACGATCGACGGCGCGCCGAGCGCGCGCAGCCCGAGCGCCGCGCCGGTGAAGAACGAGTAGTTGGTGAGGTCGTCGCCCACCGTGTCGAGCCACTCGCCCGCGCGCGAGCCGCGAAAGGTCAGGCGAGAGAGCTCTCCGTCGCAGCCGTCGAGCACGCTCTGCGCTTGAAAGAGCACCGCGCCGACGGCGAGGCCCATCGGGCCGAAGAGCGCAGCGCACACGCCGCTCGCGAGGCCGACGAGCAAGATCGCGCCAGAGACCTGGTTGGGACGCAGGCCCGTTCGGACCAACCTGCGCGTGACGGCGAGCGAGAGGTGCCGGTTGATCGAGCGCGAGACCCAGCCGTCCTGCGGCTTGCGCAGCGAGAGCATCAGCGCGTTTTCGCAGCGCGCGAGCTCGGATTTCGTGCGGCCAAACAGCGCGACGCCGCCGGGGGGCAGCTCTGCTCCGCGGCCGAGCTCTTCGAGCTTCGAGCCCGCGCGGTCGGTGCGAGCGCAGACGATTTCGAGCCCCTCGTGCACCCTCGCCTCGCCGCTCGCAGCGGAGAGCGCGCGCATGGCCTTCGCGTCGACCACGGCGCCATCGGCGACGACGAGCGCGCCGCCCGCCGGCCACTGCGCGGCGATTTCGGCGGGGATCTTCAGGCGATCATCGCTGAGCCAGCCCGGGCGTTCGGCGCAGAGGACGAGCACGCGCTCGACTCCTGCAGCCTGCAGCGAGAGCGCAGCGCGAAGCGCGAGCGGGACACCGAACACGTCGCGCTCACCGAAGTCAGCGCAGAGGACGACACCGAGCATGGAGGGACTCACTTTGCAAAGAGCGCTGCCGCGAGCGCGTCAGCCAACGAAGCGTACGTGAACTGCGCGGCCCACGCCCGCGCGCGCTCGCGGGTTGGCTCGGACAAGAGCCCTGGTCGGCGCAGGGCTTGTTCGAGCTGCGCGGGCTCGTCGAGCGCCGAGAAGAAGGGCTCTCCCTCGAGCTCGGCGAGGTGGTGGCGCGGCGGGCCGAGCACGGGCGTCCCCATCGAGAGCGCGAGCATGGCGGTGCCCGAGGTGAAGAACTGCCTGTATCCCAGCACGAGCGCGTCTGCGGCGAGCGCGAGGTCGGCGCTGGCCTCGCGCGAGAGCCACGCGCTGCGGATCGAGACGCGCGGGTCGCCTGCGGCCGCGGCTTCGAGCGAGCGAAGCGCCTCGGGGTCCGAGGCCTTTCCGGCGATCACCAATCGCAGGTCCGGGTCGCGCGCGCGGACGAACGCCTCGCACACGCGGTCGAAGCCCTTGTATCGCTCGATCGCTCCGAAGCAGAGCAAGACGCGATTGCACTGCGAATATCCAAGCGATTCTCGGATCACCGCGCGCGGCCCCGTCGGCTGATAGTCGTCGAGCGCGTGCGGGTGGCCCGCGAGCACGAAGCGGCCCTCGAAGCCGAGCGCGCGCACCGAACGCTCGGCGTCGGCGAAGTGCCCGTGCACGATCGAGCATCGCGCGAGCCAGCGGCGACGAAAGCGCTCAGCGAGGTCGGGGTGCGGCTCGTCGTGACCGATGAGGTTGTGCGCGGTCCACGCGAGGCGCACGCCGCGGGCCCGCAGCGAGTCGACGAGGGCGAAGAACCACGCGGCCTTCGCCCAGCTCTTGGCGCGCGAAGCGTCGCGCAGCATCCACTCGGGCCAGTGCAGGTGCAGCCACCGCGCGTCCGAGGGCTGCGCTGCGAGCGCGGCGAGGTAGCGGTGCGTCACGGTCTCGACCCCGCGCGAAGCGAGCGCGTCGCGCAGACGGTGAAGGTACGGGTTGCCGTCGTAGGGGCGCGGCCACGAGAGGATGTTCACGACAACGAGCCGACGCGGTGTATACCGCAGCGACGGTGAGCACCGTGAACGAACCGATGATTCCCCTGTCCGAGACCACGCTCGGAGACGAAGAAGCGCAGGCGGCGGCTGCGGTCGTGCGCTCGGGTTGGCTGACGCAAGGAGAGCGCGTCGCGACGTTCGAGCGAGCGTTCGCGGCGATGGTGGGCACGCGACACGCGATCGCCGTCGCCAACTGCACGCTCGCGCTCGAGCTCGCGCTCGAGGCCGTCGGCGTGCGCGCGGGTGACGAAGTGATCATCCCCGCGTTGACCTTCGTCGCGACCGCCAACGCCGTGCGAAGGCTCGGCGCGACGCCGGTGTTCGCCGACGTGGCCAGCGAAGACGACCTCACGATGTGCCCGCGCGACGTCGCGCGAAAGCGCACCGAGCGCACCAAGGCCGTCTGCCCCGTGCACTACGCCGGGTGGGCCGCGGACGTGGACGCGATCGCGGCCAGCGCGCAGGGCGCGGCGATCGTCGAGGATTGCGCGCACGCTCCGGGCGCGACCCTCGGCGCGCGAGGGTGCGGAGCGCTCGGCGCGGTGGGCGCGTTCTCGTTCTTCTCGAACAAGAACATGACCACCGGCGAAGGCGGGATGCTCACCACCGACGACGACGCGCTCGCGACGGCCATGCGCCTCACGCGCGCGCACGGCATGACGACGAGCACGCTCGATCGCCACCGCGGGCACGCGTTTACCTACGACGTCGCGCGGGTCGGGACCAACGCGCGCATGGACGAGATCCGCGCGGCGATCGGCGCGATTCAGCTCGGCAAGCTGCGTGCGGCCAACAGCCATCGCGCCGCGTGCGTGGCGCGCTACCGCGAGGCGCTCGCCTCGGTGCGCGGGCTCGAGATCCCCTTCTCGTCCGTCACCCGCGGGACGTCAGCGCACCATCTCTTCGTGGTGCTGCTGCCCGAAGGGACGGACCGCGCGAAGGTGATGGCGGCGCTGCGCGAGCGCGGCGTGCAGAGCTCGATTCACTACCCGCCCACGCACAAATTCAGCGCCTACGAATCGATCCCGGCAAACGTTCCGGTCACCGATCGTGTGGCAGGACGGCTGCTGTCGCTTCCGCTGTTCGCGACGATGACCGACGAGCAGGTCGCGCGCGTGTGCGAGGCGCTTGTGGCCGCGCTGGGCTGAGCGCTTTACAGCCTGCCAAGCAGCGCAGAAGCGCGGAGCTTCCAGACCATTCCGATCGCTTCGGCGAAGATCTTGCGGCTCATTTTGCTCTGGCCCACGCGGCGGTCGACGAAGATCGTGGGGATCTCGACGACCTTGAAGCCCTTGTTGAGCAGCCGGTACGTCAGCTCGATCTGAAACGAGTACCCGTTGCTCTGCACGCGATCGAGCTCGATCGCCTCGAGCGCGCGGCGCGTGAAGGCCTTGTAGCCCGCGGTCAGGTCTCGCACCGAGACCCCGAGGATCGTGCGCGCGTAGAGCGAGCCGCCCTTGGACAACAGGTGTCGGCCGGGGCCCCACCCCTCGACGCCGCCCCCCTCGACGCTGCGCGAGCCGATGACCATGTCCGCGCCCGCCTCGATCGCCCTGAGAAAATCCGGGATGTACTTGGGGTCGTGCGACAGGTCCGTGTCCATCTCGAACACGATCGCGTAGTCGTCCTGCAGCGCCCAGCGAAAGCCCG
The DNA here is from genome assembly GCA_013298625.1 of Myxococcales bacterium. Classification (GTDB taxonomy): domain Bacteria; phylum Myxococcota_A; class Polyangia; order Polyangiales. Next base: position 77,746 of record JAAFIF010000007.1, read on the forward strand.
CGAGGTACGCGGTGCCGAGGCCCATCTTGCCGGGGCGGTGCAGCACTTTGACCCGCTCGTCCTTCGAGGCGATCTCGTCTGCTAGCTTGCCGGTGCCGTCCGGAGAGTTGTCGTCGACGACGAGCACGTGGACCGTCGGCAGCGCTCCGAACACGAGCGAGAGAAACGTCTCGAGGTTGTCACGCTCGTTGTAGGTCGGCGTGATGATCAGCACTCGCTGGGTCATGAACGGCGCGGACTGTACCGCATCCGACCGCGAATCGTGTGACCGTTCGCGGGGCGATTGCGACCGCTCGCCGCGCGATCTCAGCGGCCGAACTGCGGCTTGCGCTTCTCGACGTAGGCCGCGAGCCCCTCGCGCGCGTCGGGGCCGTTGAAGAGCTCGGCCTGCAGCTCGCGCTCGAAGGCGAGGCCGTACTCGAGCGGGAGCTCTGCGCCGGTCTGCACCGCGCGCTTGATGCGACCGACGGCGCTCGCGCTCTTGCCGGGCGGGCAGAAGGACTCGGCGAACGCTTGCGCCTGGGCCGCGAAGTTCTCTGCGTCGAAGGCCTCGTCGACGATGCCGAGCGCGACGGCGCGGTCAACGTCGAAGAGCTCTCCCGAGGCCATGAGCCGGATGGCCTTGGACTTCGAGAGCACCCTGCCGAGCCGCTGCGTCCCGCCGGTGCCAGGAAGCACGCCGAGCGCGACCTCCGGCAGGCCGAACTTGAAGGGCCCCTTCTTGGCCACGCGGAGGTCTGCCGCGAGCGCGACCTCGAGCCCGCCGCCCACGCACGTCCCGTTGATCGCGGCGATCACGAGCTTCGGCGTCTGCTCGAGGCGCGAGAGCGTCTCGTTGGCGTGCAGGCAGAAGTAGTACTTCCACGTGGGGTCGGCGCGCTCGAGCATGCGGATGTCCGCGCCGGCGCAGAAGATCTTCTCGCCCGCGCCGGTGAGCACGATCACGTGCACCTCGGGGTCGAAGCGCGCGGCGAGCACGGCCTCGTCGAGGTCGCGCATCATGTCGTGCGAGTACGCGTTGGCCGGAGCGTTATCGAGGGTGATCGTCGCGACGCCGTTGCGCGTGCGGTAGCGAACGAGGCCGCGCGGCATGCGCTGCTCGTCGCTCGAGGGTTGTTGGCTGTCGTTCATTACCGCGATGTACCGCGAACGCCGCCGCGCTTCGAGCGATCATCACCCCAACCAGCTACTCGGACGCGTATCGAACCTCGTCGTTCGGCGGGTTGCTGGCGACCACGAGCAGCTCGGCTACTTCGTCGCCGGTGTTGCGCAGGTAGTGCGGCGCGCCGCCGGGGAGAAACGCCATCGAGTCCATCGGCCCGAGCGCGACCTCGACGCCGTCTCGCCACGCGGTGACCCGCCCCGAGAGCACGACGACGAGCTCTTCGCGGGCGCTGTGCGAATGGGCGGCGGACGCCCGCAGACCCGGCGCGAGGCGCTCGTAGTGGACGAACATCGACGTCACGCCGAGCGGCTCGCTCACGACGGCGGACTCGCTGAACGCCTCGCCCGTGCGCGACGATCGAAGCTGCCGAAGCGCGAGCGCGCGGAGGTTGATCACAGCGTCTTCGCCCATCGAGCGCGAGTGTCTATCGAACGCGATCGAGCGACACAAGCGGCGGGCGTTGTGGGTCACGAGTTGGGGTACGATCGGCGCCGATGCGCGGAGCCAAGACACGCTCGTGCCTGCTGTTCGCGGTGACCGCGCTGGGCTTCGCGCCGAGCGCGAGCGCGTCGCCGCAGGATCTGTTCGGCTACGGCGGGCGGGCGTGCGCGATGGCGGGGCTCAGCGGCGCGATCAGCGACGACTACGCGGCGGTGCACGCGAACCCCGCGGGGCTCTCGCGCGCGAGGGACGTGGCGTTTTCGCTGGGCTACCAAGGAGCGGGCTTCGACATCACGCGCCGCGTCGCGATGGGCGCGCCCGAGCACCTCGGGCAAGACCTCTCGCGCGGGACCGTGATCGGGCTCGCGCTGCCGCTGCCGTTCGGCGGAGCGCTGCGCGATCGAATCGTGATCGGGCTGGGCTTTTACACGCCGACCGACGTGGTCGTGCGCGGCAGGATCTTGCGCCCCGAGACGCCGCAGCTCTTGCTGCTCTCGGACCGAACGCAGACCGTGGGCATTCAAGCGGGCGTCGGGGTGGCGCTCCCGTGGGGGCTGCGCGTGGGCGGCGGCTTCGTCGCGCTCGCCGCGATCCGCGGCGGGGTTGTGATCGCGCAGGACAGCACGGGGCGTGTCGGGTCGCGCGTGGACAACCAGCTGGTGGCTTCGTATGCGCCCATCGTGGGGGTGTCCTTCGAGCACTCGATCGTGCGGTCGAGCGTGGTGTTTCGGGGGACGAGCGTCGGACGCTTCGGCGTGACGATCGAGGCGCGAGACATCGGGCTGCCGTTGCCCGCGTTCAACATCGCGGGGATCGCGCAGTATGATCCCTGGCAAATCGCAGCCGAAACAGGGGTGCAGCTCGAGGGGTGGTCGTTGCTCGCGGGGCTGACGTTCAAGCGATGGAGCGAGTATCCAGGGCCGCTCGAGCGCACGACCGAGCGATCGCCAGAGCCGCCGAGGCCGGCGATGGCGGACACGTTTGTTCCGCGCGTGGCGTTCGAGAAAGAGTGGGCGCGACGGACTCAGCGATGGGCGCTGCGAGGCGGGTACTTCTTCGAGGCTTCTCCACTGCCCTCGCGCACCGAGCGGGCCAACTACCTCGACAATGATCGCCACGTGGTGTCGCTGGGCGCGAGCGTGAGCGCGCGCTGGCGAGGCACGACGGCGAAGTTCGAGCTCTGGTCGCAGCTCCACGTGCTCGCTGCCAGAGATTTCACTGACGGAACGATCGAAGCCGCGGCCTCCCCCACCATCACCACCGCCGGCGCCATCATCGCTGGCGGCACTCACGTCACGGTGACGTTTTGATCCGCACGAAGCTCGCGTCGATCTGCGCTGCGACGGCGCTGCTCGCGTCCGCCACAGCGCTCGCGACTCCTCCTGGCACCTACGGCTTCGGCGCGCGGGCCAGCGCGCTCGCTGGCGCCACGAGCGCAGACGGCGGCGACTCGTCGTCGGTCTACTACAACCCCGCGGCGCTCGTTCGCGCGACGGGCGTTCGCGTGGACGTCGGCTACTTCTACGCGCACCACGCGCTCTCGGTGAACGGCTACGACAGCGCCGTCGATCCAGCGCACGGCGTGGTGGGCGGCGTGGTCGCGCCGGGGCGGCTGTTCGGCGTTCCGTTTGCGTTCGGGCTCGCGACGCACCTGCCCGACGATCGGCTCTCGCGCTCGCGCGCGCTGCCGCAGCTGCAGCCGCGGTGGGAGCTCTTCGACAACCGCGTGCAGCTGCTCTACCTCGCCGCGGACGTGGCCATCGCGCCGTGGCCCTTTCTGCGGCTCGGCGGCGGGATCTCGTTTATCTCTTCGACCCGCGGGCGGCTGGACATCTACGGCGACATCGCGTTTCCGCAGGCGAGCGCGTCGCGCCTACGACACGCGGTGGACGCCGACCTGCGCGCGGTCCGCTATGCGCAAGTCGGCATGCAGCTCGACGTCACCGACAAGCTCACGCTCTCGTTTGTGTACCGCGGAGACTTCAGGCTCGCGCTCGAGTTCGACGCGTCCGTCGTCGGCAACGTCGTCGTCGGCTCGGGGATGAACGCCGCGCGCATCCCGGGTCGCTACGACCTGGTCTCGCGATCCACCGCGGTATTTCTGCCACAAAACGCGGTGCTTGGCGTGCGCTACCAGCCGCGACCCTCGGTCATCCTGCTCGCGGACCTGACGTACCAAAACTTCGCGGCGTACACGAACCCCACTGCGCGGCTCGACGTCGGGCTCGACCTCACGCCGCCTCCGGGGTTGAACATCCCCATCCCCGCGCTTCCGCCAGGACTCAACCCGGTGCCCGCGCGGTTCTTCGATACGGTCTCCGTGCGCCTCGGCGCCGAGTGGAAGCAGAGCATCCGCGCGCACGAGCTCGCCCTACGCGCGGGCTACCGCTACGAGCCCACGCCGGTGCCCGAGCAGAGCGCGAGCGACACCAACTTTCTCGACAGCGATCGGCACGCGGTCACGCTGGGCGCGGGCTTTCGGGTCGGCGGCATCGACGCGATCCGCGGCGGGCTCGTGATCGACGCGTACGGCTCGCTGCAAGGGCTCGCGCCGCGCGTGTACCGAAAGAGCAACCCCGCGGACACCGTGGGCGACCAGCGCCTCGGCGGATTCGTGATCGACGCGGGAATCACCACGTCGATCGCGTTTTAGCCGCTCGCGATCCGGCACTCGGCGTAGAGCTGAATGCTTCTTCGCGTGAGCTCGATCAGGACGTAGCCGCGCGCGAGCAACATGAACAGCGGCTCGAACGGGTCCGGCAGCTCGTCCGCCGTCGTGCTGTGCTCGACGAACTCACCAGCGATCCCCCCAGGTCGCGCGATGCGCACCGCCCGCCCCGCGCGCCGCGCAGCGACCCACTCTTCGTGCGCGTCGAGCAGGTTCGCGATGGGCTTGAGGTCTTCTCGAGGCGCGAGCCGTGTGAACTCTTGCGCTGCTTTGCAGAGCGTACCGCTGCGAAGCAAACGGCGACCGTTGCGCGAGAACTGCGCGCTCGGAACGGAGTACCCGATCGTCGCCATGAGCTCTTGCATCACCTGTCCGCCCGGCATCGCGAGCTGCGATCGACCGTAGCGCTCCGACGATTCGCCGCTCGAAATCCAATGCAGCGGCTCGTCCACGTGCCACACGACCCGCGGCGCACGCCCGACGCCCCAGTCGATCAGCCGCCCGGCGATCTCGCGCGCGAGCCGCTCTGCTTCGAGGACGCCTTCGGGGTCCGAGGCCAACGCGATGGCGCCCGCCAGCGACGCCGGAGCCGCCGCGCGCTGCCCTCGCGCGAAGCGACGCGCGTTGCTGCCCACCCAATCATCGGGGATCAACCCGCGGCCCGCGAGCATCTCCCACGCCTCGAGCGGGTCGCGCAGCCGATCGCTCGGCGCCTTGTCGACGCGCGAGTACCGCGCACCCCTGGCGTCGCGGTCGACCCACTCGAGCTGCGCGTGGTGCTTGAAGAACAGCAGCTTCCACTCGCTGGCGAGCGCAGCGTCGATGATCGCGCGGTCGATGCCCGTCACCACTTCGATCGCCGCGGCGAGCTGCGGCTGCGGCGGTCGAAGCGCCGAGCGCGACAACGCCTCCGCGCGCGCGATGGGGGTGATCGTCTCGTCGCTCACTCGTGCGCAACACTAGCAGCAACCCCCCCGCGCACGCGCAGGCTTTTCACCGGGTGTGCGTCGCCGAGCAGCGCTAGAATTTGCGCGTGAACATCAGAGAAAACCTCGTTCGTCTCGCAGCGCTCTCGCTGGCGGTCGCGCTGCCGTGCGCGGCGCTGGCGCAGCAGTCACCGACGCCCGTCGCGCCGCTGCTCACCGACGCTTCGACGAGCAGCGCCGACGCGAGCGCGAGCGCCTTCGACGACAGCGGACGGCCGCTGCCGGTCGAGCGGATCGTGCTGCGCACCGGCGCGACGCCGCAGCCGCAGCCGCAGGACGAACTGCACACGCCAGGCCCTGGGCGCGCCGAGATCCGCCTCGAGTCCGAGGGACACGACGCGCAGTTCACCCTCGATCGCGCCGAGGATGACATTCCGCGCGACCTGCGTCGCGGCGCGCGGCCAGCGGCGAGAGAGACCGTGTGCCGCGGCGACTGCATGCTGTACTTGCCCACGTCGCGGCCGGTGCGGGTGTCCGCGGTGGTCAACGGCTCCAACGTCAGCGCAGACGTGACTCCGCCGCCCGAGGGCGTTCGACTGCGCTTTCAGCAGCCCTCGCGCGGCGCGCTGATCGCTGCGTACGTGCTCTATCCCACCGCCGCCGCGCTCGCCGTCTCGGGAACGCTCTCAGCGCTGCTCGTGCAGGACCCCGGCGTACGGTTGGGCTCGGCCGTGGGGCTCTTCTCGGGCGCAGCGCTCACGCTGGGCATCGGGATCGCGGCCAACGTGGTGGCGTTCGACGGGACCGTACGCAGCGAGCCGATCGCTCGGCCGACAGCGCCGCGGCGTTGAGCGCGTTGAGGTATCGTGGGGCGCAGCGATGACCGCGCTCCGCTCGACTGTGCTCGCGATCACCACCGCGTCGCTGCTCTTGAATTGTGGTGCGTTGGGGGCGCCCGCGCGCGGCGACCGCGACCTGCCCTCGACGGTGCTGGGCGGCTACGCGGCGGTGGCGCTCGAGACGAGCCCGACGGGGTCGGCGCTGCTGCTCACCGCGGACGACGGCTCGATCGACGAGCCCTCGGTGATCGTGATGCCCGACGGTCGGCGGGCGGTGTACGGCACGCACACGACGAGCGCCGGCGCCGTGCGCATCGCGCGGGCGATCGAGCGAACCGCGCGGTACCTGCGCTTCGAGCCGTTGCAGACCGTGCTCGAAGCAGCGCAGCCGTGGGAGCAGGGCGCTGTGCGGGCGCCGTCGATCGTGCGCGACGGCGCGACGCTGTGGCTCTTCTACGAAGCGGGCGGGGCGATCGGCGCCGCGCGATCGAGCGACGGGGTGGCGTTCGAGCGGCAGACCGAGCCTGTGCTGCGCGGGGACGAGACGCGCGGAGAGTCCGCGACGGTGTCGGCGCCGTGTGTGGTCGCGCACCCGAGCGGCGGGTTCGTGATGGCGTACGCGAGCGGCGGAGCGCTGTTCTTCGCGCGAGCGCAGCAGCTGCCTGGCCCGTGGACGCGCGTCGGCGCGGGTCCTGTCGCGAGCCCGAGCGCGCTGCCCGAAGGAGGCCTCGAGTCGCTAGGCGACCCCGCGCTGGTGATCGAGCGGACGGGCGCTGGCCGCACGCTGATCGCGATGGCGGCGAGCGCGCGCGGAGCGGGGACGGTCACGTCGGTGGTCGGGTTCGCCGCGTACGAGAGCGAGGTTTCGCCGGTATTTTCTCGGGCCGATCGCGCGTTGTACGCCGAGCGCGTGGCGGGCGTGAGCGCCGGGAGCTTCGACCGGATCGACGCGCGCACGATGCTGTTGTGGGTGGGGCGCACGGACCGCACGCGCTCGGTGGTCGGGGCGTTGATCACGCCGGGCGGGCTGCGCGCGGGCAACCCGTTTACGCCGTAGCGCTCAGCGGCGGGGCGCACGCGCAGTCGATCTGCGCGCGGGGCGACGGACCTCTTCGCGCGAGGCGAACACCGCGCGATCGCTGCTGGCGTAGGCCTCTTCGCTCGCCGGGAGCTCGCTTCGATCGAGGAGGGTCTCTTCACCCACGCGACGCAAGAGGCTCGCCCAACGGGCGCGCAAGAGCGGGTCGTCGCCGCCTTGCCACGGCATGAGCGCGGCTTGAATGGTCTGCGCTTCGCCAGCGCGTCGACGGAGCGGCGCGTTGATGGTCCACGTCGGCAGCCACCCAGCGCGCGCGATCGCGAGCTGTCCAGGGGCGGGACGGGTGAAGCGCAGGACCGCGAGCAGGCCCTCGCGCGTGCGGGCGTCGAAGTTGACGTTGTGCACGCCGTTGGCGTCGGAGTCGATCCCGGCCTCAGCGGCGGCTCCTTGATTCGACAGGAAGTTTCCCAGCGAATAGAAGATCGTGACGGTGCGCTGCGAGCCAGGGACGCGGTAGCGCTCGACCGGGTGCGGGGTGTGCGGATGATGTCCGATCACGACGTCGGCGCCCTCGTCGGCGCAGCGACGAAAGAACGTTCGGTCGCGGGCCTCGGGTCGATCCGTGTACTCGGTTCCCGAGTGCAGCGTGACCATGAGCGAGGCGCATCCCGAGGCTTTGGCTTGGCGAATCGCCGCGATAAACGCCTCGCGCTCGCGCACGATCGCCTCGCGCGCGACGCCGAGCCGCGGTCGTCCGGGGCCGGGCATCTCCATGTCGAAGTTGAGCAAGCGCGTCGCAGCGAGGACGCACAGCGTCTCGCCGAGCACGGTGATGCGCGAGGCGACGAGCGGATCTTCGTCGGCGAGCGCGCCGCCCACGGGCACGACGTTGGCCGCGCGCAGCGTGCGAACGGTCTCACCGACGCCGTCGACGCCCTGGTCGTAGCCGTGATTGTTGGCGACAGAGACCGCGTCGAAGCCCGCTTCTGCGACGGCGCGGACGAGGTCATCGTGCGCGTTGAACTGCATCTGCGACGTCGGGATCGGACGCGACGGCGCTGCGGGCGTCTCGAAGTTGAGCATCGCGACGTCGGCGGCGCGCAGCGCGGCCACCATCGGCGCAAACAGCGACGCCCCGCCCTTGGCCGCGAGCGACCGGTGCACTTCCAAGTGCGGAACGAGGTCTCCGCCGAACACGAGCACCGCCTCTCGCGGCGCATTCGTCGCGCGCGCGCCCCCCTCCGTCAGTCCGCCCTCGACGCGAGCCGCGTCCACGCGAGCCACATCGAGGGTGGCGGCGTCGACGCTGGCGTCGCGAAGCGCGAGCGGAGCCCTAGGTGCGGCCGCGCTCTGCGCCACGACGCTCGACGAAGCCGCGGCGAAGCCTGCTACGACCAGCACAGAGCTCCAGCCAACAGCGCTCGTTCGGCCTGCCTTCATCGTCATTGGGGCGGTAGCACACGCTCGGGAGCGCGCTCCAATTCCCCGCAGTTCGTCCCCCCGGCGCGATGTCGATCGAAGCGCTCAGAGCGCCGAGCGGCACTCGCTGGCGTAGCGGCCGGGGAGCTGCGCGCACCGACGAAATGCTGCGCGCGCGCCGGCTGGATCGCGGCGCGGTCCCTCCATCTTCGACGCGCCGAGCACGTACCACGCGAGCTGGTTGTTGGCGTCGAGCTGCGTTGCTCGCTCGGACCACTCCGCTGCGCGGCCGAGGTCGCCGCGATTGGCGAGCCAGAACGCGAAGCGCGCGATCGCCGCTCCGTCGTTGCCGCCCGCGTCGAGGTACGCCTGATACGCCGTCGCCGCCGTCGCCGCGCCGCGGTTCTGCGAGCGCTGCGCCGCGACGAGGAGCTCCGCCGGTCCGCTCGGCGCAGCCGCGGCCACGCCGGAGTCGACGACCGCAGGCGGCGCAGTGGTGTTGCTCGCCGTGGCGACGCCCGAGTCTTGCTCAGCCGTTGCGTTGGCTGCGCTCTGCACGCCCGAGTCTTGCTCGACGGCCGTGTTGGCCGCGGTCGCGCTCGAGGCGTCTTCGACTACGGTCGCGGCGGTCGATGCGTCTTCGGCCGCGGGCGCAGTGGTGTTGGCCGCGGTCGCGCTCGACGCGTCGGCCTCACCCGCGCCGGTGGTGGTCGAACCGCTCGTCGTCGAGCCGCTGTTGCCCGCTGAATTCGCAGCATTTTGCGCGGTGTTGCTGGTCGTGGTCGCGCTGTTGTTGTTGGCGAGCAGCGAGCCTGTGGGCAACGTCGCGTCGTCGACGCCGAAGAACTTTCGGTACACCGCGAAGCCGCCGACGATGCCGACGATCGCGACGAGCAGCGCGACCGTGGCGTACATGAGCTTCTTGTTCTGAGGCGCGTCCGCAGCGACTTCGGGCTCGAGGTCTTCGAACGTGTCGTGCGTCTTCTTGTACGCGACCTCGTAGCTCTTATCCGAGAAGAACTCTTTGGCCTCGTCGCCGAGGTCGCCGTGGCTGTCTTTGCGCTCGCGCTTGGACCCCTCGGGCTTCTTGTCAGCCTTCTTCTCGTCGGCCTTCTTCTCGTCGACCTTCTTCTCGTCGACCTTCTTCTCAGGCTTCTTCTCGTCGGCCTTCTTGTCGGCCTTCTTCTCGTCGGCTTTCTTCTCAGGCTTCTTCTCGTCAGCCTTCTTCTCGTCAGCCTTCTTCTCGTCGGCCTTCTTGGCCTCGACCGCAGGAGGAGGCTCGGACTTCTTGGCTTCAACCGCGGGGGCGGGCTCGGGCTTTTTTTCTTCAGCCTTGGGCTCTTCGGCCTTCTTCTCGTCTTCAGCTCCGCGCCCCGCGCGAGGAAACTGGATCACCGTGCCGCCCTCGCCCTTGGCCTCATCGGCTTTGGCAGCGTCGGCGCTGGCGGTGGAGCTCTCGGCGCTGGCAGCGGTCTCGCTCTTCGCTTCGGCTGTCGCGACGGCGGGCTCGCTCTTGGCCTCGGCCTTCACTTCTGCGGGCTTTTCGCTGACAGAAGCGACGTCTGAGAGCGCGCGTTGGCTGCCCGACGTGTCCGAGGCCGCAGGCTTGGCAGGCTCGACGGCGGGCGTCGCCGCCGCGACCGAGGTCGCTGCCGGAGCGCTGCTCTCTTCTTCTTCTGAGTCGTCACGGTCGACGACGGGCGCGGTCGAAGTCGTGGCGAGCGGCGATGAGCTGTTGGTAGCGGGCGACGATGAGTCGGCGAACTCACGCTTCGAGCGGCGATTCTTTCCACGTTGCTTGGCCACGGCAGGCTCCTGCGAAGTCGTCACGCTCGAGTCGGTCCGAGCGCTCTGTGGGTCGGGGAGGATAGCAGCACCCGTTCCATCGGGGACCACTGGAGACGACGGCGCACTCGTCAGTGCCCCGACCGTCGTGTTGCCTTCATCCTTCGATGCCGCAACGGGCACTCCGTCACCCGGAGTGCTCGCGGGCAGTAGCAGGTGGTCCTCAGCGACGTCCACCGGCGGGCTCGGAATCGACGACTCGACGTCGGTGTCGAACCCGATCAGCGTGTCGCGCTTGCGGTCATCGACCGCAGCGACACGCGCGTCCGACGCTGTGCCATCCGGTGCCTTTCCCGCGACGATCAAGCCTTCGAAATAGAGCTTGGTCAGCGTCGCGAGCGCCTCGAGGTCGTCGATCCCGCTCTCGTCGACGACCTCCATCAACGTCCGCCTGCCGTCGAACGCGCGCAGGATCGGGTTGATCTCGTCTGGGATCTCTCCGATGCGCGCGAGCACCTCGGGAACGTCCACCTCGAACACGAGGTCGAGCGGCGGCAGCTGCTCGCGCATCCGCTGCCACTCGTCGATCCGACGCATGCCCTCCATCAAGAGCCCCTGCGTGGACATCTCGATCACTTCGTTGGCCGTGCACGGCCCGAAGCGGATCTCGAAGCGACCGTCGGTCCACAGCAGCATGCGATAGACCGCGTTGGCCGCGACGACCTTGTTGGCCCTCGCGTCCACCACCCTGCCGTCGCGAAAGAACACCACCCCGCGGCCCTGCGGCGCCTCGAGCTCGAGCACTCCGCTCTTGCGGCCGAGGTCGATGGTCGAGAGCAGATCGACGAGGCCCATCTCGCTGAGCAAGCCGGTGAAGCTCGCGCGCGACGTGCGCCCCTCCATGCCCTCGCGCTGCTTCTTGGCGAGCACGAGCTGGATGCGCGTGATGATTTCGCGCAGGTAGATGGGCTTGGTGAGAAAGTCCTCGACCCCCAGCTCGAGCCCGCGAATCTTGTCTTCGATCGACGCGCTCGACGTGAGAAAAATGAAGGGAACGGCGTACCAAACCGGGTCGTCCTTCAGCCTTCGACACAGCGAATAGCCGTCGCTCAGCGCCGAGGCCGCGTCGGCGCCCTTGGACGGAGCGAGGCGAGTGTCCGAGATCACCAAATCGGGGATCGCGACTTCAATCGCTTCGATCGCCTCTACGGCGCTCTGGACGTGGGTGACGCTATAGCCCGCGTTGCGCAGCGACACTTCGAATACACGCGCGCTTCGCGGGTCCGCGTCGACGAGCAACACAGTCTGCCTGGCCAACGAGCCTCTCGCTTTGTTCGGGGTGCCGTTTTGCGAGGCATCGTCTCTGTCCGCCCCCCAAAGTCAAGCCTGGAACCTCTGCTACGTGCCCAACTCTTCGACAACAGCAACGCGGGTCGGGCCATCGCGCCGCCCGCCCCCCGAACAAACAACATCGCGCGCTGCGCATCGAAGGGGCTTGGGTTTCACAACCGAAAGAGGTTAGCTTCGCCGCACAGAACGTCCATGCGCGCTCGCACCTCCGTCCTCGCACTCGCGTTCACGCTCCTCGCTTCGGCGGGCTGCAAGAACAACAAGCTCACGTTCGAGAGCGTCAATCCGCCCTCGGGTCGCATGGGCGGCAACGAAGAAGTCCGCATCCGCGGCACTGGCTTCGGACAGCTCGGCAATCTGCAGGACGTCCGCTTCGGCGGACGCGCCGCGACCAACGTCGGCGTGCAGGGAGACGACACGATCGTGCTCACCTCGCCCGAAGGCCGGGACGAAGACGCCAACCGAGCGATCGACATCACGTTGCTCTCGTCCGACGGACGCAGCGTCGTGATCAAGTCGGCGTTTACGTACCGCCCCGCCGCCGCAGGCGGACCGTCTGGCCCCAACGAAGACCTGCGCCGTCGCCTCTGAGCGACGCTCGCGCGGCTTCGCAGAGCCCTTCGCCCGACACGGGCCACGGTCGCTTCGATCGGGCCGCGAATCCCCTCGTGCTCGACCGCTCAGCGCGGGTAGCCGAGGATGTAGACGACGAAGATCGAGTTGGGCGCGACGCCAGCGCGCGAGCCTTGCGCGACGCCGATGCCCACGCCCGAGACCTCGTAGTTGAGCAGCGGCTCGAGCCCCGTGGCGTCCTCGAGGTTGGTCACGATGGTCGCCAGCGTCTCGATGCGACGAAACATCAATCCGCCGCGGGACGCGTCGCGGTTGGCCTGCTCGACCACCCGCTGCTGCGTCGGCACCGACGCGCTGAAGAACGACTGCGCGGCGCGCGCGGCGATCTGCATGAGCTCGGGGCGCGTGACGAGCGCGGCCACGCCGTTGCGCTGCCGGTTCTGGTTGACGCGATCGACGATGCGCTGCGGCCCTGCCGCGGTGTCGACGGCCGCGGCGACCTCGATGAAGTTCTGCGTGACGATGAAGCCGCCCGCGGCGCCAGGGTCCGGCACGACGCCGATGCCGACGTGGGTGACGCGCTCGTTTTCGATGTTGGCGCGGTGGCCCGGAGAGCCCATGAGGCCGTGGTGCAGCTCGTCGGAGCTCGAGCCGCGGCCGATGTTCTCGAGCACGATTCCGCTGCGGATCCCCGCGGAGGCGACGCGGTCGCCTGGCGTGTGGCCGGCCTGGTCGTTGTGCGCGAAGTAGCGATTGCGCGCCATGTCTTCGCTGTGCGCGGCGGCCGCGACCGAGAGCGCGGGCATGAGCTGCACCGGCGTCCTCGAGCGCGCGCGGCGCGCCTCGTTGATGCGCGCGAGCAATCGATCCGCGACCTGCGCGGGCGTCTCGTTGGCGCGCTGCGCGTTCTCGTCGATCGCGCTCGGCGGATCGACGTCGACGTACACCGGAAAGTTCGCGATGACCGTCGTTCCGCCAGGGCCCGTCGCGAGCAACTCGACTTGCCACGCGCCGCGCGAGCGCGTCGGAAACTGCGCGACGAACTCCGGTCCTTCGCCGAGGCCGAAGCGCTCGCCGCGGCCTGATGGGTCCGTGATCGCGATCTCGGGAACGGTGTATCCAGCGCTCAATTGCCCGCGCAACTGCACGCGCGCCCCTGTCGCTGCGCGCCGCGGGACGTCGCCTGCAAACGAGACCCTTCGCTGCGAGAGCACCACCGCGACCACGCGCGTGCCGTCGCTCGCGGTGACCGAGCCGACGCCCACACGGTTGTAGCCCTGCCCTGCGGCGTCGCGCGCGATCGCTTCGGCCACGGCGCTCGCGGGCACATCGGCGTTGGCCGTGACGAGCGAGAGGGCGGGCTGCGGATCGAGGACGCCAGCGCTCCACGCGAGGCTCTGCACGGCGCGCGCGCTCGGCGCGAGGTGCTGCGGCTGCGAGGCGACGCGCTGCGCGACGAGCGCCGCGGTGTCCGACAGCCCTCGATCTGCAATGAGTTGAAGCTGCGCGCGCGAACCTCCCTCGACGGCGCTCGCGAAATACGCAGCCAGCGCCGCGGGCGGAGTGAAATCCGCAGACGCGCTCGCTCGGTAGCCAGGGCCCGTCGCGACCGCGCCGACGCGGCCGCTGCCTGCGCCGCTGCCGGTCGCGCTCGAGCCTGGGCAGCCCGCGAGCGCGAGCGTTGCGATGCACGCCACGGTGAGTACGCCGCGAGGTCGCACGGCTCAGCCCTCGATCTCGCGGAGGCCCGCGTCGGTCTTCTCGAAGCGGCGCGCGCAGACCGCGCAATCGAGCGCTTCGCTGAGCTTCTCGCCGCAGCGGCACATCCACCCGACGCGCTTGGCGGGCACGCCCGCGACCAGCGCGAACGCGAGGACGTCCTTGGTGACGACGGCGCCCGCGGCGACGAAGGCGCCTTCGCCCACGGAGTGGCCGCAGACGATGGTGGCGTTGGCGCCGATCGAAGCGCCCTTCTTCACGACGGTCTCGCGGTACTCGTCCTTGCGCGGAAACGCGCTGCGCGGGTTGTTCACGTTGGTGAACACCGCGGAGGGTCCGACGAACACATCGTCTTCGAGCGTGACGCTGTCGTAGACGCTCACGTTGTTCTGGATGCGGACGTTGTCGCCGATGACGACTTTGTTTCCGACGAAGCAGTTTTGCCCGAGCGAGCAGCGGCGGCCGACCTTGGCGCCGGCGCTCACGTGACAGAAGTGCCAGACCTTCGTGCCCTCGCCGATCGTCGCGCCTTCGTCGACGTACGAGCTCGGGTGCACGAACACAGGAGCCTTGGTGTCAGCAAACTTGGTGTCAGAAGTCATGTGGAGCGCTGTCGGAGATACCACGGGATCAGCGCCCGCGCGCCGCGCGAAGCAGCGTTCGCACAGAGGGGCGCGCGGTGACGCTCACGCCACCGTCGGAGAAGCTCACGGTGATGGGGACGCCGTCGGACTCGCGCGTCGCTCCGTGCAGGTGCGGCGGCGGCGGCGAGGCGGGCTCTTCTCTCGCTCTCTCGCGCAGGCCAGCGTCGGGAGGCAGCACGCCGTGACGGATGACGCCCTCGAACTCGTCGCGGGTGCGCTCGGCGACGCGCGAGCCCGCGACGCGCATTTCGTCGCCAAATTCACGGGCCTCTGGGGTCGTCGCGATCCGCCTCGTGTGGTCGAACAGCGTCCTCCGTCCGATCGGAACGAAGAAGAACACATACGCCGCGATCAGCGTGACGAACGCCGAGCCTGCCCATCGCGCGAGCCTGAACATCGGTACCGCTTGTGGCCCGCTCTCGATCGCTCGGCAAATTTTCTACAGCGCGTTCACAGCGTCCGCAGCCTGCGCGCCGCCTCTTCGAGCACGCTGTCTTCTTTTGCGAAGCAGAACCTCGCGAGGGTCTCGCCCACGGGGTCGACGAAGAACGAAGTGCCCGGGACGCTCGCCACGCCGCAGCGCTCGAGGATCGCCATCGACGCCTCTTTCGCCGTGGCCTTCTTCAACGACCGCACGTCGGCGAGCACGTAGTACGCCCCTTGCGGCTCGTACGGCTCGAGGCCGGCGGCGCGCAGGGCGTCGCAGAGCACCCTGCGCTTTCGCGCGTAGCTCTGCTGAAGCTCGACGTAGTAGTCCTCGGGCATCGCGAGCCCCTCGACCGCGGCCCACTGCAAGGGCGTGGGCGCGCAGACGTACAGCAGGTCGTTGCACACGTTGATCGCGCGGGCGGCCTCGGGCGGAGCGCAGAGGTACCCGAGTCGCCAGCCCGTCACGCTGAACGTCTTGCTGAAGCCTCCGAGCAGCACGCAGCGCTCGCGCGCGACGCCCGTGGACGCCAGCGGGACGTGCACCGCGTCGTCGTAGACGAAGTGCTCGTAGATCTCGTCGGTGATCGCCCACAAATCATGGGCTTCGAGCCGCTCGGCGAGCAGGGCGAGCTCGGCGCGGGACCAGACCTTTCCGCTCGGGTTCGACGGGGTGCACAGGACCACCGCGCGGGTCTTGCTGGTGACGGCGCGGTCGAACGCAGCCGCGTCGAAGGCCCAATCGGGCGGGAGCATCGGGACGAGCACCGGCCGCAGCCCCAGCGCGACGAGCGTGTTGTAGTGATAGCCGTAGTAGGGCTCGAACAAGATGACCTCGTCGCCGGGCTCGAGCAGGGCCATGCACGCCGCGGCGAACCCGCCGGTGGCGCCGGCGGTCACGAGCACTTCGTCCCGCGGGTCGTAGCGCAGGCCGTAGCGTCGCTCGAGCTTTGCCGCGATCGCCTCGCGCAGCGGCGCGATTCCTTCGGGAGCCGTGTAGATCGCCCTCCCTTCGTCGATGGCGCGCTTTGCGCCGAGGGCGACCGGAGGAGGCGTGGGCAGGTCGCAGACGCCCTGGCCGAGGTTGATTCCGCCGACCGCGTCGCACGCGCGGGTCATCGAGCGGATGTCCGAGATCGCGAGGCCCTGCAAGCGTCGTCCGATGCGCATGCGTCGGACCGTACAACGATCGACGCTCAGCGAGCAGCAGCCACGCGCGGGGGCGTCGGGCGCATCACCGAGAGGGTCTTGAGCGCGGCGCGTTCGGCGTCTTCGGAGCTCCCCGCGTGAAGGCGCTCGGGCACTTCGACGCGGTAGCCGCGCATGAGCGCGTCCGCGGCGGTCGTGAAGATTTGCAGCTCGGTCAAGCACCCCGTCATTTCGAGCGCGCCGACGCCGAGCCGCTGCAGCTGCTCGTGCAGGTCCGTCTCGAAGAAGCCCGAGTACGTGCGGTGCCGAACGATCACGTCGCCATCTTTGGGACCGAGCTCGGACACGATGCGAAATCCATCGGTGCCCTCGGACGCGTGCAGCGGCCAGTGCTCGAGGTCAGTGTCACCGTGCTCGTGAAAATCCTGGATGAACACCACTGGCTCGCCGTCGCGCCGCGCGTGCTCGAGCCGCTCGGCCACCGCCGTCACGATCTCTCTCGCGCGCGGAACGAACAGCGCGCGCCCCGGCGTCAGATAGTCCTCGATCATGTCGACCACGACGACCGCTCGTCGTGGCTGCACGGGTCGCGCGTCGATGGCGGCGAGCAAGCGCTCGCGAAGCGCGCTCGACGGCTGCACGATCGGGCTCGTCGCGAGGCCGAACTCAGCCAGCGCCTCGCGCTTGGCCGCCACTTCAGCGGTGACCACATCGTTCGCAACGACGGCGTCGAGCACGCGCTGCGGCGTCGTGCTCAGGGCCAGATCGAGCGTCGGGTCATCCGTGGGGTCCATCGCGGTGCGTTCGTCGGGCGAAAGACAGTGTGTCACGACCGATCGCGCCCACGCCACTGCTCTCGTTGCCCGTTGAAGCGCTGTACGCTCTGGTGCCGTCCGTGGATTTCGTTCGTGTCATCGTCGCTGCGGTCGCGTTCGCGACAAGCAGCATTTGCGCGTCTTCGTCGGCGTTTGCGCACGACACTTCGGTGGCCTTTCTCGACCTTGCAGTGGACGGGCGGGCGGTCGACGTCGAGGCAAAGATCCACGGCGACGACCTCGGCGCGCCGATCGGCCGATCGCCGCTCGAGCGGCCGACGCAGCAAGCCGCGCTCGAACGCTCGGAGCGCGCGGCCCGCTACGTCGCCGCCCGGCTGCAAATCGCGCAAGACGGCCGCCCGTGCCCGCTCGAGTCTGTCGGACAAGCGTCGGCTCAGCCGCTCGAATCGCCTGCATTTCGTCTGGTGCTTCGATTTCGTGTGCGCTGCCCGCGCGTGATCGACGAGCTCGCGATCCGCGACGATCTCTTCTTCGACATCGACGACAACCACCGCGCGTTCGCGAAGGTCCGCGCCTTCGGCGCGACGCACGAGAAGGTCTTCGCCGTGTACGACCGGGCGATGCGCGTGCACGGCAGCCCGTCCACGACCGCGGTCCTGCGGCAATATGTCGCGCTCGGCGTCGAGCACATCGCGACGGGCTACGACCACCTCGCGTTCTTGCTCGCGCTGCTCTTGGCGCTCGCGTCCAACGGCACGCGCGCGGGGCTGCGACCGGCGCTGGCGGTGGTCACGTCATTTACGCTCGCGCACTCGATCACGCTCGCCCTCGCCGCGCTCGGCCTCGTGCGCCCGGCGGTCCGCTACGTCGAGAGCACGATCGCGCTGTCCATCGCCCTGGTCGCAGCGGTGGACCTCGTCGGCGCGCTGCGCGAGCGCGCGTCGCGAGCGCCCAAGGCCGCGCTGAGGGCGGCGCTGGGATTTGGCTTCGGCCTCGTGCACGGGCTCGGCTTCGCAGGGGCGCTCGGCGAGCTCGGCCTCCCGCGCCGCGCCATGGTGCGCGCGCTCGCGGCGTTCAACGTCGGCGTCGAGCTCGGGCAGCTGTGCGTCGCGGGGCTGGTGTTTCCGCTGCTCGGCGCGGTCGCGAGCTGGCTCGCCGGTCGCCCGCGCGCCTACGACCGCCGCGTGCTCGCGCCGATCAGCGCCGCGCTCGTCGCGCTCGGGCTGTATTGGTTCGTCCAACGGATCGTCGCGCGATGATTTGCGGTACAACGCACCGTCCGGCCCGCGCGCCTCTGCGCCCGCCGCGCTCGATCGATCGATGACGGTCCCTCTGCAACGGCGGGCGCAAGCGCCCTGGCTCATCGCGCTGGTCGCGATCGCCGCGCTCTTCGTCGCGCACGCGAGCCGCCGTTGGGGAGCGATCACGCCGGACGTCGCCGTCACCGTCGCGTACGCGCAAAACCTCGCCGACGGCCATGGCCTCGTGCTCAACGTCGGCGCAGAGCGCGTCGAGCGCGCGCCCAGCTTGTTGTGGACCGTCGCGATCGCGCCCGCGTCGGCGCTCGGGCTGTCGCCGCTCTCCTTTGCGCGCACGCTCGGCGCGGCGCTCGCGACGATGGCGATCGTGCTCGTGGCGTTCGTTCCGTCGCAGATGCGCGGGCGGGCGCCGCGGTGGCTCGACCTGCTCGCGCCGCTCGTGTGCGGGTCGATGGCCAACTACGCGATCGCTGCGGCGTCGGGCGCTGAGCACGGGCTGCTCGCTGCGCTCACCGCCGCCGCGCTGCTCGCCCTCGCGCGAGAAGAGCGCGACGCCGAAGCGTACCCCTGGTCCGCGCTGTGGCTGGTGCTGGCCTTCGTCGCGAGGCCCGACGCAGCGCTCTTCGCATTCGCGATCGGCGCTGCAAAACTCCTGAGAAACCTCGCGCCCAAGCGACCGCGCCGCCAAGACGTGCTCTGGGTGATCACGCTCGCCACCGGGCTCTTCGGGTTCACCCTCTTTCGTCTCGCGTACTTCGCCGCTGTGCTTCCCGCTGCGTACGGCGTCGAACACTACAGCGTGCGCAGCGCGGTCTTCGTCGGCCGCGCAGAGGCACTCGAGCACAGCTCTCGGTGGCTCGCTGAGCACAAGCTCTCGACGCTCGCGTGGCTCGCCGTCGCCGCGCTCTTCGGACCGAGCCCCCATGCAGCGCGGATCGCCATCGTCGCCAGCGCCGCGCTCGCCATGCTCTCGACGCCCGCCTTCGGCCGCGCGGCGCCCGATCACAGGGCGCTCGCCACGGCGGCGCTGCTGCTCTCGCTCGTCATCGGCGAAGGCGCGCGATCGGCCGCGATCGCAGCGTCGTGGCTCGCGCCTCGGGCCTCGCGCCCGCTCGTGCGCGCGGCCGTCTCGACCATCGCGGCGTTCTCGATCGCGTGGAGCGCGTCGCGCTCGATCGCCACCGGCGCGACGACGATCACACAGAGCCCTCCTACGCTCTCGCCCACGGTCACCCGCGCCCTCGCGATCGACGGTCGCCCGACGCTGTTCGCCTGCGGCGACGAGCCTCGGCCGTACGACGGGCGCTTCGTCGAGTCCGAGCTGCACGAAGCCTCTCTGTCCGCGCTCGGCGACGTCGGTCACGAGCTGCCCGAGCTCATCCACGCCCGCGACTCGTGCGCTGCGGCGCGGCCGATCATGGACGCGCTCTATCTGCGAATCGGCTCGTCGAACGCGTTCGTTCATCGCGGGCTCGTCGCCTCGCCGTACGCCGTGTGCGCGCGCCGCATCCGCGCGGCGATCGACGGCGCCCCAGACGGCGTCACGCTGTCGCACGCGCGCATCGCGCCCGGCGCGACGCTGCTCGTCGAGCTCTCGCTCTCGCGACTCTCCGCGACGAGGACGTCGGTGACCGTGATCGACGATCGCGCCGCCGTCGTCGCGAGCGCAGAGATCATCGCGTTCGGCGGCCTGATCGACGGCGAGCGACTGCTGCCCGGTGAGCGCCCGCGGGTGCGCGTCGCCGTGCGCGCTCCGCGCGAGGGACGATACGCGCTTCGATGGACCCGAGAAGACGGCGCGTCGGTCGCGCTCGGCTCGCTCATCGTCGCCCGCGCGTCGAGCGACGACGAGCGAGCTGAGCAAGACATCGCGCGGATGATCGCTGAAGATCGCTTCGATCAGGGATGGACCTACGCGCGCGCTCTCTCGCTGCGGATCGCGGCGGACCCGCTCGATCAGCGGGCGCGCGACTCCCTCTCGCGCTTCACCCGAGCGATGGCAGAGCGCGCGCGCGCTGCAGCGGACGGCGGAGCGCTGTCCGTCGCGGCGTCGATCGCGCAGTCCGCGCGGGCCCTCGCGCCCTTCGATCGCGCGACGCAGTCGCTCTGCGGCGAAGTGGCCGAGCGCCTCGCCGACGCGGCGGTCGACGCCGAGCGCGGCCGAGACTGGCCCCGCGCGTTCGAGCTCGCTTCGAGCGCGGTGCGCATCGACCCGAGGCGCAGCTGGTCGCGACGACGCGCCGAAGCGCTGCGCGCCAGACGTGTACCCACCGCCGCGCCAGGCCCGCAGATCATCTACCGGGACGCCGCCGAAGCGCTCGCGTCCGGAGACGCAGCGGACCTCGATCGCGTGATCGTGCGCATGGCCGACGCAGGCTATCAGGTCGAGGCAGCGCGCCTCGCAGAGCGGGCGGCGCACACGCCAAGAGATCCGCACGCGCGCGTCGCCGTGGCGCGAGGGCTCGTCTCGCAGGCGCGAGCGCGGGAGGCGGTGGCGTTGGTGAGCGGCGTTCCGTGCAGAGAGGCGAGGGATGTGGAGGTGACCCGCGCGCTGCGCGCGATCATGGGCGCGAGCGCGTATCGCCCGTTCGATGAGGCGTGCTCGCAGCCACGCTGAAGGGCACGCGCGGGGCGGTCAGAGCTCGAGCGCGGCGCGGATCGCGCGGTCGATTCCGTCGCTCACCACGGCGATGTCGCTCGAAGCCGAGGACGCCGGCGTGCTCGCGACGCGCAGGTCGCGATCGATCACCGCCGCCTTGGCCTCGCAGCGCACGACGGTCGCGCCCCACGAAGCGCAGTCTGCGTCGAGCATCGCGTCCCACCCGAGCGCGACCTTTACGCGCTGCGCGCCGAGCGCGCGAGCGACGAGTACGTTGCCCATGCACATCGACGCGATCGGCGCCCTTCGCGCGCGAACCGCGTCGATCAGCGCAGCGACAGAGCGCTCGACCTTCGCGCCGCGCGCGCGAAACGCGTAGTCGCACAGCGATTTGACCGCGCCGAAGCCGCCGGGGATCACCAGCGCTTCGACCGTGGCGAGGTCGAGCTTGGCGAGCGACTCGACGGGCCCTCGCGCGATGCGCGCGCTCTCGACGAGCACGCTGCGCGTCTCGATCGTGCTGACGTCGCCGCGCTGATGATCGACGACGTGCGCTTGCGCGATGTCCGGCGCGCAGAAGCCCACAGCGACGCCGAGGCGCGCGAGCGAGAGCTCGACGAGGGCGGCCTCGTGCAGCTCGGTTCCGTCGTGCAGGCCTGCGCCCGAGAGCAGGACCCACGCCTTTCGCTTGTGCTTGAGCATCACGTGCCTCTGTGCCCTCAACGCTGAGAGACGCGCCACACGAAGAAGAGCACCGCGAGCAAGAAGAACGCGCCCACGAAGAGCAGCGGCTTTCGGCCCTCGATCGCCTTGGCCCGCCGCGGCTCGAGCGACTCTTCGCCGTCGTTGTGCGTGCGGTCCGCGGCGTCACCGTCGAGCACCGTGCGGTCGGCTCCGTCGTGGGCGGGCTCCTCGCCGCCGTGCCCATGAAGCTCGCCCTCGTCGCCGTGCGACGGCCCGATCGGAAGCGACGCCAGCGAGCCGAGCCGCGGCGGCGGCGGCAGCTTCGACGGAAGCGGAGTCATGTCGGCGACCGTGGCCGTGGCCTGATGGGACGCGATGGGCGCGCCGTCGGGCTCGGTGTCGACGCTCGAGGCGAGCGCCGACGGAGCGTCGCTCTGCGCGACGGTCGGCATCGGCGCGGGCGCGCTCACCCGATCGCTGGGGGGATCCTTGGCGACCTCGCGAACGAGCCGCGCCACCACGCGCCGCGCCGCGCCGCGGTTGAGCGGGACGAGCAGCGCCTCGAGCTCGCTCGTCGCCGACGAGACCTTCAAGATCGAACCGTCTTCGGTGCGGCGAACGAACTCGCGCACCGTCGCGGGCAGCGGCTCGCACAGCGCGCTCACGATCTGCCCGAGCGTTCGAACCGCGAGCGTCTCGCTGCTCGTGTCGCACTGCGTGACGTCCACCCTGCCCTCGGCGTCGATGGTCACCACCGCGGCCGAGAGCGAGCGAGGGACGGCGGCGACGGCCTCGGCGCACTCGAGCGCGAGAAACAATGCGCTCTCAGAAGCGAGCGGAGTTCCGCGGCGACGGAGCCCTGTGGCCAGAGCGTCGAGAGAGACCGAACCCATCGGAGGGCCGCAGTTCTACCCTATCGATCAACGCAAGTGGGGCACCGACGACCGTGACCGCTACGCTCGCGTGCTCAATCCCGCCGTCGCGAGGTGTGCGCGGGCCTGCGCGATGGTGAATCGCCCGTCGTGAAAGATGCTCGCCGCGAGCGCCGCGTCCGCGCCGCCGCCTCCCCGCGCCGCGGGGACGAGCCCCTCGACCAGGTGATCGAGCGTCCCGACTCCTCCCGACGCGATCACCGGCACCGCCACGGCGCCCGTCACCGCCCGAAGCAACGCCAGATCGTAGCCTTCGCCCGTCCCGTCCCGGTCCATGCTGGTGAGCAGGATCTCTCCCGCTCCCCTGCCCGCGCCCTCTCGCGCCCACGCGACGACATCGACCCCGGTGCCCTTGCGTCCGCCGTGGGTGAAGACCTCCCACCCTCCGTCCGCGCGGCGCCGCGCGTCGATGGCCAGCACGAGCACTTGCGTGCCGTACGCGCGGGCGACCTCGTCGATCAGCGTGGGATTCTGCACGGCAGCGCTGTTAACTGACACTTTGTCAGCCCCTGCGCGAAGCAGCTCGTCCACGTCCGCTCGGCTCTTGACGCCGCCGCCGACGGTGAGCGGGACGAAGAGCGCGTCCGCGGTCTTGCGCACGACGTCGAGCATGGTCTTGCGGCCCTCGTGAGAGGCCGAGATGTCGAGCAAGCACAGCTCGTCGGCGCCCCCCTCGTCGTAGGCCCTGGCGCACTCGACCGGGTCCCCTGCGTCGCGCAAATTCTCGAAGCGGACGCCCTTCACCACGCGCCCGTCGCGCACGTCCAGGCACGGAATAATTCTCCTCGCGACACCCATCGGATGCCCGCCAGGGTAGTGCGAATTCGCTCAATACCCTAGGGAGTTGAACGCGTCCGCGTTGGCCCCGAGCGCCGCAGCGCGGCCTGCCGAGGGTCGGCGAACGGCGTCTTCCGCGCGCGCACGCGAGCGCCGCACACCCTCCACCTGCCGCGAGATGTTGTCTCGCACGCTCGATGGCGCGCTGGATGCGACCGCTTGCACCTGGCGCAGCTGCGCTTCGACGCGCTCGAACTCCTGCGCGGCTTGCGCGGCCTGCCCCTGGTTGAGCAGCTGCACCGCGCGAAGCTGGGACTGCGCTGCGTCGTTGGAGGCGATCATCGCGGCGACCCGCGCGTCCTGCGCCCCAGCCGCCTGGGCGGCGGCCCGATTCGTCGTCGCGTTGACGGTGAGCGCAACTTGCTGCGTGCGCTCGGCGCGCGCTCCGTTGACGTCTCGGTACACCAGCCGCGCGGTCGCGACGGGCATCGCGCCCTCGCGCTGCGCGCTCACGCGGGTGCGCACGAGCAGCTCGCGGTGCTGCCCAGAGAAGAGGGCGCCGAGGGGGACTCGGAGCTTTCCGTCGCTCTGCCGCTGAAACTGCGCGCTCTCGACGCCGATGAGCTCTTGCCCCGGCGCGGGCGTGAGCTCGACGTACGCGTCTGTCGCGCTCGTGTGCGAGAGCCGATCGAACTCGGTCTGAAGGATCTGCGCCATCTGCGAGGGCTGCTCCAAGTGATAGAGCCTGCCGGACGAGCGCATCGCGAGCGCGCCCAACGTGCGCTCGTCGTACTGAAGCCCCACGCCGATCGCGCTCACTTGCACGTTGTGGTCAGTGCCTTGCGCAGCGAGCGCCCCGAGCTCTTCGGGCGAGCTCGGCCCGACGTTGGCCATCCCGTCGGAGATCACGATCACGCGCCGAACCGCGTGCGTCGGGGGAGCGCCCATCGCGCGGGCTTCGCCGGCCTGGAGGCCCGCGTAAAGGTTGGTTCCGCCCATGGTCTGCATGCGCGAGATCGCCTGCATCAATCCGCCCCGAGATTGCTGCGAGATCGCCGTCGGCGGCGCGTACTCGTACACAGCATCGCTGAACGCGTAGATCGACACGATGTCTCCCTCGCGCAGCGTCTCGAGCAAGCTCGTCGCGGCCATCTTCGCGTGATCGAGCCGGCTCTCGGACGCCATCGAGCCCGAGCAGTCGATCACCAGCGCCAGATCCAGCGGCGCGCGCGCCACCTGCTGCCCTTGAGGCACGTCGATCCAGAAGCCCAAGTGTGTCTCGGTCGCGCCTCCGACGGCGACCGCGTTGACGCCCGCGGCGCCGCCGAACCAACCCTGCACGCTCACGTTGACCTGCGCTCGCAGGGTCTGCGCAGGGGCGATCTGCTCAGAACCCGCGGCCTGCGTGACGACCGTCGCTACTTGCACCTCGCTGGCCGGTCGCGCGCAATGGGCGACCGTCAACGCGAGGGCGGCACTCAACCACCGCTGCGCTCTCATGGGGACCTCTGCGAGCACCAGACGCAGAGCCCCCGTCGCGCGGTCTAAAAATCTTGCCGCCGCGCTCCGATGCGTCAGCCGATGCGCGAGCGAGCACGGTTGGTCCCCGTCCTCGCGAAGGACGCGTCGAGCGCGTCCACGAGCAGCCCGCGCAGCATTCGAACGCTGTCCGACGCGATGCCCTGCAGCGCGAGCTTGTCGATGTTGCCGAGGATCGACTCGATGTTGGCGCGCCACTCTTCGAGCTCTGCGCCGTGCTCGGGCATGGTGCTCTTGAGCGCTTGCCGAGCGCTGTCCGCGACGGCGCCGAGTCGAAGCGGCTCGCGCTGCGGACGAACTTCGGCCGTCTCCCGCGAGAGCGAAGTCCCCTTGCGAAGCGCCGCTTCTTCGGCGCGATCGTCGCGCGGAGCGCTGGGCTGCGCGAGCGCCGCGTACGCGCGGGTCTCAGGGCTCGACGCGGGCGCGGCCGCACGCCGCTTCTTCACGACCGGCGGAATGCTCGTGCGCTTGTAGCTCCCCGGCACCGCGGCGTGTCCCGCGCTCGAGGGCGGCGCGAGGCTCGTGCGTCGGCTCGGCGGCGGCAAGCTCGGCCTCGACGCAGCCTTCGGCTCGGCGTCTTTGGGCAGCGCGTCGCGCGCGCCGCTGTCCTCGTCTTGCTTCGTCGGCGCCGCGAGCATCTCTCGCATCTGTTGGGCCGAGTAGCTCTCGGTCTGCACGAGCTCGCGACGACGCACGCTGACCAGCGACGCGAGGTCGCGCTCCGTGGTCTTGTGCATGGGCGGCGCTTCGATCGCGGGGCGCGACGCAGTGGGAGGACGGAGCGTCTCGGTCACGGGACGCTCGGCCAACTTGGACGCGACGCGCTGCCCCTCGCTCGTACGAATCGCGAGGATCACCGCGCTCAAGTGCTCGGTCGACACGACCGCGCGGCCCTCGAGCACGGCCTTGGCGGCGACGAGCTTCTGCGCGCGAATCACGCGCGAGTCCGCGATCTCGACGCCCTCGGCGCGGATGCGACGCAGCAGGTCCGCCAGCGCGCGGCGCACTTCAGCGGGCCACTCGACGGCGTCGACGGCGTCGATCAGGCGATCGAAGCGCGGCAGCCCGACGACGGCGCGCTCGGTGCTGTCCTTGCGAGCCCAGCCCTCGCTGAGCAGCGACTCGAGCCGCTCGTCCGAGAGCGGCGAGACGAAGGTTCGCACGAGAAATCGCTCGTCGTACGCGCGCAGCGCAGGGGTGTCTTCGAGCGTCGTCGTAGCCGCGACACACACGCGCAGCGCGCACGGAACCTCGGCCGAGCCGCGGCGAAACACGCGATCCGTGAGAAACCACTGCAAGTGGTTGATCATCGTGGTCTGCACCTCGAAGACCTCTTCGAGGAAGGCCACCTCGGCGTCCGAGAGCATCCCCGTGCGGTCGTCGTAGGGAGAGAGCACCACGCCGCTCTTGCGCTCGACGGGGCCAAACAGCTCGATCGGATCTGCGCTGCGGCCGAGGAGGTACTCGAAGAACCGCCCGCCGAGCAGCCGCGCGACGCGACGCGCCGCCACGCCGCGACCGGTGCCGGGCGGCCCGACGACCAACACGTGCTCGCGCGCGAGCGCCGCGAGAAGAATCGCTTCGATGAGCGAACGACGCTCGAAGAGCCCCTGGCTCGCTTGCTCGATCGCGTCGCGAAGGATTCTCGCGTCCTCCCCCGCTGGAGGTGCAGTCGTCATCAACTCGACATTCTTGTCGAATCACGAGCAACGACGCAACAGCGCTCGGTTAGGATCGGCGGCGATTCGTGATGCGCTACCTCCGATTCGCCGCCATGGCCGCCGCTGTGCTCGCGTCAGCGTGCACAACCACACAATCGCGCCCGAGCGCGGACCCAGGAAACACCGTCCGCGTCGACGGTCGCGACTACCTGGTGATCGCGTGCCGAGGCGCGCGGTCCGCGGGGATCGCGTGTCCTGCGCAAGCGCCAGTCGCCGCGTATTTTCGCGGCGGAGTGGTGTGTCAGGCGAGCCGCGACGGCAACGCCGCGGCGAGAGAGGTCGAAGCGGCCACGATCCCGCCGAGTGTTTGCGAGGGCCTTGCCAACGGCTGCGAGGCCGCCCAACGTCCGCCCGCCGCCGCGACGTTTGCGGCGCTCAGCGACGAAGAGCGATCGCGGATCACCGCGTTGGGCTTCACCGTCGTGCCGTGCCGAGCGAACTCGTTTCGTCTGGAATTTTCGCCGCCACCACCGCCGCAGGTGAGCGAGCCCGTCGCGGTCGTCGATCCTGACGCGGGCGGAGCTCCGAGCGTCGCGCCCGTCGCGCCTCCTCCACCAGAGCCGGTCGGGCCCGAACCGCACGACGCGCTCGTGGCGCGCACCGACGCGATTCGGCTCGCGCTCAGCGCCGAACGAACCATGGAGGTCGGCGGCATTGGGCTGTGCGCGACGGCCGAAGGAGAGTCGCTTCCGCAAGGGACGGTCTGCGTTCGATTGGGTCTTCGCGACGACAGTCCTCGGCCCGACGTGATCGCGCAGCGCTTCGTCGAGATCGCTCGTGCAGGCGCGCACGGCCTGCGGTTGTCCTTCGAGTACCACCCGCCGATGAGCGCGCGCTGCGCAGCCAACGACCCTGATTGCAGCCCGATCGTGAGCGGCAACTTCTGCCCCGAAGCGCTCGGCATCCGCCCTGGCGCGGGCCGCACTGCGATCTCGACGGCGGTCAACGCAGGCATGGACCTTCGTCGCTACGAGAGCGGGCGGTGCCGCAGCGACGGAGACTGCGTGCTCGGCGGCTGCGGGCAGCACTGCGTCGCGATCGGCAGCAACAGCTTCGCGAGCACGTGCGAGGGCGTGAGCGCGCTCGACGCCGCGGCGTGCGGCTGCGTTCGAGGGCGGTGCCGCTGGTTCGTCGCCGCGAGCAACTGACGTACGACCGCGAAAAAGCCGCGGCCGAGTTGTGCGGCGTCGGGCGTTGGTGTTCCTATGGCTTCGATTAGCCATGAGACGAAGAACACCAAGAGCCTTTTTTGCGGTCTTGAGCGCAGGGCTGCTCGCGCCACTCGCGTACTCGCAGCGCGCGGATGCAGAGATCCTGCGGATCACCTGTGACGACGCGTACACGCAGCTCGCGATCGACGGGACGTTCGTCACGCTCGGGCCCAACGCAGGGAGCTGGCCCTCGTTCGACGAGTACAACCTCACGCTGCGCCCCGGCCCGCACACCATCGCGATCCGCGCGAACGACTTGTTCTCGTCGATCTCGATGTGCGTCTGGGTCCTCTACAACAACGACCGCTCGCAAGTGCTGGGAACGTCCACGTCATTTCGCAGCGTCGCGACCAGCACCAACCCTGGGATGGGCTGGGAGCAGCCGTCGTTCAACGACGCCGCGTGGAGCCCTGTCGTCAGCTGCGGCGGCCCCGCGCCGTGGAACCTCGCCTGGGCCACCGCAGCATTCGCCGACCCCGTGTGGAACACCGCTGGTTGCATCCCGCCCAACACCAACCCGGTCTGGATCCGTCAGTCCTTTCGCACCTCGGGCTGCGGTGACGGCGTGATCGCGCCGGCCACCGAGCAGTGCGACGACGGCAACACCGCCGCGGGAGACGGCTGCAGCGCGACGTGCACCCGCGAGACGACGGCGGTCTGCGCGCCGCCCGTCGAGATCACGAACGGCGACTTCGAAGTGGGCGCAGGCGGCGCGAACCTCACCGGCGCACAGCTCCCAGGCTGGACCATCACCGCAGGCAACATCGATCACAGCGCGTTTCCGCGCACGTCGGGAGCGCGGTCGATCGACCTCACTGGATGCGCGCCGGGCACGATTCACCAGGACGTTCGCACGGTCGCGGGCCAGCGCTACACGCTCAACTTCGACTTCGGCGCGAACACGTCGGACAACCTCCGCTTCGCCGTCGAAGCGGTGCGCGCCGACGGCACCACGGTCATCCGATCGGAGACCTTCGTCGCGCACGCCTCGCTGCTCGCGGCCGGCACGCGGCTGATCCCTGGGACGTTTGTGTTTACCGCCGCCGACGCCACCACGCGCGTCCGCTTTCGCACGCTCGCCAACAACGCGTGCGGCGGAAACTGGCTAGACAACGTGCACTTCGGGCCCAGCGTGTGTGGCTTCGACACCGACGGTGACGGCGTGCAAGACGCTGCCGACGTCGACGACGACAACGACGGCGTGGTGGACACCGTGGAGGGCGGCGGGCGCGACGCGTCTCGCGACAGCGACGGCGACGGGATCCCTGACTTCCGCGACACGAGCTTCGCCGGCTTCGTCGACGCCGACATGAACGGCGTGGACGACCGCGTCGATCTCGACGGCGACGGAATCCCGAATCACCTGGATTTGGACTCGGATAACGACAGCGTCTTCGACATCACCGAGAACGCCTCGACCGACCTCGACGCCAACCGAGACGGTCGCATCGACGGCAGCACTGACGTCGATCGCGACGGTCTGCTCGCGGCGATGGACACCAACGACATGGACGCGAGCAACGTCGCGCCGCGACGCGCGCCGGTCGACAGCGACATGGACATGCGCATCGACGCGCTCGACGCGGACGACGACAACGACGGCGTGCCCACGCGCACCGAAGTGGGCGCGGGCGGGCAGTTCATGGCGCAAAACACCGACGGCGCTGCGGCCGCGGGCGTCACGACGGACATGCTCCCCGACTACCTCGACGTCGACGACGACGGAGACGGGCTGCTCACGAGCGCAGAGCTCGGCGCAGGTGGCGCGGGCGCGCCGCGCAACTCGGACGCGACCGTTCCTGCTGGGCAGGGCGCGAGCGACACGCGGCCCGACTACCTCGACGCCGATGACGACGGCGACAGCATCCCGACCTCGGTCGAGCGGACGCTCGCAGGGATGACCCCGGATCCCGACGGCGACATGCTCGCCGCCTGGCTCGATCGCGATAGCGACGGCGACACGGTGTTCGACCTGGTCGAAGCGGGCGCGACGCCTGCGACGCCGGCGAACAGCGACATGGACCCGACGCGGGACTTCCTCGATCTCGACAGCGACAACGACTGCGTGCCCGATCGCGACGCGCGTGAAGCCGGTGCTGCGCGCACGAATCCTGCGGTTCCTGCGATGAACGCGAACGCCAACTGCGCCGCTCCGACGCCCGTGTGCAACACGACGGCGGGCGTGTGCGTGGGCGACACGGACAGCGACATGGACGGGATCCCCAACCTCGACGAAGT
Source organism: Myxococcales bacterium (assembly GCA_013298625.1). Taxonomy (GTDB): domain Bacteria; phylum Myxococcota_A; class Polyangia; order Polyangiales. The sequence goes on from JAAFIF010000007.1 coordinate 107,625, forward strand.
GCGCATCGGATCCGATCCGATGAACCCCGACACCGACGGTGACGGGCTGCGCGACGGCCTCGAAGTCGGCGCGGGCCCTGGATTTGCGCTGATCGATACGGACGGCGACATGCGTCCCAACTTCAACGACGTCGACGACGATGGCGACGGCGTGAACACCTCGGCCGAGCTCGGCGCGGGTGGGGCCATGGCTCCGCAGAACAGCGACGGCACGATTCCGATGGGCCAGGGGACGGCGGACATGCTGCCGGACTACCTCGATCCCGATGACGACGGCGATGGGATCCCCACGCGAATCGAGCGGGATCTTGAAATGATGGGCGGCGTTCCGGACATGGACATGGTGCCCGCGTACCTCGATCGCGACAGCGACGGCGACGGGATCCCCGACGCCATCGAGCGGGGAACGGACGGAGCGATGCCGCGCAACAGCGACGGCGCAGATCGCCCCGACTTCCTCGACCTCGACAGCGACAACGACACGGTGCTCGACGCGACCGAAGCGGGCGCAGACCCGCTGATGCCGCGCAACACCAACGCCATGGTCGCCATGGGAATGGGCACCGCCAACACGCTGCCCGACTACATCGATCCCGACGACGACGGAGACAGCATCCCCACGACCGTCGAGATCACGCTCGAAGGCATGAGCGCGGGTGACGGAGACATGGTCCCCGCGTACCTCGACTTGGACAGCGACGGTGACTCTGTCGCCGACAGCATCGAAGTCGGCGCGAGCCCTGCGATGCCTGCGAACAGCGACGCGATGGCGGGCATGGGCGATCGCGCGGACTTCCTCGACACGGACAGCGACAACGACTGCGTGCCCGACAGCGACATGCGCGAAGCAGGGGCAGCGCGCACCGACGCTGCGATGCCCAGCGCGATGATCAACGCCAACTGCACGGACCCAACGCTGCCCATCTGCAGCCCCATCCTCGGCCGCTGCACGAGCGACGATGACGCAGACGGCGACGGCATTCCCAACATGGTCGAGACCCGCATCGGAACCAATCCGATGAACCCCGACAGCGACATGGACGGCGTCGAGGACGGCCGCGAAGTGGGCGCAGGCCCTGGCTTCATGACCCGCGACACGGACATGGACGGCATGCACGACGCGCTCGACGCCGACGATGACGGCGACGGCGTCAACACCCGCGACGAGCTCGGCGCGGGCGGCGCCATGATGCCGCAGAACAGCGACGCCATGGTGCCGATGGGCATGGGCACAGGCGACACCACGCCCGACTACCTCGACAGCGATGACGACGGTGACGGGATTCCCACGCGCACAGAGCGAACGCTCGAAGCGATGACCCCGGGCGATGCGGACATGACGCCCGCCTACCTCGACCTCGACAGCGATGGCGATGGAGTGCCCGACAGCGTCGAAGCCGGCGCCGACCCCACCATGCCCGCCAACAGCGACGGAATGGCTGGGATGGGCGATCGCCCCGACTTCCTCGATACCGACAGCGACAACGACTGCGTGCTCGATCGCGATCCGAGCGAAGCGGGCGCAGCGCGCGTCGATCCTGCGATGCCCAGCATGAGCGCCGATGGCAACTGCAGGGCCCCCACGCCCGTCTGCGATCGCGCAGTGGGCGTGTGCGTCGCGCGTCCTTCGGGTGACGGCGGCGTCGGTGACGCATCGGCAGACACCGGCGTTCGCGTCGACGGCGGCGACGCCGGAGCGATGGACGGAGGAAGCTCGGCGCCCGGCGTGCTCTCCGGTGACGGCGCGTGCGCGTGCCGCGTTCCCGCTGCCGGTGGAGCGAGCGACGAGCGCGCGTTGACCGCGCTCATCGCGATGGGCGGACTCGCCCTCGTCTACGGCGCGCGCCGCAAGCGCAGCCGTCGCTGAACAAGGCATCGAGCGCGCTCTTCGCGGGGGAGAGAACGTGACGCTCGAGGTTCGCCGCGGATCAACCGCAGCGCGCTACGGCTGCGTGCCGCCGTCGCACGCCCAGCGGCACTGACCTTCGGCGAAGGAGACGCAGAGGTCGAAGCGCGTAAACGTTCCGCACGTGGGCTGGGTCAGCCCAGGACGCGGCACGCAGCAACGCGAGACGACGTCCGCGTCATCAGCAGCATCGGCGCTCGACGCAGCATCGCTCTGCGCTTGAACGTCGCTCTGCGCTTGAACGTCGCTCTGCGCTTGAACGTCGCTCTGCGCTTGAACGTCGCTCTGCGACTGAACGTCGCTCTGCGACTGAGCGTCGGTTTGCACCTGCGCATCGGGCGCCGGAGCCGGAGGAGAACACGCAGCGACCGCGACGAGCGCGAGCGCAAAGAGAGAGGTGCGATTCATCATCAGCTTTCCTGTTCAGAGGCACGTCCACGAGCACGAAGCGCCCGCGTTGAGCATGTTGCACCGGTCACGGCCGAGAGCAGCAACGGCGTCGCAGGTCGACTGCGCAACGCCAGCGCGCGCGGTGCAGCAGCTCGCGTCGGGGCGCGGTCCCGCGTCGGTGAGGCACTCGCCGCCCGTCAGCCACGTGCACGAGGCGCCGCCGTTGAGCATGTTGCAGCGGTCCTGACCGAACGAAGCGACCGCGTCGCACGTGGCCTGCGCGATGCCCGGACGCGCGCGGCAGCAGCCCGCGACGCCAGAGTCCACGCGAACGCCCGAGTCCACAGCGACCCCCGAGTCCACGCGAACACCGGAGTCGACCGGCGCGCCAGCGTCGCCGCACATCGCGCCGCCAGCCCACATGCACGAGGCGCCGCCGTTGATCATGTTGCAGCGATCGGGGCCGAGCGCGGCCAGCGGATCGCACACGGACTGCGCGGTGCCGGGACGCGCGACGCAGCACGCGCTCGCGTTGGCGTCGGGGCGAACGACGTCGGGCTGCGAAGCGCCTGCGTCGCCGTTGCAGGCGGCGGCGGGGTTCCACGCGCACGAGGTGCCGCCGTTGATCATGTTGCAGCGATCGGGACCGAGGGCCGCGAGCGGGTCGCACACGGACTGCGCGGTGCCCGTGAGCGCGACGCAGCACGCGATCGCCGCGGCGTCGCCGTTGCTCGCGTCGGGCTGCGAAGCGACGTCCATCGCGCCGCCTGCGTCGGACTGAGCGTCGCTCGGAACCGCAGCTTCGGGCTGCGCGTCCGGCTGCGCGTCCGCCGACGGAGCAGGGGGCGGAGGACACGCGGCGAGCGAGAAGAGAGAGAGCGAAAGCAACCAACGAATTTTCATACTGAACCTCCAAGAACCGAAGTGAAGTGAAGTGAAAGCTCAGCGTGCACCAACACGCGGCGCGTTGTCATCGTGACAACGGGGTCATAGACGCCCGCGCGCCGCACACTTCGTGCGCAGCGAGATCGCGAGAGTCAGCGAGCGCGTCCCCCCCGGCGCGTGCGCTACGGAGCCGTGTCCGAGCAGCAGCGAAAGCCCAGCGTGGGCAGCGCCGTGTCGCTCGTCGCGCGCGAGAGGTCCGTCTGGCACGTGAGCCCTCGCTCGGGGCTCTCGTACGACCCTCCGCGCACCACATAAATGGGCGGAACGGACATCTCCCGCGCGTCGTTGGTCCACTCTTTCACGTTGCCCGAGAGGTCCATCACGCCGTCGGTCGATCGGCACATCGCGAGCGCGCCCGTCGCAGACACGACGTGGTCGACCATGCCGCCGGGGACCGCGTCGCGGTCGCCTCCGTTGCACGTGTTGGCCGCGTAGCTCGCGCCGTACGGGTATGCAGTGCTCATGGCTCCTTCGCAGGCCGCTTGCCACTCTGCGCCCGTGCACAGGCGCAGCCCCGCCGAGCTGCACGCTGCAGCGGCCGCGGCGTAGCCGACGTTGGTCCACGGGCGCACGCCTGCGCGCGAGCACGAGCGCGCGGTGGAGTCTCCGACGCTGGTCCCGCTGGCGTTGGGGCGCGAGGCTTCGTAGCGGTAGATCCAGAAGTTGAGCGCGCCGCGGCGGACGTTGACCATGTCCTCGCGCACGCGAGCGGGGTCCATCGCGCCGGCGTTGTCGACGGTCCCGTCGCAGTTGTCGTCGACGCCGTTGCACGTCTCGGCCATCGGAGCGCCGGGGACGGGGTTGATTCCGCCAGTCAAATCGCAGGTCGTCCGCGCGGTGTCCATGGGATCGCAGCGCACCGTTCCCTCGTCGCGGCACGCGCCCTGTAGCTCGTTGCTGCACGTGCGGCCGAGCATCGCGAACGAGTCGTCGGGCACTCCGTCGCAGTCTCCGTCGGCGCCGTCGCAGCGCGTCTCTTCTGCGACGATCCCGTTGGGAACGTTGCGGTCGTACTCGACCCCCATCGGGTAGTCGCAGTACCAGGTCGTCCCCGCCATGCGCGCGGCGCACACCGGGCGCGTGCCCGCGCAGACCGTGCCTGCGGTGTTGCGGCAGAGGTCGCCCGGGGGCTCGCGGAGGTTCTCGGGCTCGTCGATGCGACCGTCGCAGTTGTCGTCGATGCCGTTGCACTCTTCGCGCGCCGCCGCAGGAAACACAGGGCATCGGTACTCGCAGCCCGGCATCTCTGGGCTGAGGTCCAAGAAGCCCTCTTGGCAGCGAGAGAGCACGCACGCGCCCATGCGGCACTCGAGCTCGGCGTTGGGCTGCGAGCAGACCGTCCCGCACGCACCACAATTCAACAAGTCCCGCGAGAGGTCGAAGCCCTCGTCGACGCGACCGTCGCAGTTGTCGTCGAGCCCGTTGCAGAGCTCTTCGGCGTCCGACGGAACGCACGCCCCGCGATCGGACAGCGCACCGTCGGTGTTGCCGCCGTCCGCGCCGCCGTCGCTCACCGTGGCGTCCATCGTGGCGCCGCCCTCGGTGCAGTCGATGCAGTACGGCGTCCAGCCGCAGGCGGCGGACGAGAGCCCGATCGCCAGAGAAATCGCGATGAATCTTGCGTTCATCCCTCGAACCTCCGGCGCACGACCACCGCGGCGAGCGCGGCGAAGACCACGGTCATCACCCACGGGTTGGGCCCGCGCGCGTGGCCCGGCGTGGGGCCGACGACGCAGCGAGGCTCGTAGCCGCCGCCGACGATCACCCTGTCGTACCGCGGGCGCTCGGCGCCGCCGTTGATGGCGCACTGCGCGTTTCCGTCGGCGCCGATTCGGCACACGCGGCCCGCTTCGCAGCGGGTCGTCGCGCACGGGTCCGTCACGCAGCCGCGCTGCGCGGTGCAGACCTGTCCGACGGGGCAACGCATGCCCGGCGCGCACGCGGGCTCGCGGCACGCGCCGTCGACGCACACTTGCGAGCCCGTGCACGAGACGCCCACGCAGGGGTTGGCCGCGCAGGTGCGGGTCGCGTCGCAGCGCTGGCCCTCGGGGCAGACGCGGTCGTCGCAGTTGTTTCCGCACGTTCCGCTGAAGCAGCTCTGGCCAGAGGGGCACGTGACGCCCGCGCACGGATCAGCGATGCACTGGCTGTTGACGCAGAGCTGTCCTGCGGCACAACCGAGGGAGTTGCAGTCGAGGCACACGCCGCGGCGGCACTGTTGTCCCGCCGCGCACATCACGCCTTCGCACGCGTCCACACAACGCCCGCCCACGCAGCGTTGACCGTTCGTGCACGCCGCGCACGGAGACGGAACGCAGTACGCCTGCGTCTCTCCCGTCGGCATCACGCAGTCCTGTCCGATCGGGCAGGGAAACTCCAGCGCGGGATCGCACACGCGACGGCACGACCCCTCGATGCACCGAGACGTCCCGGGGCACACGGCCATGTTGTCGTTCATCCCGTCGCAGTCGTCGTCGAGCCCGTTGCACGTCTCCGTGCGTGGCCCCGTCGCGCCGACGCACTCCAAGCGCCCGCGCACGCAGCGCTGCACGCCCGGTCGGCACGTGCCCGTCGAGGCTCCGCACGCGGTACCGAGAGCAGGGTCTGCTTCGTCGATCGCGCCGTTGCAGTCGTCGTCGAGGCCGTTGCAGACCTCTGCGCCCGTGGGCGTGCAGGTCGAGCCGCAGCTCAGCCCCTCGTCCACGCGGCCGTTGCAGTTGTCATCGAGGCTGTTGCAGACCTCCACGCCGGCCATCGCGCCCGGCGCGGTGATCCTGCACTCCGTTCCGCCGCCGTCGAGTCGGCACTGGATCGTCCCAGTCCCGCGGCACACGCCGATGCGGCCGTCGTCGCAGCGATCACCGAGGCCCGCGAAGCCTTCATCGATGAGCCCGTTGCAGTTGTCGTCGACGCCGTTGCACCGCTCGGTGCGAATCGAGCCCGAGATCACCGCGGTGAGCGCGGGGACCAGCTGATCGGGCCGCGTGACCACCGTCGCGCGAGGGCGCATCCCGCCGGAGCCCGCGTTGGAGATCGCGTCGACGCTGGCCAGCTCAGGGCCCAAATCGCTGACGGCGATCACGTACACCTGCACGCCGAACGTGTCGTGCAGCCGTCGCGCAGCGGCGACAGGATCACCGCCGCACGACTCGGCGCCGTCGGTCACCAAGATCACGCTGTAGCCTCGGCACATCGTCGCCGGGTCCGTCGCGCGAATCGGAACGATGTAGTCCTCGATCGCCTGCAACGACCCCGCGAGCGGCGTCCCGCCCGAGCCGCGCAGCTCGCAGTCGCCGCCGTTGCGGTGGTCGCAGATGTTTCCCTCGGTCGAGTCGGCGCTGAAGTTGGTCTCGCGACCGTCGAGCCAGCGCACGACGTCGCGCGTGTCCATCCCGAAGCCCGCGAGGATGTCCGCGCCTCTGCGCGGCGATCCGCAGGTGCCCGCGTAGTTGATGCACTGCTCGGTCGGCGCCGTCGAATCGCTGCACGCGACCGGCTCGATTCGCGCAGGGACCCCTGGGCGCGCCGCGACCGACAGCGTGCACGCGCGCGTCCCGGTGTTGTCCCGCGGGTTGTCGTAGCTCGCGATCAAGCCCTGGCACTCGATCCAGCTCGCCATCGAGCACGAGCGATTGGTCCCCTGGTCCTGGTGGTAGCGCGCGAGGGCGAAGTCGATCTCGGGGTACGCGCTGATCACCTCGGCCAGCGAGTTCTTCGCGAGAAACAAGCGAGAATCGTTGGCTCGCGTGTCCGCGTTGGTGTCGATCCCAGGGTGGTCCGACGAGCCGTCACCAAACGTCGCCACCCCTTGCAGGTCGAGCAACATCGACGCGCTCGAGTCCAAGATCACCGCGACGCGCGGGCGCGCTCCGCCCGCGGCGCCGCGGCACGAAGCGTCCATGCCCGTCATGGGCGAGCACGTCGTGGGAGCGCCCGCTGTGCACTGGTTGATCGTGCGCGCGCACATCCCGAGGCCGCACGACGTGGTGCCGAGACCTTCGTCGACCATCCCGTCGAAGTCGTTGTCGAACCCGTCGCACACCTCGCCGACGAACGCCTCGCTGAGCTGCAGCTCGCCCGCAGATCCGCCGGCTTCTCCCTGGCAGATCGTGCACACGCCGCCGAGCGCGCCCGAGACGTTGAAGACCGCGCACTGCGCGAGGATCGCCGTCGCGCGGCTCTGGATGTTGATGATCCCGCCGCCGCCGCCGCCGCCGCAGTCGTCGCAGGTCCCGCCCTGCTGCGCGCCGATGCTCGCGCAGTACGCGTCGGCTTGCGTGTCTCCGCCGCGGCCGCCGCCGGCGCTGAGCCTCGCGGTCGCAGTGACGTTGACCGCGTCGCTGACGACGAAGATCGTCCCGCCTGCGCCGCCGCCGCCCGAGTCGTTGCCGTTGCCGCAGCCGCGACGGCCGTCGGCGCTCACGGTTCCGTTGATGGTGACCGCGCCGGTGTTGGCCGCGGTGAGACCGACGAGCACGATGCGTCCGCCGCCCGCGCCGCCGACGCCGATGGCGGGCGCAGCTTCGAAGCCGTCTCCGTCGCGGCAGCCTTTGTCACCGCCCGAAGCGCCGAACTCGCGGTCGTAGATCGAGTGGCGAAACGCGACGCCCGCGACCGACGGAAGCGCGTCGTTGTTGCGACAATCCGCGGTCGACATGCACGCGTTGTTGCCCGCCACGACCGCGCCCACGCAGTCCTCCTCGTAGTCCCGAGGAAACACGCAGCCCGCCGCGCCGTTGGTGCAGTCCTTCGTCCCGCGTCCGCCGCCGCCGAAGTGCGCCCCGCCGCCGCCGGAGTCGCGCACGCCACACCCGCCGCGGCCGCCCGAGGTCGGCGTGGGCCCGGCGCCGTTGACGCATCGCGAGGGCTGATAGCCCGCGCCGTCGGCGACGATCGACGAGGTGGCGTCGATGCTGATGGTTTGCGCGATGAGCTCGAGGTTTCCGGTGTTGATCCGGTCGACCCCGTTGAAGGGTGGCACGACGATGCGCGCGCCGTTGGTGAGCACGACGCGATCGAAGCGCTGTACGCCTCCGAGCGTCATCGTGCCGCCGTTCATGATCAGGTCGACGGCCTGTGCATCGGTCGCCCCCAGCGCGATGACCGAAGCAGCAGCGGCTGCGACCCACGCGAGCCGTGGAGAAGAGTGTCGCTTCACGAGGCCACCATAGCAGCAGCGACCTCGTGATCGCTCGGGCGTTCAGTGGAGAGATAGGGAGAGTAGGGGATCGCGTGAATCGAGGACGTGCCGAGGGGACGCGGGCACAGGGCTCGCGACAGGGTTCACGAGGCGCAGAGCGTCCAAATGGAGGTTCGACTGCGGGGATTGTGCTGACGCGAGCGTCAGCAGAAAGGGTCGACCCCTGCAAACCACGTCACGATTGGCACCATCCGAAGGGTCGACCGATCAATCTACGCCGTCATTGATGCAACATCGACGGTCGATCGCGAGAATTCACGCCGTGATGGGTGTCTTGGCGAAGTTCGATCGCCGTACTCCATGCCGCAATTGGCGTCTCCCAGGCAGACAGAGCTGGGAATCTACGTCGCGAATGGCGTCCTCGGGGTCGGCGAACGGTGCGGGAGCGAACCACGGCCCGGAGATGAGGGCTCATCACGAACGCAATGTTGCCTGCACAGTCACAGGCGAAGCGGCCCGGAGCCCAAGGGCTCATGGTGACCCAATTCAGCGTGGAGAAACAGCGGCGAAAGGGCCCGGAGCCCAAGGGGCCGGGCAACAGCGCCCGCACCGTTACGAGTGCTCTCTTCGGGCGAAGCGCAGCGGTCTCGCGACCGCAGCTAGCCAATGGAGCTCGGCGAGGACTCTCGTTGCCTGAGCCACGGTCCCCACTGAAGACACGATCCTCGACGCGCTCTCCGTCGCTGCTCTCTGCATCGAACAGCGGTCGTGACCGAGTCGATGATCGAGTCTTCGGTGAGGACCGCGGACGAGCATCGCGCGTTCGAATGTTCGCCATTGGCTAGCTGCGGTCGCGAGACCGCCGCGCCCCGCACCGAAGGTGCGCTGATGCCCGGCCCCTTGGGCTGCGGGCCCTTTCGCCGCTGTTTCTCCACACAGCTCTTGGGTCACCATGAGCACTTGGGCTCCGGGCCGCTTCGCCTGTGATTTTCCCAGCAGAACGCGCTCACGCAAACTCCGTTGAGCTCCCTCCCCCTCTCGCTCCCTTGCCCCTCAGCGCGCGACGACCTGCGCCAACCCCATCGCAGCGAACGCGCCCGCCGCGAGGCCCACGGCGAACCCCGCGACGCCGTACGCCATGCGCCCTTTGCCCGCGTTGCTCTCGCCCGCGCCCTCGGTCCCCTTGGCCGTCGGGGTCTCTCTCGCGGTGGGCTCTTCGGCCTTCGCGCTCACGGCCGCGGGCTTGATCCCGAGCGCGCCGTCGCTCGCGTGCTTCTCGTGCGCCAGCGGAATCACCGCCGTCGCCTCCCTCGGCTGCACCATGGAGTTGGTGGGCTCGTCGATGGACGTCACGTCGCCGACGCCCAGCGCTTCACCCTCGCCCACCGCGGGCCACAGCTGCTCGATCTCGCCCGTCCCCAGCGCTTGGCGAACGATGTCGGCGACGGACTTGTTTCCGATCGGCCAGCGCTCTTTGCGCGCGACGTCGAGCAGGGCCTCTCGCATGGCCCGCGCGCTCTCGTAGCGGTCGCCGGGCTCTTTCGAGAGGGCCTTCATGAGCACGGCCTCGAGGCTCTTGGGATAGCCCTGGACCTTGGTGGACGGCAGCGGGATCGGGTCGATCGTGACCGCGCGAAACAGCTCTTTGGGCCCGTCGCCCTTGAAGAGCTTCGCGCCGCCGGTGGTGCCTTCGTAGAGCACAACACCGAGCGCAAAGAGGTCCGCGCGGGCGTCGAGGGCGCCCCCGGCCTTCCATTGCTCGGGGGCCATGTAGCTGAACTTGCCCTTCACGCGGGGGGCGATCGTGCGGCCGAAGGCAGCTTCGGCGCGGGCGATCCCGAAGTCGACGACCTTGGTCACGCCGTCGGTGCCGACCATCAAATTCTGCGGAGAGACATCGCGGTGGATGAGCCCCAAGACGTTGTCGTTGGCGTCGTGCGCCTCGTGCGCGCTCGCGAGGCCGTCGAGCGCGTCGGCGGCGATGCGGAGCATCACGTTCATGGGCATTCCGCCGCCTTTTTCGGCGAGCAAGCGCATGAGAGAGGCGAGCGAGACGCCGCGGACGAGCTCCATCGCGATGAAGAGCTGCCCAGAGTCTTCGCCGACCTCGTACACCTGCGCGAGGTTGGGGTGGCGAAACTCCGCGGCCACGAGGGCTTCGCGCACGAACATGCGGACGTGCTCGGACTCCGCCGCGACCTCGGGCTTCAAGAGCTTGAGCGCGACGCGCTTCTCGAAGCCGTACGCGCCGATCATGCGCGCCATGAAGACGTCCGCCATCCCGCCGGAGGCGATGCGCCGCTCGATCGAATATCGTCCCAGAGTTGGCATCGACGGTGCGTTCTCGCTGAAGCAGCGGCGGGCTGTCGGACGAAGCGCGCGCTCACTACTCGCGGTGCGCAGCATACGATACTCTCGGCGCAGTAAATCCAGTGAACGCGAAGTCATCACTTGGGCGCGCGACGACGACCGCGCGCGGCACGAAGGTTCTCTCGATCACGGCGATGGCGGCGGCGATCGCGCCGCTCGCGCTGTGGACAGCGTGCGTGAAGAGCCCGTCTTCCGTCGGCGCCGGCTCGTCGCTGCCGCTCATCACGCAGCGCTTCGAAGACAACTTCGACCGCCCCGCGCTCGGCGACAGTTGGAACGCGACCAACAACCGCTGGACCATCCGCGACGGCGTTCTTCGAGTGTCCGAAGGGTACAACCACCCGCTGTGGCTCAAGCGACGGCTCCCGCGGGACGCGCGCATCGAGTTCGACGCGTGGAGCGACAGCCAAGAAGGCGACATCAAGTGCGAGGTCTACGGCGACGGCCGGTCCTTTGCGCGCGAGGCGAGCTACACGGCCACGAGCTACGTCTTGATCTTCGGCGGGTGGAGCAACCGCTTCAACGTGATCGCCCGCATGGACGAGCACGCCGCGGACCGACGCGTGCGCAACGAGCCCCACGTCGAGCCGGGGCGGCACTATCACTGGACCATCGTGCGCAGAGGCAACCGGCTCGAGTGGTCGATCGACGGGCAGCCCATGCTCGAGATGGACGACAGCGCGCCGCTGTACGGGCCGGGGCACGAGTTCTTCGCGTTCAACAACTGGCGCGTCGGGCTCAACTTCGACAACCTCGTGATCACTCCGCTCTGAGATCGGGAGCATCGGCGACTCGATGGCCAACAACGACGAGATCCAGCTCGCGCTCGACGAACTCGAGACCCGTCTCGATCGCCTGCGCGCGTTGTACGAGCAGTACTTCACGGGCATCGAGAAGGCTGTCCCTGCGGTGCAACACAAGGACGTCGAGCGCAGGATCCAGACGCTCCGAAAGCTCTCGCTGCGCAACACCGCCCAGCGATTTCGCTTTCAGACGCTGATCCAGAAGTACACGACGTACCTGCAGTACTGGCAGCGCATCTTGCGCCGGATCGAAGAGGGGACGCACAAGCGCGACCTCGCCCGCGCCGCGCGCTACGGAGTCAAAGCCCGCAAGCCCGCGGGCAGCGACGGCGTGTACGAGCTCGATCCCGACGCGATCGAAGAGTACGACGAGCACGAAGAGTACGAAGAGGTCGAGCCCGACCCGTCCACCGAAGAGCGCGCCGCCCTGCAAAAACCCGCGCCGACGCCCGCAGCGCAGCCAGCGCCAACGCCAGCGCAAAGCCCTCAGCGCGAGCGGCAGATCGAAGTGCTCCCGTTCGACGTGGTCGAAGCGCCCGTGCGCACCGCGCCCTTGTCCGTGAGCGCGCCGCCCGCTGCGAGCGCGACGCCGAGCGTTCGACCCGCGCAGCCGGCGACGAGCCCAGCAGCGGCGAGCGCAGCAGGGCAGACGACGGTGAAGCGCCCCGGGCTCTCGGTGTTCGGCGCGCCAGCCAAGTCCGCGACCACCGCGGCGCAGCCCGCGCTGATGAAGGCCACGCAGCCGAGCGCGAGCATCGCGCCGCCCGCGCAGTCTCCTGCCACCACGCCCTCTGGAGGGACTCCGCGCCCCACCAGCACCGACGCCGCCCTGCGCCAGCTCTACGAGCGCTACCGCGACGCGCGCAAGCAAAACGGCGAAGCCGAGGTGGACTTCGACGTGGTCGCGCGGCAAGTGCGCGACACGCTGCCGAAGCTCCGCGAGAAGTACCCAGGCCAAAACGTCGACCTCGACGTGAGCGTCAAGGACGGGCGCACGATCCTTCGCCCCGTGGTCAAGCCGAAGAAGTGAGCGCGCTCACGCGGACAGCTCGGGCGGAGGCTGCGGGCCGGCGGGGTGCGTGAGGACCGAGCGGCACAGCCACACGAGCGCGCTCTGGTCGTCGGCGCGCGCGCAGGTGCACTGCCGCTCGTGTCCAGAGCACCGCGGCGGTACACGGACCGCGTCGGGATCGGTCACCGTGGGCATCGGCGCGCACTGCGAAAACGGCTGCGAACACTGCAGTCCCGCGGTCGCGCACGGCGAGCTCGGAGCGATCTCCGAAGGGCACACGGCGCGCTCGTCGCGGGCCAGGTCTGGCTCGCGCACGACGGGCTGCGGTCTGCACGAGGCCGCTCCGAGGGCGAGGAGTTGCGTGAAGAGCACCGCGCGCAGAGGGTTCATCGAAGGCGCAGCGAGGCTCTCACGCGCGAGCGCGACCGGCGAGCCGATCGCCCGAGCACAGTCCCCCAGTATTGTGTCCCCCGTGTGCTCGAATCAGCCCGTGATCACGGGTGGTTGCTGGACAGCTCGGTGATGCGCAGCGAGCCGCGAACGTTCGCGCCCTGCACGTACGAGCCGACCCAGATGTCGTACTGGCCGGGGCCCGCGTTGGGGATGTCCACGCTGGGGTTCGCTCCGCCGTAGCTGTCGTCGTTGCAGAGCCAGCGGCTGTTGGCGGTGTTGACGAGGAGCGTGGTGTCGGTGCGGGACGAGGCCGCGGCGCCGGGGACCACCACGTAGATGCGCAGGCTCGACGAGGTGCCCGTGAGGCGGAGGATGTGATCCGGCTGACGGGTGACGTAGCCGACGCAGCCCGCGCCGAGGTTGAGCGAGCGGACATCGATGTTGCCGCCCGAGGTCACCGCGACGGTGCGCGGATCCGGCACGAAGCCGGGGCGCAGCGAGCTGGTGCCGAAGTTCGCGCGGCGGCCGCCGATGGTCAGCGAGCCCTGGGCCACGACTTCGTGCCCGAAGCCGGACACTGCGAGCGCGGTAGCGAGGCCCAACGCGCTGAGAACAACAGACTTCTTCATTCGTACATTCCTCCGAGAAGGTGCCGCGGATTCGCCGGCGACCCGATTGCCGAAACCGCTCGTGCGAGGGTCGCTCTGACAGTGTCTCTGTCCGAGCGGTCCGCCGCAGCGGCCGGGATTGAACGGCAGGTGTCGTTGGTTATTCAACTCTTCTGCGCTACTTTGTGCGCTTTGATTTTTGCGCTCGCAGCGCACGGATCCGCCCTCACTGCTCGCGCGCAACAACCACGGCGCAGCTGACTCGCACTGACACACGCGAAGGGGCTCTCAGAGCATGTGGATGGGGTCGACGTCGACCACCGCGCGCACCATCGGCGCTGGGTGAGCGTCCATATGCGACACGAGCCGCGCGACGACCTTGCGCAGCGTGGGACGGTCGGTCGAGCGCAAGAGCGCTTGCATGCGCGTGCGTGATCGAACGCGCTCGATCGGCGAGGGCGCGGGGCCGAGGAGCTTCACGTCGCCGCACTCGCACTCGGGCATCGCGCGGATGAACGCCGCGATGTGCTCGGCGAAGTCTCGCACTTTTTGCTCGTCGGGAGAGTCCATCTTGAGCGCGGCGATGCGGCCGAAGGGCGGGTAGCCGAGCTCTCTGCGCGCGAGCACTTCGTCTGCGTAGAAGCCCTCGTAGTCGTGGGTGCGCGCGCGAAAGAGCACCGGGTGTTCGGGCTGAAACGTCTGGATCAACACGCGGCCCGAGAGGTCCTTGCGCCCCGCGCGACCGGCGACCTGCGCGAGCAGCTGAAACGTGCGCTCGCACGAGCGAAAGTCGGGCAGCGAGAGCGCGGCGTCCGCTTCGATCACGCCCACCAACGTCACCCTGGGAAAGTCATGGCCCTTGGTCACCATCTGCGTCCCCACGAGCACGTCGAGCTCGCCGCGGCGCAGCTTGTCGAGGACGACCTCGGCGCCGGCTCCCGAGGCCACGTCGCGATCGAGCCTCCCCACGCGCGCCCGCGGAAACGCTGAAATAATGCTCTGCTCGAGCTTCTCGGTCCCCACGCCGAGCAGCGTCACGTCGGGCGACTGGCACTTGAAGCACACGCCTGAGAACGGCGCCGAGAAGTCACAGTAGTGACAGCGCAGCGCGCCCTCGCGGCGGTGCGCGACGAGGGCCACGGAGCACGACGGGCACTCCAAGATCTTGTCGCAGGCTGCGCAGCGGACGCTCGGCGCGAAGCCTCTGCGGTTGAGAAAGAGAATGGTCTGCTCTCCGCGGTCGAGGCACTCGTCGATGGCGCGCACGAGCGGCAGGCTGAGCAGCTCGTGCCCCGTGGGACCTCTGCGACCGACGCGGCGAAGGTCGACGATCTCGACCTTGGGCAGCGGGGCGCTCGTCGCGCGCACGGGCAGCTGCAAGAGCTGATAGCGGCCCTCTTGCGCGGCGTAGAAGCTCTCGACCGAGGGCGTCGCGCTGCCGAGGACGCACACGGCGCCCGCGCGGTGCGCGCGCAAGAGGGCGAGGTCTCGGCCGTGATAGCGAAAGTTGTCGTCTTGCTTGAAGCTCGGGTCGTGCTCTTCGTCGACGAGCACGAGGCCGAGGTCTCGCACCGGCGCGAACACCGCAGAGCGCGCGCCGATGGCGACCTTGCACTCGCCGGTGTGAAGCCTGCGCCACATGGCGTGGCGCTCGGCGTCTTTGATGCCCGAGTGCAGGACGGCCAGGTCGTCGCCGAAGCGCGCGCGATAGCGCCCGACGAGCTGTGGCGTGAGGGCGATTTCGGGGACGAGGATGAGCGCGCCCTTTCCGACGCGCTGCACGGCGTCGACGGCGCGGAGGTAGACCTCTGTCTTGCCCGAGCCCGTGACGCCGTGCATGAGAAACGTCTCGCGCTTGTGGTCGCGAACCGCTTGCACGATGGCCTCGGCGGCCGCGGCTTGCGCGGCGGTGAGCGACGGGGGCGTGTCCTTCTGCACGACGCTGCCGAAGAACGGGTCCGCGGGGATCTCTCTGCGCTCGACGGTGACCACTCCGCGGCCCGCGAGTCGCTCGACCACCTCGCGCGCGCTCTTGACCTGCGCGCGAAGCTCGCGAAGCGAGACCTCTCCGCGCGCCTCGAGGATGGCGATGACCTGCGCTTGCTTGTCGCCGCGGGCCTTGCGCTCGCTCTCGTCCGCGGCGTCGCCGGGCTTGCGGGGGCTCAGCGTGACGAAGGTCTCTTCGCGCACCGAGGCCCAGCGGGCGCGCAGCGATTTGGCCCGCTCGCGAGGGTCCTTCGAGAGCGCGCGCTTCTCGCGGCGATCGACGGCGGGCGCCGCGGTGCGAAGGACTTCTCCGAGCGGATAGAAGTAATAGTCCGCGGCCTCGCGCAGAAACTTGAGCAGCTCGGCGTCGAACACGGGCTCGTCGTCGAGCACGCTGATCACCGGGCGCACGCGCTCGAGGTCGAGCCCGCGCGGCGGCGTCGCGCTCGACTCCATCACGTACCCAACGAGCTGCTGCCGCCCGAACGGAACCACCACGCGCCCGCCCTGCGCCACGTTGCGGGTCATCCCCTGCGCGACCGAGTAGGTGAAGGTTCCCCGTAGCGGGAGCGGGATCGCGACCTCGATCCACAGCGCGGGAGCAGGCTGTTCGGGCGCGGCGAACAGCTCCGGTTGACGCAGACTCGAGCCAGTCATCGTGCGTGCACACTAGTGCTCATTCGGCGCGCGCGCGAGATCTCTGTGGACATACCCTGACCATCACTCGAAAGGCCATTTGCTCGCTCGGCGCACGGCCACGAACAGCAAACGAGAGACGTTTGTCAGCGAACAGGGAGCGGGGGTTCTGTCGCCTGTGAATCCATGTATCATCGCGAGCCTGACATTGGAGCGCCGCGAGAGTGACGCTCCCCCGCGACGGCTCTGTCATCGTTTTGGTCAACGCGCTCGTTGTCGTGCCCGGCACACCGCCGAGCAGCTTCGTTGAGCGCACTCCGCCCCGGCGATGCTCGTACACGAAGGAATGCTCACTGTGAAAATTCGCTACACCACTCGACTCCTCCCGTTTCTCGCGCTCGCAGCCGCAGCCTGCTCGAACCCGCCGCCCGTTGAAGACGCTGGAGAAGACGCCGCTGCGGACACTGGCGTTCGCGTCGACACGGGCGTTCGCCAGGACACTGGCGTTCGCGTCGACACGGGCGTTGACACCGGCGTGGTCACCGACACGGGAGTGCCCGACGACGTGATGGCGCAGCCCGACGCCGAGGCCGACGGATCGACGGGGATGGACGCGACGCCGGACTCTGCTCCGGATGCCATGCCGGACTCGATGCCGGACTCGATGCCGGACTCTGCTCCGGATGCGATGCCCGACGCAGGGCCCGCGTGTCCGATGCCGAGCGGGTCGATCACGCTGCCGATGGGCTCCGTGATGGGAATGCTCTCGTCCACGCCAGCGGGAATCAACACCAACGTCAGCTGTGCGACGTTCTCGTTTCAGAGCAACGAGCGCGTGTACTCGCTCAACGTCGCCGCGCGCACGGGCGTGATCCTGTCGACGGACAACGCCGCGACGACCTTCGATACCGCGGTTGTCGTGCGACGCGTGTGCAACGACATCGCCTCGGAGGTCGCCTGCAACGACGACAACGGAAATGGGACGCGAAGCACCGCGCGCGCGGTGCTCGAGCCCGGCATGTACACCGTGATGGTCGATGGGTTCTCTTCCACGGGAGGATCCTTCCAACTCGACTCGTCGACCTTCGCCCCCGCGATGAACGCGACGTGCACGACCGCCACGCCGCTCATGACCGGGATGGCCACCACGGGCACGACCGCGAACGGCGGCACCAACAACTCGCCGTGCGGCTCGACCGGGGTCTCTGGCCAGGTGTTCTACTCGTTCGCGATCCCGGCGAACTCGCGGGTCAACTTCGCGGTGACCGCCACGGGCGCGCAGAACGTCCGGGCGTTTGTCACCGATTCGTGCACGGCTGCCCGCTGCTCGGGCAGCGCGAGCACCAGCACGATGGGCACCGCCGTCAACGTCGGCGCCGCGAACAGCACCGGCGCGCCGCAGACCGTCTTCCTCGCGCTCTCGAGCACGGTCGCGATGGACGCGGCGTTCTCGATCACGCCCACCGTCACGATGCTCGCGCCCAACGCCGCGTGCGCCATGCCCACGACGCTCTCGGTCGGGGCGATGGCCACCATGGGTGACACCGCCGTCGGCGGAACGCCGGTCGCCGCCTGCGTCTCTGCCGACAGCAGCGAGCTGTTCTACGCAGTGTCGATCCCCGCGAACTCTCGCGGCAACGTGACGCTCACGCACACCGGCACGCAGAGCGTCCGCGCGCGCGTCCTCGACAACTGCACGCCGATGTCCTGCCCGACCTCGACCACCAGCTCGACGACGGGCGTCGTGATCCCGGTGGTCAACAGCACCGCGATGATGCGCACTGTCTTGGTCGCGGTCGCGAGCAGCTCCACCAGCAGCCCAGGACAGTTCACGATCGCTCACACGAGCAACACCATGCTCGCCGCCAACGGGGTCTGCGCGATGCCTGCCTCGTTGATGGTTGGCGGTGCTGCGGCCATGGGCGACACGGCCATCGGCGGAAGCCCGGTCAGCGCCTGCGCAGCCTCCGACACGACGGAGCTCTTCTACACGGCGACCGTCCCCGCGAACACGCGCGGAGTGCTCACGCTCACGCACACCGGCGCGCAGAGCGTCCGCGCGCGCATCCTCGACGACTGCTCGCCGATGTCCTGCCCGGCCTCCACGACCAGCTCCACCACGGGCGTGGCGATTCCGGTCACCAACACCACGGCGATGCCGCGCACGGTGACCATCGCGGTCGCCAGCAGCTCGAGCACGACGCCGGGGCAATTCACGCTCGCGCACACGAGCAACACCATGCTCGCCGCCAACGCGACGTGCACCACGCCCGCCGCCCTCGCATCGGGCGCGATGGCCATGGGCGACACGGCGCTCGCTGGCTCGGTCGCCGCGTGCTCGACCACGGACAATCCGCAGCTCTACTACTCGGTCTCCGTTCCGGCCAACTCGCGGGCGAACTTCACGCTGACGCGAGCTGCGACGCAGAGCGTCCGCGCGCGAATCCTCGACAGCTGCACGGCGATGACCTGTGCCACGTCGACCTCGACCGCATCGGGCGCGGCGGAGCCCTTCTCGATCACCAACACGACCGGCGCGATGGCCAGCTACGTGATCGCGGTGAGCAGCACTTCTTCCGTGACGAACACGGGCTTCACGCTCGCGTACACGGGGACCAACCCGGTCGCCACCAACGCGTCGTGCTCGATGCCGACCGCGGTGGCGCCGGGCGGCATGACCGCGATCGACACGGCCATGGGCGGGACGCGGCCGATCGGCTGCAACACCACCGAGGGCGACGTGCTGTACTACTCGGTGACCGTCCCAGCCGACTCGAACGTGACGCTCTCGCTCACGCGCTCGAGCTCGACCAACATGCGCATGCGCGTGCTCGACAGCTGCACGGCCGCCACGTGCGGAGCGACCGCGGTCACGAGCTCGGCCACCGCGGTCACCGCGGTCGTCACCAACGCTACCGGCATGCCGCGCACGTTCTTCGTGGCCGTCGGCGCGTCGGGCGCAGCCAGCAGCACCGGGACGGCGACGCTCGCGGTGAGCACCGCCAACATGAACGCGTATCGCGTCACGACCACGCCGGTCACGTGCGACGACATGTCCATGGCGATGCCCGCCGCGACGGTGCTGTCGATCAGCGGAGACGACGCGGTCTCGACGCGCGCCGCGCTTCCGTTCTCGCTCTCGTACTTCGGGGCGATGGTCAACGAGTTCACGGCGAGCACCAACGGGTTCGCGCAGCTCTGGACGATGGGCTCTGCGGCCTCGCCGGTCTCGGACTTCTCGAACGACCCGATCCCTGCCGCTGACACCGCCAACTCGGTCGTCGCCCCCTTCTGGGACGACATGCAGGTCGACGCGCCAGCCAACGTCCGCACGGCGACCTTCGGAGCCATGGGCAGCCGTCGCTTCGTCATCGAGTGGAACAACGTCGAGAACCGCAACGTCACGAGCTCGTCGATGCGCTTCCAAGCGAAGCTCTTCGAGGGCACCAACGTGATCGAGTTCCACTACTGCTCGCTCTCGGACGCGATGAACGCCTTCCTCACGGGCAGCTCGGCCACCATCGGCATCGAAAACCAGGACGGCAGCCGCGGCGTGCAGCACTCGCTCAACACCAGCAGCTCGATCACCCTGGCCAACGCCCTGCGCTTCACGCCCGCGATGTGATCGCGCTCGGCGCTGCGATCACGGCTCGCACTTGAATCCGTGATCACGCAGCGCGCGGGGCCCCTCGTGGGCCCCCACGCAAGCGCCGCCCTGGGGAGGGAGCGGCCGTCGACCGCGACGAGAGCTTCTCGTCTCTGCGGTCGCTTGCCATTGCGCTCGGTGTATCCTCGCGCACCGCGATGACCACCACCCGCTCATGGCGCCTCGAAGGCTACGCCGCCGACGCAAAGACCGCGATCGCAGGAGCGCAAGCGCTCGCCGACGAACGCTCGCACGTCGAGGTCGAACCGCTGCACCTCTTCTACCGACTGCTCGACCGCGACGCGTACGCGCAGAAGGTCCTCGAGGGCGCAGGCGTCGACCCGAGCGACGCGCTCGTCGAAGCCGAAGCCGTGCTTCGCCGCATTGTTCAAGCGCCCAACGCGATCGCGTACCTCTCGCCGCGCATGTTGGCCATCACCGCGCGCGCCGAGAGCGAAGCGTCCCGCGACGCGACGCCCGTGCGCGTGCGGCACCTTTTGCTCGCGCTCGCAGCAGAGGCCACCGGGCTGCTCGGCGCCGTCCTTCGCGCGGTCGACCTCGACGAGAACCGCATTCGCAACGCCACGCGCTCGGTGCAAGAGCCGCCTGCGCCCAGCGTCACGGACGTCCCCGGCGAGTCCCGCGGCGGAGGCCGCTCGAGCGGCGCGAGCCCCGACGGCGCCGAGGGCGACGCGCTCGCGAAGTTCACGAGGGACATGGTCTCGGGCGCGGCCAACTTCGACCCGGTGATCGGGCGCGACGCCGAAATCCGCCGTGTTTTGCAGGTGATCGCGCGCAGGCAGAAGAACAACCCCGTCCTCGTCGGCGAGCCCGGCGTCGGAAAGCGCACCATCGTCCGCGCCATCGCCGCCCGCCTCGCCGCGGGAGACGTCCCCGAGCCGCTCAAGAGCAAGCGCCTCGTGCAGCTCGACATGGGGCTGCTCATCGCCGGCGCGAAGCTCCGCGGAGAGCTCGAAGACCGGCTGAGGCAAGTGCTGCAGGTCGCCAGAGAGAGCGACGGCGACGTGATCTTGTTCATCGAAGATCTGCACTCGCTGTTCGGCAACCAGACGACGGGGTCGGGCGCGGTCGACCTGCTCAAGCCCGCTCTTTCGCGGGGCGAAGTGCAGATCGTCGGCACGACCAGCCCCGACGGATACAAGAAGCACATCGACAAGGACCCGGCGCTCTCGCGCTTGTTCGCGGCGATCGAGGTCGAGGAGCCCACGCTCGGACAAGCCACGGAGGTCGTCCGCGGGCTCATCGAGAAGTACGAGATTTATCACGGCGTTCGAGTGATCGACCCCGCGGTGGTCGCGAGCGTGAAGTTCGCCAAGCGCTACCTCGGCGAGCGCGCGCTGCCGGACCCCGCGATCGACCTGCTCGACGAAGCAGCGGCGCAGACGCGGCTCGCGCTCGACGCGGGCCCGCCCGAGCTCGATCAACTTCGCCGCAGAAAATCCACGCTCGAAGCGCAGCACCGCTCGCTGATCGACGACGACGACCCCGCGTCGATGGACGCGCGCGCCGCGGTCGAGAAGGAGCTCGTGTCCGTGCGCGACAAGCTCGCCGCGCTCGAGCCGCAGTGGGATCGGCAGCGCGGGGCGCTCGCCGCCGCGCGGGTGGCCAGGGACAAGCTGCTCTCGCTTCGCGCAGAGCGCGACCGCGCGGGCTCGACGGGGGACAGCGGCAGGGCGTCGAAGCTGACGCTCGATGAGATTCCGCTCGCAGAGAAGAAGCTCGCCGACGCCGACGCCTCGCTGGCCCAAGAGGGAAAGCTCTTGCTCCGCCCAGTGGTGACCGAAGAGAGCGTGGCCGCGGTGGTCGAGCAGTGGACCGGCGTCCCTGTGTCGAAGATGCTCGAGAGCGAGCAGGATCGACTGAAGCAGATGGAGGCGCGGCTGCGCGAGCGCGTGGTGGGACAAGACCCAGCGCTCAAGGTGATCGCCGACGCCGTGCAGACCGGCCGCGTGGGCATCCGCGACCCGAAGAAGCCCATCGGGAGCTTCTTCTTCTTGGGCCCGACCGGCGTCGGAAAGACCGAGCTCGCCAAGGCGCTCGCCGAGTTTCTCTTCGACGACGAGGCCGCGCTCATCCGCTTGGACATGAGCGAGTTCATGGAGAAGCACATGGTGGCGCGCTTGCTCGGCGCGCCTCCGGGCTACGTCGACAGCGAAGAGGGCGGGATGCTCACCGAGGCCGTCCGTCGGCGTCCGTACTCGGTCGTGCTCTTCGACGAGGTCGAGAAGGCTCACCTCGACGTCTTCAACGTGCTCTTGCAAGTGCTCGACGACGGCAGGCTCACCGACTCGCGCGGCAGGCTGGCCAACTTCTCGAACACCGTGGTGATCCTGACGAGCAACGTCGGCGGGCTCAAGATCCTCGAGGCCGCAGAGAAGAACGTCGACAACGAGACGCTCGCCGCGACGGTGAAGGACGAGCTGAAGAAGTTCTTCAGGCCCGAGTTTCTCAACCGCATCGACAACCAGGTGATCTTCAATCGCCTGAGCAAAGAGAACCTCCGCGGGATCGTGGACATCCAGCTGCGGGGCCTCGCGAAGCTGCTCGACGAGAGCAGGATCAAGCTGGACGTCACCGACGCCGCGCGCGCGCAGCTCACCGAGCTCGGCTACGAGCCGGCGTTCGGCGCGCGCCCCCTCAAGCGCGTGATCCTCCGCAACGTGCAGAACCCGCTGGCCAAAGAGATCGTCGCCGGCGTGTGGCGCGGCGGCGACAAGGTCCGCGTGGACTACCGCGACGAGAAGTTCGTCTTCGAACGGGCCTGAAATCCCCCTCGCGGGTTGATTTCGTGTGCGCAACCGTCAGTTCGCGGGGAAGGCGGTCCAGCCCGTGGTCCAGTTGTCCGCGCCGCTCGCGCCGGGGCGCACCGCGCCGACGAAGGTCGCCGTCGCGTCGAAGCCCATGGGGGGCGTGGCCGCTCCGCTCGCGCACGCCGAGCCCATGGCAGGAGCGAAGTTGGGGTTGGTCGTGTCCGTCGCGCGCTCGATCATCGGGTTGACGTCGAAGCGGTTGGACCACATCGCGTCGCGGAAGAGCATGTTCTCGTCGAGCGCCGGCGTGCCCTCGGCGGCCGACGACGAGAGGTCCGTGAAGTGGGTCATCCCGTCGGCGCCGTTGTTGAAGAAGATCGAGTTGCGGACGAACAGCGTCGCCGGCGTCGCGCGCGCGAGCGTGGCGGTCGCGTTGTCGATCACGTCGATCGCGCCCTGCTTGTACTCCATCACCAGCACGTTGTGGATCGCGCCTGCGGTGCCGCGGCGAAGGACGATCGCGGGCTGCGTGTACGGCTCTGCGCCAGCGGCGCCGATGATCGAGAGGTTGTAGAGCGTCGGCGACGAGCGCGGCGCGGCGTCGTTGTTCGCGCTGTTGTTGTCCGCTTCGATTCCGCGCGGGTCGCTCTCGCCCGAGGTGGGCGGAGACTGGATCACCACGAACTGCGCGCGGCCGCTCCAGCCGAAGTCCCAGTCGAGGCCGTCGTCGTCCTGCTGCGTGGCGATCAAGTGCGTGGCGTTGTGCGTCCCGCCGAAGAACTCGAACGCGTCGTCCGCGGCCTGGTGCACTTGAACGTA
This sequence comes from Myxococcales bacterium, assembly GCA_013298625.1. GTDB lineage: Bacteria > Myxococcota_A > Polyangia > Polyangiales. The sequence continues at coordinate 131,050 of JAAFIF010000007.1, forward strand.
GTCGATGGTGGTGCCCGTCCCGCAGCCGCCCGTGGTGAGCCCGTTGAGCTCGTTGCCCATCGAGATGCCCTGCCCCGCGAACTCGATGCGCACGTAGCGCACGGTCCCGCAGTTGTGCGCCGGGTCGCTGCCGCCGTAGTTGCCGCGCGAGTCGCTGGCCTCGATGCCCTCGATGTTGTTGGTGCCCATCGCCGCGCCCGACCCCGTCACGTTGATGGGCGCAGCGCCGAGCAGGACGAGTCCGGCCCAGTCGCCCTGGCGGCGCATGCCCGCAGGATTCGCGCTGCTGAACACGATCGGCTGCGCGCGCGTGCCCTGCGCGTCGATCCGCGCGCCGCGGGTGACCACCACGGCCGCGCCCATTCCGAGGCCCGTGATCTTGGTGCCCGCGGTGATCGTGAGCGTCCCGCCGCGCACAAAGGTGAGGCCCGTGATGCGCCACTCTTTCGAGCAGTCCCACGTGCGATCACCCATCAGATCGCCAGGCGTCACCATCTCGACCGGCGGGTTCGCAGGGCACGAGGGGCCCCCGCTGTCCGGCGTCGCGTCGGGCGCGCTGCCATCGGGCGCGCTGCCATCGGGCGCGCTCGCGTCGGGCTGCGCGACGTCTTCGGTCACGGTCACGTCGGGCTGCGAAGAGCCGTCGGGCTGCGCGCCGGCCTCCGCAGTGGCGTCGGGGCGCGGGTTGGCGACGTCCATCGCCTCCATTCGACCAGGGCATCCAGCGACGAAGCTCACGAGCGACAGCAACGCGAGCGGCGAACGGTAGCGCAGAGTGTTCATTGCGTTTCTCCGCGCGGAGTTGTGACAGCGCCGCGTGCCAGACTCGCGACACGGCCGTGTCCGCGAGAGGACAATTTCGAGAACCCCCTCTTCACGTGTATAGACGACGGGACCTTGGCTGCTCCTCCACGATTCACCGTCGAGCTCCGCGTCGGCAGGCTGCTCGAAGCGAGGATCTTCTCGCTCAAGACCGCAGAAGACGTCGTCGAGTACGGCGCTGCGATCGCGGCGGGCGTCGCCAAGGCGCCAGCGACGGTCATGCCGATCTTGTGCGCCGATCACCGCCCGGTGCGCGTGTATCCGCAGCCCGCAGCGGACCGGCTGACCGAGATGTTCAAGCGCAACAACACGCGGCTCGCGCACGCGGCGCTGGTGATCGACCCGGCCAACGCGACGCTGCTGCTGCAGCTCGAGCGCATCGTGCGCGAGGCCAACTACGAGCGGCGCAAGGTGTTTCGCGACGCGGCCTCGACGCTCGCGCACCTCGGGACAGTGCTCGACAGCGCCGAGCGCGCGAGGGCCGCGGCGTTTCTCGCAGAGTGGGTCTGACCGATCACTCGTCGCTGTCTGCGACGGCGGCGGGCGCGCGCACGGTCACGACCGTCTCGTTGGGCGCGAGGCGGCGGGCTTGCGCTCCGCACCGAGCGGACTCGATCGACAGGACGCTCGCGCGCTGGCGATAGATCTGCAGCAAGCGAAACGAGTGCTCTCTGCGCGCGTGATCGCCGACCACGATCGCGTCGTCGAGCGCGACGTGGCTCTCTCCGGACGCCGTCACGAGCCAGTCGAGCTGCGTGAGCCGGTCGAAGAGGCACTGGTACCGCGGAAGATCTCGGCCGCGGCGCGCCTCGACGAGCAGCGCCGATGCGCGGTTGCGATCGAGCTCGACGGCGAGGCGAAGCTGGGCTCCTTCGCGTCGGCGACCCGCGATCTGCTCGGCGGTCATCGGCGCGGGGCCGCTCGGCGCGCGGGCGGAGTCGCACGGCGGACAGCCCTCGCCGCAGCGGCGCGGGGAGGACTGAGCGCCCGCCATCGAGGCCCACGAAATCAAGACGACCGAAGCGAGCGCGGCGAGCGAGCGACGAGCGAACATGCCGCGTACGATGCGCGCCCGAGCGGGGACATTCAGGGGGCGGGCTCGATGGTGACGGGGACGCCCGAGAGCGCGGCGGTTCCGCTCAGGGGGTCGACGAGGTGATCGTCGGTGACGGCGTTGATGCTGGCGCCGGGGTGGGCGCGGGCGACGCGGAGCTGGCTCTGCGGGTCATCGTGGCCCCATCCGTGCGGGAGGCTCACGACGCCGGGCGCCACTTCGTCGCTGACCTCGACAGGAACGGTGACCGAGCCCGAGCGCGAGCGCAGGGTGACGCGGTCGCCGGTGGCGACAGCGTGGCGGGCGGCGTCCTCGGGGTGCACGAGCAGCGTGCACGGGTCGCGCCCCTTCACGAGCCGCAGCGAGTTGTGCATCCACGAGTTGTTGCTGCGGAGCTGCCTGCGGCCGATGAGCACGAGCGATCCTGGGCTCTCTCGCTCGTTTTGCAGGGCGTTCTTCAGTCGTTGCACGTCGCGCGCGTACACGTCGGGCACGAGTCGAACGCGCTTGTTCGCGGTCCACAGCCGCGCGGGCAGCACCGAACGCAGCGGGCCGAGGTCGAGCCCGTGGGGGTGCGCTTCGAGCTTGGCGAGCGAGAGGTTCTCGGGGCGAAGGGCGCCGTAGGGTCCTGCGCGCAGCAGAGCGTCGACGATGGCGCGCGGGCCGAGGGCGCGCGCGGCGCGGAGGGCGAGCGCGCTGGCGCGGTCCTTGGCGCTCGAGCGAGACTCGTGCAGCGAGAGGGCGAGCAGCGAGAGGACGTCGAAGTCGGACTTGACCCCAGAGGGCGGATCGACCGCGGGATTTGCATAGCGAATCGCATTGCGCACCGAGAGCAGATAGAACGCGAGGTCGGTGTGCGCGCGCTCGATCCCGACGCTGGTCGGCAGGATCAAGTGCGCGTGGCGGGTGGTCTCGTTGCGGTAGATGTCGATCGAGGCCATGAACTCGAGGTTGGGCAGCGCGCGCGCGAGGCGAGCGCCGTTGGGCGTCGAGAGGACGGGGTTTCCTGCGAAGGTGACGAGCGCGCGGATCTGGCCATCGCCAGGGGTGTCGATCTCTTCAGCGAGCGTGGCGGACGGAAGCTCTCCGCCGAACTCGGGCAGACCGCGGACGCGCGAGCGAAACTTGTCGTAGTGCCCGCGCTGACCGATCGCCGCAGAGACGCGCAAGAGATCGATGGCGGGCTCGGCGAACATGGCGCCGCCCTCGCGGTCGAGCGCGCCGATCGCGACGTTGAGCGCGTTGAGCAGCCACGCTGCGACCCCGCCGAACTCTTGCGTGCACACGCCGAGGCGGCCGTAGACGACGGCGCGCGGAGCGCTCGCGAGGGCCCGAGCGAGGGCGCGGATCTTGTCCGGGGCGACGCCGCAGCGCGCGGCGACTCTCTCAGGAGAAAACCAGGACACAATGGATCGCAGCGCGTCCCATCCGTCGGTGAACGAGCGCAGTCGACCGGGGTTGGTGAGCCCTTCGTCGAAGAGCGTGTGCAGGACGGCGAGCAGAAAGAACGCGTCGCCGCCGGGGCGCATGAACACGTGTTCGTCCGCGTGCTCGGCGGTCTCGGTGCGACGCGGGTCGAAGACGGTGATGCGGCCGCCGCGGGCGCGGATGGCCTCGAGGCGGGCGCGGACGTTTCCTGCGGTGAGAAAGCTGCCGTTGGACGCGTAGGGGTTGGCGCCGAGGATCCAAAGGTGGTCGCAGCGATCGACGTCGGGCACCGAGAACATGAGCTGGTGGCCGAACATCTCGAGCGACGCGAGCATGTGCGGGAGCTGGTCGACCGAGGTCGCCGAGAACTTCGATCGAGCCTTCAGCGCGCGGGCGAAGAAGGGAAACATCAGCGTCGCCGTGTGGCTGTGGACCGTGGGATTTCCCACGTAGAGCGCGACCGAAGCGGGGCCGTATTGTTTGCGCACGGCCTCGACGCGCTCGACGAACTCAGCGACGGCGTGGTCCCACGGGACGGGCTCGAAGCGGTCGCCCACGCGGCGCAGCGGCTCGCGAACGCGGTCGGGGTCGCTCGCGAGGTCTCCGAGCGCTGCTGCCTTGGGGCAGATGTGTCCGCGGCTAAACGGGTCGAGCCCGTCTCCGCGCACGCGGGTGACGGCGTTGGCTTCGACCTCGAGCTCGACGCCGCAGACGGCCTCGCAGAGGTTGCACGTGTGAAACCGCGATCGGGACATGGCGCCCGCGAGGGTAGCGCACGTTCGAGCTGCGTTACCGTTGCGCGCGGGTGAAGCGAGAGAGCTCGGCGGCGCGGCGCGCGGTGATGTCGTCGAGCGTGAACACCTCTTGGCCGACGGGCGAAATGAGCACGCCATAGCCGCCGCGGTACACGATGGGCGTCGGCGTCGCGTATTCAGCGCGGATGACGCTCTCGACGCGCTGCCACGGCGCGTCTGTGCCGCGCAGGACGAGCGCGCGGAGGTCGGAGGTGAGCCTGCGACGCTCCCAGCGATCGCGGCCGGCGACCTGGCGAGCGAGCAGCGGGCCGTCGCTCCACGACTGCAAGAGCAGCGCGCGCGCGCCCTCGACCTCGGTGACGCTCGCGAGCCGCGCGTAGCGACCGGCGATGGTGCTCTCGCCGCGCCAGCCGCCGGACGATTGATCCTCTTCGCAGACGAACCACTCTTCGCCGATGCGACGACGCGACGAGGAGCCGACCCACGCGCGCAGCGGCGTCCACAGCGGCGCGTACTCGAAGCACGAGCGGGCCATGTTCGTGGCAAAGACGCTCATTGGACGGTCGAACACGACGCGCTCGACCTCTCCCTGCGGGCCGGCGAAGACGATCACCCGCTGGCCGACGGCGATGGGGTGCGTCTGCGCTGCGGAGCCCTCGCGCCAGTGGCCGCGCGCCACGTCGACGGAGATCGCGCGCAGCGCCTGGCGCTCGACGCTGAGCACCCGCGCGCGGCCAGCGATCACGCAGTCGATGTTCGACGGCCCGGACGCGATGATCTCGGCTTCGTTCAACGCGGGGATCGAGGACCGCGCAGCCTCGCGACGGTAGGACACGACCAGGTCGAACTCGTCGTTGACCGCGAACGCTCGGTCCGTATCGACGCGCTTCGATCGCCCCGAAGGCGTGCTGTGCGCGCGGGCCGGGCGCTCGTCGAGGTCGCCGAAATAGTGCGCGCACCCCGCGAAGAGCGACGCCCCTGCGGCGCACAGCAGCGCGCGCGCGCGCTTCGAAGCGAAGGTGTTCTGCGTCCCCACTGATGTCCCGCGCATGCCGCTCGAAGGGGTACCACGATGCGCGACTGAAGATCAGCGCGCGGGGCGCCACTGGTCCGGGGCGACGTCGCGCCAACGCGTGCGCTCTGCGCGAAAGCGCTCGATCGCCGCCGCGCGGCGCGGGTCCGTGCGCGGCAGCTGCGAGCGCTGCTCGGGGTCCGCGCGCAGGTCGTACACGAAGAAGGTCCCGTCGTTGTCGCCGCGAGAAATAGTCGAGAGGTCGCCGTCGATGCGCGCGCGCCAACGGTCGTTGTCGCTGGTCTGCGGAAGGTCCACCCAGACGGGGCGCGCCGGGACTTCTGCGCCTTCGAGCTCGGGGCGCAGCGAGACGCCCTGAAGGTCCGACGGAGGAGCAAAGCCCATCAAATCAAGAATCGTCGGCGCGAGGTCCAAGTGGCTCCGCGCGACGTCGATGCTGCGCGCCGCCGCGCCCGGAACGACGAAGATCCACGGGACGCGGACGAGCTCTTCCCAGAGGTAGAACCCGTGGCGAAAGTGCCCGTGCTCGCCGAAGGACTCGCCGTGGTCCGCGGACACGATGATGGCGGTGCGCTCGGCCCAGGGCTGCTGCTGGACGAAGGCGAGCAAGCGGGCGATGTGCTGATCGGTGAACCACACTTCGCTGAGGTAATTCGCTCGCGATCCGCGGGCGACCGTCGGCGCGGGCGCGCCTCGGTGCCGTCGGTACTCGTCGTGCGGGTCCATGAAGTGCGCGTGCAGAAACCACGGGCGATCGGCGGCGGCCGAGACAGCGGGCTCGCCGAGCAGACGCTCGATGAGCGCTTCGATGCGGTCGCTGGTGACCTCGACGTCCGTGGTCTGGTTGCGCACGAGGCCGGGGACGACCTCCCAGCGCGCGAAGCCCTGCTCGAGCCCAGAGCCTCCGCGGCGAAAATAGAAGTGCGCGTGCGCGGCCATCGTGTGGGCGCCGAGCGCGCTCAGCCGCTCGGCGAGCATGAGGGCGCTGGGGCGGTATTCGCCGAAGAAATAACCGTCGCGAGGGAGCTCGCCGGGCATGCGGCCGCCGTACATTCCGCCGACGGACATCGACGTGTACGAGCTGAGCGCGTAGGCCCTGGTGTACGTCACGCCGCGGCGCGCGAGGGCCATGAGCGTTGGCGCGAAGCTCGTCGGGTCCTCGCCAAACGCCGCAGCAAGCGCGCCGCGCGGGTGCAGCACGTCCGATCGCAAGCTGTCGATCGTGAGGTAGAGGACGTTGTACGCGCGACGCGCTCCGCTGCTCCCTCCGCTGTCGCGCTGCGCCGCGTCGATCGCTCGCTCGCTCGTCGCTGCGTCAGAGATGGAATCGCTCGCCCCGTCGAAGCGCTGTGCTTGCGACGATGACTGCGACCCGCGGCGATCCTCAGCGGACGACGGAGAGTGGGGCTTATTGGGACAGGCCCAAAGCGTGCACAGCGCGAAGAGTGCGCAGAGAGAGTTGCGTTGCGCCAAGGCGAGCAATGCTACCCTCACGCGCGGTGAGCGAGGACAACAACGACGAGAGCGCGGCGCCACAGGCGGCGAAGGTGCTCGCGCTCCCTGTCGCCGAGCGCAGGGTGATCGTCCTGGCCCCAGCGAGCACGTCGAGCGTGCGCAGCGCGGTCGATTGGAAGCTGCTCGCTGCGACCGGCGCTGCGGCGATGATGGGGCCCGCGCTCGCTCCGGCGCTCGCAACGGGCGCGCTCGTCGCGCGCGCGCTCGACAAAGACGGCGAAGCAGCGAAGAGCTTCGCCCGGCGACTGGCCCGCGAAGTGGCGAAGGTCATCCCCAACGCGAGCGCGCAGAGCGCGGTGCGATCCGCGGCGAGTGCGGGCGCGCTGATCGTCGCAGCCGACGTCGCAGAGCGCGAGCTCGTGTTCTCGCCGGGGCATCCGAGGATCGACCACGCGTACGCAGCACATCCGCTCGCGACCGAGCGGTACTTGCCCGTCGCGCAGTTTCATCAGCAGCTGTTCGAGCAGAAGGCCAGCGAGCTCGTGACGCTGCTCGCCTCGCTCGGCGCGACCCACGTCCGCGTGCGCGCAGCGCGAGGCTACCGCGAGGCCGCTGGCTTCTCGCTCGGCGCGTCGGTCGCCGTCGAGTCCATGAGCGCGCAGGACGGCGGCTCGCGCAACAAGACCGAGGCGCAGTCGTTCGCGGCCGAAGAGACCTTCGTTGCGCGCGGCGCGCCGAGGGTCGCCGACGGGCTCGTGTGGTATCCGCACGAGCCGAGCTGGCAGGCGCTCGCGCGGCGCCGCATCGAGTTTGGATCGAGCACATTTCGCATCGAGCTCTCGTACGACGAGGACTTCGGCGTAGACGGCGGGCTGGTGGCGGCGCTCGAAGGCGTCGGCATCCGCGTCGGAGGCTCGTTTCGCGCGTTCGAACGCACCCGCTGGGAGTTCGAAGGCACATTCGCACCCATCGCAGCACAGGAGCATCCGTGATTCAGAATCCATCCACGCGCCGCACGCTCGCGGGCGTCGCGCTCACCTCGGCCCTCGCGGCCTGCACCGCGGCGCCGAACGGCGCATACACGCGGATGATCGCTGCGCACAACGCGCTCACGACACAGGGGCTCTCGCAGGTGGGCGCGGTCTCGACCGGCACCGTCGCCGAGGGGCAGAGCTTTCGCGCGCCGAGCGAGCTCGACGCCGGCTGCTACACGTTCATGGCCTTCGGAAGCGACGGCGTCCGCGACGTCGAGCTCACCGTGGTCAACGCCCAAGGCCAGACCGTCGCCCAAGAAAACGCGCACGAACCGCAGGCCGGCGTGCGCTTCTGCCCGAGCTCGCGCGGACGCTTTCAAGTCACCGCGCGCGCGGCGCAGGGCAGCGGACTTGTCACCCTGTCAACCTGGCGCGGCGGCGCCCCTGGGGACAGCGCGCGGCCTTCGGTCGGCGGCGGGGGCACGGTCGCCGCGGGCGGACCGGGCAGCTGCGCCGAGCCGATCGCGCTCGAGCTCGGCCAAAACGTCAGCGGAGACACGTCGCAGGGCGCCAATCGATTGACCGGCTCGTGCGCGCAAGGGGACGCGCCCGAGACCGTGTATCGACTGAGGGTTCCGCGGCGCATGCAGGTCACGCTGGCGAGCGAGCAAGAGTTCGACGGAGCGATCTACGTCTTGCGTCAGTGCTCGCCCACCGCGGCCAGCGGCGGCGGCCGTCGTCGTATGCCCATGCCCACGCCGGGCGGCGCGCAGGGCAACGAGGTCGCCTGCAACGACGACGACCAGCAAGTGCGTCGCTCGCGCATCGTTCAAGTGCTCGACCCCGGCGACTACTACGTCGTCGTCGACGGCTATCAGAGCGACTCGGGCGCGTTCACCCTCTCGGCCACGGGGCAAGACGTCCCGAGCACCGACGAGCTGTGCCAGCAAGCCACAGCGCTCACGCTCGGGCAGCCCGTGCAGGGCGACACCTCGCGCGAGGTCGACGGGTTTCAGCCCACGTGCGCCAACCACGCGCCCGGCGCAGACCGAGTGTTTCGCTTCGACCTGCAGCAAGAGTCGCGGGTGCAAGCGACGCTCGAGACGCCGAGCTTCGACGGCGCGGTGTACATCCGCCGCGCGTGCGCCCAAGCGAGCAGCGAAATCGCCTGCAACGACGACACGGACAGCCAGCGCCAGGCGCGGGTCAACACCGTGCTCCCCGCGGGCCCGTACTTCGTCTACGCCGACGGCTTCGGAGCGGGCGCCTCCGGCGCGTTTACGCTGCAAGTCGACGCTGCGCCCGCCGCGGGCTCGGGGCTCCAAGGAGACACCTGCGCGGACGCGCAAGTGCTCGCCCTCACGGGCGCGCCGACGAGCACGCAGGGCAACCTCCTCGCGGCGCGCGACGACGTGCAGGCCTCGTGCGGAGGCGGAGCGGACACGCCGGACGTGGTCTACCGCGTGGACGTTCGCTCGCGCGGGCGGCTCAAGCTGTTCTTCGAGTACATGGACGAGGCCCTGCGCGAGGCGGGCGGGCTGGCGATCGCCGTTCAGCGCGCTTGCGGCGGAACCGCGGCGAACAACACCCTCGGGTGCCGCGCGGTCTCGGGCGGCGACGACAACGCCCTCGAGGTCGCCGTCACGCCAGGGACGTACTACGTCGTCGTGGACGCGGCCCGCGCGCGGGCGTTCGGGCGCTTCACGCTCAACGCCTCCCTCGAAGACTCAGCAGCCATGGACGCCGCGTGCCGTCGCGCGACCGCGCTCGTGCCCGGCCGCACGATCAACGGAACCACCTCGGGCTCGGACGTCTTTCACGCGACGTGCGCCGGCAACGCGCGCAGCCCAGAGAACCTGTACCGACTGGTGCTCCGCCGACGGCAGCACGTGCGCCTCGAGGTCACCTCGACCAACGGCTCGTACGACCCGGCGATCTACCTCCGCGCCAACTGCGCGGACCCCGCCACCGAGCGCGCGTGCGTCGACGACACCAACGGGACGACCAACGCCGTCATCGAAGAGGACCTCGACGCGGGCACCTACACGGTGTTCGTCGACGGCTTCTCGCAGAACAACTCGGGCCCGTACACGCTGCGCGCCGACGTGACCGCGCCGGGCAGCGGGCCGAGCACGGGGTCGACGACGGGGGGCACGACGAGACCCGTTCCGATGCCGCCGCGACCGCGCCCGACGCCCTGAGAATTCGCAGTCCAACGCAGCGCAACGACGACGACACGCAAGAGGGGGAGAGCCGACCGTGAGCACCGCCACCAGCACGACGCGACCGAGGTTTGTAGACCCGCTAGCGGTGTTGAGCGAGCGCATCGAAGCGGTGCTGCAGCGGCTCGCGATCTCGTCGGTGTTCACGCCGGACTCTGCGCTCTCGCTCGGGCAACGCGAGGCGCTCGACGAGATCGAAGGGCTCGCCGACGAGCTCGTGGGCGCCGTGTTCTCGGTGCTGCCGAAGGGCGTGCCCGTGCCGTCCAACCCCGTGAGGATCGAGCGCGACTGGTTCGCCGCGGTCGAGCAGTGGTCGAGCGCGTGGAAGAGCGCGCCAGACTCGCTCGTGCTCGACGCCCTCATGCGCTCGCTCTTCGAAGACCGCGCGACCTTCGCCCAAGTGCTGCCCCGCGGAGATCGCGATCGCATCGACCGCGACCTCGCCGCGGCGCACGCGATGATCATCGAGCGCTCCGACGCCATGCGCGGCCGTTGGATCACCGGCGTCGCCCCGTCGGTGGTCGCCGCGGCGAGGCACATCGAGTGGCTGAGCGGCGGGCGAGAAGAGCGCTCGCCCTGGTCCGTCGCCCTCGCGCTCTTCGAGCGAGGCGTCTGGCCGATGTTGCTCCCAGACGGCGCCGTGCTGCTCTGGATCGCGCACGAATCGCTGCGCTCGAACGCGAGCGTCGAGTGGACCGAGCGCTACGCCGAGCGCGTGGACGCGCTGCGAGAGCGAGACCTCCCGTGGGGGCTCTCGCTCGCGCGGTGCTCGGCGCTCGGGCTCGGCGCGCTGACCTTGAGCGAGCGACGCGCGGCGGTGGCGCTCGAGGTGCGCAGGCCCGACTTGCCGATCGAGCGCATCGAGCTCGGGCCGATCACCCGCGTCGGGCGCGGCGCGGGCAGCGATTTGTGCGTGAAGAACGGGCTCATTTCGCGCAGCCATTTCACGGTATATTTCGTCAACGAATGGGTGCTGCTCGACGTCGACCGCGCCGCGACCAACGGCGCGCGGATCGGAGACGAGCGGATCACGCAGCGGGCGTTCTCGTCGGACGGCGCCGAGCCGTGGGTCGTGGGCGACATCGAGTTTCGTCTGGTGCGCGACGAAGCGAAGAGCAACGCGCTGCGCGCGCTCGTGCACACCGGGCCGTGCGGGTACAGCAAGACGTTTTCGGATCGGGCGAAGCGCCCCGGCAGCGAGGACTCTGGCCTGCGATTTCACGGGCAAGCGCTCGCGCGCGGGATCGCCAAACATCCCCGCGCGGCGGCCATCGTCGCGCAGGTCGAGCGGTGGAGCAGCGGCCCGAGGTTCGCTCCGCTGCCAGGGCTGAACGACGACGAGCACGCGCAGCGCTGGGTCGACGAGCACGCCCGCGCGCTCTTTAGCGCGGTGCACGCGGTCGCGCCGATCGTGGCGACGGCGCCCGCCAAGGTGCACCTCGAGCGATCGCTCGTGCGCGCGTGCAACCGCGTGCAGCGCGCGTGGACGACGGCGACCGAAGGGCGGGCCAATCCGCTGCGGATGCGCATGGCGTTCGCGCTCGACCAGCTGCCACACGAGGACGGGCGCGGCGCGAAGTCCGTCAGCGGCGCGGCGACGGACACGCAAGTGCGCGCGTCCAACGTGGGGCTCGACCGCACGCAGAGCGGCGCGGTGCTGCTCTACGCGAGCGCGCTGCAGCGGGCGACGACGGGATGGACGCGGGACGTGCTGCCGTTCGCGCAGCGGTTCGCGTGGATCGACCCGGACTGCGTGGGCGCGCTCGCGCGAAAGGTGATTCGTTGGGAGGCGGGCGGCTACGAATCGAGCGGCGCCAATCCCTGGGCCATGATGTTCGAATGGTGGCTGCGAGGCGCGCTGTTCTGGCATTTGCCCGACGATGAAGCGCTGGTGTTCGTACCGTTCAGGGACCAGAGCGGGGCGCTCGAGGTCAACCCTGGGGCCGAGGTTCCACCAGCGCTTTCGCAGGGAAACTTCGTGACGACGGCGCTGTGGGGCGTCGGGGACGTGATCGTTCCGCTGTTTCGAAAGGCGATGAATACGGCAGAGCGCGGAGAGCGCGTCGGCCGCGGCCGCGGGCGCAGCCCCGACGCACAATTGGTGTACCGCGAGGGTTGGTTGTGGGCGCGCGACGTCCGCTGGGACCTGCACGGCACCACCGTCCTCGGCACCGACGGAAAGCTCGTCGACGACGACCTCGCCAGCGCGCGCCGCTCGTTTCGCATCGTCGCCGAAGACGGCGTGCACTGGGCGATGGCGCCCGAAATCTCGGCCACGCGCGAGACGTTGCGCGTCAACGGCCGCTCGGTCCGCGGCCGACCGCTGCTGCACGGCGACCTGGTCGAGCTCGAGCGCGACGGCGCCACGCTCTTCTCGGGCCGCTACGAGTGCGCCGAGCAGAACACCGCAACGCCCTCGCGTAGACCTCCCGCGGGCTGAGCGACCGTCACGAACCTGTGAGTTGTGCTCCGCTCGGCGCACAGAGGGCCCGTTGCGCGCTTCCACTCGGCGCGCATTCGTCGCACAGTGCCGGCTCCTCTGTTATGACCCGCCCCACTGCTCCGGTGGCTCCGCCCGCCGATGCCCTTGCGGCGCTCTCACGAGCGCTGCACGGAGTGCTCACTCCTTTCGTCGCGCACGGCTCGACGCTCGTCCCTTCGACCATCGAAGCGCGCGCGACCGACGGCGCGCTGCACCCGATCACGCCGTCCGGAGACGTGTGGCAACAGCTCACGGCCAACGAAGTTCTACGCGGGATCGCTCCGACTGAAATCCTGTTCGACCTCGCCGCCACGCCCATCCTCGAAGAGGCGCAGCGCGCGCTGTTCGCTCACGACAAGGGGCACTTGCGCGCAGAGCTCGTCGCGGCCGACGTGCAAGAGCCCGGCGCGCGCGTCGAGCCGAAGCTGCCCCCGTGCGACGCCACGCTGGTGGTGTGCCTTCCGTCCCGCTTCTTCGGCGGCGAGCTCGTCGCCGCGCACCGCGGCGCGATCGAGCTCTTTCGTTGGGGCAGCGAGATCGAGAGCGACCCGGACCCGCGCCGCGTGCGTTGGGCCGCGGTGCGCTCGAGCGCGCGAGCGCAGGTCGAGCGCGTCCGTCAGGGCAGCCGCGTCGCGCTCGTGTACGCGCTCTATCGTACGGCGCCGAGCAAAGACCGAATCGTCGATGAAAAGGCGCACACCGACGCGATTCGCCACGCGCTTCGAGCATTGCGCGGATCGCTCGACGCCGGCGCGGTCCTCGCTGTCCCGAGCGCTGGCGGATATGCGTCGGTCGACCGGTTCGTCCAAGGGCCGAGCGCGCTCGCGCCCGAAGACGACGCGCTGCTGATCGGCCGCGACGCGCACCTCTCTGCGGCGGCGCACGCGCAGGGGCTCAGGGTGCGCTTGCAGCCGTATTTGCTCGATGTTCGCGCGGGAGAGACGTTTCGACTCGAGCGATTCGTCGAGGCTCGACGCGCGCCGCTCGCCGAGGACGACCGCAAGCGCGCGCTCGCCGCGCTGACCGCGAAGCTCCCCGCGCTCTCTTCGGACTCGCCCACCGAAGAGTCCTTCGTCATCGACGCCCCGCGCTTCACAGGAATCCCCAAGCGCTACGAGCTCGACGCCCGCACGCCCAAGGCGCTCTTCGAAGAGCTGCCCGCGATCGAGCCCGCGCCGATCGCGGGCGTCGTTCGCGCGGACTGCGCGGCGGCTGCGTTCTACGTGTACTCGGCGCTGCTGGTGGACGGCGTCGGCGCCGTCGAGAAGCCCAAGCCCGCGAAGGTCGAGCCCGAGAAGCCGGCGAAGAGCGGCGGCGCGACGAAGAAGGCAGCGCCCAAAGCGGCTGCAAAAACAGCGACCAAGAGCGCGTCGAAGCCCGAGCCCAAGCGAGCGACGGCCAAGAAGAAGGTCACCGCGAGCGGCGCCCTCGGAGATTTTCGAAAGGGCATCGCCGACGTCCTGGCGCGCATCGAGTCGAAGTCCAAAGGAAAGCGGCGCTGACCGATGAGCCCCCTCGTCGCGGTCGAGCCCGAAGGGCTGCGCTGCGAGCGCGGCGGGTTCTACATCGACCCCGCGGGGTCCGTGGACGTCGCGGTGATCACCCACGCGCACGCCGATCACGCGCGGATCGGGTCGAAGCGGTACGTGTGCTCGGCGCGCTCGCTCGAGGTCCTGCGCGCGAGGCTCGGGCCGGACGCGGTCATCGAGCCGCGCGAGTACGAAGAGCGATTCGCGCTGGGAGAAACCACGGTTTCGCTGCACCCCGCGGGGCACGTGCTCGGCTCTGCGCAGGTGCGAATCGAGCACGATCGCGCCGGGGTGTGCGTGGTCTCGGGCGACTACAAGCGCGACCCGGACCCGACGTGCGACGGCTTCGCGACGGTCGAGTGCGACACGTTCGTGACCGAGGCGACCTTCGCGCTGCCGGTGTACCGCTGGCGCGATCCCGAGGCGATCGTGAGCGAGCTGTTCGACTGGTGGCGGTCCGAGCGCGCGCACCCCACGCTGGTCTTCTGCTACGCGTTCGGAAAGGCGCAGCGCATCCTCGCCCACCTCGCCTCGCGCACGGACGAGCCCGTCTACATCCACGGCGCGATGGACAAGCTCACCGATGCGTACCGTCGCTCGGGCGTGCGGCTCGCCAACACCAAGACCATCCCCGAGAGCTCGAGCCCCAAGGACTTCGCGGGCTCGCTGGTGCTCTGCCCCCCGAGCGCCCATCGCTCGCCGTGGATGAAGCGGTTCAAAGCGCCGCAGACGGCGTTCGTCTCGGGCTGGATGGCGGTTCGCGGGCAGAAGACCCGGCGCGGCTACGAGCGCGGGTTCGTGCTGAGCGACCACGCTGACTGGCCCTCGCTCGTGCGCACGGTCGAAGAGACGAAGGCGCGCACCGTTCTCGTCACGCACGGAAGCTCCGACGCGCTCGCGCGCTACCTGCGCGAGGCGCGCTCGATCGACGCGCGTCCGCTCGGACATCTGTACGAAGGCGACGAGGGCGAAGGATGAAGGTCTTCTGCGCGCTCTACCGCGGGCTCGACGACGCGAGCGGCAACAACGAGAAGATCGCGCTGATGCGCGAGTATTTTCGCAGCGCTCCTGCGCACGACGCCGCGTGGGCCCTCTACCTCTTGCTCGACAAGAAGAAGAGCGCCCTCTCATCGGGCGCGCTGCGGCAGCGGCTGATCGAGCTGACGTCGATGCCCGAGTGGCTCTTCGAAGAGTGCCGCTCGCACGTGGGAGACACGGCCGAGACCGTCGCGCTCTTGCTGCACATGCTGCCCGCTGCCGAGGCGGATGAGTCGCTGACGTCTCTCTCTCTGCACGAGTGGATGGAGCGAGAGATCCCGAGCTGCCCGCGCGACGACGCGGCGGCGCAGCGGGAGGCGCTCGGGCGCTTCTGGCGCGCGCTCGACGCGCGAGACGCGTTGGTGCTCAACAAAGTGCTCACGGGGGCGTTTCGCGTGGGCGTGTCCGTGGGGCTCGTGCAGCGCGCGCTCGCCGAGGCGCTCGAGGTCGAGGGCACACGAATTCAACACGCGCTCACGGGAGAGTGGGCGCCGAGCGCGGGGCTCTTCGACGCCCTGCGCGACGCGCGAGCGAGCCTCGATGTGTCCAAGCCGTACCCGTTTATGCTGGCGCACCCGCTCGAAGCAGACTTCGCGTTCGAGCCAGGGCAGTGGCAGGTCGAGTACAAGTGGGACGGGATCCGCGGACAGGTGGTCAAGCGCGACGGCCAGGTGTTTCTCTGGTCGCGCGGCGAAGAGCTCGTGAGCGAGGCTTTTCCGGACCTGTGCGAGCCGCTCGCGAAGCTGCCAGACGGGACCGTGATCGACGGAGAGATCCTCGCCTGGGACGAAGAGGGCAAGCGCCCCGCTCCGTTCGCGGTGCTGCAGACGCGCTTGCAGCGCAAGAAGCTCACCGCCGCGCACCTTCGCGAGGCGCCCGCGCACGTGATCGCGTACGACCTCATCGAGTGGGGCGGCGTCGACTGGCGCGAGCGACCGTTGACCGAGCGCGTCGCGCAGCTCGAAGCGATCGTGCGCGAGCAAGCTCTCTCGGCGCTCACCGTGTCCGAGCGCTTCGAGCCGAAGGACCGCGAGGCGCTCGAAGCCCTGCGCGAGTCTGCGCGCGAGCGAGGCGCCGAGGGCGTGATGCTCAAGGACCGCGCGAGCACGTACCAGCCCGGTCGCAAGCGCGGCCTGTGGTGGAAGCACAAGCGCGAGCCCATGACCGTCGACGCCGTGCTCGTGTTCGCGCAGGCGGGCTCTGGACGGCGAGCGAATTTGTTCACGGACTACACGTTCGCCCTGTGGAGGGGCGGCGAGCTCGTCACCTTCGCCAAGGCGTACTCGGGCCTGAGCGACGAAGAGCTCGTCGAGCTCGACAAGTGGATCCGCAAGAACACCCGCGAGAAGCACGGCCCGGTGCGCGTCGTCGAGCCCGCGCACGTGTTCGAGCTGGCCTTCGAAGGGATCGCCAAGAGCGCGCGGCACAAGAGCGGGTTGGCCGTGAGGTTTCCCCGGATTTTGCGCTGGCGACGGGACAAGCCCGCGAGCGAAGCGGACACCGTCGAGCGCGCCGAAGCCCTGCTCAACCTGTAGGTCCGTCGCCCGCACCCAGCGGCGCCCGGTCGACGCAGTACGGAAGCAGCCTGGCGATGTTGCGCGCGTCGTCGATGCCGCGGTGGTGCGTTCCGCTCAGGCGGATTCCGACCGCGCTCAGGGCCGCGGCCATCCCGTAGCGCTGGCTCGTGTTGCACCGCTCGCTGAACGCCCGCTTGAGGTTCAAATGCGCGCCCCCGAAGGGCAGCCGCACGCCGTTGCGCTTCGCCTCGATCGCGAACTGGTTGTTGTCGTAGTCGCCCCACGAGCAGAACAGCGTTCGCCTCGGGCCGAACCAGCGGCCGAGCTCGGCCACCGCTTGCGCGAAGCTGATCCCGGCGTCGACCTGCGCCTGCGTGATGGTCGTCAGCTTCGTGCAAAACTCCGTGAGCTTCGGGTGGCGCACGGGTCGCACGAAACACTGAAATTCCTCGGTGATTTCGAGCGTATGAGCGTCGCACAGCGCCGCCCCCACCTCGATGATCTCGGTGTCTTGCCTGCGGATCGATCCGTCGTCGCAGCACGTGGCTTCGAGGTCGACGACGGCGTAGTACTCGATGTCGTTCATGGTGATCTCTCGACGCAAACCAGTGCGCTCGAAGGGCGGCCCGCGCCCGGACACCGTTTCGGACACGGTCGAGACCGAGCCTTCGTACACCTGGCGCGCGCTCGTCGACCAGCTCGTGACCCAGCACGCAACGCTCACGCGCGTGGCCGAGCTGCTCGCCGAATCCAGAGGTTTTCGCGACGACGTCGCCTCGATCGAGCGCGCCCTGCGCAGGCTTCGCGCCCGACACGCAGAGCCCGGAGGCCTTTGGGGAGCCCGGCTGCTCGCGCGCTTCGGCCTGCCCGACGAGCCCGCGCGCCGCGCCCGGTGGATGGGCACGTATCACTCGAGGTTCACCGACCTTCCCGTGGACGTGTGCGAGTCGCTGCTGCGGCTGTGGGACGCGGGCCCTGTGCGCGAGTCCCGCGCCCGCGTGTGGATCGAGCTCGGCTACTGCGCCGCGTGGCTGCGGCGAAGCGAGCTCGATCGCGCAGAGCGAGCCCTCCTCGGCGCCCACGCCCTGCTCGTCAACGCGCACCCCGCTGCGGAGGTCGAGTGGGCGCTCGGCGACGCCTTCGTCGCGTCGCTTCGAGAAGCCCCCGCGCGCTCGCACCGATCGCTCTCCCGCGCAAAGTCCGCGCTCGACGCGAACAAAGCGGCGATCGAACCCGACGAGCACGCGTGCCTGCTCGCGCGATGGACCGATCAGCGCGCCTTCGCGCTCAACCAGTCGCGCGCGCCCGAGCGCGAGCGCGAAGCCGAGGCCCTCTACGCCGCCCTCAGCGAGCGTGACGCCCCCGCCTTCGCCCGCTGTCGCCGAGAGAACGGCCTCGCGTACGCGCGCATGCGCGCCGGAGATCGCGCCGCGGCCATCGCCCACGCCGAGCGGGCCGCGCGCGCCGCAGGAGACGCAGGAGCGCTTCGCCTGCGCGCGATGGCGCTCCTGATGCTCGTGAAGATCAAAGGGCCCCTCGACGGCGCCGACGAGCTCGCGCGCGCCGCAATGATCGCGAGAGAGCTCGGCGACGCGCAGCTGGCGGCGCGGGTCGAGCGCCAGCGTCGGTGAGGCGCTCCAGCGAGCGCGGCCCTAAACATGCTACGCACGCAAGGCGACCAGGACTCTCATGGACGAGGCCGACGACACGATCGAGACCGCGCGATGGGCACACGAGCAGGCGAGCAGCGCCCCGGACGAGCTCGTCCGCGCCTTCGCCGAGCGCGTACGCGCGATGCACTTTCGTCCGCGCGCGACGGTGCTCGACGCAGCACTCTCGGGGCACCCCGCGCTCGGCGCGGCGCTTGTTCGCTCGATGCGCGGAGCGATCGACGACGACGGCGTTCGCGCGACGCTCGAGTCGCTGCCGCTCGCGACGCTCGCGCGCGTGTTGTGCGCGCTCTCGCGGGAGCCAGACGCGGCGTTTGCGCTCAGCCTCGCCGCCTGGCCCGGCCCGCTCTCGTGTGTGTCCGTCGCGAGGACACACCCGGACTACCCGGGCGACGAAGCGCTGCGCCAGTCGCTGCTGACCGTGGTCGCAGGGCCGTATCGCGCGTCAGCCAGGGTGCGAGCGATCTACGAGCTCGTGGCGATGGGCGGACACCGCGCGACGATCGACGGCGTCGCGGCAGCGCTCGATGACACCGTGCACGACCTGCGCACAGCCGCGGTGCGGGCGCTGGCTCGGCTGCGCGCGACGCGGCCGCTGCTCGGCGCGCTCGACTCTCCGCACGCGACGGTGCGCGCGGACGCGCGAATGATGCTCATTCAGCTGGTCAACCGACGGGAGGCGCCGAGGGACGAGGTGCTCGCGGCGTTCGAGCTGATCGCGTCCGACGCCAGGCGCGCGCCGAGAGAGCGCTTCGAGTCGCGCAGGGCGCTGCGCGAGCTCGGCGAGAGCGTCGAGCGCGTCCCGTGGTCGGGGCTGCACCAGGACGCGGCTGATTCGCTCGCACACGAAATCAACTCGCTAGCGAATCGTCTGGCGATTCACGAGTACGTCTCGGTCCTCGCGGACGCCGATGACCCGCGAGCGACCGACGCGGTGCGCGAGGCGCTGGCGCGGCCGGCGAAGGTGGGGCGGGCGCTGGCGGGGTTTCGAGCGTTCTTCAAGGGACCGCACGGCGCCAAGGCGCTGAAGGTGCTCGCGCGCGACCGCGACCCGCTCGTGCGCGAGCGCGCGGCGGAGCTGTCGAAGATGCGCGGCTGAGCCCCCTTAGAGACGGTCAGTCCCTGAAGCGCTCGGGCAGCAGGCTCGACGGGCGTCCCGCGCACACGACCCAGAGCTGGTGCGCCGCGCGCGTCGAAGCGATGTGCAACAAGTGACGGTTCTCGTCGCTCTCGGGAAACATCCCCTCGGTGACGTCCACCATCACGACGTAGTCCCACTCGAGGCCCTTCACCTGCCGAACGTCGGTCACTTCGACGCCGTTCTTGAAGGTGAAGTCCTGGTTGCGCACGCGCGTGAGTCGCGGGACCTCAGCCTTCTCGAGGCCCTGGTAGTACAGGTCCGCGCGCTCGGGGTCCTTGGCGATCACGCACACGTTGGCCCGCGGCTCGTCGAGCATGAGCCCGCGCAGCGACTCGCCCAAGAACGCCATCGCCGCGCCGGTGTCCGCGAAGCGATGCACTTCGACGGGCGCTCCCGAGCGCGTCGCCTGCGGGGGATTGGGGTCCGCGAGCGGGCCGAGCACGGCGCGCGCGAAGTCGAGCACCTCGGCGGTCGAGCGGTAGCCGATGCGCAGCGGCTCGACGTCGACGCTCTGAAGACCGAGGTCCTTGAGCACGCCGCGCCAGTCGGTGAACCCGTTGTCCATCAGCAAGCGCTGCGCGGTGTCGCCCGCGAGCGTGACGCTGCGCGCGGGGGTCACGCAGTCGAGCAGGACGGACATCTCGATCGGCGAGAGGTCCTGCGCTTCGTCGACGAAGACGTGCTCGTAGAGCAGGACGTTCTTGCGGTCGCGGCGCAGCGGTCCGCGCTTCTTCTGGTACAGGCGCAAGAGCAGGGCGTCGTCTTCGATGTCGAGCGCCACGTCGTCGTCTCCGGCGCGCTCGTCGCGGCCGTCGAGGGCGCGGTACGGGTCGACCTCGTCGCGGTCGTCGTCGTCCTCTGCGGCGCTGCGGCGCGAGCGGGGCTTGCTGTCGTCGCCGCCGACGCGCTCGACGTCGAGCATGTCCATCGCGTCTTCGCGGTCCTGCCGCGTGCGCAGCGGCTTGACCTTCTGCTCGCGCTTGTCGTCGTCGTCGCTGGTGTCGAGGTCGTCTCCGTCCTTGGGCGCGCCGGGCTCATCAGCCACGCGCGCGACGCGGTCCGAGCAGTAGCGAACCGCGCTGGCGAGCTCGTCGTCGCTGAACGCGTCGGGGTCGCGCTCGTCGAGCGCCTTGCGCAACAGCTTGAAGTTGGTGAGCAGCTCGGCCCAGTCCCACACGACGTCTTGGGCGCGGCGACGGACGCGATCGAGCGCTGTTTCTGCGGCCATTCGCGTGTCGCTGGCGAGGCCGCCGCCCTTGTCGCCGTTGACCTCGCGATCGCCGCGGATCCACAGGCCCATCACGGCCACGCGCTGCGCCGGCGGCCACTCGGCCATCGAGCGCCAGACCTTGAGGGCGCGCTCTCCGTGCGACGTCGACTCGACCGCGCGCGCGACGCCCTTGTCGATCGCGCGAGACTCTTCAGCGACGCGCTCGTCGATGAGCTGCAAGAGCACGGGGTGCTTCTTGAGCCGCGTGACGGCGGTCGGAGTGTCCTCGGTGTACTCGCGCGGGAGCTTGGGCAGGTGCTTCTTGCGCTGCTGCTGCGCCCAGTCACGAAAGGTCGTGACGGGGGTGCCCTCGACGCCGAGCGACGGAAGCACGCGAGAGATGTAGCTCGCGAGCGCGATGTTGAAGACGACGACCAGCATCTTGTCGGGGCTGAAGCGCCGCGGCTCTTGAAACGCGAGGTACGCGATGCGATGCAGCCCGATGGTGGTCTTGCCCGAGCCCGCGCCGCCCTGAATCACGACGAGGCCCGAGGACGCCTTCGAGATGAGCTCGAACTGGCGCTTGTCGATCAGCGCAGGAATGTCCGGCAAATGCCGCTCTTCGCGCCCCGACACGCGCACGCCCAAGCGGCCGCGGCGCACGAGGTACTCGTCGAGCGCGGGAGGGCGCTCGGCCTTGCCCTGGCCTCCCGCGAGCTTGGTGGCGGACGAGTCGATGCGGTGCCAGCGCGGGGGCGTTCCGCGGCGGACGAAGGTGCCTTGCGGGGCGATGACGCGACGGACGACGGAGTCGGCCACCACCACGGCGCGACGCACGGACATCACGCCTTCGACCGAGCGGCCCGCGATCTCTTCTTCGTAATCGTCGCCTTCGCTGTAGCGGTAGTAGAGCTTCGAGACCGGCGCGTCGCGCCAATCGACGATGCGCACCCCGCGGTCGGTGTCGACGTAGGTCCCGTTGCCGACGAGCACGTCGCGGGTGCGGCCGTTCTCGACGAGGCGCATGTGCCCAAAGTACGGGGAGTTCTTGTCGACGCGGATCGCGGGGACCTCTGCGCGCCGCGCCATGATGCCCTGCAGTCGCTCCATCTGCTGCACGAGCGGCGGGAGGTCTTCTCCGCGCGCCTCGGAGATCTGGTCGCGCAGCGAGAGGAGCTCTTCGTCGTAGCTCACCGTGTATTGCGTCTCGATGGCGTCCAGCGCCTCGAGCGACCGCTGCAAGAGCTTCTCTTCTTCGCCGACGATGCCGTCGCGTTCGGCGTCGTTCTCATCGTGCGCGGGGTCGTGCGTCGTGTCGGACACGGATGCGGTCACTCCTCGTTGGGGACACCTTCGAAAATGAAGGGCCGACGGGCATACGCGCCGCGCACTCCCCGCGCAAGAGGGACCTCCGCTCAGCGCGGGGTCGGGGTTGTGGTGGCAGTGGCCGTCGAGGTTGTCGTCGTGCTCGCGCCTCCGACGGGCGTGGTGACCGTGGCCGAGCCCGAAGGGGCCGTCACGGTCGCCGAGCCCGCGGGGGTCGTCGTGGTGCTCGTCGTGCTCGTGGTGGTCGTGGTGGTCGTCACAGGGGCCGTAGCGGGCGCGGTCGCGTCAGCGGCCGGCGTCGGGCACTCGGGGCACGTCGGGCACGCAGGCGCCGCGGGCGCGGCGGGCGGCGGAGGCGCGTCGAACGAGTGCGAGAAGTTGATGGTGAGCAAGAGGTTGTGGTCGAGCGACTGCGCGTTGCCGACGGGCTGAACGAGCGCGCGGAGGTTGTACTGCGCGCCCACCGAGAAGAAGTCGCTGACCTTGAACGCGAGCCCCGTCTGGAGGTTGACGCGGATGTCCGGCGGCGCGTTGACGCCGGGCGTCGCCGCGTTGGGCGTCGCGAGGCCCAAGAAGTTCACCAGCGTCTCGAGCCCCGCGTTGAACGAGAACATGCTCGACGTGTTGTCTTCGTAGCCGAGGTAGATGCGACCCATGAAGGCGAGGGCGCCGCACTGGTTGGGCATTCCGGCCATGCCTGCTGCGGTGCCGGTGGGGCAGCGCGCGGGCGCAGCGGCGGTGAACTCGAGGATCTCGTAGGTGAGGTCGACGCCGAACTCGCCCTTGAACTTTCGACGCCCGGGGTCGTTGTAGAAGTTGCGCAGGTAGCCGACCTGCCCCGACGTGCGCGCCGCGAAGCCCGCGAAGGTGTCGCGAAAGAACAGCGGGCTCACCCAGATCGAGTTGTCGCCGAAGTACCGGTCGTAGCGCGCGCGGAGCAGGTAGTTCTCCGCGTTTCGCTGGTAGCCCGCGGCCGCCATCATCTGGTTGACCGCGAAGCCGAGGTTCAAGTTGCCCTCGGCCGTCAGCTCGTTGGCGCCGCGGCGGAGCTGGTAGCGCGTGGCGATGTTGGCCGAGAGCGAGCGAGAGTTTCCTTCGACGAGCGCGCCGCCGGCTTGCAAGCGCAAGCGGTGTTCGTCCGTGGCCTCGGCGCGCGCTGCGACGGCCTCGAACTGGTTCGCCGTTCGGTTGGACACGGCGATGTCTTGCGCGACGGCCGTGCTCGGAGCGAGGGCGGCGCACGCGAGCGCCGAAAACGCGATCAACGAGAGTTTCGACAGTGTGACGTGGTTCGACATGGTGGCGGCTTGTCGCGCGGTTCGCCGAGGTTTGTCAAACAGCGGAGCGAGCCAATTTGCGCGCGCGTGCGGCGCAGCGCGAAGGGCGTTCGACGAGCGATCGAGGCCACGAATTCAAGCCTCGCATCTATTGGCGCTCGACGCGCGCGCGGTGTTAGCGTGTTTGGTTTTTCGCGCAGCGAGCGACGCTCAGTTCGCAGCAGGGACGTTCACGGCGCCGTCGCCGTTGGTGTCGACGAACACCGGGCTCGTGAAGCCGATCGCGCGCGCGTTGGGGTACGGCGGCAACACGTGCGGCAGCGGACGCTCTGCGCTCGCCCACGCGATCAGCACCGAGTCTCCTTCGAGCGCGACGTCGAACGTCCGCTCGAACCGCAGCCCACCCTCCGCGGGCGGCGCGCCCTCGACCAACGCAGGCACCGGCGCCTCGAACGCGACACGATCGTTGACCCACAGCTCGACCCGCTCGACAGGAACCCATCGCGCCGCGCGCACGCGCACCGTCGCGCGCACCCGTCGCAGCCCGCCCGGCCGCAGCAGCGTGTCTCCGGGCGACATGTTCTCGACCCGCAGCTCGACCAACGGCCCCGACGAGACCGTCGTGTGCCCGGCGCGCACCGCGTCCATCACCCGCGTCGCGCGCAGACCCACTTGCGAGCCGTCGCCGCGCGCGTAGGTCCGCGGCCACCCTGCTTCTTCGAACACCAGGTGATGCGAGTCGCTGTTGCCCGTGGCCCCCGCGTGAATGCCCGCGCGCGCCAGGCCCACGAGGTCGCGCACCCCCTCGCGCACGCGCTCGGGCTCTTCGAGGTACATCCCGTTGAACGCCTCGAACGCGTCGAACCCGCTCGCGAACCGCGCGCCGCCGCGGCCCGTGCGCGCGTCGAACCCCGTGATCTCGAAGTACCCGATGCTCGGCGCCATGCGCGCGTGGTTCACCTGCAGCACGCTCGCGCCCGCTTGCCGCGCGCTGCGCACGATCTGCTCCATCGTCACGTCGTGGTACGCGAGCGCGCCCCGCACCCCGCGCCCCGCCAGCGGAAACACGTTGAAGTGCCCGAGCAGCGCGCCGGTCGTCGTGACCTCGTCGCCCGCCACCGTCGCGATCAGCGGCTCGAGCCCAAGCGTCCGCACCGTCGGCTCGTAGTCGGTCACCGCGTTGTGATCGGTCGCGACCGCCATCTCGATCCCGTTGCACACAAGCGACGCCACGCGCGCGGCGAGCGACACCGACGAGTCCGGCGACGGCGCCGCGTGCAAGTGCAGGTCGCTCGCGATGTACTCGCGCGTGTCCACCTCGCGCGCGATCGTGTCGCGCACCTCGACCACCGCGCCGTCCTCGACGGCCACCTCGCGAACGGACAGCGAAAACGCAGGCCCCCGCGCGCCGATCACCCGATAGCGCCCCGCGCGCACCGGCAGCTCGGCCCACCCGTCGAGCGCGTACATCGTGCTGTGCGCGGCGTACCGTCGCTCGCCGTTGGTAAACGTCGGGTCCGGCGTCCCGTCCATGCCTCGAACGATGATCTTCGTCGGCGCGCCGACGCCCGCCTCGCTCGTGTACGTCGCGCGGATCACGCCGATGCGCGCGGCGGCCATCGCCACGGTCCCCGTCACGGGCTGCGACGGCACGCGGGTGACCCCCGCGTGATCGCGCACGGACATCGTCGCGCCCAACGACGGGGGCAACACCAGGGCGGTCTCTCGCTCGGCGCGCTCGAAGATCGCGACCTCGCGGCCCTGCGCGTCGTGCAAGAGCACCGCTCCGCCCCGCGCGTCGCCGAAGCGAACGGTCGCTCTGCGCGTGGCGCCGCGCAGCTTCGACAGCGCGCTCAGCACGTCACCGCGCGCGACGTGCAGCGTGCGCACCGCGCGCGCCCCGTCCCAGCGCACCCGCGCCTCGGCCCGAAACGTCTCTGCCGCGATCTGGATCACCCTGCGCGTGACGGGCCGCGGGCGATCGAACTCGAGCGCAGCGCCCACGCCCTCGGCGCCGAACGCCATCCACCCGCTCTCGGCGCGCTCGCCCCACGCGTGACCTTCTCGGTCCACGTGGAGAGACACAGCACCAGTATTCAACTCGTCGGCCAATGAAGCGCCCTCGGGCATCCCTCGCAGCGCGCGCGTCTCGATGACGAACGCGCCCGAAGGCCCCGCGCACAGGTGGGTCTCGACCCGCGCGGGCCCCGCGTCGCCGACGATCTTCACCCCTTCGCCGCCGCTCTCGCAGCGCATGCGCGCGACGGTGCTCGCCGCGACCGCGGTGAACGAGCCGTCGGCCCGGACGATTCCTGCCCGCCACCATTGCAGCGCGTCGCCCTCCGACGGGCGATCGGCGATCGAGAGGTCGACCACGGCGCCGCGGATCGGCCTGCGCCCTTGTTCGTCCGGCGCGGTCGCGACGACGAGCCTCGCGCCGTCGCTTCCTTCGAGCACGAGGTCTCCGCGGCGGCCGAGCGCGTCGTGTTCGCTTCGATCCGATGGCAGCTCGGTGACGCGACCGTGAACGACGGCGCCCGCTTCGCGAACGACCACCCTCGGCTCGCGACAACTGTTGCAGCCAACGGAGTGGACGACACACACGGCGAGCAGCGCTCTCTTCATCGTTGCGCCAATGTATCGCGCTCGCTCGCCGAAGCGCGCGCGCAACGATCGTGTCGTCACTCGTCCGTCACGCCGCGCACACGCCCGTGACAAGCCCGGCAGCTAGCACCGTCGTGCGTCGCAGAGACTTCACTCAGCGGTCGCGAAGGAGCGCATCGTCCATGCACCTCAGCCTCGCAGCCAGTTCGGGTTTGATCGCGGTCTTCACTCGCTTCGCGCTGCTCGGCGCAGAGTGGGTCATGTGGGTGCTGATCGGGCTGTCCGTGCTCTCGATCGGCGTGATGATCGAGCGCTGGCGATACTTTCGCTCGCTGCGCGACGACCTCGGGGCGCTCGGCAAGAAGGTCGCCGCCCTGCTGCGCGCCGGAAAGCTCGAAGACGCCCGCGGCGCCCTGCGCGCTTCGCCCTCGCCCGCGGCGCTCGTCGCCCTCGCGGGGCTCGAGCACGACGAAGACGGCCCCGAGGCGCGCGAGAAGGCGATGCACTCCGAGCTCGCCCGCGTCCGCCCGTCGCTCGAGCGCAACCTCGCCTTCCTCGGAACCGTGGGAAACAACGCTCCGTTCGTCGGTCTCTTCGGAACCGTCATCGGGATCATCCAGTCGTTCGACGCCCTCAAGGCCCCCACGGGGCGCACCGCCGCCGCCGCGCAAGCCGCAGCGCAAGCCGCGACCTCTCGCGTGATGGGGACGATCGCCGAGGCCCTCGTCGCCACCGCCGTGGGTCTGCTCGTCGCGATCCCCGCGGTCGCCGCGTTCAACTACTTCCAGCGCATCGTGAAGCAGCAGCTCGGGCTGACCGAGACGCTCACGCAGCTGGTCCTCTCGCACGCGCACGCCATCCACGACCGCGAGCTGCGCGAGCACCGCGGCGACCTCGTCCGCTCGTTCGACGCTCCCCCGTCGCCCCGCGAGCCGCGCGCCCTCGAGCCCGCGCAGGCCTGAGCCACACACCCACTCTACCTGCAAATTCACAGGAGCAATCACATGGCTGGCGGCGCGAGCATGGGCGGAGACGACGACGGGATCACCGGCATCAACGTCACTCCCTTCGTCGACATCGCACTGGTTCTCTTGATCATCTTCATGGTCACCGCGAAGTACATCACTTCGCAGTCCATCCCCGTCGACCTGCCCGAGGCCGCGTCCGCGAGCGACACGCAGCAAGTGTCCGTCGCCAACGTGAGCATCAGCGCGACGGGGCAGTTCTTCGTCGACCTCGAGGCCGTCGACGACGCGGGCCTCCGCGCGCGCATGCAGCAGCGGCTCGCGCAAAACCCCGAGGTGCGCGCGATCATCAACGCCGATCGCACGACGCAGCACGGGAGGGTCACGCAGGCGATCGACATCATTCGCCTCGCTGGCGTGACGAAGTTCGCCATTCAGACGACCCAGCCCGCTGAAGAGCCGCAGGGAGCGCAGCGATGAGCGCCGAGCCCGACGCGAAGTTGCCCGCGGCGGGCCCTCCATCGACGCCGCCCGCCGACGGCAGCGACAAGCGATCGCGCGCAGAGAACACGGTCTTCGCGAAGCAGAGCGCGTCGGGCTGGATCGGAACCATCCTCGTGCACGTGGGGCTGGGAGCGCTCGGGCTGCTCGCGGTCACGCTCGGCGTCTCGCCAGAGGCGCGCCGTCGCATCGCGAGCGTCGTGAACTTCGAAGCACCTCCGCCGCCGCCGCCGCCACGGCCGCAGCCGCCGACGCCGGTGCGCCCCGAGCGACCGCGGCCCATCGCGCGCAGGCCCGAGCCGCGCACGCCTCCGCCTCCGCAAA
>JAAFIF010000223.1 GCA_013298625.1 Myxococcales bacterium
GTCGTCGGAGTACCAGGTCTCGGGGGGCGTTCCGGTGATGATACGGCGGGCGCCGCGGTGGGTGAGGCCCGGCGTGACCACGGTGTACTCGTGGTAGTAGCCGCGATCGCGCGGAGGCAGCCGCCCCTCGCGGTTTTGAAACACCACGCCGTCTTGCCGAAAGGGAAAAGGCCCTCCCGACGCGATGAGATCCAGCGTGCGATTGACCTCGGTGACGCGCTCGGGGTCCGTAAACGGCAGCCGTCGAGCCCCCGTTCGCGTCCCAACCTGCGTCCCAAAACCCACCGTGGGCTGCACCGTCGGTTGCACCGTGGGCTGCACCGTGGGCTGCACCGTGGGTTGCACCGTCGGTTGCACGTTGGGCTGCGCCCACTGACCGTTGCCGTTGTCTCGATCGCGACGGCGTCGTCGGCGTCCGCGGCCGGACGAGCGCGGGTCGTCGTCGTCGCTCGCGACGGTCCCGCTGTCGGGCAGCGAGCAGTCCCGCGCGAACGAGAGCGAGCTCGAGAGCGCGAGCGCGAGCCACAGTGCGCGCATCACGTGATCCCGTACTCCTTGATCTTGTAGAGCAGCGCGCGGTGCGAAATCTCGAGCAGCTCGGCGGCGCGCGTGCGGTTGCCCTTGGTGCGCTCGAGCGCGCGGCGAATCAAGATCTCTTCGATGATCCGCGTGGTGCGCTTCACGCTCAGGTCTCCCTTGGCGAGCTCGGCCGCGACGGGGTCTTGCGGCTCGCGCAAGCGCTCGGGCAGGTCCGCGGTGCGCAGGACGGGCGCGTCGGCCAGGACCATCGCGCGCTCGACGGTGTTCTCGAGCTCGCGCACGTTGCCGGGCCAATTGTACTCGTACACGACCTTGGTCGCCTGCGGGTCGAGCCCGGTCACCCGGGTCCCGAGCCGCGCGTTGTACCGATGGATGAAGTGATCCACCAGCAGCGGAACGTCCTCTCGCCGCTGCCGCAACGGCGGCACGTTCACGTTGAGGACGTTGAGCCGGTAGAACAAATCCTCGCGAAATCTCCCGCTCTTCACGTCCGCCTGCAGGTCGCGCAGCGTCGCGGCGATCAAGCGCACGTCGCACTTGCGGTCCTGCGTCTCGCCGAGGCGGCGAAACGTCCCCTCTTGCAGCACGCGCAGGATCTTCACTTGCAGCGAGAGCGGCAGCTCGCCGACCTCGTCGAGAAAGAGCGTCGCGCCGTCGGCCTCTTCGAAGAGCCCTTTTTTGTCCTGGTTGGCGTCGGTAAACGCCCCGCGCTTGTGGCCGAACAGCTCGCTCTCGAGCAGCGTCTCGGGGATCGCTCCGCAGTTGATCGTGACGAAGTTCTTCGTCGCCCGCGGAGAGCGCCGATGAATCGCCCGCGCGACCAGCTCTTTGCCCGTCCCCGACTCGCCCGTGATGAGCACGGTGGTCTTGAAGGGCGCCACCTTCGCGACCGTGTTGAACACCACCTTCATCGCGTCGCTGCGGCCGAGCAGCTCTTCGAACTGGTGCGCTTCGATCATCGCCGCGCGCAGCTCGCGGTTCTGCCTTCGCAGCGCCTCGCGCTCTTCGGCCTTTCGCAGCACAAAACCCAGCTCTTCGGGCTTGAACGGCTTGGCCACGTAGTCGTACGCGCCCTGCCGAATCGCGTCGAGCGCCTGGTCGATCGACCCGTACGCGCTCATCACGATGACCGTCGTCGCCGGGTGCTTCGCGCGCAGCTCCGCCAGCAGCTCGAGCCCCGTGCGTCCGGGCATGCGCACGTCGGTGATCACGAAATCAAAGGCGTCTCGCGCGCACTCGGCGAGCGCCGCGTCGACGTCCCCCGCGCCGACCACATCGTAGCCCTGCTTTCGCAGGTAGGTCCTCAACGCCAGGCGGAGGTTCTCTTCGTCATCGACGAGCAGGACGCGAGCCATTCGTCGACTATTGGTACCATCGCCGACCGCCTCGCTGTGTCGTTTTCAGCGGTCTTCGGCTTCGCTCGCAGAGCGCGATCAGCAGACGGACCAGAGCGAGGCGTCGAGCTCGCGCGAGGGACCAAGCGAAGGCGAGCGGCCCCCACCCGCGCTGAAGCGAGCGAAGGGTGCGCGGCCCGCACCCGCGCTGAAGCGAGCGAAGGGTGCGCGGCCCCCACCCGCGCTACCGCGCGCCCCGCCCCCGCGCAGAGCGCAAGGGCGGCGGCTCTGCATGGTAAATCGTTAGGAAATAGTCTGGCAGAGTTGATCGTGAAGGCCCTTGCTCTGCAAGGGCTCTCGAGCTGCTCGATCGAACACAATCGCTGCTCACCGCGCGACGGCAGACAACACGCCACGGGCAACGAGATCGCTCTCGTACCGTCGGAGTGCCGACCGTTGCCCGAAGCCTCGCCCTTGCAGAGCAAGGGCCTTCACGATCAACTCTGCCAGACTATTTCCTAATGATTTACCATGCAGAGCCGCCGCCCTTGCGCTCTGCGCGGGGGCGGGGCGCGCGGTAGCGCGGGTGGGGGCCGCGCACCCTTCGCTCGCTTCAGCGCGGGTGCGGGCCGCGCACCCTTCGCTCGCTTCAGCGCGGGTGCGGGCCGCGCTCACCGTCGCTCGCATCCCACTGCAGCTGCGAGCGTGCGATCAGCAGACGGACCAGAGCGAGGCGTCGAGCTCGCGGATCATCGCGCGAACGGCGGACGCCGAGGGCATTCCGGCGCGCTGCGCGAGCTCGGGCGACGGGTCTGCGCCGCACAGGTCTCTCGAGAGCTCAGCGATCGCGCGGGCGCGGGTCGCGTCCATGCGCGCCACGGTCTCTTGGTCGAGCACCGAGCGCGCCCACTGATCGAGCGCCCACGACCACGCCGAGTGCTGGCTCTCTTCGTCGGCGATCTTGCAGAGCGCCTCGCGCAGCGCGGGGTCCTCGGCGTTGCGCGACTGGTACGCCATCATCACGGCGCCGAGGGTCTCGCGCACGCAGCCCTCGCCGGCGTTTTCGATGGCGATTTCGGCGAGCGTCCGCGCGGCAAACGGCTGCGCTTCAGCGATGACGGGCTCTGCTCCCTCGCGCCGCGCGAAGCTCGCCAGCGCGTCGAAGTGCGCCCGCTCGTGCTCGGCGCTCTCTCGCGCCTCTCGCACGATGAACTCCGGCGCGCCCATGCTCGCG
>JAAFIF010000065.1 GCA_013298625.1 Myxococcales bacterium
CCCCAGAGGGGGTCAGTTTTGGTGGCGTCAGGGGGTCAATATTGGTGGCGCCCTACACGAGCGTCGCTAGCGGCGGGTTTGCCAACCCGCCGTGGCGCGAAGAGGGTGTTCATCGGGCTCTCGTTCTTCCGTCGCTAGCGGCGGGTTTGCCAACCCGCCGTGGCGCGAAGAGGCTTTTCACAGGGGCTCTCGCTCTTCACTCGTCGCTCTTGGCTGGTTCGCCAACTCGCCGTGGAGACGACCGCGTTTCACCAGGTCGTACGCTCATCGCTCTCGTCTCCGCTGGGCTCCTGTCGCGAACGCTCGCGTGCGAAGACTCGCTCACCAGCGCGCGATCGTCGGACCCTGGTCGATCAAGCCCCGGCTCGCGAGCCACCACCACGCGAGGTTGATCGCCGCCAGGGGCGTGATCGACGCGAACACGTGCGGGATCAGCTGCTGCCACGGGGCGTGCGGACCGCGGTGCTCGCGCGCTTCGCGGCGCCAGACGAGCAGCGCGGCGGCGAAGGCCACGTAGGTGAAGACGTGGTTCCACGGGCAGAAGGGACAGAGGGCGGGGAGGTGGACGAGCAGCCACCAGAAGCGCAGCGTGAAGAGCGTCGCGACGCCGAGCCAAAACGCGAGCGTGCGCGCGAGGTGCAGACGATGCTCGGGCCATCGCCGCGCGCCGACGAACCACCAGTACGCAGCGCCCACGAAGAAGCCCAACCCCAGCGTCGCGTTGGGCACGAAGAACGCCCGCGCCTCGGGCGTCACGAGCACGCGATCGCAGTCGATGTTGGCCGTCCACGAGCAGAGCCCAGTGTGGGGCGTCACCCACGGCGCTGGCAGCGCGTGCAGCGCGAGGTAGCGCCACGAGAGGTACACGCAGTCGAGCACGGCGACCGCGAGCGCGCTCGCCAGGACGGTGTGTGAGCGCGATCGTGGAGCGGGGGTGTCGGTCATCGCAGCGGTCCGACGGTACGACGGTTGCGCGCGATGTTCAGTGTTCGATGCGCGGGCGCGCTGGCATCGTGCCGGACGATGGCTGGAAAACCGACAGCTCCATTCGCGCTCGCCGACGGAGTCACGCTGAGAAAGAACATCGAGCTCGGCTCCGTGAGCGACCTCTCGCTCTCTGCCGACGCGAGCATCGCCGCGCTTGCGGCCGCGACTTGGAAGCACCGTGAGCTCTCGCTGCTCGAGCTCGCGACGGGAGAGCGCACCGCGATGATCCCAGCCGCGGGCGTCCAGCCGATGTACGAGCTGCCCGTGTGGTCCACGGACGGGGCGCGTTGGGCGGTCAGCGCGGCGCAGTGGAGCGATCAAGAGCAGCGGGGGCTCGTGACGGTGGGCGAGCTCGGCGCGAGCGCTCCGCTGTGCACCATCGAGACGCCAGCCTACTCGTGGTGCACCCGCAACAACCAGCGACGCCCGTCGCCGTTGCTCTCGTGGGAGCCCGACGGCAGCGGGCTCGTGCAGCGCTCGATCCGTCGGGACGATCGCAACGCGATCATCGCGATCGACCTGAAGAAACGCAGCGCCGACGCGCTGTGGCTCCACGAGGACGAGTGCGATGTGATGGCCCAGGCCGTCGGCGAAGATCGCTCTCGTTACGCGCTCTGCGCGAGCCCGGGGACGCGGGGGGGCCTCGCTCGGTACGCTGCGGGCGCCGCGAAGCCGAGCGAGCGATGGGAGTGGGTCTTCGGCGGCCAGCTCGTGGCGACGGCCAGCGGGCTGTGGGCGCTCGGGTACAGCGGGTACGGGTTCTTTCTCGGGCCGGGGGCCGCTCGCCCTGTGCAGCGCGCGCGCAAAGAGCGCGAGGCGCGGCGTCGGACGCTCGCTGCGCGGGCGAAGACAAAGTGGGACGTCGAGTACATCACCGACGGGATTGCCCAGCACATCGACCCGACGTCGAGCGTGATCGTTCGACAGACGCGAAGCACCTACGCCAGCGTTGATGGGGATCCCACGCCGACCGAAGGCGTGCGCTGCTTCGAGACCGAGCTGCTGTGGGAGAGCACGGACGCCTCGAGCCTCGACCGAAGCACGGACGAGCTCGTCGTGTCCGACGGCGTCGCGGTGTGGAAGTGGTCGCTCACCAAGAAGGGCGTCGAGCGCGCGTTGCTGATCGACGACCTGCAGCGATGCACGCACCGCAACGCCAGGATCACTGCGATTTCTGCGGCCAATCGAACGCTCGCCGTCGTGTGGAAGAAGGACGCCGTCGGCGAGCGCTGCGTGCTCTCGATCTTCACCGTGCGCTGACCGACGCGCGCGCTATTTCTTCGCCGCGCGTTTGGCTCGCGCGGGCTTGCTCGGGATCGCCGTCGGCGTCGGCGCTGTTGCCGCCGCAGAGAGTGCCTCGGGGAGCGGGTCGGGCTCGATGGAGGTTCCGTCGGACTCGCTGAGCAACATGCGCACGTCGTCTTCGCTCAGCCCCGAGAGGGCGCCGGTCTGCTCGCGCACGACCGCGTCGGCGAGCTCTTTCTTGTGCGCCTTCAAGCGCTGGATCTTCTCTTCGACCGAGCCCTCGCTGACGAGGCGATAGACCGTGACTTTGCGCGTCTGTCCCATGCGGTGGGCGCGGTCGGTGGCTTGCTCTTCGACGGCGGGGTTCCACCACGGGTCGAGGTGGATCACCGTGTCGGCGGCGGTGAGGTTGAGCCCGGTTCCACCGGCTTTGAGCGAGATGAGAAACAGCGGCGCGTCGCCCTCTTGAAAGTCTCGCACGCGCTGGTCGCGGTTGGTGGTCGTGCCGTCGAGGTAGACATAGCGGATCCCCTCGCGGTCGAGGTCTTCGCGCCACAGGCTCAGCAGCGAGACGAACTGCGAAAACACCAGCGCGCGTCGCCCTTCGCGCACGAGGTCGCGCACGAGCTCCAAGAACGCCTCGCGCTTGCCGCTCGCCTTCGTGTGCGCCGCGTCCACCAGCATCGGGTCGCAGGCGACCTGCCGCAGCCGCAAGAGCGCTGTCAGCACGTTGAGCGCGCTCGCGCCCATGCCCTTCGCGCGCACGTCGCGCTCGACGTCCTCGCGCAAGAGCGCGGCCATTCCGTCGTACAGGCTCCGCTGCTTGGCCGTCATCGCGACGACGCGGGTGATCTCTTCTTTCTCGGGCAGCTCGCGCAGCACTTCGCGCTTGGTGCGTCGAAGCACGAACGGGCGCGTGATGGTCCGCAGTCGCGCCGCGGACAGGTCGTCGCGGTTGGCGATGGGCCTCGCGTAGCGCTGCTCGAAGTCCCTCGCGCTGCCGAGCATCGTCGGGTTGACCAGGTCGAGGATCGCCCACAGCTCGCCGAGGTGGTTCTCGACGGGCGTCCCCGTGAGGGCGAGGCGCGTGCCGGCGCGCAGCGAGCGGGCGCTCTCGGCGGTGACGCTCGCGGCGTTCTTCAGAAACTGCGCTTCGTCGAAGATCACCGCGCGAAAATCGACGGCGCCGAGCGCGCTCGCGTCGGTGCGCAAGAGCGCGTAGCTCGTGACGAGCACGTCCCACTCCGACGCGTTGGCGAGCAAATCTCCTCGCTGCGCGCCGTGCATCACCGCGGCCCGCAGCCCCGGCGCGAACCGCTCGCACTCGCGCACCCAGTTGCCGAGCACGGACGACGGCGCGACCACCAACGTGGGCTTCGCGCCCTCGCGCGCCTTGCGCTCGCTGAGGTACGCGAGCGTGGTCACTGTCTTTCCGAGGCCCATGTCGTCGGCCAGGACGCCGCCCACGCCGAGCTCGTCGAGAAACTGCAGCCACGCGAGGCCCGCTTCTTGGTACGGCCGCAGCGTGCACTGAAGGCCCGGCGCGACCCTTGGCGACGGCGCGACCGAGACCGCGCGCAGCCGCTCGCGCACCCGCGAGGCTGCCTCGTCGAGTGTGACGTCCGCGCCGTCCGCGAGGCGATCGACGCGCCCCAGCGAGAAGCGAGAGAGCTTCGTCGGCCCCTCGGGGCCGAGCAGCTCGAGCAGCTCGACGCCGGACTCGCGCACGACGTCGGTGATCTCTGCGAGCGTCCCGTCGTCGAGGGCGATCCACCGTCGTCGCGCGGCGAGCGCGGCGCGGATCATCGCGCGGTCGATCGAGACGTCGTCCGCAGAGAAGCGCGCGTCGAGCTCGAACCAGTCTTGCTTGAACGACACCTTCGCCTTGGCTTTGACCGATCGACGCACGAGCGCGCCCTCGAGCCCCTCGGCGATGCTCACGCGAATCGGCGGCTCTCCGCCTGCGCGCAGCGCGGGGATCTGCGCGCACCACACGCGCGCGGCGTCGTCGTCGACGGCGGTGAAGCACTGGGCCTCGGCGCTCCATCGCAAGGGGCCCTCGCGCACGCGGTCGAACGCGGCGCGCTCGGCGTCGAGGTCGCGTACGCTGTCGGGCGTCGCGGGCTCGTCGGGCCCGAGCGCGAACTCGCCAGCGCTGTACTTGCCGTGCAGCGTCGCGCGGATGTCCAGCGGCGAGCCCTCGATGCGCAAGGTGAGCTCTGGGCGCTCGGCGCCCGCGAGGCCGAGCTGATGGCGCGAGGGCGGGGCGAGCCCCACGTCGCGACCGAAGCGGCGGAGCCGCGCGTAGAAGCGCTCGAGCTTCTCGGGCGCCGACGGAATCTCGAGCGGCGCGAGCCGCGTGCTGCGCAGCACGAGCCCCGCGTCGACGCCGGGCGCGGGGAAGATCTTTCTCCTCCCGACGTCCACCATCACCGAGTTGGGCCCAGGAAAGAACCATTGGCTCTTCGCGCTCGAGGGCAGCGGCGTCCCGTCTTCGCACCGCCACGCGAGCGTCACGCCGCGCACCGCGCGCGGGGGACGGACGCGGTTGTTCGCGTCGAACTCGATCGTGGAGGTCTTCACGTGCTCGTCGATCGTGAGCGAGAGCTGCGCGGCGCGCGGGTCGTGCGCGAGCTGCTGGCCGCCCTTGGTGAGCTCGATCGGGTGCTCGCGCAGCGCGTGCAGGACGATGGCCCCAGTGGCGCCTGTGAAGGCCAGGGACTTGCGGGTCCCTTTGTGCGGATCGGCGAGGGCGACGAGCCCTTCGAAGGGCTCGCGCAGGCGAAGCGAGGCGAGCTCGCGCGGGTCGATGCGGGCTTTCTCGCCCTGTTTTCGCAGAGAGAGCAAGAGCACGTGCTCGCCGTCCGCGTAGGCTTCGGTGAAGTCCACGGAGGCGATGATGGGGGCGTCGACGAAGGTCTTTCCGCCGCTGAACCAGCGGGCGAGCTCGGCTTCTTCGTCGAGCTCGTCGATGACGGCCCGTCGTGTGTTCGTCGCGTCGGTGTTGAGCGCTTGCAGATCGATCGCGGCGTCGTCGAGCACGCGCTTTCGCAACGTGCTGCAAAACGCCAGGTCGAACACGAGCGACGCCATGTGCTCGCACGCCGAGTAGCGGCTCGGCAGGCAAGAGCATCCCCAGGTGAACCCCTCGGGCGTCAGTCGAAACACGGTCTTCACCGCGGAGACGTCGCGCCCCGAGCGCACGCGCGCCGAGACGCTGAGCGTCGCGCCTCCGCTGCTCTCGGGGATCTCTGCGTACAGCACGCGGTGGCCGCGGACCGCCGCGAGGGCCCACGGCCCGAGGGTGCGAGCGGTGCTGGGAGAGAACTCCAAGCGTAGGGCGTCGAGCAGCGCGCGGGCTCGAGAGCGAGGGTCGTCCGTCATCGTCTTCTTGCAAGCGGCGAGGCTGTCGATCGTCGTGCGCGCCCCGGACAGAACGACCGCCGCCAGCGCAGATCCGTCACCGCCACGCGGGCACTATTGCACAGCACGACGGCGCTTCGCGACACTGCGCTCAGCGCGCCGCGCTCGTCACAGCCCGAAGACGGGCACCGGCGTCGCGGAGCTGGTCATCACGGGGATTCCGAGCTGGTTGAGGCTGTTGTTGCCCCAGCACAGGATCGCGCGCGCGCCCTGGCGGATGCACGCGTGCGCGTCGCCTGCGGCGATGGCGTCCGCGGCGATCGCGTCGCGCACGAGAATGGGCGTCGAGCGCCAGTTGCCCACCGCGTCGGCGCCGAGCTGCCGCGCGCCGTTGTCGCCCCAGCACGCGACGACGCCGGTCGCGCGACGAGCGCACGCGAAGTCGTTGCCGAGCGCGAGGCCGAGCGCGTCGGAGATCGCCATCACGGGGGACGCCGTCGGCTGATCGTCGTTGGCGCCGTTGCCGAGGCGACCCGCCGCGCCGCTGCCCCAGCAGGCGACGGTGCCGTTCGAGCGACGGGCGCACGAAGAGGTCGACGAGGCCGCGACGTCGACGGCGTCGACGAGGTTGATCGCGACGGTGGGCGTGGAGCGCATGTTGCCTCGCGTCCCGTCGCCGATCTGGCCAAACGCGTTGTTGCCCCAGCACAGCACCGGCGGTCGCCCGTCGATCGTCGGCGCGAGCCGCGCGCATGAGTGCTCTTGCCCGGCAGAGATCGACTGCACGCGCGTGAGCGCGCCCGCGCCCAACCCCGTGACTTGCGCGGGCAGCAGTCGAGCGATCATCGAGTTGTCGCCGAGCTGTCCGCGGCTGTTGTTTCCCCAGCAAAAGACCAGGCCGCTGGCTCTCAGCGCGCACGCGTGCTCGGGGCCGGCCGTGATTTGCACGGCGTCGGTGAGCGCGGTGACCGGCGTCGGTGTGAGGCGGCGCAGGGTCGAGCCGTCACCGATTTGCCCCGAGTTGTTCGAACCCCAACAAACAACAGCGCCGTTCGCTCGACGCGCGCACGCGTAGGACGCGCCGGCTTCGATCTCGACCGCGTCGCTGATGCCCGAGACGCGGGTGGGGGTGGGTCTGTTGATCACTGTACCGTCCCCGATCTGGCCCGAGCTGTTGCCGCCCCAGCAGAGGACTTCGCCCGTGTTGCGTCGGGCGCACGAGAAGTCTTTGCCTGCTGTGACCTCGGCCGCGCTCGAGTTGCCGACGACCGCGACGGGGGTCAATCGTCGCGTGACGGTGTCGTCGCCGAGCGTCCCGTTGCGGTTGTTTCCCCAGCAAACGATCTGATCGAACGCCTTGCGCGCGCAGGTGTGCGACGCGCCCGAGGCGATCTCGGTCGCGCCGCTCAAGCCCGCGACGGCCACGGGGAGCAGCGAGCTTACGGCCGCGTCGTTGCCGAGCTGGCCGCTGTTGTTCTGGCCCCAGCACACGACGAACCCGTCCGGTCGGCGCGCGCAGGTGTGCTCGGCGCCCGCGCTGATCTCCAGCGCGACGACCGGCCCGATGACGACCGCCGGCATGTCGCGGCGCATCGTGTTTCCGTTGCCGAGCTGCCCTGCGGTGTTGTCTCCCCAGCACAAAACGACGTTCGTGCCGTTGCGATAGCAGGTGTGGTTGTTGCCCGCTTCGATCTCGCGGGCGTCGGTGATGCCGCGCACGTCCACGGGCATCGCGCTCATGGGACCGCCCCCCGACAGCTGACTGAAGGTGTTGTCACCCCAGCACTGCATCGTCCCGTTCGAGATCCTCGCGCAGGTGTGTTGCGCGCCCGCGGTGATCTCGACGGCGTTGCTCACGCGCGCGACGGCGACGGGGACGAAGCGCGACGCGATGCCTCCGTCGCCGAGCTGTCCGCGGGCGTTGTTGCCCCAGCACGCGACGGTGCCGTTCGCGCGGCGCGCGCACGCGTGGCCGACGCCGAGCGCGATCTCTACGGCGTCGGTGATCCCCGAGACCGGCGCCGCCGTGCTGTGCGGCGTGGTCGTCCCGTCGCCGAGCTGCCCAAAGCCGTTGCTGCCCCAGCACAGCACCTCGCCGTTGCGGCGCAACGCGCACGAGAAGCTCCCGCGCGTGGCGATCTGCGCGGCGTCGGTGAGCCCGCTGACCCACGTCGGGCTCGTGCGGTTGATCAGGGTTCCGTCTCCGACCTGACCGCTGTTGTTGAGGCCCCAGCAGTAGCCTCGGCCGCTCGCGCTGCGCGCGCAGGTCGTCTGATCGCCCGCAGCGATCCCCACGGCGCGCGAGTCCGTGCACAGTCCGTCGACGCAGCTCGAGCCGTCCAAGCAGCGCACGCCGCAGCCGCCGCAGTTGTTTGGGTCCGTCGCCTTCACGCTCTCGCAGCCGTTGCGCGAGTCGCCGTCGCAGTTCTGCCGACCCAACACGCACGTCGCGATCTGGCAGAGGTTTCCGCCGGTGCACACGCCGTAGCCCGTCAGCTCTTGCTCTCCCCGACCGTTGATCGATCCGTGAACGCACGTCGGCTCGTCGGTGCTCCCGTCGCAGTCGTCGTCGATGCCGTTGCACATCTCCATCACCGCCGTGTTGCGCTGGCACGTGATGCCGCCGGCGCCGCACACGTTGGTGCCCGTGGCACAGCGGCCGACGCCCACGCTTCCGCTGCACATCGTCCCGACGCGGGCGTCCGAGCTGCCGTCGACGGTGCTCGGGTCGCAATCATTGTCGATCGTGTCGCACAGCTCTGCGAGTCGCGGCGCTTGCCCAGCGGAGCTGTCGTTGCAGTCCGTGGTCCCCGCGCCGGGCGTGACGTTGGTGAAGTTCGCGGGGCACCGGCCGCGGGCGACCCGCGCTTCGTCGGGGCACACCGCGCGCAGCGTCGCGCCGGCCGCGGCGAAGCCGTCGTTGTCACCGTCGGGATAGCAGCGGATCGTGAGCCCTTCGTCGACGAGCTCGTTGCAGTCGTTGTCGCGGCCGTCGCACACCTCGACGCCGGTGGGCCTCGCTGAGCAAGCGCTCCACACGGAGCCCATTCCGGCGAGCGAGCACGTCTCGACGCCCTGACTGCTGCAGCACGCGCGGGTGTCGCCTACGCGAAGGCACCCGCAGTCTTCTTCGGCCACGCCGTTGCAGTTCTCGTCGACGCTGCCCGCGCTGTCGCACACCTCGCGCGCTGCGGGAGAAATCGAGGCGATCGTGTCGTTGCAGTCGCCGGTGCTGAGCGCGTACCCCATCGGCGCGCTGCAGCCGCGGACGACGTCGGTGCCCATGGCGTTGCGGTCGCCGAAGCCATCACCGTCGCGGTCGCGATAAAACGTGAGCTCGAGTCCCTCGTCGCGCAGCGCGTCGCAGTCGTCGTCGAGCCCGTTGCAGATCTCGTTGGCCCCAGGAAACCGCGTCCCGCCGCCGGCGGCGGGGTCGTCGGCGCAGTCCGTTCCGCGGACCTCGGTGGCGCTGACGATCACGCGGTTGACGCTGAGGGTCGAGCGCGCGTCGCCTGCGTCCGGGTCGACGCCTGCGTCCGCGATGGGCGCGGCTGCTTCGCAGCGCACGGTCGTCCCCGCGACGACTCGGTTGAAGCACTGCGCGCTCGGAAACTCGTCTTCGTCCCGGTCTCCGTCCCCGCCGCGGCCGCTCACGGTGACCTCTGCGACCGTGCACGGGTCGCAGTCTTCGTCGGTCCCGTTGTTGTCGCAGACCTCACGAATCCCTGGGTGAATCCTGGGATTGTTGTCGTCACAGTCGTCTCCGCCGCATTGCGCCGACGGGTGACCGTCGTTGTCTTGATCGACGCACACGCCCTGGTCCAACGTGGCGCCGTCCACCGCGGATTCGCTGTCCATCGCGCTGTCGCTGCCCGCGTCGGTCGCGGGCGAGGGCGGCGCGCACGCAGCGCTCAGCGTGAACAGTGGAAGCAAAGCGAGCAGCCATCGCAAGTTCGGCATCGAACGGTTTCTCCTCACTGTTCCAAGTCAGCCCCTGAAGAGTCGCTCGGAGCAGAGTTCTCCAGTTTTGCCACAGCCGCGCGTCGTGCGCGAAGTACGCGCCATTGCTCGGCGCCCGCCGTCAGCGTTGCGAGCGAGCGAAAGGGCGCGCCATGCGCCCGCCACCAGCGCCGGCGTCGCGACGGTGGCGGCGCGGGGTTGGCGTCGGCGTGATGTCGATCCCCGTGATAAATCGCAGCGCATGGTGAACACCCGATCCTCGCTGGCGGCGCTGCTCTTCGTCGCTGGCTGCGCCGGCGCGCCCACGCCTGGCCCCGACGCCGCCGACGCGGACGCGAGCGCTGCCTCCGACGGCGCTGTGCGCGAAGCCGCCGCCGAAGCGGGACCTCCCCCCGATGACTGCGTGATCGAGCGCGTGATGCTGCCCTCGCAGTGCAACGAATCGTGCGGCGCGCGGCTGACGCTCCCGAGCGGGCAGCGCTTCTGCACGCAGCCCTGCACGTCGGACGCATACTGCCAGCGCTACTCGCCGACGCTCAAGTGCGCGGTCGAAGCTGGCGCGTGCGCCGAGCGGTGCGCGAGCGACGCCGAGTGCACGGCGCGCGGGTTTCCTCGATGCCACCCGGTCGGAATGTTCTGCGACACGATCCCCGCATGCACCTCCAACGCCCAGTGCACGGCGATCGGCCTCACCCGCTGCGTGATGCCCGGCGCCTACTGCGAGTAGCCCGATTGCTCGGCGAGCGCTCGTTGCTGCGCGCGCCACAGCGGCTCGACCCGCGCCGCGCGCTCGTCCTGCCCGTGTTGGGTCGCGCGCTCCATCGCGATCCGCAGGCACAGCTCGAGGTCCTCGTCGATCAGCCCGGATTTCGGCAGCAGCCGCTCGGCCTCTTCGATCAGCGCGTCGAAGCCCGCCCAGTCGCCGGCGTGCGCCCTGCACGCGAGCAGCTCGACCGAGGCGAAGCAGAGATATCCCTCGCGCCCGAGCTTCGTAAACAGCCGATGCACGTCCTCGAAGACCCGCGTCGCGCGCACGAACCGCCCGCGCAACAGGTCCACCACCGCCGCGTTGGACCGCGCGATCGCCGCGTCGTGCGAGCCCACCGCGTCGAGCATCTCTGCCGCGCGCACGAAGGCGTCGTGCGCCTCGTCGAGCCTCTCGTCGTAGCGCGCGGCGAGCCCCTTGATTTGTTGTGCGATCGCGACGCCCAATCGATTGCCCACCGCTTCGAGCGCGCAGACGGCCTCGGTCAGCATGGCATCCCCCCGCGCGCGGTCCGTGCGGTTGACCAGCTCGGCCCATCCGAGCCTGCAGTTGGCCGCGCCGACGCGGTCGCCCGCGCGCTCGTAGGCGGTCAGCGCCGCGGCGTAGTGCGGCTCGCTCTCCGCTGCGCGTCCCGCTTGCTTGAGGACCTCGGCCAGCCCGTGCTCGCTCAGCGCGACGCCCTGCGCGCGAGAGAGCGCTGCGTACGAGCGGGAGGCGCGCGCGAAGAGCGCTCCGCTTCGCTGCATGTCCCCTGACATTTGCGCGGTCTTCGCGCGGCCGTGGACCAGGTCGGCTTCGATCGCGTCGCTCGGGTGAGCGCGCACAAAGGCCTCGACCCGATCGAGCCACGCGCCTGCTTCGGTGACCCTCGCAGTGCGCGCGCACACGAGCGCGAGCCGCACCCAACCCTCGGCGCGGCGCGGGTCGCTCTCGGCCAGATCCATCGCGTCGATCCATCGGTCGCGCTCGGTCAGCGCGTCGATCGCGCCTGCAAAATCGCTGCGCTCGTAGCTCTCCCACGCGGCCTCGAGCATGGGCGCGAGGGCGGCTTCGAAGTCCCCAGAGCGCGCCAGGTGGCGGGCGATGCGCGCGAGCGTCGCGACCGCTGCGGGGCGCGCGGAGAGCGCGCGGGCGCACGCTCGATGGTGCTCGGCCAACGCGCCGCGCTCTCGGGCGTTGCGGACGAGCGCCTCGACGATCGCCGAGTGCGCGAAGGAGCAGCGATCTTCGCCGCGCACGAGCAGACCGTCGAGCACCAGCGCGTCGAGGGCGGCGTCGAGCGATGCGTCGTCGATGGTGGCGTCGATGGTGGCGCACGCTGCCCGCCACTCTGCCGGATCGAAGGCGGCCCCGAGCGTGGCTGCGCGCTCGACGCACGCGACTCGTGGCGCGTCGAGCAGCCGCG
Source organism: Myxococcales bacterium (assembly GCA_013298625.1). Taxonomy (GTDB): domain Bacteria; phylum Myxococcota_A; class Polyangia; order Polyangiales. Next base: position 11,727 of record JAAFIF010000065.1, read on the forward strand.
TGACGCGCCCGAGCAGCAGGGCGTGCAGCTGCGCGGCGACGGTGAGGGCTTCGTCTCCGAGCAGGTCGAACCCGTCGGCCGTGGCGCGAACGACCCCGCGCTGCACCCAATCCGTCACGATTTGCACGGCGAAGAGCGGGCTCGACCCCGCGCGCTCGACGACCGCGTCGACGAGCGACGGGCGCAGCGAGAGCAGCCCCTGAACGAGCGCGCGCTGCTCGTCGGTCGAGAGCGAAGAGAGGTCGGTGCGCTGCGCCCTGCTGTGCGCGCGCAGCTCGTCGATGGCCGCTGCTTCGGCGGGCCGCTCGGCGAGCGCGTCGAGGTCAGCGTCGAGGACGCACAGCACGGGGAGCGGCGTCGGCGCGTCGAGCAGGGCGCGCACGAGCGCGAGGGCGTCGGGGGCGAAGTGACCGTCGTCGACGCGGACGATCACGGGCCGTTCGCGGCAGAGCAGCTCGATGTAGCGCAGGACGCTGTGCGTGCGTTCGCGGGCGTTGGCGAAGCGAACCGAGGGGCCGTCGCCGCGGTCTCGATCGCTGACGGGGTGGGTGATCTCGACGAGCGCGATGGCGTCGGAGACGCGTCCGCCCATGCGTCGCACGGCGTCGAGCGTCGGGGCGAGCGCGGCGTCGCGAGAGAGCCCCGTGGTGCGCAGGCTTCGCGCGAGCATCGGGCCGAGACCGTCCGAGGGGCCGGGCTGCGCGCTGTGGATGGCCGAGAGCACCGAGGCGCCGCCGAGCTCTTTGGCGCGGGTGGTGAACCAGTCGAAGAGCGTGGATTTTCCCTGGCCGATGGGGGATTCGACGATCACGGCGCGGGCGCTCTTCTCGGTGTGCACGTCGAAGAGCGCGCGCCAGAGGGTCGATCGCTCTCGTTCGCGGCCGACCATCGCGCGCTGCCTCAGCGCGAACAGCCCCAAGCCTGCGTCCACGAGGGACAGCGGTCGATGCGCGCGCTCGCGCGGACGCGGGTCGAGCGGCAGCGTCGCGACGCGTTGGGCGGCGCTGCGTGCAGCGGGCGGGCGATCGGACGGGCTCGAGGTGAACAGCACCGTGGGCTGCTGCGACGAGGGCTCGCGCCACTGCGTCGTGCGCGGCGCGACCCGCGGGCTGCCAGAGATTTCGCTGGCGCCGGGCATCACTCGCGTCTCGAGCTCGTCCGTCGAGGGCTCGCTCGCGCGCGCGGCGGTGATCGTCCCGCGGGCTCGATGCGGCTCGGTTTGTGGCAGCGCGTGAGGATCGTCCGCTGGGATCTCCGCGAGCGCGGCCGCTGCGTCCGCGGCGCAGCGAAAGCGATCCTCCCAACGCTTGGCGAGGGCGCTCGCCATCCACTGTGCAAACGCGTCGGGCAGCGGCGTCGCGCTCTCGATCGGCGGAACGGGCTCTGCGATCTGACACCGCATCGTCTCGGCCACGTCGTTGCCCGTGTGGTGATACGGCGGCCGTCCCGACGCGAGGCGATAGGCCACGCAGCCGAGCGCATAGATGTCTGTCCACGGCCCGATCTCGCGCACGCGCCCGTCGGCTTGCTCGGGCGCCATGTAGTGCGGGGTCCCCGAGAACGCGTTGGCGCGGCTCGCGGCGCTGCGATCGATGGCGTCCATCCTGAACGCGATGCCGAAGTCCGTGAGCTTGACGCGGGTGTGGTGCGCGCTGCGCGAGCCGCTGAGCATCACGTTTCCGGGCTTGAGATCGCGGTGGATCACGCCTCGCGCGTGGGCGTGGGCGAGGGCGTCGAGCAGGTCGAGCAGCACCGCGCGCAGCGTCGAGAAGCTGAGCGGGCGGTGCGCTCCGTCGGGGGCGCGGCAGAGCTCGACGAGCGTTCCGTGTGGGACGAGCTCCATCACGAGAAAGGGAGCGCCCGCAGAGAGCTCTTTGCCGCTCGCGCGGGCAGCGGCGAGCGAGACCGTCGACTGGTCGAACACCGTCACGATCCCGGGGTGGTCGAGCGCCGCCGCCGCGCGGACCTCGTCGCGAAACGCCGCGCAAAGCGCAGGGTCCGACGCTCTGTCTCCGGTGAGCACCTTGATCGCCACCGCGGCGCGCGAGCGCGCGTGAACGCCACGAAAGACCCGGCCCATTCCTCCGCGGCCGATCTCTGCGCCGAGCTCGAACGGCCCAAGCTGCACCCGTGGCTTCACGCTGCTGGCAACGATACCAAGAGAAGGGCGGTCGTCACTGTCGCTCCATACGAAGCTCGGCGGTGCTGCCCAACCAGAGGCTCGGCCTTCACCAGCGCCCGTATGCGCTGCGGCCGGCCAGCGCGGAGCCTCGTTCGCGCGAGCGCGCCGCTCTCGATCCAAGGTCGCGCCGTAAACGACGGGGCGAGCACGAACCGATCGGACAGCGTCGCCAGCCGAGCGGCCTCTCGCGCTTCTCGCAGGACCAGCTCGCGCAGCTCGCGGCCATGTGGAAGCGCATCGAGCGCGATCCCGAGCCGCTCCCCAGCGCGCCGTGACCGCGCGTCGACACCGGCTGCGAGCGTCGCGCCGAGCGCGCCCGATGCGCCGATCGCGCGGTTGATGCATCCTGTGCAACGGAGGCACGCACCATGGCGAGCTGGCTGGTTGTTTGCGAGCGCTGCTCTCGGCACGTGAAGTCCGAGGGCGCCTGTCCGTTTTGTGGCGCCGAAGTCGCGTCGCGAGAGGCTCCAACGGCCCTCGATGCGCGGCTGCCCCGCGCGGCCCTGCTCGGGCTCGGCGCGGCGATCTCGCTGAGCGTCGGGGCGTGCGGGGTGGCGCCGCCGTACGGAGTTCCGCCGGGAGATGTGGTGGTTCCGGACGCGGTGACGCAGGACCAGGGGGGCCCCGCGCCCGCGGACGGCGCGGCGCCAGACGACAGCGGAAGCTGATCGCGCGCGCCGGTCACGCCTGTCGGACCGCGCCCGTCGCCTTGCGTCAGCGGCTCAGATACCCGCCGACCGCGGTGAAGATCGTGCCCATCGCGCCGAGAAACATCGCGAGCGTGTACTTCTCTCGCACGTCGTCGATGCACGCCGACTCGGGGTCGTTGGGGTCGTAGAGCATCGTGACGGCAGAGCCCTCTTCGTATCGCTTCTCGCTGGTGCTGAGCGAGCTCTCGAACACCAGCTCGCGACCGGCCACCACGAATCGCACGAGCGGGTGATACTGCGTGCGCAGTCGCCCGTCGCGCCGGGTCTGTCGAACGCGGTGTCCGACGACGACGCCTGTGGTGGCCGTCCACCGCGAGAATCGCAGGCGCTCGCGCACGAAGCTCACGAGCGCGCCGAGCACGAGCGCGCCGCCGACGCCGACGAGGACCAGGCGACCAGATGCAGGATCGGACATGGACCCGCTGATCGCAACGAACCTGCCGCGCGTTGTCAACCCGCCGGAGGGGTGACTGCATCGCCTCCCCCGCACAGGCCGACCGACGCTCGCGAGCGTCGGACACACGAAATCAAGCGTGCTCCGTCGACGCTATTGCTCGTCGCTCGCGTCCGCCGCGCCGTCGCGGTCCGCGCTCGCGTCGGGCTGCGGCGCGCTGTCCGGCGTCGTCGCGCTGCCGTCGTCCGCTTGCTCTGCGCCCGAGTCGGTGTTCGCCGCGAACCCTGCGTCCGGCGCGTCGCGCACCGGGGGGATGGGCGGAGGTCGCCAGATGCACGACCACGTCACCAGCAGCGAGAGCAGCAACACCACGAGCCAACGAAGCAAGCGCATGACAGCGACGATTGTGCCTCGAATCACCGCAGCCGACTACGCAGGGACCGCCGTGATGAACAGCGCCGGCCCGGCGCTCTCGGACCGCAGGCGATAGCACTCTGCGCCCGGGATCGATCGCGCGATCTCGAGCAGCTCTTCGGGCGCGTACGCGCGCAGCGCAGAGACGGTCCCGTCCCACGCCACGAGCGCGGGGATCAGCGGAATCACATAGGTCGCCAGCAGCCGCGAGAGACGAAACGGCCGCACGAGCGGGACGAGCAGCAGCGAGCCCACGAACAGCAACGCCATGTTGATGCTCAACGCCACCGGCGCGAGCGGCCACGGGAGCCGTCGCAGCGCAGGTGACGCGGCGACGTCGAAGAACGCGAACGGCGCGCGGGCCTCGATGTGCGCGGCGAAGATCGAGCGCACCTGCGCGGGCGTGAAGTGATGCAGCGCGCCGAACATCGTGCGCAGCGCTCTGCGGTCGGTCGCGGGCGCCTGCATCGCGTCCACCGGCTCGCTCGCGTACGTGACGGACGGGTCGGCGAGGGCGCGCACGCGGGCGATCGCTGCGTCGTTTGGATAGCGGTCGCTCAGCTCCCAGCGGACGCTGTCGTGCCCGTGCGCGAGCAGCTCCGAGCGCATGGCGAGCGCCCCGCCGCCGCCGCCCGAGCAGAGGTCGACGATGCTCTCGCAGCGGCTCTCGTCGATGGCGTCGCGCAGCGCTGGCGCCAGCGGTCGATAGAACTTCGTGAGCGAAAACCCGAGGTCCAGTAGGTCCGTTCCCCCGTCGCGGATCACCCTCGGAACCCACGGCAAGTCTTCGAACTCGAACCATTGCGCTCGCTTCATTGTGTGCGCGCGACGATAGGGGTGACGTGCGGCGGAGGCGAGGGGCGTCGCGGCGAGACAGCGCTGTGAGAGGCGCGCGGGCGCGAGCGCTGGTACTCCATCCACCATGCGCGCTCGCTCGTCGCTGCTCGTCGCGTTGCTCAGCTGTCGCGCTTCGACGCCGCACACGCCCTCGACGCCGGCGCGCACCGTCGAACGCGAGAGCCACCTTCGCGCTGCCGTTCGGGACGCCTCGACCGCGGACGCATACGCCGCGGTCACCGCGCGCGCGGCGGTCGTGAACGTCGCGCGGCTCGCTCCGTGGGCGACCCGTTGCCGCGCGCCGATGGTGGCGCTCACGACACGGACCACCGCGTGGCGGCCTGCGCGAGACACGGGCTTCAGCCGAACGCACCAGTGGCTCGCAGCGCGGGCGCTGATCGCCAACGACGGGCTCGCGTACGTCGAAGCGACGGTGCGCTCGTTTGTGCGCGGCTCGCAGCGCGTGCGCGGCTGGCGTGTGGAGGTCCCGTACTTCTCTGCTCGCGCGGGGCTGCTCACGTGGGCGGGCGTGGTGCTTCCGATCGAGCGCGAGCACGGCCCCGCGGACGTGCACTTGGACGCGCGCGCGCCGCTCGCGGGAAGAGAGCATCCCGGCTTCGACGGCGAGCGGGACCTCGCGCCGCGGCCAGACGCGCCGACCACCGAGGGGCTCTTGCTGCGCGCGGGCCTTCGACGCGAGCACGAGAGCTCGCTGCGGCCCATGTTCGAGCGCGCGGCGCGCGCGGCGCAGCGCGAGCGTCTTGGCGCGGTCGCGACGCACGATGCGGACGCGTGGCAGCGCGTTTGGGAGGGAAACTACCTGGCGAGCACCCTTCGCACCGTCGCGGTCTACGCCCACGCGCACGGCGATCACGAAGCAGCCGCGCAGTATCTGCGTTCGCTCGCGGCGATCTGCGCCGAGCTCGTCGTGCTCGAGATCGGGAGCGGCTATGGACCCAACCCTGCGGCGACGTGCGCGTCCGTGCCCGCGCTGCTCGCGGACAACGAAGAGCGCATCGCGTGCCCTGCGCGCGACGCGAGCGGGGACGACGCTGCGATCGCGACGCTCTCGGCGCTCGATCGCGCGCGGTGGCCGCCGGCGCAGGACGCCGAAGGCAGAGACCTCGCGCTCAGCGCCGAAGCAGAGTCGCTCGTTCGCAGCGTGCGCGTCGACCAGCTGCTGTTCGCGTATCAGTTCGACTCGCGGCTGTCGCGCACGGTCTTCAACGAGCTCGGGAGGCACCACCCCGCGCCGGTGGACATTCTGCCGGTGCACAGGCTCGCGTACGCGGCGCTCGTGCGTCACTTCGGTGAAGACTGTGAGCTCGCGCTGGCTCCTCCCGAAGGCTCGATCCGCGGCGACGCGCGGCACCGCGCGCTGTGCGGCGGGCGTTGGCACACGAGCGAGCTTCTCGGGATGGGCTGGTAGCGAATCGCTGGCGATTGTGGCGATACTCCCGCCCCAATGAGCTTTCGAAGAACTTCTCGCACCCCGAGCGGGCTCTGCGCGATGGCGGCGTTGATCGTCGCGGGCGTCTGTACCAGCGGCGACGCTGAAGCGCAGGTGCTTCAGCGCTTCGCCCTTCGCGGTGAGTTCGGCGTGGGAACCATGCTCTCGGGCGACCAGATGCAACGCCAGGGCTACCTGCTGGCGATCCAAGGGACGGGGCGCCTGGGCTTCTCGATCGTCGATCCGCTGGCGGTCGAGCTGGGGTTTTCGAGCTGGTATTTTCCTTCGGATATGGGCGCGGGGCAGGCGCTCTTGCCCAACGTGGGGCTGCGGTTCGAGCCGCGGCTCGGCAGCCTCGCGAGGCTCGAGCTCGACGCGCACGCGCAGGTCGCGATGACGGGGCTGGAGTTGCCCACGGGCGTGCTCACGCGCTTCGGCTTCGATGTGGGGCTCGGGGTGGAGTTTCTTCCGACGCAGTGGCTCGGCGTGGGGCCGATGCTGCGCTACTCGCACATCTTGTCCGTGGCTGGGACGGACGTCGCGGACGCGATGTTCTGGAGCGGCGGGTTGTCGTTGTCGCTGCGCGTTCCTCCGCCGCCACCGCCGCCACCGCCGCCGCCGCGCGTCGAGCCTCCGCCTCCGCCGCCGGACACCGATCGCGACACGGTCATCGACGCCGATGATCTCTGCGTCAACGAGCCGCAAGGCGAGCGCCCCGATCCCGCGCGGCGCGGCTGCCCCATTCACGACTCGGACGGCGATGGCGTGCTCGACGCCGACGATCGCTGCATCGCCACGCCGCAGGGCGCGACCCCGGACCCCGAGCGCCGCGGCTGCCCCGACGGCGACGAAGACAGCGACACCGTCCGCAATCAGCTCGATCAGTGCCGCACCACGCCGCAAGGCCCGCGGCCCGACCCCGCGCGCGCTGGATGCCCGATCCCCGATCGCGACGGCGACACGGTCCTCGACGACGTCGATCGCTGCCCCGATCAGCCGGGCGCGCCCAGCACCGACGCTGCGCGCAACGGATGCCCGGGGCTCGTGCGCGTGACCAACGGATACATTCAGATCACCTCGCCGGTGTTCTTCGCGACCAACCGCGATCGCATCCTGCCGAGGAGCTTCCCTGTGCTCAACGCAGTGGCCGACACGCTCCGCGCCAACGCAGACATCCGCCGCGTCTCGGTCGAAGGTCACACCGATGACGTCGGCCCCGACGCGCGCAACATGGGCCTGTCCGAGCGACGCGCGCAGAGCGTCCTGCGGTGGCTCGTCGAGCACGGCGTCGAAGCTGCTCGCTTGGAGGCGCACGGCTTCGGAGAAACGCGCCCGCTCGTCAACCCTGCGGGCCTTCGCGCGAGGGCGCAGCGCGACGCGCGCGCGCAGAACCGCCGCGTGGACTTCAGGATCTTGGACGGCGCCGGATCAACGGTCGGACAGAATTGACCCTACGCTCGCTTCGCTTCGAGGGACACCCGATGAATGCACTGAGAATCGCCTCGCTCTTCGCCGTCTGTTCCGCGCTCGTCGCGTGCGGCGGCCGGCCTGTGTTGCGCGCGCCCGACGATGGCGCGACGAGCCCCGACGCGCTCGCTCCCGACGGCTCGATCGTCATGGACGGCGCGACCCCAGAGGGCGGGACCCCCTGCGGACCCAGCGAAATCCGCTGCGGAACGACCTGCGTCGACCCCCGCACCAGCCCCGCCAACTGCGGCTCGTGCGGACGAACGTGCGCCACGGGCGAGGTCTGTAGCAACGGCGTCTGCGCGGGCTCGTGCGGAGCAGGGCAGACCAACTGCGGCGGCGCGTGCGTCGACGTGCAGAGCGACAGCAGCAACTGCGGCGCGTGCGGGATGTTCTGCCCCGCGGGGCAGAGCTGCAGCCGCGGCGTGTGCGGCTGCGGCCCCGCGCAGACCGCGTGCGGCGCGGCGTGCGTGGACACTCGCTCGGACGTCGCCAACTGCGGCGCGTGCGGGACCGCGTGCCCCGCAGGGCAAGTGTGCTCGAGCGGCGCGTGCTCGGCGATGTGCGGCGCGATGCTGACCAACTGCGGCGGCGCGTGCGTGGACGTCCGCAGCGACGACAACCACTGCGGCGCGTGCGGCGGCCGCTGCACGGGCGGGACGAGCTGCGTGGCGGGCGCGTGCGCGTGTCCGTCGGGGCAGACCCTCTGCGGCGGGCTGTGCGTCGACACTCGCTCGGACGCAGCCAACTGCAACGGCTGCGCGATGGCCTGCGCGATGGGCCAGGTGTGCGCCGCGGGCGTGTGCTCGGCCGCGTGCCCGCCGGGCCGCACGATGTGCGGAGGCGCGTGCATCGACACGCAGACGGACGGGACCAACTGCGGCGTGTGCGGCGTGCGCTGCACGGGCGGGACGAGCTGCGTAGCCGGCGCATGCGCGTGCCCCGCGGGGCAGACGCTCTGCGGCGGCGTGTGCGTCAACGTGACGAGCGACGGGCGCAACTGCGGCGCGTGCGGAACCGTCTGCGCGATGGGCCAGGTGTGCAGCGCGGGCGCGTGCGTCGCGGCGTGCCCGATGGGCGCGAGCCGCTGCGCGGGCGCCTGCGTGGACACGCGATCGGACAACTTGAATTGTGGTGCGTGCGGCGTCGCGTGCACCGGCGGGACGAGCTGCGTGTCCGGCGCGTGCGCGTGTCCGACGGGGCAGGTGAGCTGCGCGGGGCGCTGCGTGGACGTGCGCTCGGACGCGGCGAACTGCGGGATGTGCGGCAACGCGTGCATGGCGGGCGCGAGCTGCGTGGCGGGCGCGTGCATGGGCATGGGGATGTGCCCTGCGGGCACGGTGAGCTGCGGCGGCCGCTGCGTGGACGTGCAGAGCGACCGGGCCAACTGCGGGGCGTGCGGCAACGCGTGCATGGCGGGCGCGAGCTGCGTTCGCGGCGCGTGCACGACGGTGAATTGCCCGCCGGGCACGGCGATGTGCGGCGGCCGCTGCGTCAACACCCGCACGGACCCGACCAACTGCGGGACGTGCGGAACAGCGTGCGCCGCCGGCCAGGTGTGTCAGCTCGGGACGTGCGCGGCGTCGATGCTGATGTGTCCGATGGGCACGACCAACTGCGGAGGATTCTGCACGAGCACGCAGCTCGACCCGAGCAACTGCGGGGCCTGCGGCAACGTGTGCTCCATCGGGCAGACGTGCCAGATGGGCGTGTGCGCGGGCACGACGGTGACGTGCCCGATGGGGACGACCAACTGCGGCGGCCGGTGCACGGTCACCAGCGTCGACCCGAACAACTGCGGCGCGTGCGGGACCGTGTGCGCCATGGGGCAGTTTTGCCTGATGGGCGCGTGCACCTCTCCCATGGGGATGTGCCCGCCGCTCACGGAGAACTGCGGCGGCGTATGCACGAACACGCAGGTGGACGCGAGCAACTGCGGCGCGTGCGGCAATCGCTGCATGACCGGGCAAGTGTGCATCTTGGGCGCGTGCCGAGGGATGAGCGGGACGTGCCCTCCGTTGACGACCAACTGCAGCGGCGTGTGCACGAACACGCAAGTGGACGCGAGCAACTGCGGGGCGTGCGGGACGCGCTGCATGACCGGGCAAGTGTGCGCGCTCGGGACGTGCCGAGGCGGCGGGACGATGTGCCCTCCGGGCTTCACGAGCTGCAGCGGGATGTGCACGAACACGGGCTTCGACCCGCGCAACTGCGGGGCGTGCGGGACCGCGTGCGCGGCGGGGCAGTTCTGCTTGATGGGTCGGTGCCGGTGAAGGTCCGCGCGCGATGAGCAAGAAGAAGAAGAACCAGCTGCAGAAGAAGCCGCCGTTCGACGCGGGCGCTATGGCGGGCTTCGTCGAGGCGACGCGCGCGGTGATCGCGGATCCGAAGGGCTCGGACGGCGCGTGGTGGCAAGGGATGTCTTGCTGGGGCGAGCGGATCATCGGCGGATGGAGCGGCGACGACGCGTACGGGACGGCCGCGGTCGAAGTGCACGGCGAGACGCTGTGCATCGGGATCGAGCAGCGCGGCGCGTGGCTGGTGATCGAGATCGATCAGCCGCGAGGGTTCGACCCGCGCGCGGTGTCCCTCGCGTGGGCGAGCGAAGTGCGCGTGTACAGCGCAGGCACGTGGAAGCCCGACGCCGGCTGGCGCGCGGACCCTGTGACCGTGGTGAAGCCGGACCCCACGATGGAGCGGGCGTTTTAGGTCACGGCCGCGACGGGGGGCGTCTTCTTCTCGCTGCGCGGCAGCGGATCGACCCGACTTCTACGGGGCGATTTCGGTCCGCGCATGTTCGACGCTCGTCGCGGGCGCGGTTCGAACCACGATTCCCGAAGTGCTCGTGCTCTCCAGCATCACGGCCCGTCGAACGCCCCTTCGATGAGCGCGCGCAGCGAGCGGTCGCGCCACGAGGTGATCTCGACGGTCTTGACGCCGCGCGCATAGAGCCACTCGCTGATGAGCTCGGGGGCGCGGCTCGCGTTGGGGTCGCTGGGGTCGACCGCGGGGCGCACCCAGAAGTGCTGCACGAGCGCGTCCTGGGTCTTGCTCGCGAGCTCGCGCGGACTGGCGTCGACGAACTGCCGCGCCTTCGCGTCTTGCACTTCGAGCGTGCGCAGCGCGAGCCAGCGCGCGAGGTTGACGTCGGTCATCGAGAGGCCGACGAACACGCACGGTCCGTCGTGCAGGGCGTTGGCGAGCACGCGGTTGGCGAAGCTCGAGGGCTCGGCGACGGTGCTCCAGTACTGAAGGTCGGTGAACACCAGGCTCTCGGGCGCGTCCTTGCGCGAGCTCGGATCGCGCGGGAGAAACCCGTGCGCGTGGTAGACGGGGATGGCGGGCTCGTCGCGAAAGGGCCGGTCGCTTCCGCGCACGATGGGCCACAGGACGCGCTCGCTCTCGTCGCGCAGGGCGTCGACGGCGCTCTCGAGCAGGTCGTCTGCGTTGAAGGTCACCACGCGCTCGACCCGCGAGCGAGGGCGTCGTCGCTCGGCGACGAGCAGCCTGGCGAACACCGCGAGCGAGCTGTCCGCGTTGGCATCGAGCCACGCGCGGTCCGGCGCGATGGCGTCGCGGTAGAGCGCCGCGCGCAGCGTATCTTGAAATCGTGGGTCTCTCGCCGCGAGCCGCTCGAACGCCATCTGAAACAGCAGCGGAACCTCAGCCCTCAGCCTCGCGTCCGCCACGTCGATCGACGGGTCGATCCTCTTCGCGAGCGACGCCCAGTCAGCGATCTTCGCGGGGATCGAGATGCCCGCCCCGAGCAGCAGCGTCACGCGCCCCGGCCGCACGCGCTCGTTGAACTCTTCGACGCTCGCCCGCCATTTGGGCGTCCCCTTGGGCCTTCGCTCGCTCATCGCGAGCGAGACCATAGCGCTACTGGCAGCGGCCCAGCACGCAGGTCTGCCCCGCCGCGCACGAGGCGCCGCACATCCCGCAGGACATCACATCGGTCGCGAGGTTGCGGCACACGCCGCTGCAGCACGAGTTGCCGGGGGGGCAGGGGCCGCAGCCCACGCACACGCCAGCGCGACAACCCTGGCCCGAGAGGCAGCGGTTGCCGCATGCGCCGCAGTTGTTGTTGTCCGCTTGAAGGTCGACGCACGCGTCGCTGCAGCACATTTGCGCGGCCGTGCAGCGGGCGCACGGGCTCTCGGCGACGCAGCGGCCCGACTGGCAGACCTGCCCGGCTGCGCAGCGGTTGCCGCACGAGCCGCAGTGCTCGGCGCTCGTCTGCGTCTGCACGCACGCGTCGCTGCAGCACTGGACGCTGTCGCCCATGCACGCGGGGCCCGCGCCGCACGATGGCTGGCACACGAATTCAACGCAGCGCATGCCCGCGATGCAGTGGGCGTTGTCCGTGCATGCCACGCAGCGGCCGCTGGCCCGATCGCAGCGCGCGAGCCCTGCTGAGCAGTCGCTGTCCATCGTGCAGCGGGCCGCGCCGTCGTTGCCCGTCGAGGCTTCGGGCTGGCTGTCTGGCGTCTCGACGGCGCTCTCGCGCGCGGCGTCCAAGCCCGCGGATCCGTCCTCGCGCGGCGTGACGACGGGCGGCGCGCACGCGGCGCTGAGCAAGAGCGAGAGCGATAGCGCGGTGCGGCAAGAGAGCGCGAGCGAAGTGGCCATGGCGTCAACGACGATACCGCTTGTGAACGAGCGCGCGAAGCGCGCGTGAGAGAGCGGTAGGATCGCGCGCGGCGGCGCTGTACATTGTCGGGACTGAAGCGATGGCGAAGACGCAGCTGCCGAGACTGAAGGTTCCGCTCGTGCGCGAGGGTGGAGTGTTGCGCGAGGCGAGCTGGGACGAGGCGCTCGCGCGCGCGTCGGGCGGACTCGCAGCGGCGAGGGACGCGTACGGAGGGCGCTCGGTGGGCGTGTTCTCGTGCAGCAAGACGACGAACGAGCTCAACTACTTTGCGCAGAAGGTCCTGCGCAGCGCGCTCGGGTCGAACAACATCGACTCGTGCAATCGAACGTGACACGCCCCTAGCGTCGTCGGTCTGGCGACGGTCTTCGGTGCCGGTGGCGGAACCAACTCCTACCGCGAGGTCGAGGAGACGGACGTCATCATTTTGTGGGGTTCGAACGCGCGCGAGACGCACCCGATCTTCTTTCACCACGTCCTTCGCGCCCTGAAGAACGGCGCCAACCTCTACGTGGTCGACCCGCGCGTGACGAGCACCGCGCGCTTCGCCAAGCGTCACGTTCCGGTGAGGGTGGGCGGCGACATCGCCCTCGCCAACGCCGTCGCCAGGGTGATCTTGGACGAGCGGCTCGAGAATCGAACGTTCATCCAGCGCGCGACGGCGGACTTCGAAGTGTACCAGCGCTCGCTCGAGGACTACACGCCCGAGGCGGCGCAGCGGTTCACCGGCGTCGACCCGGCGATCGTGCGCGAGATGGCCCTGGATTTCGCCCGCGCAGATCGCGCGATGATCTGCTGGACCCTCGGCATCACCGAGCACCATCACGCCGTCGAAAACGTGTGGGCGCTCATCAACCTCGCGCTCTTGTGCGGCCACGTCGGGCGCTACGGCGCGGGGGTCAACCCGCTGCGCGGGCAGAACAACGTGCAGGGCGGCGGAGACATGGGCGCGCTGCCCCACAAGCTGCCGGGCTTTCTCGACGTCGAAGACCCTGTGGCGCGCGGCAACTACGAGCGCCTCTGGGGCGCGACGATCCCGCCCGAGAAGGGCTGGACGCTGACAGAGATGTTTCGCGCGATGGAGCGCGAAGAGCTCCGCGCGCTCTGGGTCATCGGAGAGAACCCCGCGCAGTCCGAGGCCGACGCGGGCCACGTGCGCGAGCTGCTCTCGAGGCTCGATCACCTGGTGGTTCAGGACCTCTTTCTCACCAAGACCGCGCAGCTCGCGGACGTGGTGCTCCCTGCGTGCGCGGGCTTCGCCGAGAGCGAAGGGACCGTCACCAACTCCGAGCGCCGCGTGCAGAGGGTCCGTCGCGCGCTCGCTCCGCCGGGCGAGGCGAAGGACGATCTGTGGATCGTCGGCGAGATGTCCAAGCGCCTCGGACGAGACTTCGGTCAGCCGACGGCCGAGCAGCTCTGGGACGAGATGCGCACGCACAGCCCGCTGCACCGCGGGATGTCCTACGCGCGCATCGAAGCGCTCGGGGGAATCCAATGGCCTTGCCCCGACACAGACAGCCTCGGCGCGAGCTTTCTGCACGGCCGTCTGTGGGAAGAGCCCGTCCGCGGCCCGCGCGCGCCGTTTCACAGCGTGGCGCACACCGAGCCGGCCGAGGCGCTGTGCGAAGAGTTTCCCTTGCGGCTCACGACGGGACGACGGCTCAGCGAATACAACACCGGCGTGCAGAGCGGCTCGATCTCGAGCCCGCTCGTGCGCGACGAGGCGCTCGAGCTCTCGCCGTCGGACTTCGCCGCGCTGGGCCTTCGCGAAGGAGACCGCGTCCGGGTTCGCTCGCGGCGGGGGTCCGTGACCGCGCCGGTGCGGGTCGATCCAGGGCTGCCCAAGGGGCTCGTGTTTCTCACGCTGCACCAGCCCGGTCGCGTGGACACGAACTTGCTCACCATCGAGGCCACGGACCCACGCGCGGGGACCGCTGAGTTCAAAGCCGCGGCGGTCGCCGTCGAGCGCTGCGAGTAGCTGGCACTTTTCTGAGAGACGCGGATGGATCTTCACTCGACCCACGAACAGCCCACCGAGCGCGAGCGCGCCGTCGTCGACCGCGCACTCGAAGGGTTTGCGGGGGAGGCGCAGATTCCGCGGGACCAGCTCTTGCCCGTGTTGCGCGCGGTGCAGATGGGCTGCGGTTGGCTCTCTCCGTCGTCGCTCGGCTACGTGAGCGCGCGGATGCACATCCCCGCCGCCGAAGTGTACGGCGTCGCGTCGTTTTATCACTTGTTCACCACGCGACCGTCGGCGCGGCGCGTCCTTCACCTGTGCGACGACATCACGTGCCGGCTGCGCGGCAGCGGCGCGATCAAGAATCGATTGAGCGAGCAGTGCGCGCCCGAGGGCGAGGCGAGGGGCGATGTGCAGTGGCACCGCTCGCCGTGCTTGGGGCTGTGCGAGCGCGGACCAGCGGCGCTGGTGGTCGAGTCCGGCGAGCACCCGAGCGAGCGCGCGATCTCGCTGCGTTCGCCGGAAGAAGCGGTGTCCATCGCGCTCGGCGGCGTCTCGACGAGCGTCGCGTCGAACAACCTCGTGCGTCAGCCGCGCGAGCAGCTTCGGCTGCTTCGACGCGTGGGCGTGGTCGATCCGTCGAGCTTGGATGCGTACCGCGCCAGCGGCGGCTACGACGGCCTTCGTCGCGCGCACGCCAAGGGCGCTCAATGGGTGCTGCGAGAGCTCGGCGAAGCGCGGCTGCTCGGCCGCGGCGGAGCGGGGTTTCCTGCGGGGACCAAATGGAGCGCGGTCGCTTCGAACCCCGCGCGCGACAAGCTCATCGTGTGCAACGCGGACGAGTCCGAGCCGGGGACGTTCAAAGACCGCGTCCTGCTCGAGAGCGACCCGTTTGCGATCATCGAGGCGATGACGGTCGCTGGCTTCGCGGTCGGCGCGAACAAGGGCTACGTGTACATCCGCGGCGAGTACCCCGTCGCCGCCGAGCGCGTCGAGCGCGCCATCGCGCAAGCGCGCGCCAAGGGGCTGCTCGGCGAGGACATCTTGGGCAGCGGTCAGCGCTTCGACCTCGAGCTGCGCCGCGGCGGGGGCGCGTACATCTGCGGCGAAGAGACGGCGCTGCTCGAGTCGATCGAGGGAAGGCGCGGAGAGCCTCGGGCCAAGCCGCCGTTTCCTGTGCACGAAGGGCTCTTCGGCAAGCCCACGCTCATCAACAACGTCGAGACGTTGGCCTCGGCGCTCGACGTGGTCCTGCGCGGCGCCGCTGCGTTTTGCGCGCGCGGGACGAAGGACAGCACCGGGACGAGGCTCTTCTGCGTCTCTGGGCACGTGGCCAACCCTGGCGTGTACGAGCTCGCGATGGGGCTCTCGCTGCGCGAGCTGCTGGCGCTCGCGGGCGCGGAGTTCTCGCGGATTCAAGCGGTGCTGCTCGGCGGCGCGGCGGGGACGTTCTTGCGCGGCGACGAGATCGATCTTCCGCTGACCTTCGAGGACACGCGGCGCGTGCGCGCGACGCTCGGCTCGGGCGCGGTCGTGGTGATCGACGACAGCGCGTCGATGATGGACGTCCTGCGCGGGCTCGCGTGGTTCTTTCGCCACGAGAGCTGCGGGCAGTGCGTCCCGTGCCGCGTGGGGACGGTGCGCGTCGACGAGCTGGTGCAGCGCGTGCGAGCCAAGGTCCCGATGGGGGGATGGGAGCAAGAGCGGCAGCGGCTGAAGGACCTCGGCTCGGTGATGCGCGACGCGTCCATTTGTGGCTTGGGACAGACCGCCACGAGCGCCGTCGAGAGCGCGTTCGAGCGCTTTGATTTGTGGCCCGATCGCCACGCGAAGAACAACCCCGAGAGCGGACGATCGAGCCTGCCTCCCGCGGCGACACCGAAGAAGAAGGGAGCTCGCTGAGCGATGCGCGAGGACAAGCGACGCGGACGCGACGGAGGGCTCGTACAAATCGAGCGCATGATCGAGGTCACGATCGACGGCGCGAAGGTGCGCGTGCCCGAGGGCTCGACGCTGCTCGACGCCTGCAAGAAGCGAGGGATCGACACCCCCACGCTCTGCTTCGCGCCCAACCTCACGCCGGTCAACGCGTGCCGGGTGTGCGTGGTCGAGCTCGACGGCGCGCGCGCGCTCGTCCCGGCCTGCGCGCGCACGGCGGAGCCGTCGATGGTGGTGCACACCGACAGCGAGCGCGTCCGCAGCGCGCGCAAGATGGTGCTCGAGCTGCTCGGCTCGTCCGTGGACATGAGCGCCACGCCCAACTTCGATGTGTGGTGCGCCCGCTACGACGCGCACCCCGAGCGGCTCGGGACGCCCTCGCGCGCGCCCACCGTGGTCGACAACGACTTGTTCGTGCGCGACTACGCCAAGTGCATGCTCTGCTACAAGTGCGTCGAGGCGTGCGGCGCCGACGCGCAGCACACGTTCGCCATCGTGGTGAGCGGCCGCGGGGCGCACGCGAAGATCGCGACCGAGTTCGACGTCTCGCTGCCGGACTCGGCGTGCGTGTTCTGCGGCAACTGCGTGGGCGTGTGCCCGACCAACGCGCTGCAGTTTCGCAGGGAGCACGAGCTTCGCGTCGCGGGCGAGTGGGACGAGTCGAGCCAGAGCGTGACCAAGACCGTGTGCCCGTACTGCGGGGTCGGGTGCGTGCTCGAGCTGCACGTGCAAGGAGACGAGATCGTGAAGGTCACCTCTCCGTCGGACTCGTCTGTCACCGACGGAATGCTCTGCGTGAAGGGCCGCTTCGGCTGGGGCTACACGCGCGACGCGAAGTAGCAGCGCCGTCGGCGGGGGCCGGCTGGTCAATCATTGGACTTTTTCGAGCGAGTGATTTCTCCGGGAATCATCAGGCCGAATTCGTTGTGACAGAGTACGTCCGCAGAAATTGGCGCTCTCGCGGACATGGGCGCAGGATGCCTTCGTCGCTCGCGAAACGGTCAGCGCACAGTGCGTCGCGGTCGCGCAGCGGTTGAAAGAACGGGCATCGTGGGCATGGACATCGAAGACAGGCTCGAGCGCATCGAGAAGAAGTTGGACCAGCTGCTCGCCAAGATGGCGGGCGGCGGAGCGGGCGTTCGCACCGCTGCTCCTCCGTCGAGCGCGGGCGACAAAGAGGTGGCTTCGGACGCGGATCTGGACAGCCCGCGCGGCAACCCCGAGGTGCGCCTCGTCCCCAAGCGCTGGACCGGCGAGGACATGAAGGGCCGTCGCTACTCCGAAGCCGAGCCCGAGTTCTTGGACATGCTGGCGGACATGCTCGACTGGATGGCCAACCGCAACGACGAGCAGGGCGCGGTCGACAAGAACGGCAACCCCAAGAGCAAGTGGGATCGCCTGGACGCCTCGCGCGCCCGCGGCTGGTCGCGGCGCATTCGCGCGGATCGCGGTGAGAGCGATCGCGGGTCTTCTCGCGGCGCTCCTTCGCGCGGCGGGATGTCGAGCGGCGGCGCTCCTCGCGGCCCGAGCGCCCCGAGCAACGGCGGCTACGCCAAGAGCCGTCCTGCGCGCCCCAGCGAAGACCTCGACGTGATCGACGGCGACGACGGCGAGAGCATCCCGTTCTGACAGAGGGATCGCGCCAGCGCTGACCGCGGTCAACCCGGTCGGCCTCGCGCGCCATCAAGATGGCGCGCTTGCGTGCGGAAGCCGACAAGCGCTCGGGCACGAGGCCCGAGCTGAGGCAAGTGAGCATCGGCGCGACGGGTGCTCGAGGGTGCTGAAGCGCTGGTGTTTCAGCGGGAAAACCGAGTTGCCTGAGCCCAGGCTGTTGCCTGGGCGCACGTTGGCTGTGCCACACGCAAGCGCGCCGACTTGACGGCGCGCGGAGGCCAAGCGCACTCGCCCGCGGTGTCGCCGCGACGCTCGCTCACAGCGTGAACTGATCGCCCGCGAAGTCCTCGTCGCTGTCGAAGCCCGAGGGGCGCTCCGACAAGAAGCCCGGGCACGTGACCGGGCCGAGCATCGCCGCGCGCGACTCGAGTTTTCCGCGCATGCAGCGCGTAAACGCGTCGCAGCGACGAAAGCCCACCGCCGTCCGCAGCCGCTGCAGCACGGCGAACACAGCGTTGTCGGGCAGCGCCACAGCGGGGCTTCCGCGCGGCGTGTCGCTGGTCGGTCCGAGGCGAAGTCCCCACACCACCAGCGGCTCGCTCGTCGCGCGCGACACGAACACCACCGACCCGCGACCGTTGGCGAGGGTGAGCTCGTGTCGCGGCGAATAGTGCGGAGCGTTGTCGTCCGCGAAGCGCTCGGCCCGCACGTCGATCGCGCGCAGCGGCGCGAGCAGGCTGTCGATCCGCGCCCGTGGCACGCGGACCGCGACGAAGCCGTTGCGGCTGTCGAGCTCGCATCGAAGCCAGCCTTCGTACGTCTCGCCGCGCTGCAACAAGAGCGCTCGATGGTCGTATCGGCCCCACATGGGGCGGTCTGCGCTGCGCAGCGCGAGCAGCGTCGGAGCCTGCATCTGCGCGAGCAGCAGCGCCACCGACTGCGACACGACGGGGTAGTTGACGGCGGGCGGGAGGCCCACGAGAGGCTGCGGTGCGGCCAGCGGCTGCGCTTGCGCGGGCGTCGGCGTGGGCGCGGGTTGCTCGGGCTCGCGTTCGCGCTCGGGCCGCTCGAGCCTGGCGCGCGCGGCGTGGCGTCGCGCGGTCTCTTCGTCGGCCCGCGCTTGTTCGCGGGCGCGCACAGCGGCGAGCCCCGCGGGGTCGAGCGGAGTGGGGGCGCTGCCCTCGCGCTCGGCGGACCGATCACAGGCTGCCAGTGAGAGAGAGAGCACGATCGAAGCGAGTCGCAGCGGGTTCACTGGTTCAACGCGCCCTTTGTCGCACGATTCGAGCGCGCGCCGGCGCGCCGATGTCCTGCGCGCGCGGGTCGAGCGGAGAGCTTCCATACGCCGCTCCCCAGCCGGTGATCCCGAGGCCCTCCCACAAGAAGACGTCCCCTGCGTCTGTCGCGGGGGAGGCGTCCTGCGCGATCGCGGCGGTCGATCGCGCGTCCGGCGTGGAGAGCGCCGCTGCGTCGCTGCTGTGTGGGCGCTCGTCGCAGGCGACCGCGAGCGCCGTCGCGAGCGCGAGCAGCGCGGCGCGGCTCTGGGCTTCGACGCGCAGGACGCGGATCGTTCGGGTCGGCTGCGCGCGGTCGCAGAAGGGACAGCGCGCGTCGCTCGCGCGAACGTGACGGTGACAGCCTGCGCACGGCGCGAACACGGTGTCGAGCGAGGGGGGCATGCGGCGCGTTGGGACCGCACGCGAGCGTAAAGGTTCGCGGGGCGCTTCGAAATAGCGGCGACGCGCGGCGGTCAGTTCATGTCGGCGCCGTGTTTTTGCAGCGTTTCGAGCGACGCATACTCGAGCATCGCCTCGTGCGTGGCCCGAAGCACCACCCGCGGCGCGCACCCCGCTTCGAGCGCCTCGACCCAGCGCGAGGCGCACAAGCACCAGCGGTCGCCGGGCGCGAGGCCCTTGAAGCCGTACTGCGGCGCGGGCGTGCTCAGGTCGTTGCCGACGCGCTTGCTGAACGCCAAGAACTCAGCCGTCACTCGAACGCACACCACGTGCGCTCCGGTGTCGCGGTCGTCGGTGTTGCAGCAGCCGTCGCGAAACCAGCCTGTCTTGGGCTCCATCGAGCAGGCTTCGAGCGGTCCTCCGAGGACGTTGCGTGCGGTCGGTCCAGTCATCGTTGTGCGCCTTGGATACCGCACCCGCCCCTCGTGTTGCGAGCGATGTGAAAAAGCCGCACGACCCGGCGCCCGAACACCGCCCTGGTCCGTCAGAGTACGGCAGAGCCCCGTGAGCGCCCCCGACGACGAGAACCAACCGGCCGAAGGCGACCGTCCGCGCTCGCGGCGCGCGACGCTGGCGCTCTACGCGCTGGCGCTGGCGATCTTTGCGCTCGGGGTGATCGTTCGCGTCCGCCGTCATCGCGCTGCGGTCGAGCCGCGCTTCGATTGGCTCGTCCTCGTGGTGATGCCGTACGACAACGACCTGGATCACTGCGCGGATCCCATCGTCGAGGCGCTGACGAGAGGCGTTCAGCGCGGGGACGGACGAGAGCGCGTCGCCGTCGCGGTGCTCGCAGATCGCGCGGGCACCGACCGGCTGACCGAGTCGCTCGTGACCCGGCACCGGACCGAGCGATGGACGCTCGGCGACGACGACAGCGCCAGCGTCGCCAACGTCGAGGGGTTCTTCGATCGCATGTCGCGCCGCGCCCCCGCGCGCCGTCACGTCATCGTGTTCTTGGACCACGGCGGAGCGGTCGATCAGCTCGGCGTCGACCACCACCCAGCCCCCGCGCGAAGCGAGGCCTGGCTGCCCGCTGCGGCGACGGGCGAGGCGCTGCGACGGTGGCGCGGACGGACGCGCGCTGACGTCGCGCTGCTGTTCTTGCAGCAGTGCGGTCGCGGATCGATCGAGGTCGCCCTCGCGTTTCGTCGAACGGCCGACGTCGTCCTCGCGAGCCAGACCTACGTCGGCTCGTGCAACACGTACTACGAGCCCTTGATCGATCGGCTGCGCACTGCGCGGTCGCTCGCGGCTCGAGAGGTCGGCTCGACCATCATGGCCGAGGACGAGCACTACACGGCGTACGCGATGTACGACGGCCGCGCGCTCGAGGCGTGGCCCGCGCGCGCAGACGCGCTCGTGACCGCGCTGCGAGCGGCCAACGTGTCCCCGAGCGGCGCGCTGCGCGGGATCGAGCCGACGTTCGTCGCGGACGAGCAAGAGTCGCTGGACCTGCTCGCGGCGGCCGAGCGGCTCGCGGCGCCGCGGGGGGCGGATGCCATCGCCGAAGCGTCAGCGTTTTCTCAGTGGGTTCGCGGCTCTCTCGTGCTCGGGCAGCGACGGCGCGGGTCGCTCTCTGCCGCTGCGTCGTGGAGCGGGCTCTCGACGGTGATCCCGCGGCAGGGGGCGACGGACGCGGTGCGCGCGCTTCCGGGCTGGGCGGGGACGCGGTGGATCGAGTGGACCGAGCTCGCGCGCAGCGAGCGATAGCGCTGCAGCGGGGACACCGACCACAACGCTGTCGCTCGCTGTCCGTCACTGCGAGCGCCGCGAGCGCCGCGGCCGCGTCGGCGTTGGGGAGCATTCGGATCGGCTCCTCAGCGGGCAGTCATGAGCCTGAGCGATCGTGGACCGTCGTGCGGGCTGCGAGCAACGCGCTCGGCTGCCCCGAAGCGTCGAGCGCGCCGTGCTCAGAACGTGAGCATCGCTGCGAGCGTCGCGCCGAGCGCGAGCCGCTCGCCCGAGAGCACCGACGTGTCGTCGAGCTTGTGAACGGTGCGATAGACGAAGGGCTCGATCGCCACGGCGAGGCCGCGCCAGGGGTTGACCTGATAGCCGATGCGCGCGCTGAAGTTCGAGAGGATGCCGGGGCCTGCAGCGGGCGTTCGCGTGGCCGCTGCGGTCATGGTGGCGGGCGTGTACCCGAGCGCGAGGACAGCGGGGTCGAGCACCGCGGCCGCGCCGACGTTGGCGTAGAGCTGGTGCATCCCCGCGGTGACCTTGATCGACGCCCACCCGCCCATTTCGCTGACGGATTGACCATAGCGCCCGGCGGCGAGCGTGAGCGCTCCGAGGCTCGCGAGGTTGTCGCCGACGTAGCCTTCGGCGCGCACTTCGACGGGGCCCGCGGCGGCTTCGATGAAGACGTTTGCGCCGAGGGCCTCGCGTCGCTCGCTGGCGGTGGTCGTGGCGAAGCGCGCGGCGGTGCCCACGAAGGACGCGCCGAACCAGAGCTTGGGGCGGCGATAGGACACGCGCAGCGCGCCGGTGGGCAGCGCGCCGGCCTCGTAGTTGGCGAAGGTGGGGCCTGCGTTTGCGCCGGGCATTCCGACGGCGGCGGCGAGCTCGAGCGCGCCAAACGAGCCGACCCAGCGGAGCTGATGGCGAAAGAAGCCCGAGTTTCCTGCGGCGAAGTAGTTGCCGACGAGGTTGGCCGTGTGCGCGTTGAGCGGAGAGAACAGGTCCCAGCCTTGTCCGAGCGAGACGCTGTGGTGCTCATTGGGGAGCCACGCCACTTCGGCGATGCGCACGCGGGGGTACGCTTGCACGGTCGGCGAGCTGAGATCGAAGTGGATGAAGTCGATCTCGAGCTGTCCGCGCACGGGCCAGCGGTCTCCGATGCGCACGCCGACGCGAGACTGCTGCACTTGAAAGCTCAAGAACAGGTCGCTGGGCTGCGAAAAGACCGCTGGATTCGCGGCGGCGGTGATCGCTGTCGAGTTGGGGTAGGTGAAGCTCTCGACCGCGGTCGAGAGCGTGGCCGAGGTCCAGAGCGTTCCGTAGAACTGCACGGGGATCGGCAGAGCGGAGGACGCAGGCAGGGGCGTGACGTCGTGCGCGGGCGTTGCAGCGGGCGTTGCAGCGGGCGTTGCAGCGGGCGGGGTCGCCAGGTCTTCCTCCGCGCGCGGTTGCGCGTTCGAGCTGCGAACGCTCTCGTGACTTGATTGTGTGGGCTCGGTCGACTGCGCCGCTGCAGAGCGAGCGCAGAGCGTAACCGCCAGGACCATGAGCGCGCGTGAGGGTGTTGCCATGAGTCGTGTGCGCCGGTGCTTCGTTGCTCGAAGCCGTGGCGACGTCGGCGCTGCTGCAACACGCGAGCCGTCGCCGTGGGCGGTTGGTCCGCGGCGAACGCGGTTCACTCGTGCGGCGCGAGCAGCTCGTCGACCACGTGCGGGTCGGCGAGGGTGCTGAGATCACCGAGGTCTTTGGTGTTGCCGAGGGCGATGTTGCGCAGGATGCGGCGCATGATCTTTCCCGAGCGGGTCTTGGGCAGGGCGCTGACGATGCGGATGGTGTCGGGCATCGCGATGGGGCCGATCGCCTGACGCACCTTCTCTTTGAGCGCGCCCGCGAGCTCGCCGGGTGAGGTGCCGACGAGCATCTCGGGGCGCACCGCCACGTACGCGTAGATTCCCTCTCCCTTGAGCGCGTGCGGAACGCCCACCACCGCGGCCTCGCTCACCGCCTCGTGCGTCACCAGCGCGCTCTCGATCTCAGCGGTCCCCAAGCGGTGACCCGAGACGTTGAGCACGTCGTCGACGCGCCCTGTGATCCAGTAGTAGCCGTCCTCGTCCCGTCGGCAGCCGTCGCCGGTGAAGTACATCCCCGGCGAGCGCGCGTAGTACGTCTCGCGAAAGCGCCGGTGGTTTCCGTAGATCGTCCGCGCTTGTCCGGGCCACGGACGCGCCATGAACAAATGCCCGCTCACGTCGTTGCCGGTGAGCACCGCGCCGCTCTCGTCGCAGAGCAGCGGCTCGACGCCGAAGAACGGCAGCGTCGCGCTTCCGGGTT
Organism: Myxococcales bacterium; assembly: GCA_013298625.1. Lineage (GTDB taxonomy): Bacteria > Myxococcota_A > Polyangia > Polyangiales. Next base: position 35,085 of record JAAFIF010000065.1, read on the forward strand.
TGGTCGGCGTAATCCCAGGCAACGGAGAGATCAGCACGCCCCCCGTCTCGGTCTGCCACCACGTGTCGATGATGGGCCTGCGCTCTTCGCCGACGACCTTGTTGTACCAGTGCCACACCTCGGGGTTGATGGGCTCGCCCACGGTCCCGAGGATGCGCAGCGAGGCGCGGCTCGAGCGCGTGACGAACTCGTCTCCCGCGCGCATCAGCGAGCGCAGCGCGGTCGGAGCCGTGTAGATCACCGTGGCCTTCACGTCGTCGACCACTTGCCAGAGCCTCCCGGCGTCGGGCCACGTGGGCAGCGACTCGAAGAGCACCGTCGTCACGCCGTTGGCGAGCGGCCCGTACACCAGGTACGTGTGCCCGGTGATCCAGCCCACGTCCGCCGTGGTGAAATGCACGTCGTCGGCCTTGGCGTCGAAGACGTATCGGTGCGTCGTCGCGGCGTACACGAGGTAGCCCGCGGTGGTGTGAAGGACGCCCTTGGGCTTTCCGGTCGAGCCAGAGGTGTAGAGGATGAAGAGGGGATCTTCGGCGCTCATCCACTCGAAGGGGCACGTCGAGCGGTGCCGCGAGCACTCTTCGTCGAGAAACGTGTCGCGCCCCGAGGTCATCGCGCACGGCGCCTCGGTGCGACGCACGACGAGCACCGACTGCACCTGCGCGATGCCCTGCAGGGCGGTGTCCACCATGGACTTGAGGTGCGTGGACTTGGGCCCGCGCGGCGCTTCGTTGGCGGTGATCACCACCTTGGCGCCAGCGTCGAGCACGCGATCGCGCAGCGCCTCGGCGCTGAACCCGCCAAAGACCACAGAGTGCACCGCGCCGATGCGCGCGCACGCGAGCATCGAGAAGACCGCCTCGGGGATCATCGGGAGGTAGATGCAAACCCTGTCGCCCTTCTGCACGCCGTGCGCGCGCAGGACGTTGGCGACCCTGCCGACCTCGTGCTTGAGCTGGCGAAACGTGTAGCGCTTGTACACGCCGGGCTCGTTGGCGGCCCAGATGAGCGCCGTGTGCTCGGGGCGCGTGGCCGCGTGGCGATCGACGCAGTTGAAGCACGCGTTGGTGCGCGCGCCGCTGAACCACGCGACGTCGGCCTCTTCGATGTCCGCGTCGAGGATCGAGTGCGGCTCGTGAAACCACGTGACGGCCTCGGCCATCTGCCGCCAGAACGCCTCGGGCTCTGCGAGGCTGCGCTCGTAGAGGGCGCGGTAGTCCTCGATGGTGTTGACCTGGGGATAGACTGACAGATCGAAATCGAGCGGCGAGTTCATGGCCCGAGCGTCCTCCTGTCGCGCGCTCGTCGCTCGAGCGTCGCGTCGCGCACGCAGCGAAGCAAGCGGCGCGCCGCCGTCGAAGCGCGCGCGAAACGCCGTTGCGCGTGCGCTCGCGTGACCTGCGGTGAAGCGCGACGCGACAGGGCAGTGTTGCGATTCGCTACACGGATGCTCGACGCGGTGCGGGGCGGGCGACGAGCGCGCGCAGGGCGGTTCCCCATCGGTTGAAGCGCTCGCGCAGCCGCTCCATGCCCTGATACGCGACGGGCGTGGCGAGCAAGGTGAGCGCGAGCGAGAGGGTCTGTCCGCCCATGATGATCACGCCGATCGTGCGGTTCGTGCCCGAGCCCGGTCCCGACGAGAAGACCAGCGGGACCATGCCGCCGACGAAGGCGAGCGTGGTCATCAAGATCGGGCGCAGACGGTCGCGGCTGCCGAGGGCGATGGCCTCGGTGCGCGAGAGTCCTTCGCGCTCGAGCTGGCGAATGTGGTCGATCTGCAAGATCGAGTTCTTCTTCACGATCCCGAAGAGCACCAAGAGCCCGAGCGCCGAGAAGAGGTTGAGCGAGTCGCCCGCGAGCCACTGCGTGAGCAGCGCGAAGGGGACCGTCAACGGCAGCGATAGCAAGATCACCAGCGGCAACAGCCAGCTCTCGAACTGCGCCGCGAGCACGAGGTACATGAACACCAGCGAGAGCAAGATGGCCACCATGAAGGCGCGGCCGGTCTTCTCGAGCTCTTGCGAGTTTCCCGCGGGTTCTCCGCGGTATCCTGGGGCCATGCGCAGGCGCGCCTCGGCCTCGCGCAGCCGCGCGAGCACGTCGCCTTCGGAGCCGCCGGGCAGGACGTTCATGTACACGGTGACCTGCCGCTGACGGTTGAGACGAACGACCGACGAGGGCCCGGTGCCGGGCTGCGCAGTGGTGACTTCAGAGAGCGCGACGCGCGCGCCCTCGTCGTTGCGCACCGTCGCGAGCTGCAAGCGCGTGATGTTGCGTCGCGTGGCGGGGTCGAGCTGCAGGACCACGGTGTAGCGCTCGCCGCGCTCGTCGATCATCGTGGCGACGGGCGACTCGGTCGTGAGCGCTTGCACGGTGGCGACGAGCTCGGGGACAGAGACGCCGCGGTCCGCTGCGCGCCCGCGATCGACGCGCAAGACGAGCTCGGGCGAGGCGGGAGCGACGTTGATTCCGTGGTCGATCGTGAGGGGGATGCGCCGCGCGTCCGCGAGCAGCGCCTGCGCGTAGCGGGTGAGCTCGGTGACGTCGGGCCCGCGGAGGACGTACTGGACCGTGGCCGCGTCGGGGCCGCTCGCGCCGAACTCTCCGACGGGGCCGACGAAGGTCGTCCACGAGCGATCGGCCTGCGCGAGCAGCGTGCGCGCTTGCTGCATGAGCTCGCGCTGTCCGCGCGTGCGCTGGCCGTGGGGGCGCATGGCCACGTACACCGAGGCCTCGTGCGAGCCGCGCGAGACCGCGTCGCCTTCGGGGCTCCCGATGGTGGTGAGCGTGTGCTCGACGCCGTCCCAGCCGCGGATCGTGCGGGCGACGCGCTCGACGGCGAGGCGGGTGGCGTCGAGGGACGTTCCGGGTGGCAGGCGCAGGGTGAGCTCGAAGCGACCCTCGTCTTCGCTGGGCAAGAACGCGCTCGGGACGCGCGCGCCGACGGGCACGGTGCTGGCCAAGGTGAGCAGCACGACGACGGTGACGGCCTTGGGGTGCGCGAGGCAGAAGCGAAGCACGCGCTCGTACCCGCGGTCGAGCCACGAGGGTTCGCCGTGCTCGTGGGGTGTTGATTCTGTGTGCGAAGAATCATCGCTGCTCGGCGCGGGCGGCGCGAGCCAGCGCGCGGCGAGCATGGGCGTCAGCGAGAACGCGACGACCATCGAGACCATGATGGCGAAGGACATCGTGAGCCCAAACGAGCCCAAGAAGCGCCCGACGATCCCGCTCATGAACGCGACCGGAAGAAACACCGCCACCAGCGAGAGCGTCGTGGCGAGCACCGCGAGCCCGATCTCTTTGGTCGCTGCGATCGCGGCGGCTTCGGGGTCCTTCGCGCGCGTCTGCAGCACGCGCACGATGTTCTCGAGCACGACGATGGCGTCGTCGATCACGATGCCGACGGCGAGCGTGAGCGCGAGCAGGGTGATCATGTTGAGCGTGAGCTTCATGACCGCGAGCAGCGCAAACGTCGCGATGATGGACGTCGGAATGGCCAGCGCCGCGATCACCGTCGAGCGCCCCGAGCGCAAGAACAGCAGCACCACGGCGGCGGCGAAGAGCGCTCCGAGCACGAGGTGCTCGCGCACGGCGCCGAGGGCGTTGCGCAGAAACTCGCTCTCGTCTCGGACCACGACGAGCTTCACGCCCGGCGGAAGCTCCCGCGAGAGCGCCTCGGTTTGCTCTCGCACGGCGTCGACGACGGCGACCGTGTTGGCGCCCGAGCGCTTCTTGACGGCGATCGCGACGATGGACGTCCCGTCGTAGATCGCCGACGAGCTCGCGCGCGCCTCGCCTTGCGTGATCGTGGCCACGTCGCCGAGCCGTACGACGAGGCCCTCTCGGCGCGCGACGATGATCTGCGCGAGCTGAGAGAGCCGATCGACCCGCGCTTGCACGCGGAGGCCGACGCGACGGTCTCCTTCGTCGAGCGCTCCGCCGGGCGCCTCTTGGTTGCTCACAGCGAGGACGCGCGAGACGTCCGTGGCGGTGAGCCCGTAGGACTCGATGCGCGCGAGGTCGAGGGTGATCTGCGCCTGGCGCTCGCGGTTTCCGAAGAGCGAGACCTCGCCGACGCCGAGCGTGGACTCGAGCCGTCGTCGCACGAGGGTGCGCGCGATCTCGCTGAGCTCTCGCTCGGTGCGCGGCCCCGAGAGCGCGAGGGTGATCACGGGCGCCGAGTTCGGGTTGAACGCCTCGACCCTGGGCGTCCCCGCGCCCTGCGGCAGCAGCCCGATCGCGCGGTTGACGCGGTCGCGCACCTCTTGCGCCGCGACGTTGACGTCCTTGTCGAGCACGAAGCTCGCGAACACGATGCTCGCGCCCTCGACGCTCTGCGAGTCGATGCGCTCGAGCCCTGCGATCGAGTTGACCGCCTCTTCGATGCGGTCGGTGACGTCGCGCTCGATCTGCACGGGCGACGCTCCGGCCATGGGCGTGCTCACGACGACGAAGGGGATTTGCACATCGGGGTAGCGATCGACGCCGAGCGCTCCCAAGCCGACGGCGCCGAAGACGACCATCGCGAGCGCGAGCACCCAAGTGAAGACCGGTCGCTTGACGCTGACCTCTGCGAGCCATTGCATGGTTGCGGGTCCTTTGGTTCAGCGGGTGAGGACGCCGGCGGCGTAGCGCAGGCGAAGGTGCGCGGCGCGCGCTTCGAGGCGAGCGTCGGCGCGCTCGATGCGTTGTCGAAGCAGCTCGGCTTCGGCGAGGGTGAGCTCGGTGGCGGTGGCCGCTCCTGCTGCGTAGGCGCCCCGTCGTTGCTCGGCGAGCGCCTCGGCGGCGCGCAGTCCTTCGCGAGACTCATCGAGCCTGCGAAGCGCCGCGGTGAGCTCTGCGCGGGCCGTGGCGAGCTCTGCGTCGATGGCGCGCGCGAGGGCTTCGCGTTGCGCGGCGAGCGCCTGCCGCTGCGCGGAGAGCACGCGGAGCTGGGCTTCGGCGTCGAGCGTTTGTCCGAGCGACCACGAGAGCTGCACCGAGACGTCCCACGTGGCCAGCGGCGTGAGCGTGGTGAGCGCGAAGGCGCGCTGGTTGGGCGCTGCGATGTCGACGCCGCCGATCACGTGCACGGACGGGGCGAGCGCTCCTCGCGTTGCGCGCGCGTGTCCGTCGAGCGCGCGGGCGTTGGCGTCGAGCGCGGCGAGCTCGGCGCGCGGCTGCGTCGCGGAGGGGGCGTTGGTCGCCGGCTCGTCTTGCTCGTCGCCGGGCTCGATGGGCTCGTCGCCGAGCGCGAGCAGGGCGCGCACAGAGAGCTCTGCGCCGCGCACAGAGGCTTCGAGGCCGAGCTCTTGCCGGCGCAGCTGCGAGAGGGTGACGTCGAGCGGCAGCTGTTGCGCGAGCGGAACCTGCCCCGCCCTCACCCTCCGCGCGGTGTCCTCCCGTTGCCGCTCGAAGGACTCGCGCGTGCTGCGGGCGATGGCGAGCGCGGCGCGGGCGCGCAGCCACGCGAGGTAGGTGCTCTGCGCGTCGAGCACCGAGCGGGCTTCTTGCGCGCGGGCCTCGAGGGCGGCGGCCTCGGTGCGCGCTCCGGCCGCGGCGAGGGCGGGCAGGGCGCGGGTAAAGAGATCGCTGACGGGCAGGGTGAGCGTCGCGCGGGCCGAGAGCTGATCGAGCAGCTGCGGAAACGCCACGCCGCCGAAGCTTCGAAACTCCTCGGGGACGCTCGAGAGCCTGGTGTACCGAGCGCTCACCGAGAGCTCTGGGACCAGCGCCCGCGCGGCGCGGTCTCGCTCGGCTTCGGCCTGCGCGAGCGCCGCTCGTTGCGCGCGCACCGTGGGCGCGACCGAGCGCACGCGACGGTCCACCTCGCGCTCGTTGAGCGTGACCGCGCCTTGCGCGAGGGCCGTGGATGACACGGCACACACAATCAAGAGAGATGAGAAAATACTGATGAAGTGACGTGTCATCGCGACACCTCTGCGCCGTCGGTGAGGGACGCGGGCGGGTCGAGCACGACGGCGTCTCCGTCGGCGAGGCCGCGGGCGACGAGCAGCTCTGTGGCTGCTGGGTCTTCGGGCTCTTCGGGGACGAAGAGCACGCGCTCTTCGACGCGGCGGTCGCGCACGACGAAGGCTCGAAACACTCCCGCGAGCGAGCGAACAGCGCGTCGGTCGACGGCGACGCGGGGCTGTCGCTGCTCGAGCTCGACACGCACGGTGGCGAACTGCCCTGGGCGCGCGCGGGGATCGGCGCGCTCGATGGTGGCCTCGACGGTGAGGGCGCGGGCGCTCTCGGTGCTCGAGGGGCTGACGAAGCGCAGGACCGCGGGCATCGGGGCGTCGGCGAGACCGTCGACGGTGATGGTCGCGCGCAGCCCTGCGCGCAGGGCGAACGAGTCTGCTTGCCCTGCGTTGAACCGCGCGCGCAGCGAGTCTCGTCGCAGGACGGTCACGATGGGGACGCCCGCGGGGGCGAAGTCGCCCACCTCTGCGCGGCGCTCGATGACTTCGCCGTCGAAGGGGGCGCGGACGATGGCCTCGCGGATCGCGCGCTGCGTGGCCGAGAGCTGCGCGCGAGCTTGCGCGGTGACGAATCGCGCCGCGCGAACACCTTGCTCAGCGAGCGCGAGCTGGGCGTTGGCGTTGGTGCGCTCTGCGCGGGCGCGAGAGAGGTCTTGCGCGCTGGCTGAGCCCTGCGAGGCGAGGGTCTCGATGCGTCGCAGGGATTCGTCTGCGGCCTCTGCGTTGGCGCGGGCCGCGCGCACCTCGGGCGAGTCGGTGACCGAGCGCGAGAGCGCTTGCCCGAGCGCGGCGGCGGCTTGCGCGGACTGATCTCGGTAGTCTCCGTCGCGCAGGCGAAAGAGGGGGTCTCCTGCGCGGACGCGGTCTCCGCGCTCGACGAAGCGCCGCTCGACGCGGCCCGAGACGAGGGGGGCGACCGAGGCCTGCTGCTCTGCGGTGAGCGTGGCGAAGAACGTTCGTGTCTCGGGGGCGTCGCGACGGCGGGCGGTGGTGGTCTGCACGCGCGTCGGAGCGATCGCTGCGTCGGGGGCGGTCGCTGCCGCGCCGTGGCTGCACGCGGCGAGCGCAGCGGACATCGAGAGGGCGAGAAGGGAGTGCATCGAGGGCATCGCGCGCCCTCTCATGGGCTCTTTGGGCGCCGGCGAAACCCCTGTTCGGACGAGCGGCGCGTTTCTTCGGACGAGCCGTTGGTGAGAGAACCGAGGGGCTCAGCCTTTGCGAAGGCCCACGCTGGCGTCGAGCAGCGCTTCTCGAACGAGCATGGCGCGGTCGCGCGCGACGGGGATCTCGACGCTGTGATCGGGCTCACCGACGCGCAGGACGGTCTCGCCGTTGGCGCGCTCGAGGCTGCTGACGCTCTCGGGGCGCACGAGCCAGTTGCGATGCACGCGCAAGAGCGTCGGGCCGAGCGATGCTTCGAGGGCCGTGAGCGAGAGGTCCACGTCGAAGCGACCGCGGCGGGTGTGGACGAAGGTCAAGCGCGACGAGGCTTCGAAGGCCCAGACCTCGTCGAGGGGCAAGAAGACCAGGCTCGTCGCGGCGCGGGCGGCGACGCGGCGCACCGCGGGGGCGTGCGCGATCGGCGTGCGAACGGACGCGCTCAATCGCTGCGCGCACTGCGCGACGCGCTCGCTCGTAAAGGGCTTGAGCAGATAGTCTTCGACGCCGAGCGAGTAGGCTTCGATGGCGTGTCGCTCGGAGGCTGTGGTGAGCACGACGCGCGGGGGAGCGTGGCGCTGCGCGAGGGCGCGGACCCAGCGGATTCCGCTGTCGTCGTGGGCGCTGGCGGCGAGGCTGACGTCGACGAAGGCGACGTGCGCGGGCTCTTGCTCGAGCGCCTCGGTGGCCTGCTGCGCGGTGGCGACCGCTGCGACGACGGTGACGAGCCCGGTCTCGTGCAGGAGCTCGACGAGGTATCCGCGCGCGGCCCACTCGTCTTCGAGGACGAGGGCGCGGAGGGGTGCGGTCATCGCGGCTGCTCCTTGCGTTGGGTGATGCGCAGGACGGCGATGGCGCCGCCGTCGGGGTGCGGGTCGAGGGTGAGCTTGCTTCCGGGCGCTTCGAGGGCGAGGCGTCGCTCGACGATGGCGAGCCCGCGCGCGCCTGGGCGGCGTTGGGCGCCGCTCGGTCCCGGTCCGTTGTCGCGCACCTCGCACACGAGCGCGTCTCCGTCGGCGAACGCGCGCAGCGAGACGTGTCCTCCGCCGCCGTCGCGTCGCAGGGCGCCGTGCTGGATGGCGTTCTCGACGATGGGCTGCAGGAGCAAGCGCGGGAGCTCGAGCCCGCGAGCGTCCTCGTCGACCGCGCACTCGAAGCGCAGCCCGTCGTCTCCGAAGCGCCCTCGCACGATGGCGGCGTAGCGCTCGAGCCACTCGACCTCGCGGGCGAGCGTGTGGTGCTCGCTGCTTCGATCGGCGGTCGCGTCGCGAAACAGGTCGCCGAGCGCGCCGAGCATGGTGCGCGCGGCGCGGGGTTCGTCGACGACCATCGCGGCGATGGCGTTGAGGGTGTTGAGGACGAAGTGCGGCTCGAGGTGCGATCGAAGGCGCAAGAGCTCGGCTTCGGTGCGCGCCTCGAAGAGCTCGCGCTCGCGGTCTCGCACGGCGCGCATGGCCGAGGGGTAGAGAAACACCGCGGCCCAGAGCAGGGAGATGATGAGCGAGTCGGTGATGCCGGTGAGCAAGAAATAGCTGATCGTCGTGGGCTCTCCGGGCAGCATCTGAAACGCCGTCGGAAACCGTCGCATGATGGGCAACCACGGGAGGCAGGCGACCGCGGACGTGAGCGCGCCGGTGGCGCACGCGGCGACGAGGGCGCGTCGTTCGTCGCGAGTGCGCACGAGCGCGGCGCGAAATGCGGCGGTCATCGAGCTCATCACGACGCCCAAGACGAAGAGCGTAAAGAGCAGGCCGATGACGACCTGATGCGGCTTGAGCACGCCGTACGCCGCGCGCGCCACGAGCGGAACGGCGACGAGCCCTTCGGCGAGCACGACGCCGACGGCGATCGCGCGGCGATCGGGCAGCGCGAGCGCGACGGAGTCGACGGCGATCGGGTCGCGTGGGGCGGCGAAGGGGCCCATGGGCTTGCACGGTAGAGCACCGGGCCGAGGGGCAGGGCAACGGGGGTTCGTACGAAGGGGGCAGCGGGGCGTACGAGCGGGGCGCACGGCGGGACAGGAGGGGGCGCGGCCGACGGGGCCGATGGGGCCGCGGGTGCCGCGGGGACGGTGTTCAATAGTTCAAAAGATCGGGATAAATCCGCGAGATCACTGTTCCCACGGTCCGCGCTGCCGTGGCGTCTGTCGGGACGGCGGGGCACCAGTGGGTAGCAGGGACGGTGTTCAATAGTTCAAAAGATCGGGATAACTTCGTGAGATTACTGTCTTCACAGTCCGCCCCCAGCTGCGCTGCCGTCGCGACTCTGGTGGACGCGTTCGTGAACGATTGAACACCGTCCCGATCGGCACCACGGCAGCGCAGAGCGGGGGACAGTAATCTCGCGGAGTTATCCGGGACTTTTGAACTATTGAACACCGTCCCCGTTGTGCCGGACCCTCGGGGCCCATGTCGTTCTCTGCCGAAGACATCGACGCGATCGTTCGAACGCTGCGCGAGGGCTACTCGGTGACCGTCGGCGGCTCTCGCTGCCACACGGACTACTACTTTCGCGACGGAGCCTTTCGTCAGAACAACTTCGACGAGGGCTACGAGCAAGAGCTCGCGCTCACCGAGCAGGAGCTGCGCAGCATCGTCGACCGCAACGCTCGCGAGTTCGTGTACGCGCTCGACGTCGGCCGATGGACGGCGTGCAAAGCCGCTGTCCTCGACGGTGATTGGGCGGGGGTCGAGCGCGCGCTCGACGGGCTTCGCGCGCCGGACGGGCTGCGCAACGCCGAGGTCTTGCGCGCGGTCGGAGCGTGGCCAGCGCGCGCGCCGAGCGAAGAGCTGCGCGCGCACATCGCCGGGTGCGACCGGTCGAGCACGCTGTACCACGTGTTCATGACCGCGGTTCGCTGGGAGAAATCCAGGGAGATCAGCGCGCTGGCGATCGAGTGGATCGAGCGCGTCGAGGCGATGATCGGCGCGCGGTGCGAGCGCACGCGCGAGTCATTCGCGAGCGACCTGTCGCGTCTCGGCTGAGCGCCAGCCCGGAGCCGAAATAGAAAGAGCCCCCTCGACACGGTGTTCGAGAGGGCTCTTCTGTCAGCGCTTTCGCGAGGGCTTCAGCCCCCTCGAGCGCGCGTCGCGCTCAGCGACGAGCAGCGCCGGCCGGCTCGGCGAGCGCGGCTTCGATCTGCGTGCGGAACTCCGCGAACGGCTGCGCGCCCGAGACGAAGCGGCCGTTGATGAAGCTCGCGGGCGTACCAGCCTCGGCGCCCGATCCGTCGAGCGCGCGCATGTCCTCGCGGATCGCGGCCTCGTGCGTGCGGTTGTCGAGGGCGGCGCGGAAGCGCTCCATGTTGAGCCCCTGCGCCTGCGCGATGCGCTCGAGGAACGCGCGGCCACCTTCGCCCGAGAGCTGAGCCTGCTCGGCGAAGATCGCGTCGTGGAAGCGCCAGTAGCCGGCGTTGCCCTGCTGCGCCATCGCTTCACGCGCGGCGATGTGGGCGGGCATCGCGTTCTGGTGGAAGGGCAGCGGGTAGTCGCGCCAAACGATCTTGACCCGGTCGCCGTAGGTGCGGGCCACTTCGTCGAGCGAGGGGTTCACGCGCGAGCAGAAGGGGCACTGGTAGTCGCTGAAGTGCTCGATCACGACGCGCGCGTTGGCGCCGCCGCGGAAGGGCGCGCGGGGGTTCGGCGCGACCGTGTAGCGGCGGTTCGGATCGGGACCCTGCTGCTGGGGCTGGGCCGCGGCGCCGGCGCCGCCACCCTGGTACACCGGCGCGGTCGCGCCGTTGCCAGTGATCGCCTCGTAGACGCCCGAGCGGGGCGTGCCAGCGGCGACGCGCTGACGGGCTTCGGCGATCGCAGCTTCGACGGCGGCCGTGAAGCGGTCGAGCGGCTGGGCGCCGACGAGGCGCTTGCCGTTGATGAAGAAGTGCGGCGTGCCGTTGGCAGCGATCTGCTGCGCGAGGGTCTTGTCCGCTTCGATGAACGCCTGGTGCGTGTGGTTGTCGAGCGCGGCGCGGAAGCGCGCCATGTTGAGGCCCTGCGCCTGCGCGATGCGCTCGAGGCTCGGGCGCTCGAGGATGTCGTTGGGGCGGTTCTCGACGAAGAGCGCGTCGTGGAAGCGCCAGAATCCAGCGTGGCCCTGCTGCGCCATCGCCTCTTGCGCGGCTTCGGACGCCGGGACGGCCTTCTGGTGGAAGGGCAGGGGCATGTGCTTCCACACGAAGCGGATGTCACGGCCGTAGCGCTCGCGCAGCGACGCAAGGGTCGGCTCGACACGGGCGCAGAAGGGGCACTCGAAGTCCGAGAAGACAACGACGGTCACGAGGGCGTCGGCCGCGCCGAGCACCGGCGAGTTGCCCACGGGGACCTTGTAGACCGTGTTGGGGTCGAGCTCCTGGCGGGGCTGCTGCGGCTGCTGGGGGCGCTGGGGCTCCTCGGGGGCGGCCACGGGGCTGTCGACCATCTGCGCGTACACGCGGTTGCGGGGCGTGATGGTCTCGGCGCGCGCGAGCACCTGATCGATCAGGGCGGTGAAGCGCTCGAGCGGCTGGGCGCCGACGAGGTTCGTTCCGTTGATGAAGAAGTTGGGCGTGCCCTGGGCGTTGAGGCGCTGGGCGAGCTCCTTGTCGGCGTTGACCTGCGCAGCGGTCTCGGGCGAGTTCATGTCGCGGCGAAACTGCTCCAGGTTGCAGCCGATCTCCTGAGCCCAACGCTCGAAGTTGGGCTGCGTGAGCTCGCGCTGGTTCTGGAACATCAAGCGGTGCATCTGCCAGAACTTGCCCTGGCGGTGCGCGGCGATCGACGCCTTCGCGGCCGGCTCGGCGTTCTGGTGGAAGGGCAGCGGCGCGTTCTTCCACACGACGCGGACCTTGTTGCCGTAGCGCTCGCGGACCTGGCGGACCGTGTCCTCGACGCGCGAGCAGAAGGGGCACTCGAAGTCGCTGAACTCGACGATCGTGACGAGGGCCGAGGCCGGACCCTGCGTCGGCGAGCTGCCGACCGGAATGCGCGTTGAATCCTGCTGTGCGTCACCACTCGCCGCGGCCTCTGTGGTCGCCGGCGTGCCCTCGGTGCCCGTCCACTTCCCGCCGGCGACGACGCCGATGAAGAAGCCGAACACCGCGGCAAGGATGATCGAAATCGATGCTGATCCCTTGCTCATTGTTTCTCCGTTGATGGTTTCGAATCGAACTGTGAAGTGTGTGAAAGAAGAAGACGTGTGAAGTCGAGCTGATCGCCGCGCCGCTCGCTCGCGTCCGCGGGGACCTCCGCTTCGCTTCCCTCGGTGGGTGGGCGCGCTTTGGTCCGTGCGTGCGAGCGACGGTGACTCCGCGGCGAGCGAAGGTCTCCGTTGCCGTTGTCGCTGCCCGCTCGGACAGAGCCCGCGTCACGCGCGCTCGTCGCTCGGATCGTCGTCGCCCTGCGTGTCCCTCGCGCTCGAGACCGTGAGCGAGTCACGTTCGCGAGACAGAAGTACGAAGAGCGGCGACGCGAGCCAGGGCAGCGATCAGGCGCGCGGCGGGCGCCAGGGGCCGCGGTTGTGCGCGTCCTGCGCAAAGCCCACGGTGTACTGAATCGCCACGGTCGCCGTGACCGCAGTGTGATCGCTGGCTGCATCGACGCTGAGCGCGACCTGAAGCGCGGCGATCAGCAGCTCGTCGCTGCCGGTCGACGGATCCACAGGAAGCCGCCCGTCTCCGCCGTCCCCCATCGAGGCCCTGATCGAGGCGTGCGACGTCGAGCGTCCGCAGGGAGCTCCCACGCGTCGCACCTTCGAAGGAGCGGCGGGCGCGTTGCCCACCCGAACGTTCTCTGCTTCGCGGGGCGTCGGTCCATCGACGCGAGCCGGCGTGCGCGGCGCAGGACCGGCGCCGTCGTTGCGAGACGTCAGCGAGTCCGGTGACAGAAACCGCGCGGCCTCGCGCTCGACCACGTCGAACGCGAGGGACATCGGCTCTTCTGCGCAGCGGGCCATCCCCTCGGGGCCGCGCGGCGTGCGCGGCATCGAGCGATGCAGGCTCCCGGCGTGCGCCGACGGCGTCGCTGAAACAGCGACGAGCAGTGCGACGGCAACGGCGAAGAGAAAGCGCATCGGGCGAAAGCTCCGCGGAGCATACCGTGAACGCGCCGAATGGCAACAGGGGCGCCGCACACTCGGCTCGGTCAGTCGGTCTCGCTCGGCTCGAAGCGCGCGCTTCCGTCCTTCGCGTCGAGCTCGAGCACGAGCTTGCCCTTCACGGGGGGACCGTTTCCTGGGCGAAACTGCCCAGAGCGCGTCTTGCCCTTGGTCACGAGCTGCTCGACCTGGCCGACGGTGAGCTTTCGGCCTGCGGTCTCGAACCACAGTACGAAGGTGCAGCCCTCCTTCCATCGCGAGCAGCCCCAGCCGCGCTTGCCCGTGAGCAGCTTGCCGCTCTTGCAGCGCGGGCACGTGAGCGCGTCGATCACCGCGCGGTCCGCTTCGCTCTTCATCCGCTCGCGCTCTGCCGTTTCGTCGCTCTTCGGTCGCTTGGGCGCCGCGTACACAGGGGCAGGTTTGGGTGCGACCGGCTCGCTCGATCGGTCGCGCGCTGCGCTCATTTCGGAGCGCTCGCGGCGCAGCGGAGCAGGCCTCGGCGGCTCTGCTTCGGCGGACGAGCCCTTCGCGCCGGACTCGAACGAGAACCCGATCGAGCCGTCGTCCTTGAGCTCGAGCGCCGCCGCGAAGCGCTTGCCCGCGCGCGAGCGAAAGCCCCGAAGGATCAAGGTCTTCTTGTTGCGAAGCAGCACCGCGGCGAGCTCGGGCGAGATGTCTCGGCTCGCGATCTTCTTCGGGACGCTGAGGCCGCACGGGCTCGCGCCGAGCGCGCAGGCGTAGTCGCCGGTGCGATCGACCACGGAGTTTCCGCAGCGGGGGCACTTCGCGATCACCTGCGCCGTCGCGCTCGTCTCGGACATCGGGACGCTGAACGAGGCTTTTTTTACGGTCTCGATCGAGCTGCGAACGAACTCGGCGATGTCTCTCATGAAGGCTTCGCGCGAGTCTTCTCCGCGCTCGATGCGCGAGAGCCGCGCCTCCCACTCGCCCGTGAGCTCTGCGCTCGCCAGCTCGGTCACGGGCAGCGAGTGCACGAGCGCCGAGCCGAGGGGCGTGGCCACCACGTTGCGTCGGTCGCGTCGAACGTAGCCTCGGTCGAGCAGCGTCTCGATGATGGACGCGCGCGTCGCCGGCGTGCCGAGCCCGCGCTCGCGCATCGCGGCGCGGAGGGCGTCGTCTTCTAGGGATTTTCCTGCGGACTCCATGGCGCCGAGCAGGCTGGCCTCGGAGTAGCGAGGGGGAGGGCGCGTCTGCTTCTTGCGCGGCTCGAAGCGCCCCGCGAGCGCCTCGCCTTGGGTGAGCCTCGGCAGTGATTGCTGCGCGTCCTGCTCATCCTCGTCGGGCTCGTCGCCCTCTGGGCGGGCCGGCCCCCGCGGAGCGCTTCGCGCGCTGCGCTCTTCGTCGATCCCAGCGACGTCTTGCCAGCCCGAGACGACGCGCACTCGCCCGCGCGTGACGAAGCGATCGGGCGGCGCGGGCAGCGCTTGCAGCACCGCAGGCTCGTCTCTGCTCTGCCCCTCGGCGCTCTTCTTTCGCTCACCCGCGGCGACGGGCGCGCTCGACGCGGCGCCGCCTCCGACGCGGACGACCACGGTCGTGTCGTCGAACTCTGCGTCGGCGAAGAAGCCCGCGATGAACCGCCGCGCGACGAGGTCGTAGATCTTTCGCTCGTCGGGCGCGAGCGACTCGAGGCTGACCTTCTTCGCCGTCGGGATGATCGCGTGGTGGTCGCTCACCTGCGCGTCGTCGAACATCCTGCGCGGCATCGGCGGGGGCGCCGCGATCGCCGCGACGATCGCGCGGTAGTCCGCGATGTTCGAGAGCGCGCTGAACACCCCGCCGAGCTCTGGGTGCGTGTCCTTCGGCAAGTGCCGCGAGTCCGTGCGCGGGTACGTGAGGGCCTTGTGCTTCTCGTAGAGCGCCTGCGCGAGCTCGAGCGTGCGCGCGGCGCTGAACCCGAAGCGCTTGTTCGCGGTGCGCTGCAAGCTCGTCAGGTCGAAGAGCAAAGGCGGCGCCTCGCGCGAGCGCCGCGTGGCGACGCTCTCGACCACGGGGCCCGTCGGCGGCCCTGCGCTGTCTGCGCGTTGACAGCGCGCGCTCAGCTCGTCCGCGAGCAGCTGCGAGCCGAGTCGTGCGCCCTGCGCGTGGCTCCACAGGGCGTTGAAGCGCTGGCCCTTCGTCGTCGAGAACGCGCCGTTGACCTGCCAGTAATCTTTGGGGACGAAGTTGTTGATCGCGTCGTCGCGGCTGACGACGAGGGCGAGCGTCGGGGTCTGCACGCGGCCGATCGAGTAGAGGGTGCGGTCTCCGCCGGTGCGGGCGCGGGCGGTGACGGCGCGGGTGGCGTTGAGCCCGACGAGCCAATCGGCCTCCGAGCGAGAGCGCGCTGCGTCCGCGAGGTTGTCGTACTTCGAGCCCGGCTCGAGCTTCGAGAACCCGCGGGAGATGGCCTCGTCGGTGAGCGACGAGACCCAGAGGCGGCGCATCGGGAGCTTGCTGCCCGAGAGCTCGTAGACGTAGCGAAAGATCAGCTCGCCTTCGCGGCCGGCGTCGCAGGCGTTGATGACTGCGGCGAAGCGCTTGCTGTCGCGCAAGAGCTCTCTCACCGCGCGAAATTGCTCGGGCGCAAACGTCGAGGCCCGCAGCCGAAACCGCGGAGGAATCATCGGGAGCGTGTCGAGCCTCCACGTCTTCCACGCCGCGTCGTAGCTGGCGGGCTCGTCGAGCTCGACCAGGTGTCCGATGCACCAGGTGATCACGTACGGGTCGCCCTCGAAGTGCGTGCGGCCCTTCGGGGACACGCCGAGCGCGCGGGCGAGGTCCCTGGCGACCGACGGCTTCTCTGCGATCACCAGCGTGTGCGTGGGCGGCGCGCTACGAGCGCTCGCGCCGATGGGGGCAGGGTCGAGCGCAAAGTCAACGCTGTTGTTGCGGGGGCGTTCGGCAGCGCGGCTGCGGGCGGGCGGGGCGTTGGGGCGATAGCGTCCGGTCACGGCGATCGGCACGAACGTAGCGCGTCGCGGGTCCAGAGTCTCTGCGGCGCCATCACCGCTGGGACGTATTCTGTCATGCCGTGGATCGCGCTGACCATGGCCGCGGCGCGGCGAAGTTTTCGGCAGTGACGCGATGTCTTCTCAGGGGAGGGTGAGCCGGGGTACAACGACGCCGTGCGGTTGCGGCTTGTCGGCGCTCTCGTCACGGCGCCGTGAACGCCGCGCAGCCCTCAGCCCAATGACCCAGTCGAACGACGCCCCGTCGTCCGTGCCTCCGCCCGGCGCATCCATTCCCCCCAACTCGGTCTCGCCGTCGATCGCGGCTCCTGGGCTATCGGCCCCGGCGTTTGCGCTCAGCGACGAGGCTCGGCAGCCCCTGATCGAGCACGCTCACGCGATGCTCGACGCAGCGAATCGACTGACAGACCGTCAGGACAAGGCCCTGTTCTTGTCCGAAGCGGGCGAGGTCGACGAGCGCGTGCGCGGGGACGAGCTGTCCGCAGCGAAGAGCTTTCTCGCCGCGGTCAACAGCTTCCCGCGCTATCGGCCGCCGCTCGAGGCCTTGGTGCGGATGTATCTCCGCAGGCGCAGCGCGAACAACCTGCTCAAGCTCTGCGAAGCGCTCGTGAAGGCCGCGGCCACGCCGCGCGCCAAGGCCGAGGCGCTGTGCTTGAAGGCCGAGATCCTCGAGGATCGCTTGAGCGACGCGGCCGCGTCGCGCGCGGCGTACGAAGAGGCGGCGGAGACGGACCCGAGCTATCGGCTCTCGTGGATCGCGCTCGAGCGCGTGGGGCGTCGCACGGACGACCCGGCCCTCGCGCGCAAGGCCACGCTGCGTCTCGCCGAGCTCACGGGGGACAGCGCGCGCAAGGCGCGGCTGCTCTCGGAGGTCGCGCGCGACCTGGCCAAAGAGGGCTCGGAGGACTCGCTCGAGCAAGCGTCGGCGCTGCTTCGCGAAGCGAGCACGCAGTCGAAGGGGCGTTGGCGCGCCCTCGTCGAGCTCGAGCGCTTCGCGCAGAGCAACGGGCGGCCGAAGGACCTGGCGTTCGCGCTCGAGGCGATGGCCGAGATCGCGCAAAAGGCGGTCGAAGGCGCGTTCGAAGGCGGCAGCGGGGTCTTCTCGGTCGCGCACGTGGCGCAAGGGGACGAAGCGCGACGGATCGCCGCGGACCTGTGGGTTCGCGCGGCGAGGGTTCGCGCCGGGGCGCTCGACGACGCGGCGGGGGCGATGAGCGCGCTCGACGCGGCGCTCGCGTTGCTGCCAGACGAGACTCGGCTCTGGCTCGAGGTTCCGTCGCTCGCGGATCGGGCTGGCGAGCTCGGTCGCTCGGCGGACGCTGCGCGATGGCTGATCGATCGCGGCGCGGTCGACCCGGCGATGAAGGCTGGGCTTCTGTTTCGACTGGCTGAGTCCGCGGCGAGCGAGGGCGACAGCGCCAAGGCCACGGGGCTTCTGCGCGAGGTGATCTCGCTCGCGCCCGAAGGAGCCGCGGCGCACGCGGCGCTCTTCGATCAGCTCGTGGCCGCGGGCGACGCCGCCGGAGCGGTGGCAGAGCTCGATCGATTGTCCGAGGCCGAGAGCGGCAAGAAGCTGCGCGCGTCGCTGTTTCGCGCGGCCGCTGGCGTGTGCCTCGCGATGCAGGGCGACACCGAAGGGGCGCGGCGACGGCTCGCGCACGCTGCGGAGAGCGACGCGCAGGACATGATCGCGCGGCGGTCGTGGCTGGCGTTGCTTCCGGCGAAGCCCGAGGCCGAGGTCGCGAACAAGGCGCTCGGGTTCATCGACGCGCTGCTCGCTGCGAGCGAGGCGCCGTCGGACAAGGCGTCGCTGCTCTGCGAGAAGCTCTGGATCGAGCGCGCGCTGCTCGACAAGCCCGCGGCCGCGACGGCCGAAGCCCTCGGCCGCGCTGGCGAGCCCTGGGCCCTCCCGCTCGCCCTCGTGTGGAACGCCGCCGCCGGCGCCCACGCCGCCGCCGCCCGCCTCGCCGACGAGCTGCTCTCGACGAGCGAAGGCGACGCTCGCAAGGACTTCGCTGCGGCGAGCGCGCGTCTGCACCTCGCGTCCGGCGACGACCGCAAGGCTCGCGAGGTGGCGCTCGCGTCGCACCGCGAAGACCCCGAAGACCCGTTCGCAGCGACGCTGGCATTTCGACTCGCGATCGCCGCGCGCGAGCCTGGCGCGGCGCTCGACGTGCTCGAAGCGCGCTCGGAGAAGCTCGGCGACGTGGCCGCGGCCCGTTGGCTCACGGTCGGCGCGGTGTTTCTCGCCAACGCGGGCGCGACGGTCGAGTCTCGAAAGGCCCTCGAGCGCGCGTCCGAACGCGACCCTGCCTCGCCCGCGGTCCGCGCGGCGCTGCTCGCGACGACGCGCTGGCGCTCGGACACCGCGCTGCGCGAGCGCCTCGCGGACGCCGCGGTCTCGAGCCCCGAGGGCGGCGACGAAGAGACGGCGCTCGGCGTGCAACTCGTGCTCGCCCGGCTGTTTCTCGAGCACGACAAGGTCGGCGCGGCCGACGCGCTCGACCGGGTGAACATCCGCGCTGGCGCCGACTCGCTGGCAGTCTCGCTGCTCAACGCGATCGTGACGGGCTCGCGGCTCGGCCCGGACGCCCCCGACACGGTCACCGCGCTGCAGGCCGTGCTCGGCGCGATGCCGGCGACGGACCCGCTGCGCAACGCGTTCGAGCTCGAGGTCGCCAGGGCGCTCTCGTCCTCGGCGGACACCGCGGACCAAGCGAGGGACATGCGCGAGCTGCTCGACGACGAGTCGAGGGGCAGCGCCGCGCCGCGCCTGCTCGCGCTGCTCGACGCGATCCAGCGCGAAGATCGCAGGGACTTGAGCGTGGCCCTCTCGCGCGTCGCCGACGGCGCCGACGAGGTCACCGGCTCGGCCCTGCGCAGCGCAGCGCTCGCCGCGCTTCGCGCGCAGGGCAGGGACGCCGAGGCGCGCACCTTTGCGCTCGCCAACGAGTCGCTGACGGCCAGCGCGATCGCCCTCAGCGAGCTCGGCGCGGGGCTCGACCACGCCGCGGCCAAAGCGCGCGGGCTCGAGGCGCGCGCGCAGATCGCCACGGACGCGGCTGAGAAGCGCGCGATGCTGCGCAGGGCTTCGGTGTGGGCGTCGGTCGGCGGCCGCTCAGAAGATGCGCTCGCGCTCGCCTCGTCGCTGGTCAAGACGGACGCGGCGGACGCCATCGCGTGGGACGTCGTGCGCGTGTGCGCGCGGCGGCTCTCGCAGTGGGCTCGCGTCGTCGAGGCGTGCACGGCGCTCGCGAAGCTCGCGAAGGACACCGAGCGCGCCGCAGCGCTGTGGGAAGAAGCCGGCGTCACGCTCTTCGATCAGCTCGACAAGCACCGCGAGGCCGAGTCGCCGCTGCGCAAGGCGCTGCAGGCGGACCCGACGCGCGAGATGGCGTACAAGCGCCTGCGAATCATCCTCGAGGCGCGCAAGGACCACGTGCACCTCGAGGCGCTCGTGACGTTGCGGCTCAGCGCAGAGCAAGCAGAGCTCGAGCGCGTCTCGCTGCTCTGGGAGCAAGCTCGCTTGCGCCGCGCTCTGGGCCGGCGCGAAGAGGCCCTCGAGAGCGCGCTGCAGGTGGTCGAGCGAGAGCCCGAGCACGTGGCTGCGCTGGCGTTGCTCGCCGAGGTTCACGCGACGAGCGGGCGGCTCGAAGAAGCCGCGGAGGCGCTGGTGGCGCTCTCGTCGGCGCACGAGACGCCGACGTCGCAGCGGCGTGTGGCGAGGCAGGGCGCGATCGACATCTTCGAGCATCGCTTGAAGCTGCCGCAGCGCGCGATCGACCTGCTCGAGCGCATGGTGATCGAAGGCGAGGCCAACGACGCGACGATCGAGCGCGGCGTGGCGCTCGCGACCAGCGCTGGCTTGTGGGACGCGGCGCTGCGCTTCTCGCGCGTGGCCGCGGACCGCGCAGGGGCGCCGGCGGACAAGTGCAAGACGCTGCTGCGCGTGTGCGAGATCCAGCGGGACAAGCTGCGCGACCGCAACGGCGCGCTCATCGCGGCTCGCGCGGCGCACGACGTGCTCCCCTCGGAGCTCGCTGCGCTGCGCGCGGTGCACGGGCTGGCGGACGACGGCGAGCGCGTGCAGCGGTCGCGTCGGACCATCGACGCGCTGCGCGAGTGGATCCGTCAGGACGGGCCGCCGGGCGAGGCGTCGAGGCGCATCGCGTTCGCCGCTGAATTGGGCGGTGACGTGGTGCTTACCCGGACCGCGCTGCGCGTGGCCAAGGCGATGGGCGAGGACCTGCCGGTGGTGCCAGCGGCGGTTCCGTCGGGGCGCGCGACGCTCAAGGACGCCGCGCTCGCGCTGCGCGTGCGCAACCCGCAAGACACGGGGGCAGCGACGTCGCTGATCGACACCGTGATGCCAGACCTCGCCGAAATGGTGGGGATTTCGACCGACGGTTGCGGCGTCGGTCGTTCGGATCGCGTGAAGGGCGCCTCGCCCATCCGCGACGCGATCGCTCCGTTCGCCACGGTGGCCGGCGTCGGCGAGTTCGACCTGTACGTCGGCGGCAACGACGACAATCGCATCGTCGTGATCCCTGGCTCGACCCCAGCGCTCGTGCTCGGAAAGCGCTTCACCGCAGCGCTCGACGACGCGACGCGCTTTCGGGTGGCGCGCGCGTTCTTGTTGGGCGCGCGCGGGGTCTCGGCGCTCGACGCGCTCGGCGTCGACGCGGCGGTCGAGTGCTTGCTCGCCGCCATGGTCGCCGCGGAGCTCCCGATCGCTGGGGGCAACGCGCGCTTCGAGCCGCGGCTGCGCCCTGTCGCCAAGGCGCTCTCGCGCAGGGCGCGCAAGGCGACCGCAGAGATCGCGCGGCCGATCAGCGCGACGCCCGACCCTTGGTCCGAGCTCGCTCGCGCGGTGCGCGCGGTGTTCTCGACCGCGCGGCGCGGCGCTCTCTCGGTCACAGGCGCCGTCCCCGCGGCGTTCGCAGACATCACGAGGACGGACCCGAACGACGCCGTTCGCCGTGACCTCGTTCTGTTCGCGTTGAGCGACGGCCTCGCGAGCGTCTCGCGCGAGACGGGCGTCGACCGCGGATGATGCAGCTTTTCAGCAGGGCAACGGTGCACCGGTGACTGATCGCAAGAACTCAACTGATGGTCCGAGCTTCGACGACGAGCTCGACGCGCTTCTCGAGGGTCTGACCCCGCACGAGCCTGCGCCTGCGCCCGCGCCCGCTGCGCCCGCTGCGCCGCCTGCTGCGCGAGCGGCTCCGCCCGCTGCGACAGCGCCGGTCGCGCCGCCGGCTGCGCCCGCAGAAGACGCTGACTCTGGCGAGTCGACGGAGCGCGGCGAGCTCCCTGCCGTCGATCCCTCGCCGGACACCACTGCGCCTGTGGCTGCGCTGTCGGACGACGCGGATGTGTCGCGCCCGTCTTCGGTGAGCCCAGCGCCCGTCGCTGCGCCTGCTCCGCCCGCTGCGCCGCCTGCGCCCGCGCGGCCGCCTGCGATG
>JAAFIF010000216.1 GCA_013298625.1 Myxococcales bacterium
GAGGGCGAGCCTCTGGCCTTTACGCGACGAAGCGTCGCGGAGCGGCCGCGGCGTGCGCCGGGCCTATCCAGTTACGCGTGGTCGACCGCGGTGACCGGGGGGGCGTCGCGGCGATGGTGAACGGCGATCGGGTCGTCGAACGCTGCGGTGATCGAGGCGCTGACCATTGTGCGAACGTCCGTCGGCGGCGGCCGCGTTCGTGAACGATTGAACACCGTCCCTGGACGGCTGTGACGACGGTGGCGAGCATTCTCGTTGCGCTCGTGCCTCGGTACCGTGCAAGCACGCGGTGCGCGCCAACTCGCGCAGTTGAAGGAGAACAAGACCCGTGAGCTCAGATTGTTTCGACGTCCGCGTGAAGAGCGTCGACGGCGCCGAAGTCATCCTCGACGTCCTCACCGGAACAGCCGGCGGCCTCGACGACCTCTGCGCCTCGCGCTCGTTCGCGCTGGTGGCGCTGCACGGCGCGCTGCAGGGCGCGGTGGACACCGTTCGCTACACGCTGCCCGAGGACAAGAGCGCGGCAGAGATCCAGCGCTTGTACGCGAAGCACGACGAGGCTGCGCTCGTGAAGGCGCTCGCCGACGAGGGCGACTGGTACGTCGAGCCCGAGTGGATGAAGAAGAACGTCGGGCGCTTCATCGCTTCGTGTGCGCTCGTCGAGCGCCGCAACAACGTCGGTGAGGACGAGCTGAGCCGTCGCGCGGTGGCGATCGAAGCGGAGTTCGGCGGCGCGCTCTACACGAATCAAGCGCACCTCTGGCAGCCGCGTCGATGGGCGCTCTGCCACAACTACACGCTCAGGGTGATCGTCGCCGACCCCAAGTGGGCCGCGCACCTCGAGCCCGGGCTCGAGTGGGGGACGACCGCGTACGACGTGTGGTTCGAGCGTTCAGCGGACGCGTGACGGGGGCCGTTGCTGGCGCGCGACGATCACGTCGCCGTCGGCAGTCGGAGCAGAAAGTGCCACACGCGGATCGACCCGGCGTTGGAGCGCGCGTGTTCGGTCAGCAGCATCGGCTGCTCCACCCCGGGCGGGGCCTCCTGACTGCGGAGCGGCTTCGCGTCCTCGAAGCAATTCGCCACGTAGTCTGCGAGAGTCTTGCTGGTGCGATCGACGGTGATCACAGCGGTGAACGTGTCCGATGGGATCGCGTAGCCGATGGCTTGTCGCACGACGGTCTTGTAGTCGTTGCGTTGGTAGATCTTGAACTCCAAGCACGCTCGCGTGTCCGATGCGTCTCGCGCTCGAAGCTTCAGGTCCGAACGCTTCTCGCTGTGCGCGGAGAGCGCCTCGGCTTCAACCGTGGCGAACGCGTCGTGCTGGGTCAACGCCATGAGCGCGCTCAATCGAACCGCGTGCTCAGAGAGGATTCCCTTGTTGCCACTCTCGGCGCTGTCCTTGAGCACCAGCCCCGGAAACTCGACCGACCTCCGCGCCCAACGCGCGAGGGACATCACCACGTCGCGCTCGAATGTGCCGAGGCTGCGCGTGCCGAGCCACGTCGCGAGGGCAGGGTCGTCCGGCGCCGCGGACGGCGCGCGTTCGGGGTAATTCTCGCGCACCCAATCGGAGAAGCCGCTGCCGCGCGGCAACAACCCCGACGCGCCGCGGATGGCTACTCCCGTCGACTCGAGCACCTCCACCCACGGTACCGGGTCATCGCCCAGCTGCTGCGTCCACTCGCGTTTCGGCAGCGGATCGAGCGCTCGCAGCAGCAAGCGATAGGTGCGCTGCCCGCCCTCGCGGAGGTTCTGCCACCACTGCCGATACAGCTCGGGTTCGAGCCACTTGCGACGAACCTCGACGAGCGCGTCGCGGACGTACTCTTCGATCACGCGCGACGGGTCCACCCGCAACGCGTCCTGCCACTGATCGACGGCGTGCTCCATGACGTGTTGAAGCACCCTGGGATGGCCCGCGGTCTCTGCCCAGAGCGCTTCGATCACTTCGTCCTCGACCGTCGCAGCCAGCGGCGCGCACACGAGCTGTGCGGTCTCGTCGCGCGAGAGTCCAGTGAGCACCCGCATCTTCGCCTTGCCGAGAAAGGGCGACGCGGAGTCCCTCAAGAGCGACCGCAGCTCCGTGCCGCCGAGCACGACGACAGAGAAGCGTCCGTCGGTGTCGTCGAACAGCTTTCGCAGGTTGTCGAGCAGGCCGATTCCGCGCGGATCCGTGAGAATCCTCTCGACCTCATCGAGGACGAGAAGCACCTGCTTCGATTCGGCTCGCACGATGGCCTCGAGTGACACGACGAAGTCAGCCGCTCGAAACTCCGGCCATCGACGCTCGAGCGAGCGCTGAACATCGTCGACTCCGCCTTCGACCCGCACGACCACGACGCGGTCGGCCAACCGCTCCTCGAGCTTGCGGCTGATGGCAGACTTTCCGATCCCGCGACCACCCATCACAGGACAGATGGCGCCTCGTCTCGTGATCGTGCCTTCGAGTTCCGACAGGATCGCGTCCCGACCGACGAACACCTTCGAGAGCCGGTCGCCGCGATAGGGATTCTCAACCATTGGCGGCTCCGCGCGTCGGCACCTTGTTGTCGCGGAGCCAACGACGAAATCCACCGATGCGAAATGACCGCAAATCGTCCGACAGAATGCCGAATCGGCGCAGCTCTACGATCGCCGAACGCGCCGCGCGCTCCGAGAACGCACGCTCATCGTGCGCGGCGTTGACGAGCAGCGCTTCGCCTCCGTCCGTGAGTTCGCTCGCGGCCAGCAGCAGCTCTCGGTAGTCCTCGGCGGCCTCGTCGGACAGCTCGTCGAGCTTCGACTCGACCTCGGCGCGCTGCACGACGTACGGCTGCCGTTGCTCGACGGGCACGCCGCGATCGATCAGGTTTCCGATGGTGCGAAGGAGCATCGGGTGTCCGCCCGTCTCGCGCACGCAGAGATTCAACGCCTCGTGGTGCAGGTCGAGGCCCATGCGCCGCCCGAGCTTGCGCAGCATCTCCCGCGCGCTGTCGTCATCGAGACCGCCGACGGGCAGGTCTGTCAAAAAGCGATACATCGGGTTGTCGCGCCCATCGATGCGGGCCTTCGCAACGAACCGTCGATCGCGGCCCGCCAGGATGATCGCGAACTGGTCCCGCGTGCTCTGCGCCAGCCCGCGCAGCGCCTCGAGAAACAGCACTCCGTCTCGCGCAGGGATCGACCCGTCGAGCAGCCTCTCGTACTCGTCGATCGCCAGGACGACCTTGCCTGCGCGCGTGCGAACGAGCGCTGCGAGCCGCTCGACCGCGTTGCTCATCGCACGCGCGCCCACCTTGTCGAGCACCGCGTCGAGCGCCCGATGGATGCCGAGGACCGTGGGCTCGTCATAGGTTCGCGCTGTCAGGTCGAGCAACAACACCATCGGCTGTTCGGCTGTCAAAGCGCTGTGCTTCCACTCGAGCCTTCGCAGCAGCGAGGTCTTGCCGATCTTGCGAAGGCCCCAGAGCCCCACCGAACGCCCGTCGAGCACGTAGCGCTCGACCTCGGCGAACTCGTGGTCGCGACCGAAGTACTGCGCTCCCTCTGCGGGCGAGCGCAGGTCGAAGAG
>JAAFIF010000075.1 GCA_013298625.1 Myxococcales bacterium
CGCCGCAGCCCATCGCCGCACAGCCAGCGCAGCCCGCGGCGCCGCAGCCGTTTACTGCGCCCGCAGCGCAGCCAGGGCCCTTCGGCAACCCCGCAGCGCAGCAGCCTCCGCGGCCCGCTTCGCAGCACGCGATGCCTGCGCCGACCGCGCCGAGCGCGCCGAAGCCAGGCGGGCCGCAGAAGACAGCGTCCGCTGCGTTTCGCGCGCCGCCCGCGCCCGCCGCGCACGTGCCGCTCGGACCGACTGGCCTGCCGCGGCTCGAAGCCGAGGTCAACGTGCACTCCGAGTCCAATTTCTTCACGGACTTCTTCGGAGACATCCGCAACAACGGCGGCGTGTTCGTCGCGACGTTTCACGTGCTGCCGGTGGGCGCTGCGTGCGAAGTCGCGCTCGCGTTTCCCGGTGATTTGAGCGCTGAAATCCGCGGCGAAGTGAAGTTCACCCGCCAGCCGAGCGACGGCGCTTCGCCGGGTCTCGGCGTCACGATCACCCACGCCAGCGCCGACGCGTGGAACCTCATCGAGCGCTTCGTGAAGAAGCGCGAGCCCATCATGCACGACGTGTGATTGCTGTCTGTTGCGCCGAGCGGCGCGAGGCTGGGGCGACCGCCGGGGCGGAGGCTCGCTGCTCGGTGGCTGGGGTTTGTCTCGGGGCCTGACCTGCACTCACAATCGTCGCCGATGAGTCTCCGCGGCGCTTCGGTTTCATTGCTCACGCTGTGTTTGTCGTGCGCGCCCCGCGCGCCCGTCGTCGACGCGTCGGACGTCACGCCGCTGGACGCCGTCGCTGACTCGGGCGACGCCAACGCGGGCGGCGACGACGCTGAGACCGACGATGGCGACGCCGCTCGCGACGCAGGCGCAGGGCGGCCGTGCAGCAGACGGCCGCGAAGGGAGCCTCCCCCTGACGCCTACCGCCCGAGCAGCGCGATCGAAGTGCTGCGCGACGACGCAGGGATCCCTCACATTTACGCGAGGACCGACGCGGACGCGCTCTTCGGCGCGGGCTACACGCAGGCGGTCGACCGGCTGTTTCAAATGGAGACGCTGCGTCGCACCGCGTACGGCACCACGGCAGAGGTGTTCGGCGCCGCGAGCGTCGCGCAGGACCGCATCGTTCGCATGGTGGACATCGCGCGATGGGGCAGAGAGAGCGCCGAGCGCGCGCAGCGCGAGGTGCCCGAGACGTATCGCCTGATGAGCGCGTGGGTGGCCGGAGTGAACCGTCGCGTCGACGAGGTTCGCTCGGGCTCTGTCGCGCGTCCGCCGGGCTTGTCCGCGGCAGACTTCGACGTGATGCCCGCGCGATGGACGGTCGACGACGCGTTCTCCGTCGGGCGCTTGCTGCTGTTTCGCAACGCCAATCAGCTCGAGTTCGACCTGCTCGCGACGATCGTCGCAAGGTACGTCGACCCCGCGGGGGCGGTCCCGCTCTTCTTGCCGATCTCCGACGCGTACGTGTTGGGCGCGGACGAGCGACCTCGCGTGCGTCCGATGAGCGTTGATCGCCCGGGCCCGAGGGACTCTTCTCGCGTGATTCGCGATCGATCGCCGAGCTTCTCGAGCGCGGCGGGGTGGTGGCGTCGCGTCTCAGCAGAGCCCGAAGAAGTGTTGCGCGGGCGCTTCGCAGACTGGACGCGCTCGATGGAGGTGCTGCGCTCTGGAGGCAGCAACAACTGGGCGGTGGCTGGGCGCTTCACGGACAACGGTCGTCCGCTCATCGCTGGCGATCCGCACCAGCGATTGACCGCTCCTGCGGTGTTCTGGGCGCACCACATGAGCTCGATGGACAACGGCGCCGCGGGGACGCTGGACGTCGCGGGCTTCGGCTTCGCAGGGACGCCCGGCGTTCAGCTCGGTCACAACCGGCGCGTGGTGTGGACGGCGACGACGACGTACCCAGACTTCATGGACCTCGTCGAGGTCCGTCAAAACCGAGCCAACGCGACGATCCTCCTGGCGGATACGGCGCTCGCTGTCGAGCGATGCGTCGAGCAGATCAACGTCCGCGGCGCGCCGAGCGAAGCGTACGTCGTCGAAGATGTGCCCGGCCAAGGCGTGCTGTTGCCGACGAACTTCGCGCCGTTGCCGATCACGACGAGCTCGTCGAACCGCGTGCTGTTTCGCTGGGTGGGCTTTCGCGGGACGCTCGAGGCGGACGTGTTTCTCGGCTTCGATCGCGCGCAAAACGTGGCCGAGTTCGAGGGGCACGTCGACCGCATGGAGACCGGAGCGTTCAACTGGGTGAGCGCTGACGCGACGGACATCTCGTATCGCGTGCACGTCTTGTTGCCGGACCGCGGCAACCCCGCAGAGCTCCCGTTTACGCCGAACCGGCTGCTGCCAGCGGGCAACGCGCGGGTGGTTTGGCCGATGGATCGCTTCGCGTCTGCTGGGCATTTTCCTCGCTCTCGCGGAGGAGCGCGCGGGTTTCTCGCGAGCGCGAACAACGATCCTTTCGGCTTCGTCGACAACGGTCGAACCGACGACGACCCGTGGTACTTCGGCGTGTGGTTCGACCCTGGGACGAGGGCGCGGCGCATCGAGTCGACGTTGACGCGCCTCACCGAGCGCGCCGCAGCGGGCGGACCGCGCGTGTCGCTCGACGACATGGAGGCGCTCCAGCTCGACACGCACTCGGTGCTCGCCGACGAGCTCTTGCCGGTCTTGGACGCGTCGCTCGCGCGAGTCGACGTGGACGCTTCGCTCGCAGAATTTCGCGGCGTCGCTGGCATTCAATCGCTCGCCGCCGTCCTTCGCGCGTGGGATCGCCGCATGGACCGAGACTCGTCCGGCGCGGTTGTGTACGAGGGCTTTCAGCAGTTCTTGCTGCACCGCGCGCTCGCCGACGAGTTCGGTCCGGTGTTCGACTCGATCAACGGCAGCGAGCCGATCTACCTGTTGAAGTTCATGGTCAACGCGATCAAGGGTCGGCACGCGATGGCTGACTCTGTGCTGCAAGGGGGGCGCGATCGCCTGGTGTTGCTCGCGCTGCGCGACACCCACGAGTGGCTGCTCTCGCGCTTCGGCAGCGCGGACCCGGCGCGCTATCGCTGGCGCGATTTTCACCGGACGCAGTTTCGATCGCTCGTCGAGCCCGCTGGGCCGTTCGCGACGGCCGAGGTGCAGAGCAACGGCTCGATCGGGACCGTCAACGTCTCGCAGGCGCCGTTTCTCGCGGCTGGCGGAGCGCGCGCCGCCCGGATGTTTCACAGCAGCAACTCCGGCGCGGTGTACCGCATGGTGGCGGGCTTCGACGCCGATGGGACGCCGCGCGCGCGGCTTCACTTCGCCCGAGGAAACTCCGGTGATCCAGGCTCGCGCTTCTGGGGCGACCAGGTCGCGAGCTGGGACGCTGGCGTCTATGCTCCTCTCGCGTTTTCGCGGGCCTCAGTCGAGGCGCGGGTCGCAGAGCGGACGACGATCGAGCCGTAGCGGAGCGTCACGCGCGCGCGATGGTGCGCGCCGACGCGATCGAGTGCTCGGTCGTGTTGCTCTCGGCGCGCGTGGGGCCTGCGACGGGGAGCGTGATGTCGAAGCGCGTGCCTTCGGGAGAGCTCTCGACGGTGAGCGATCCCTCGTGTTCGTGCACGATTCTCCAGGCGATCGCGAGGCCGAGCCCGGTCCCTCCCTGGCCCTTCTTCGTGGTGACGTACGGGTCGAACAGCTGATCGCGGATCGACGGATCGATCCCGCTCCCGTTGTCTTCGACGGAGATCACCACGCGATCTGCGCCCTCTCGACGCGCGCTCACGTGCACGGCCGCGGGCGTGGCGTTGAGCTGCCGCGACGCCCGTTGTCCCGCGGCGAAGATCGCGTTCTGCACTATGTTGACCAGCACTTGCGTGAGCTGCTCGCGGTCGGCGCGGATCGAGGACAAGCTGTTCTCTGCTTCGCCTGTCACTTCGGCTTCAGCGTGCGCGTGCATCGAGACGACGTGCTCGAGCAGCGCAGAGACCTCCATGGGCGCGGGCATGGGCTTGGGGGCGCGCGCGAAGCGAGAGAAGTTTTCGACGAGTCGACGGAGACGCGCGACCTCTTCGAGCACGATGGTGCTCTGCTCGTCGAAGAGCTCGTCGAAGCCCTCGAGCTGCCGAGCCTTGGCTTTGCGCAAGAGCTCGACGGCCATCTGGATGGGCGTGAGGGGATTCTTGATTTCGTGTGCCATCTGTCGTGCGATGTCGCGCCAGGCGGCGAGCCGCTCGGCTCTTCGCAGCCGCGCTTCAGCGGCGTCGAGCTCGCGGGCCATGCGGTTGAACGCCTGCACGAGCCTGCCTGCTTCTCCGCCCGCCTCGGTGTCGATGTGGACCGAGCGCGTCCCGGCAGCGATGAGGTCTGCGGCGTCCATCGCAGCGCGGATGGGCTTCGAGACCGCCGGCGCGAGCAGCGCCGCGAGGCCTGTGGCCACGGCTCCGCCGAGCAGCGCAGCGCCGACGATGGCGAGCATCATGGGCTCGAACACCTCGTGCGCGTGCACTGCGGAGTGCGCGCCGGGCCGCGCGAGCAGCCACCACGCTCCGAGCCCGGCCCCCACGGTCGGAACGATCACGCACAGCCACAACGCCAACACCAATCGCGCGCGCAGGTTCATCGCTGAGAGCTATCGGTGATAGCCCCGATGGCGGCGTGTTGGCGACCGCGCGTTGCGCCGTGTCTCAGCGATACACGACCGTGGTCGTGACGGGCTGCGCGACCACGACGGCCGGGCGTGTGTAGTACACGCGCTGCACGGGCCGGGTGTAGTACACGCGCGGCGCGGGCTGGACGTAGTAAGCGGGCTGCGAGCGGACGATACAGCCCGTGAGCGAGCCGATCGAAAGAGCGAGGGCGGCGATTGCTGCGAAGCGGGTGCGCATGGCGAAAATGCTCCTTTTGCTCGGGACCGCGCTGACGAAAGTGCGCGGTGTCCGAGTGCGAAGACATTGTACGCACGCGCGAGGTACATTGCCCCCTTTGTCCCGACGATCTCTGCGTTCTCGTGAGGGGATCGTGCGTGTGCCCGTCGGGGAATTGGTTCGTTGGACGTGCGTCAGTCACCCGCGGCGAGCAAGTCGGACATCTTGGGCGCGAAGGTCTCGCGCACGAGGGATTCGACTTCGTCGGCCGTGGCGAGGTTGAGCGCGCGCGCTGCGACCTCGCGGGCCTCGCGGAGGGACACGCGCGAGAGCGCGGCTTTGACTGCGGGGACCGCGGCGGGATCGACGCTGAGCTCGCCCACGCCCAAGCCGATGAGCAGCGGGGCCGAGAGCAGGTCCGCGGCCATGGCGCCGCACAAAGCGCAGGGGATGCCTGCGGTGCGCGCGGCCTGCGCGGTCGTGTGAATCGCCCGTAGGATCGCGGGGTCGAGGGGCCGCGCGAGGTAGGCGACGTGCTCGTTGCCGCGGTCGATGGCGAGCGAGTACTGCACGAGGTCGTTGGTGCCGATCGAGAAGAACGCGCTCTCTTTCGCGAGCAAATCCGCGATGAACACCGCGCTCGGCGTCTCGACCATGATCCCGAGCGGGACGTCCGGCGCGCGGATGCCCCGCGCTTGCAGCTCGGCCCTGGCGGCTTCGAGCTCGGCGCGGGCCGCGCGCAGCTCGGCCACGGTCGCGATCATCGGGATCATCACGCGCACGGGGCCTGCGTCGGCGGCGCGCAACATCGCGCGCAGCTGCGCGCGAAACACCTCGCGCTCGCGCAGGGCGAGGCGGATCGCCCGCAGCCCGAGGGCGGGGTTCATCTCTTTGGGCAGGCGAAACGCGGTCGAAAACTTGTCGCCGCCGATGTCGAACGTGCGCAGCGTGACGGGCCGGCCGCCCATCGCGGTCACGACCGCGCGGTAGACCTCGCACTGCTCGTCTTCGCTCGGCGGCAGGCGGCGGTCGACGTAGAGAAACTCCGTTCGATACAGCCCGACGCCGTCCGCGCCCTGCTCGCGCGCGATGAGCGCCTCGGTGGGCAGCTCGATGTTGGCGCGCAGCGCGACGGGGGTTCCGCACTGCATGCTCGAGGGCTGGTCACGGTGCGCGTCGAGCGAGCGAACGAAGAGCGCGTACCTGCGTCGTCGCTCTTCTGCTGCGATGATCTGCTCGGCGTTGGGGCGCAGCACCACCACGCCCCGAAGCCCGTCGACCACGATGCGATCGCCGTTGGCGAGAAACTTCGTCGCGCCCTGCGCGCCGACGACCGCGGGCAGCTCGAGCGCGCGCGCGAGGATGGCGGTGTGCGACGTGGCGCTGCCGACGTCGGTGACGAAGCCCGCGAAGCCCTTGGCGCGCAGGCTCGCTGTGTCCGCGGGAGAGAGCTCGTGCGCGACGAGGATCGTGGGCTCGCGCTCGCCGTCGCGCGCCTTGGGCACCTCTTGCGAGTGGCCCATGAGCTGCCGCAGGACGCGCTCGCCCACGAAATCAACGTCGCTGCGACGCTCGCGAAAATAGTCGTCGTCGGCCTTCTCGAAGAGCGCTTTGATGTGCTCGACGCTGCGTCGCAGGCCCCACTCGGCGTTGACCTTTTCGGTGCGGATCGCGGCCTCGGCCTCGTCGACGAGCAATGCGTCGTCGAGCATGAGCAGGTGCGCGTCCAAGATCAGCGCGTGGTCCTGCGCGTCCACGGGCAGCGTCGCGCGGATGCCGTTGAGCTGCGTGCGCGCTGCGTCGAGCGCGCCGCGCAGGCGAGCGACCTCGGCCTCGACCTCGCTGTCCTCGACGTGCCGCCGAGGGACCTGAACCTTGCGTCGATCGAGCATCACGACGCGGCCCACCACGACGCCCGGCGACGCCGGAGCGCCGATCAGCCGCGCAGGGGGCTCTTCGCCGAGTGCAGCGCGCCGCGCCGAGTCGTCCGGGCCCCCTTGGGTCACTTGAGCTCCTCGCCGAACCCCGAGCTGATCAGCTCGCCGATCGCCTTCACGCACGCCTCGGAGTCCTCGCCGTTGGCGCTGATCGTGAGCGATGTGCCCTTCGCGCCGCACAGCAACAGCACGCCCATGACGCTCTTGGCGTTCTTGACTTCGCCGTCCTTCTCGATGGTGACCTCGCTCTTGAACGACGACGCCAGCCTGACGAGCTTGGACGCGGGGCGCGCATGCATGCCCCGCTCGTTGACGACGGTGAATGTTCCCTTCGCCTCAGACACAGAGATCCGCAGCCTCCGATCGATTGAAGAGTGTACCTCGACTGCTTCGCTTCGTCGTCGCGCAATCACCACCATCGTTGCGCTATCTTTGCCGCGAATGATGCTCCTTCACGGACCGATCGGACGCACCCGCGCCGCGCTGCTCGCGTCGCTCGCCCTCGCTGGGGCTGCCTGCAACCGCGTTGCGCCGCCGGATCTGTGCGCCCCCGCCGTCGCTCCAGAGGACGCCGCGGGCGCTGAAGCGGGCGGCGACGCGGCCGCTGTCGAGCCCGCCGACGCCTCGAGCGCGCCGCAGTGCGCCACGTGCGCGGACCTGTCCGCGGGCCGCATCGACCAGCGCGTGATCGCGCAAATGGGCAGCGAATTTCCGCTCTTTGTGGCAGCAGCGGCGCCCGGAGGCCCCCCTGTCACGATGCCCGGCGCGCTCTACGGAATCCCGCGCGGCGCCCTGCTCCGCGCCTCGGTCGCCTCGGGCAACGTCGACGCCGTCCGCGCCCTCACAGACGACGTCGAGCAGTCACTCACGCGCATCTCCAGCACCCTCGCGCTCACCCCGCCGCTCGCGCCGAGAGAAGACCCGCAGTCGTTGCGGGACGTGATGGGCAGCGTCGAGGTGCTCGGCGACGCGTGCGCAGGCGCGCTCTCGCTCGACGGGTTCGCCGGGGATCCAGGGCTCTTCGGGCGCGTTCGCACCGCGGCGCCGTCGCTGCAAACGCTGCTCGTGCGGGCGTCGTCGGACCTGCCCCGATTCTCCAACGATCAGATCGGCGCGCCTGCGTACCTCGCGGTCGTCGGGCGCATGCTCGCGTCGTGCGGCACCCTCGTGGGCGACCCGGCTGCTGCTGTTTCGGGGCTCGACGCCATCGACGCCGTCGCGCGCGTGCAAGCGCAGGACGGGTCGTTCTTCGACGCGCAAGGGCGCTACGACACGGGCGCGCAGGCGCGGGTGCTGGTGGCGTCGATCGACGCGCTGAGAAGCGTTGCGCTGAGCGCGTGCGCGAGGAGGCTCGCGATGATCGAGTCGGGGCTGCGCTGGATGGCCTCGCGCGTCGACGCCGCTGGGCAGGTGGACTCGAGCGGCTCAGCCTCCACGTGCAACCCCGCCATGGGCGCGCTGCGCGAGTCGCTCGATCGCAGCGCGGTGTACCGCTCGCTCTCGCTCGGCTCGGCGATCTTCGAGCCCGACGGCGCCGCCGCCCCGCTGCGAGACGCCGCCGTGAAGCTCAGCGTGTTCGCCACGATGAACCAGGGCGTCTCGACATGCGTCCCGTAGCCGCCGCGCACGCACTCCAATGACCAGCGAAAACACTGTGCAACGCCGCGCGGATCTCTGGACGCTCGACCCCGCGGTGACCTTTCTCAACCACGGCTCGTTCGGCGCTTGTCCGCGCGCGGTCATCGCTCATCAACGCGCGCTGCAAGACGAGCTCGAGCGCGAGCCCGTGCTCTTTCTCGCGCGCAAGCTCGAGGCGCGCATCGACGCGGCCCGCGAGCGAACCGCGAGGCTCGTCGGCGCGAAGCCCGAAGACCTCGTGTTCGTCCGCAACGCGACCGAAGGGGTCAACGCCGTCCTGCGCTCGCTCGACCTGTCGTCAGGCGACGAGCTGCTCACCACGGACCACGCGTACAACGCCTGCAAAAACGCGCTCCATTACGTCGCCGATCGCGTCGGAGCGAAGGTCGTCGTGGCCTCGGTGCCGTTTCCCATCGACGACGCCGCGACGGTGGTCGAGCGCGTGCTCGCCGCGGTCACCGATCGCACGAAGCTCGCCCTGATCGACCACGTCACGTCTCCTACCGGCATCGTGTTGCCCGTGCCCGAGCTCGTCGCCGCGCTGCGCGCTCGCGGGGTCGAGACCCTCGTCGACGGCGCCCACGCGCCCGGGATGCTCGAGCTCGACCTCGATGCCCTCGGCGCCGCCTGGTACACAGGAAACGCCCACAAATGGCTCTGCGCCCCCAAGGGCGCGGCGATCCTCCACTGCCGCAGGGACAAGCAAGCCTCGCTGCGGCCGACGGTCATCTCGCACGGCGCCAACGACCCGCGCGCGCATCGATCGCGGTTCTGGCTCGAGTTCGACTGGGGCGGGACCTTCGATCCGACCGCGGTGCTGACGGTCCCGTTCGCCATCGACTGGATGGAGTCGCTCGCGCCAGGGGGCCTTCGCGAAGTGCGCACACACAATCATCTTCTCGCGCTCGAAGCCCGGCAGATCCTCTGCGATCGGCTCGGGGTCACCGCGCCCGCGCCCGCGTCCATGCTCGGCTCGCTCGCCACGGTGTGCTTGCCCCCTGCGCGCGGCGAGAGCGCGGAGAAGGCCGGCGCGCTGCCGTTCGACCCGCTGCAAGAAGCGCTGTTCGAGCGGTTCTCCATCGAGGTGCCGGTGTTCGTCTTCGGCGCAGAGAAGCTGCGGTGCGTGCGGGTCGCCGCCCAGTGGTACAACCACCGCGCGCAGTACGAGCGCCTCGCGGACGCGCTCGAATCGCTGCTCGCTCGATGATCGCCGCAATCGTCGCCCGCCGCAGGAATGCCAAGAGATTCTCACCGGTTCGCTCTGCTGGTCCACGATTGATCCCCCTGGTGCAGCCGCGATGATCCCTCTGTGGGAGCCGAACCCGTCTCGCAAGACCCCGTGGGTCACCTGGAGCATCTTGCTCGTGTGCGTCGTCGCGTTCGCGTTTCACCGCACGCGCGACCCGTTTACGCAGCGCGAGTGGCTCGAATCGATGGCCTTCGTCCCCGCGCAGGTCGACAAGGCCGAGGGCACCTTCGGCCCGTGGGCGCGCGCGTTTTCGTCGCTGTTTTTGCACTCGAGCATCCCGCACCTCGCGGTGAACCTCTTGTACCTCTGGGTCTTCGGCGACCGCGTCGAAGCCGCGCTCGGACCCGCGCGCTTCGCGACGCTCTTTCTCGCAGCAGGCTTCTTCGGCGCCGTCGGACAGTGGGCCACGACGCCCGCGGCCAGCGTTCCCATGGTGGGCGCCTCCGCGGCGATCGCCGGCGTGCTCGCGGCGCGCCTCGTGTTCGCGCCCAAAGAGCCGATCGCAGTGCTCAACCTCGTGAAGGTCGATCGGCTGCCCGCGTGGATGCCGATCGTCGGCTGGTTCATCGTGCAGGCCGTGGCGACGTACACGGCGTTTCGCAACGTCGCCATCGGTCGAACCGCGGCCAACGCCGCGCATCTCGCTGGGTTTTTCGCTGGCCTTTTGATTTCGTGGGCCATGGCTAAGCTGATCGCCCGGGCCCCCGTCGCGCCGCCCCAAGAGCACCTGCGCTGACCGGCCGCAGCGCTGGAGTGCTAGCCTGAGCCCATGGGCGTGGACGGCCGCTGGTACTCGTTGATCTACACTCTCGACGATCACTGCTGGGGCTACCTCGTCGAGCACGGAGACGAGGGCGTGTACGCGTACGAGAAGGGCGGGCGCCGGGTCGTCCCGAGCTTTCATCGCTTCGAGCACGCGGCGCTGTTTGCGAGGCATTTGGCAGGGCAGCCCGAGCTCGAGCGCGGCGCATCGCACGACCTCGCGCCGGCGTACGCCTACGCCACCGGGGCGCTCGAAGAGCCGCCGGACGAGCTCGAAGACGTCTGGTGGTTTCTGCTCGACGTCGCGCAGGCGGCCAAGCTCGACGCGCTGCTCGCGGGGCCGACGGACGGCGAAGAGCCGCGCGCTGCGCTGCGCGAGTGCTTCGAGGCGTTTCGACGTGCGCTCGAGCACTTGGACGGGTAACTCTAGGCAGACGCACAACGAGGGAGGGCCGGGCTGTGGTTGGACATCGAGCGACGATCGGTCTCGTGGGCTTTGCTGTGATTTCGCAGGGCGCGACGTGTCATCCGCCCATCACGCCCCTCAGCGCGATGATTCCGGTCCCGCCCGCGATGCAGCCGGCGAGGAGCGTCTCGGTCAGCGCGGTCGGCGGAATCGCGATCGGCGATATGGCGCCGAGGTTCGACGAGATGAGCCGCGTCTCTGGCGGCGGCGTGGGCGGCGGCGCGCGTGTGTCCTATCAACCCACCGAGGACTTCGGGCTGGCGTTGAGCGCGGGTGCAGCGACCTTCAACGGCTTGTTGGCGGCGACGCAGTACTCCCTTGTCGTGCACGGGACGCTCGAGGCTCGATGGCGGGTTGCCTCGCAGCACTCGGTGTTCGTCGGCGCTGGCGGCGGGGCGCAGGCGTGGGATCAAACAGGGCCCTCGCGGCCATGCTCGATGACTCCGTGCATGGGCACCGGACAAATCTACGCGCCGGTGCTCTCGCCCATCGCGTCGGCGCAGGTGGGCTTCGGCGCGACATGGATCCGTCGGCCCGAGGCAGACTGGTACAGCAACGTCATCGCTGGCTTCTCCTACGGAACCTCCTTCGTCGTCTCCGGCGATACGACCCGCACCACCGTAGCAACCATCCCCGACTTCAGCGGGATGGCGCTGCTCTCGACGGGCGTTCGCGTGACGCTGGCGCGCTCGCCCGAGTCGCGCACGCGGGTCTCGCTGCTCGCCGACGTCGCAGCGCTCGCGCGCACCGAGCCCGTGATCGGCGGCGTCGCGACGCTGGGGCTCTTGCTCGAGCTCGACGGTCGCGGCGAGGTGGTTCGCCTCGACGACGTTCGCGCGCCGTGACGTTTGTGCGTCGAGCGCTCGATCGCGTCTCGCTCGCGCCGAGAGTGCGCGCACAATGGGGCGGTAGCCGCGCAGAGCCTCCATGTTGTTTTCGTACGACCCCGACCGCCGCGCGCTCGTCGAGCGCCCGACGCACAGCACGTCTCCCTGGATTCACGCGATCGATCCTTCGCCCGACGAGGTCGCGGTGCTCGTCGCGCTCGGCGTCGATGCCTCGGACCTCGAGCACGCGCTCGACCCAGACGAGGTCGCGCGCGTCGCGACGCACGGCGGTCACGAGCTGGTGATCCTTCGGCTTCCGTTTCGGCCGAGCGAGCCAGGAGAGCTTCCGTTTCGCGCGGCGACCGCGGGCGTGGTGGTGCTCAGCGACCGTCGATTGCTCACGGTCAGCCGGTATCCGAGCGAGGTGTTCGAGCGCGTCGCTGCGCGCGGGCCGATGTTCTCTGGGCCCTGGCAGCTCGTGTTGTTTCTGATCGAAGAGATCGCCGACAGCTTCTTGCGGCACCTGCGCGAGGTCGACGCGCAGGTCGAGAAGCTCGAAGGCGACCTGCAAGAGTCCTTGCGCAACCGCGAGGTGCTCGAGCTGCTGCGCTATCAGAAATCGCTGGTGCACTTCACGACGTCGCTCTCTTCCATCGAGCTGATGCTCGAGCGGCTCGCGCGCCACGCGGCCCCGTCGCTCACCGAAGAGGACCGCGCGCAGCTCGAGGACGCGCGCATCGAGGTCCGTCAGGCGCGAGAGATGTGCGGCGTGTCCGAGAACATCTTGAGCCAGATGATGGACGCCTTCGCGTCGATCATCGCCAACAACCTCAACGTCGTGATGAAGGTGCTGACCGCAGCGACGGTCATCCTCTCGCTGCCGATGCTCGTCGCCAGCGTCTACGGGATGAACGTCCCCCTCCCCGGACAGCACCACCCCGCTGCGTTCGTGACGGTGGTGATCGCGTGCGTGCTGCTCTCGCTCGGCGGAGCGTTCTTGTTGCGGCGACTGCGCTGGCTCTAGCGCGAGGCGCGCGCGTCGAGCCGCGCGATCGCAGGGGTGAGCCACTCGGCTTCGAGCCACGCGCTCGCAGAGGGGCTCTCTTTGAGCGCTCGATGCACAGAGTGCGCGCGGGCGCGTGAGTCTTCGTTCTGCGCGCCGTACGCCTTGCAGTGCAGGATCCAGTTGGACAGCTCGTAGTGGTGCAGCAGCGGCGCGTCCTCGTGCGAGTCGAACGCGTCGAACACGGCGGTCGCCTCGTCGAGCGAGCGCGCGCCGAGCAGCGCGACCGAGACGTCGAAGAGCAGCGCGCGCAGGGACTCGAACGCGCGGTCTGGGTCGCTCGCCACGCGCTCGAAGCGCCGCGCTGCGTCGCGCTCGTCGTACCCTGCCTCTTCGAGCGCTGCGGTCATCGCGTCCATTTGCGACGCGAGAAAATCACTCTCTTCGCCGGCCGCGAGCAGCGCGCCGACGAGGTACAGGTCGAACGCGCTCGCGATGGACTCGCCGAGCAGCATGGCTTCGCCGCACGCTGGGCCTTCGCCCAACGCCACCTTGGCCAGGTGGTGCCACGCGGTGTGCGCGACGACGTCCGCGGGGATCCGTCGCTCGAACAGCACGTCGCTCGCGTCCGCGCCGTGCCAGAACGTGAGGTTGAGAAACAGCGCGCGAGACCAGGTCGCCTGCGAAGTCCCCGCGGGAGCGACCCGAAAGAGCAGCCCCTCTTCGCGCACCACCCTCGCGAGCGGCGCATACATCGCGACCCGCGAGAGGGCGCGCTCGTCGTCGATGGTGAGGGCGTCGAGCGTGACCGTCGAGAAGCGGCTCATCAGGGCGCGCACCGTATGCCGCGCGCCCGCCCGGTGGCTACTGCGGTCGTCACTCGCGTCGCGCGAAGTTCACGCAAATCCGCGCGGGGAGCGCTGTGTATAGTGTCTCGTGGGCGGGCACACATCTCTCGGAGCACATCGATGAAATCTGCCGTTCTTCTCTGGTCGTTCGTCGCGTTGGCGGGCTGTACGTCGGGCGCGAGCTCCTCGGGCGCGAGCTCTTCGGGCGACACCAGCTCCTCGGGCGCGGGCTCTTCGGGCGCGGGTTCTTCGGGCGGCGCGACGGTGGCAGACGCATCGGTCGCCGCCAGCGCGAGCGACCCTGGCCTCGCGTGCGCGGGGCCGTACATGCGCGGCGCGGAGCGAGGCACGCGCGCGTGTCGCAACGCTGAAGGCGGCTGGACGGTGCTCGGGTGCTCGCGCTGCACCGCGACCAGCGCCGGCGTGTGCGCGCACCCGGCGATCCCGAACGACGTGCAAATTTCTGCTTCGAGCGCGCAGGGCGGCGGTCCCAACCCCACTCCTCCGCGCGATCAGCCGGCCGGTTCGTGCTCGCCCGCGTGCTGCGACAACACCCTCGCGCTGTTGCCCGAGGGCGTCGAAGACAACTTTCCGACGATGCCGTGACCGCGGCGCGCGGGGTCAATACGTCGGGCCGCTCTCGACAGCGATGCGCGCGATGGACTCGGACCAGGTGGCGTCGCGCTCGGTGGCTGTCCAGTGCGTCACTGTCGAGCCGCCGCGGCTGATGCGGTTGACCGCGCCGATCGCTGCGAGGTGCGCGGGCGCGCGGACGAAGGCGGTCATCGCGTCAGCGTCGCGCCACACCGAGAGGGTGCGCGCGGTGAGGCACGCGCTCGACGTGCTCACGCCGAACGCCACGAGCCCGTCGCGCGTGCGAAGGTCCTCGGAGATCGCAGCCATCAAGCGCTGAAACTCTTGCGTCGCGCCGGGCCGAAGCGCGAGGTAGGTCGAGCTCATCGCGTACGTTCCTGCCGCGATGGTGGTGACGGTCGTGCCGTTCGGTCCCTGCAGCGGCGACGCGCGAAAGTCTGGCTCGCTGAGACCGACGCGGCACTGCGGCCCGGCGTCGAAGGTCGCTGCGTCCTCCGCGCCCGAGACGCCCGGCGCGCACCCGGCGACCAGCGCCGCGAATACAAGCGAGATGAAACTGTGCGCAGTATTCATATGAGTTGTCATTTTAGTAGCGGAGTTGAATGCTTCCGGTGACGTTCGCGCCGCTGTCGACGCGCAGCTTGTTCTCGTCGAACGTCGGCGCCGCGGCCGCTGGGAGGTTGTTGCGGCTCGCTCCGTAGCCCTCCGTGGGTGCGCCGAAGGGGCTCGTGTCCGTGCGTTGATTGCTGTTCTCGTCGTGGTAGACGCTCACGGCGTACTCGCCCGGGGGCAGCGACGACCACGCGCAGCGGATCGTCCCGACCCGCGCTGGCGCGCTGAGCGCTCCGCCGATGATCGGGCTCGCCCCAGGAAATCCCCTGGCCGATTGAAACAGCGCGCAGTACACGGTCCCGCTCGCGTTGCGCACGTTGGTGATGTCGAGCACAAGCGTCGCGGTGCCGGGCGCGAGCTGCTCCGTCGGCGGTTCGATCTCCGATGAGCCGGCGGGCGCGCAGGCGACGAGCGTCGAGAGCAGGGCGAAGATGAGTGTGCGCATGGGGGATAGCTCCTCTGTGAAATCACGGGTCGTTGCGGATCGATGCGAACGCGAGGCTCGCGAAGGTTCGGTCGAGTCGGCGCGAGTAGAAGCGCGGCGCGTCTGCGAGCACGCGCGCGGTGACCGTCGCGGCCGTCGCGCGCGGGGCGGCCATGCGCAGCGTCGCGAGCCACTCGTCACCGCGCTCGGTGCGCACGCGGAGGTATTGGTACGGTCCCGCGTCGACGCGCTCGACCACCGCGCCGCGCACGGTGCGCGAGGAAGATGGCCCGCGCGCGAGCAGCGCCAGCGGGTCGCTCGACGTGTGGCGCTCGGCGCAGGCCGTGACGCAGAGTGTGACTGCGGCGATCAGGGCCGCGCTCGCTCGAAGGGGGCTCACGAGCGAGATTCATGCTGCGCGATCACCGCGGGCGCCGCTGCGTTCGGACCGCGGCAACGGGCGGCAGACGAGCGGTGGACCTCGCCCGACGAGCGGCGCTCACACCCCGAGGGCGGCCTTCACTTGCGCGAGCGTCCTGCGCGACACCGCGGCGCGCTGGCCGTCGTCGAGCTCGACCTCCGCGCCGTCGCTGCTGTGGTGCAGCGCGCGAACGCGCCGCAAATTCACGAGCTCCGCGCGGTGAACGCGCAGAAACCCGTGCGGCGCGAGCCTCGCCTCGAGCGCGTTCAGCGACTCTTCGCAGAGGTGCTCTTCGCCGTTGCTCACGAACGCCGTGTACTTGTCTCGGGACCACAGCCGCGTGAGCTCGCGCGCGTCGAAGATGCGCGTCACGCCTCGGCTCGCGCTGACGACCCGGGGCGACTCCCGCGCAGGAGCCACCATCGCGAGGGCCATCGCCTCGGGCTCTGCCCGCCGCTCGCCGCGCTCGACGCGGATCCGCGCGCGCTCGATGGCCTGCGCGAGCCGCTCGGGCCGCACGGGCTTGAGCAAATAGTCCACCGCGTGCAGCTCGAACGCGGCCAGCGCGTGCTCTGCGTGCGCCGTGACGAACACGATCGGCGGCAGCGCGCGCACGCGGCTCGCGAGCGTCAGCCCGTCGAGCGCGGGCATGTCGATGTCGAGCAGCAAAAGCTCTGGCGAGAGCGCTTCGATCTTGTCGAGGGCGTCGAGTCCGTCCTCGGCTTCTCCGACCACGGTCACGCCCGGCAGCTCTGCGAGCTGTCGCGCGATCCTGCGCCGGGCGGGCGCCTCGTCGTCGACGATCAACACCCTCATGGCGCCTCGATGGGCAAGGTGAGCTCCGCGCGAAATCCCCCGAGCGGGCTCGGCCCAGTCGCGAGCGAGGCGCGCTCGCTCCACGCGCGCAGTCGGGCGCGAAGGTTGTCGAGCGACGAGCTGGTTCCGCGGTGGGCGCTGCGCTCGGGGCCCGGGCCGTCGTCGTCGACGGTCACGCGGATCGCTTTTTCGTCGCGCGCGACGCAGACGCGGACGACTGCTCGCTTGCGGTCTGCGAGGCTGTGCAGCACGGCGTTTTCGACGAGCGGCTGCAGCACGAGCGGGATCACCGAGCACCGCTCGACGTCGGGCGCGCGCTCGACGGTCGCGTCGAGCCTCGCGCCGAAGCGAACGCGCTGGAGCGCCAGAAAATCCTCCACGAAATCCAGCTCGCGCGAGAGCTCGACCCGCGCCAGCTTGGACCCTTCGAGCGCGTACCGAAACAGGTCCGCGAGCTGCTCGAGCGTCCGCTCGGCGAGCGCGGGGTCTTCGGGGATCAGCGTCGCCACGGTGTTGATGCTGTTGAAGAGAAAGTGCGGGTTCGTCTGCGCTTGCAGCGCCGAGAGCTGCGCTTGCAGCGTCGCGTTGCGCGCCTCGGCGAGCTGCTGCTCGGCCCGTCGCGAGCGTCGCCGCAGCGCCTCGATCGCGAGGCTCGGCAGGACGACGGCCCACGCGATGGCCACGCACTGCGCGATGTACACGCTCAGCGAAAACACTCGCAGACCGAGCCATCGATGCACCGGGTGCAGGGCGATCGCCACGACCGTCGCGACCGTGGCGACGAGCGCGGCGTGCGCGATCCAGCGGGCGATTCCTGCGCGCGCCGGGCGCACCAGCCGCTGCGCTGCGCCTCGGTACAGCCCGTGGGTGATCGCGCTGATCGAGAGCCAGGGCAGCGCGAAGAACAGCCCGCGCGCCGCGGCGTGGCTCCAGGATGCCGAGAAGGCGTTGGGGCTGATGATGGCGATCGACGCTGCGAAGAACGCGGGGTAGAGCCAAACGAGCTCGCGCGGCAAGCGCTCGTCGGTCTCTCGGATGCGCTCGGCGGGCTCGGCCATCGCGCGGCGAGCATGAACCACTCGCGCTTCGACGCAACAGCGCCCGCACGAGCGTCGCCAGCAGCGTCGCAAGCAGCGTCGCTCGGACCAGTGTGACATATTCTGACTCTTGCCTCACCCTCCGCTGAACGAGCGGTAGCCGATGGCTTCGGCGATGTGGTTCATGCTCACGCGCTGCTCTTCTTCGAGGTCGGCGATGGTCCTGGCGACGCGCAGGACGCGGGTCATGGCGCGAGCGCTGAGGCCCATGCGGTCGGCCGCGGTGCTGAGCAGCGCTTTGGCCTCGCTGCTGAGCGCGGCGACGTCGCGAAGCGAGCGGGGAGAGAGCCTGCCGTTGGGCTCGTTTTGGTTCTCTGCGCGGGCGTGCTGACGGTCGCGCGCGGCGATGACCCTCGCACGAACATCGCTCGACGTCGGCCCGTCCGGCGCTTCGCTGTAGACCATCGCGGAAGAGCTCGGCAGGTGGACGAAGAGGTCCACGCGGTCCATGAGCGGGCCGGACACTTTCGAACGGTAGCGCCGGACGCGCTCGTCGCTGCACTCGCACTTGTCCGACGGGTCGCCCTGGTAGCCGCAGGGGCACGGGTTCATCGCGCCGATCATCGTGAACCGCGCGGGAAACGTCGTGCGAACGCGAGATCGCACGATGGTCACCATCCCCTCTTCGAGCGGCTCGCGCAGGGCCTCGAGCGCGTCCCGCGAGAACTCTGGGAGCTCGTCGAGAAAGAGCACCCCGTGGTGGGCGAGCGCGATCTCGCCGGGCCGCGGAGGGTCGCCGCCGCCGACGATCCCGACGGTCGACGCGGTGTGATGCGGGTGTCGGTAGGGCCTGCGCTCGATCAGCGAGACCCCGTTGGGAAGCATCCCTGCAACGGAGTAGATCGACGTGACCTCGACGGACTCGTCGAAGGACAACGGCGGGAGGATGCCGGGCATGGTGCGCGCGAGCAGGGTTTTTCCTCCGCCGGGCGGGCCCATCAAGAGCACGTTGTGCGAGCCCGCAGCGGAGATCTCGAGCGCCCTGCGCGCGGTGTGTTGTCCTCGCACGTCCGCGAGGTCGATCACCGCTGGGTCCGTCGAGTGGTCGCAGACGCGCTCGGCCGTAGGCAGGGCGAAGTTGCCCTGAAAGAACGCGACGACCTCGGCGAGCGTCCCCGCCGCGCGCACCTCGATCCCGTTGACCACCGCGGCTTCCGCAGCATTTTCACTGGGAACAA
This sequence comes from Myxococcales bacterium, assembly GCA_013298625.1. Lineage (GTDB taxonomy): Bacteria > Myxococcota_A > Polyangia > Polyangiales. The sequence goes on from JAAFIF010000075.1 coordinate 18,707, forward strand.
TGGCCCCTCTCATCCCTTGCTTGCGCGCGCAGAGCACCTTCGCCAGCACGCCTCGCACGGGCCGCAGCGCTCCGGTCAGCGAGAGCTCGCCCACGAGCAGCCAGTCGCGCAGCAGGTCCTCGGGGCTCTCTTTGGCCGCAGCCAGCGTGGCCATCGCGATCGCAAGATCGAACCCCGCCCCGTTCTTTCGCACGTCGGCCGGCGCCAGATTGACCGTCACCCGCCGCGTCGGAAGCGGAAACCCCACTTGCTCGAGCGCGCTGCGCACGCGCATGCGCGACTCTCTCACGCTCGCCTCGGGCAGCCCCACGAGGTCGAACGCTGGCAGCCCTCGGGCGATGTCTACTTCGACCTGCACAGGCAGGGCTTCCAATCCAACGAGCGTGCTTGCGTGCGCCATGGCCAGCATCGGTGCGTCCTCATTCGCCGCGTTTGTCCTGCGCGATGTGCGCTCGAAGCGCGGCGTGGCGCGGACGTCTGCGCGCGCCGTGCCGCGGCGATCGCTCCGCTGGTTGAGGCGAAAACACTGCAAATCATGGCGCAGTTCGACGCTGGCCCCTGGCGGCCGCCATGGCGGCCTCCATGGCGGCCGCCATGGCGGTCTACCGAATCCAACGCTCGGCGCTCGGGCCCTGACAACGTGCGGATTGATGGCGTCGGGCCGCGGGCTTCGGGTACAGTCTCCCACACGCGTCGACCCGCATGCCGATCCTGACCGCACGAGAACGAATCAACACGGAGATCGGCGGGCGCTACCGCGCGAAGCGGATCATTGGTGAGGGTGCGTTCGGCGCGGTCTTCGCAGCAGAGCACACGCTGACGGCCCGCGAGGTCGCGCTGAAGATCCTGCACCCGCACCTCGTGCAGACCGAGCAGATCGCGCAGCGGTTTTTGCTCGAAGCGCAGACGATGGCGAAGATCCGCCACCCTGGGATCTGCCAGATCCTCGACGCGGGACGCGAGACCGACGGGACCATCTTTCTGGCGCTCGAGCTGCTCGAAGGCGAGACCCTCGAAGAGAGCCTCGAGCGACGCGGCAAGCTCCCGCGCGCCGAAGCGCTGCGCATCGCCGTCGAGGTCCTCGACGCCCTCGCCGCTGCGCACGCGCGAGAGATCATTCATCGCGACATCAAGCCGGCCAACATCTATCTCAACCGCGAGGGCGAGGGCGTCTACAACGCCAAGCTGCTCGATTTCGGCATCGCCCACGTCGCACCGAAGGGCGGCAACAAGCTCACGGACGCCGGCGTCGTGCTGGGCACGCCCGAGTACATGCCGCCCGAGCAAGCCCGCGGCAAGAGTGTTGGACCGGTCAGCGACGTGTGGGCCGTCGGCGTGGTGCTGTACGAAATGCTCTCGGGCATGGTCCCGTGGAGCGGTGACAGCGCCGCCTCCGTGCTCATCGCCGTCGCCAACAACCCCCTGACGGACATCCGCGAGCTGCAGCCGGACACCCCCGTGCAGCTCGCGCAGGTGATCGCGCGCGCGCTCGAAAAAGACCCCGAGCGACGCCTTCGTTCTGCCGACGAAATGCGCGACGCCATCGTCGCTGCCGCGGACGCAGAGGGGCTCTCGATCGCCCTGCCCGGCGGCCGCGCGAGCTTCGTCGCGGGCTCGGGCGAGTGGAAGGCGGTGCGCACGCCCGGCGCCCCTGTCGCGCCGTCGGCGCCCGCGCACAGCGCGGTGATCGCTCCGTCGCCGAGACGTCCCGGCGGCAACATCGAGTTCGATCTGCCCGAGAGCACGGACACCCCGTCGCTGATGATCGCGCTCGACCAGATTCAGCCGACGCCGAGCGAGATCGCCGCGGATCTGCCAGTGCCGCCGCCGCGCGTCGAGTCCGACTCGCAGCGCAACCGGGTCAACTCTGGCGCGCATCCCACCGCGGATTCGGTGCGCATCCCGTCGGTCCGCCCGCCGCCACCGCCGCCGCCGGGCTCGCTCAACGAGCCGCGCACGCACAAGAGCATCGCGCCCATGCCGATGCCCGTGGGCGGCGCAGCTCACGTCGACTCGACCGGCCCGAGGACGCAGTCCACGGGGCGACAGTCCGCGGTCTCTCCGCCGGTCGCGAAGAGCGAGTCGCTGCCGGTCGCAAATACTGGCCCCACTTTTCAAACGCTGCAGCAGAAGAAGAGCAGCGCGCCGCTCGTGCTCGCGGGCGCGATCGGCGTCTCGGCGCTCGCGTTCGCTGCGTACTACGTCGCCAGTCACCCAGCGGGCGGATCGTCACAGCTGACCCGCGGCCAAGACGCCTCCACCCACGAGGACGGCGGAGATCCCTCGGACGACGCCCCCACGAGCGCGGCGCGCTATCGCTTTCGATCGATCGGCGCTGTTCCGTTGCCGTTCGCGCTGCGCGGTGAGGACGCGCGGGTGTTCGTGCGTCACTTGACCGCCGGTCCGCCGCGCGCCGGACGCATGGTCGGGACGTGCGCGGCCGGCAACGTGCGCTTGTTCAACACGCAAAACGGCCTGCCTGTCACCGAGACGGCCGCGGCCATCGCGTGCGACGGCTACGACCTCTCGCTCGTCGGCGACCTCGACGGCGACGGCAACGACGACATCGCCGCGGTCAACGCCAGCAAATCCGCGATCGTGGTGTTGTCGACGCAGTCTTCGCCAGCGCGCGCGATGCAGACCGTCGCGTTGCCAGGCGCCTTCGGCCTCGCCGCGTCGGTCATCGAAGCGCAAGGCCGCTCGCTGGTGGTCGCCGTGGCCGCGCCGCGCGCCGGAGAAGCGTCGGAGCTCGTCGCGATCGACCTGCGCTCGGGCGCGATCGCGTGGAGGGCTCGCGGCCGCGGAGCGTTCACCCGCATCGGTCACCCGACGGACCTCGGGCTCTCGATCGGCCCCGACGCCGACGGCGACGGAGTGCGCGACGTCGTGGCCGGCGCGAGCCCCCCGTCCAGCGTGACGCTCGATCGGCTTCCAGAGCTTCCCCGCTGCGTCGAGTTGATTTCTGGTGCGTCGGGTCGACTGCTCTGGCCGCAGCCCTTCTGCCAGCGTCGCGGCGGCGTGCAGAGCGTCTCGCTCGGGCCCGACATCGACGGTGATCGCCGCGGCGACATCGCCGTGTCGACCGACGTCACGCGCGGGACCGAGCCGCGCGTGGTCTTGATTTCTGGCGCCAACGCCTCGGTGGTGCGCCGGGTGAGCACGCCCGAAGGCGCCCTCGCGCAGGGCTTCGGATGGCCCGTCTCGCTCGGCCCCGACGCCAACGGCGACGGCGCGCCGGACCTCGCCGTCGGCAGCGTTTCGGCCTCGTCGACGTTCGCGACGCTCTTGTCGTCGCGGGACGGCAGCGTGATCTCGTCGCTCGAAATCGACGGGAGCGCAGGGTTTCCGAACATGCGACTGCTGGTCGAGTCCAACGTGTGGCGCGGCGCCGAGACGGCCCTGCTCGTCGCGTCTCCGACGGACGGCCTCAAGGTGTTCGCTGTTGCGTCGGAAGCGCCCTGACGCGACCCTCTCTCGCTACGTGTTGAGCGCAGTCCCGGGTTCGCGCGTCCGCGCGCAGGAGGTTCGTCGATGAAGGTCACAGTCCTGGGCGCCGGCAGCTGGGGAACCGCCCTCGCGAAAGTGCTCGGCGACAAGGGGCACCGCGTCTTGCTCTGGGGCCGCCGCGAAGACGCGATGCGCGCCATTCGTGAGGGCCGCACCAACGAGCCGTTTCTCCCTGGCATCACGCTGCCGCCTTCGCTCGACGCGACGCACTTGCTCGACGAGGCGCTCGACAGCGCGGACATGATCCTGGTGGCTGTGCCGACGCACGGTCTGCGAGAGGTGCTGCCCAAGGTGGCCGAGCTCGTGCGCAAGCCTGTTCCGGTGATCTCTGCGACGAAGGGGATCGAGCAGGACTCGCTCAAGCTGGTCAACCACGTGATCGAAGACGAGCTGCCTTGGTCCAAGGGCCAGTTCGTCGCGCTCTCGGGGCCGTCGTTTGCGATGGAGGTCGCCAAGGGCCAGCCCACGGTCGTCGTCGCAGCGGCGAGGGACGCGGGGCTCGCGCGCGAAGTGCAGCGCGCGTTCTTCTCGGACGGCTCGTTTCGCGTGTACCTCTCGACCGACGTGCTCGGCGTCGAGATGGGCGGCGCGTTGAAGAACGTCATCGCGATCGCCGCCGGAGCCAGCGACGGAATGGGCTTCGGCACCAACGCTCGCGCCGCGCTCATCACCCGCGGACTCGCCGAAATGGCCCGCCTCGCCGTGCGCATGGGCGCAGAGCCGATGACCCTCGCCGGCCTCGCGGGCATGGGCGACCTGGTCCTGACCTGTTCGGGCGCGCTCTCTCGCAATCGTCACGTCGGTGTCGAGCTCGGCAAGGGCAAGAAGCTCCCGCAAATCCTCGGAGAAATGCGCCAGGTTGCAGAGGGCGTGCGCACGACCAAGAGCGCGTGGGAGCTCGCGCAGCGCGAAGGCGTCCCGATGCCCATCGTCGAGCAGGTCTACCGCGTGCTGTACGACGAGAAGGACCCCAAGGCCGCGGTGTGGGACCTGATGGTGCGCGAGGCGAGCCTCGAGTTTCAGTTCTAACGTTTCGAGATCTCTCGCGCACAACGCTGCCAACAAGTGCGAGCGGCGCAGTGCTCTCGACGCGGATCGCCGCTGCGATGGGACGCGCGGCGGCCCGGCTCGTTGACGCGCAGCGCGGGCGCCTCTTGCATCCTCGCGTCGTCGACGATACGAGCCCAAGGGCGATGAAGATTCACACGCAGGCAGTGGCCGAATACCCCGTGGCGCGCGAGAAGCTGTTCGAGATGGCGACGGCGATCGAGGCGCTCTCGAGCATCCTCAAGCCGCTCGGGCTCTTGCCCGGCGTCGAGCGCGCGTGGGTGGTGGGCGGGGGCGAGCTGAAGAAGGGCTCGCTGCGCCGGGTTGTGCTCACCGACGGGACGCCGCTCGACGAAGAGCTCACCGACTGGGAGCCGCCGCGCAAGCACGCGTACACGGTGAAGGGCTTTCGCGGGCCGTTTGGCTTGCTGGTGAAGAAGGCGCACTCGCAGTGGATCTTCTCGCCGATCGACGTCGGGACGCGGATCTCTTGGCGGTACGAGTTCGAGCTGACCTCGCCGGCGGCGCTTCCTGCGGCGCTTCCGCTGGTGAAGGTGGCGATGAAGCGGCTGATGGAGAGCACGCTGGCCAACCTTCGCGCCAAGGTCTGATGGCGTATTCTCTGCCGCCGAGGCCGCCCGAGCGCCGCGCGCCGACGTACGCGATCGCGCTGCTGCCGTTCGTGCTGGTGGTGCTGACGGCGCTCGTGGCGCTCTTGCGCGAGCACTCGACGCGGCCGGATCACCCGACCTCGGGCGGCGACGCGGCGGTGGACGCTGTCGTTTCTGGGTGATTTCTTTTGGCCGGCGGGTGTGGTAGGGGTGCTGTGTTCTCTCTGAAGTGCAGCGAAATCGCTGGCAGAGTGAACTTGGGGCCGGATGTACGATTCGCCAGGTCGAGCTCTTGACACTGAGCGCTCGACAGGTAGAGTCGCGCCCCCTCGCGGGGACCGTGCGCGTTCTGTCGACTTTGCGCACCGTGACTGCGGGAGATTTCCCTGTTCCGTGTAGGAGCCACGCTCGAGATGCCGACGATCAATCAACTTGTGCGCAAGGGCCGTGAGACGACGCCGTGGAAGACGGCTTCGCCCGCTTTGCGTGAGTGCCCGCAGAAGCGCGGCGTGTGCACGCGCGTGTACACGACCACGCCGAAGAAGCCGAACTCCGCTCTCCGTAAGGTGGCGCGCGTGCGTCTCACCAACGGGATGGAAGTCACCGCGTACATCCCTGGTGAGGGACACAACCTTCAGGAGCACTCCGTGGTGCTGATCCGTGGCGGTCGTGTGAAGGACCTCCCCGGCGTTCGCTACCACATCGTTCGTGGAACGTTGGACGCGGTCGGCGCTGCCGGCCCGTCGAACACGAACAAGAAGGAGCGCACCCAGGGCCGCTCCAAGTACGGCGTGAAGAAGAAGAAGGGATGATCAGCGATGCCGCGTCGTGGTGAAGTACCGAAGCGCAAGACGATTCCCGATCCTAAGTACAAGGATCGCCTCGTCGCGAAGATGATGAACACCGTGATGATCTCGGGCGAGAAAGCCATCGCCGAGCGGATCGTCTACGGAGCCTTCGACGTGATCCAGGAGCGCTTCAAGGAGGACCCGTTGGAGGTCTTCCGTCGCGCCCTCGACAACGTGAAGCCGAAGGTCGAAGTGAAGAGCCGCCGCGTCGGCGGAGCGACCTACCAGGTCCCCGTCGAAGTGCGTCCCGAGCGTCGCGTGTCTCTCGCGATGCGCTGGATCACGAACTACTCCCGCACGCGTGGCGAGAAGAGCATGCGCGAGCGCCTGGCGAACGAGCTGATGGAAGCCAGCCAGGGCCGCGGCAACGCGGTGAAGAAGAAGGAAGACACGCACAAGATGGCCGACGCCAACAAGGCGTTCGCCCACTACCGCTGGTGATCGATTCGTTCGATCGCTGAGCGGTTGTTTGTCTGTTAGCCCGTTATTGAATCCATCGAGCGAAGTGAGTCCGAGCACGCGGTAGATGCAGACCCTGACATAAGACGACGAGGCCGGTGCGACCCCACGAATGGGTCGGTAGCTCCCACAAACTGGCCGCGGAACGAGACCCTGTTTCATCCTCTGTCGCGCGGCGCCATCAACGGCGCGGCGACGGGGGTTCACTGCGGTCGGTGCCCCGATGTCTCGTCGTAACCCTTCCCGGGCTTCGAGTGTTTGCTCCGAAAGAGAGCGAACCTCGTCGAGGTGCGAACCTTCTTCATCACACGGCCGCTCTGATCAGAGCGGTCGAAGAAGGGGCCTCGGCGGAAGCTCCGGGGAGGGTTTCGTCTGTTCAAGGCCCAGGATCTGGTGTATGGGCCGCCCGCTGCGTGTCGGAGTCCGAAGGCGACAGCCCTGAAGAGCCCGCTCGCGAACTTGAGCAACCGATTGTGAACCGAAGCCGGTGAGAGTCCTCGCCGCGCCCATCCTGGAGACGAGAAAGTGCCCCGCGACCTACCGATCGAGCGCTATCGCAACATCGGCATCATGGCCCACATCGATGCCGGCAAGACCACGTGCAGCGAGCGTGTTCTCTATTACACCGGCCGGCTCCACAAGCTCGGCGAGGTGCACGAGGGCGCCGCGACGATGGACTGGATGGAGCAGGAGCAGGAGCGCGGCATCACGATCACGTCCGCCGCGACGACCGCCTTCTGGGCGCCTACGCACGGCGCGTACAAGGACATCAAGCACCGCATCAACCTGATCGACACCCCTGGCCACGTGGACTTCACGATCGAAGTCGAGCGCTCGTTGCGCGTGCTCGACGGCGCCGTGGCGGTGTTCGACGGCGGCAACGGCGTCGAGCCCCAGAGCGAGACGGTGTGGCGTCAGGCTGACAAGTACCACGTTCCGCGCATCGCGTTCATGAACAAGATGGACAAGATCGGCGCGGACTTCGAGATGTGCGTGGCGTCCATGAAGGACCGCCTCGGGACCAACCCGGTCCCGGTGAACTTCCCGATCGGCGTCGAGGACAAGCACCGCGGCGTGTTCGACCTCGTGCGCATGAAGGGCATCATCTTCGACGACGAGTCGAAGGGGCAGAAGTTCGACATCGTCGAGCTCGAGAAGCTCGGTGAGCTCCCGATGTTCCGCGACTATCCGCGGGACTGGGAAGAGTTCAAGGACCGCGTCGCGACGTACCGCCAGGGCCTCATCGAGGCTGCTGCGGACTGCGATGACACCGTGGGCGAGAAGTTCCTCGAGGACCGCGTCAGCGAGATCACCGAAGAGGACATCCAGCGCGCGCTCCGCAAGGGCACGATCAGCTTCAAGTGCGTCCCCGTCGTGGCGGGATCGGCGTTCAAGAACAAGGGCGTGCAGATGCTGCTCGACGCAGTCATCACGTACCTGCCCTCGCCGGTCGACATCCCCGCGGTCCGCGGCAAGCACCCGGACACGGGCGCCGAGCTCGTGCGCGAAGCGCGCGACGACCAGCCCTTCGCTGGCCTCGCGTTCAAGCTCATGAACGACAAGTTCGTCGGTAACCTCACGTTCTTCCGCACGTACTCGGGCACGCTCGAGTCGGGCTCCGCCGTGCTCAACAGCACGCGTCGCAAGAACGAGCGCATCGGCCGCTTGCTGCTCATGCATTCGAACGAGCGCGAGGACATCAAGGACGTGTTCGCTGGCGTGATCGCTGCGGCGGTCGGTCTGCGTGACACGCGCACGGGCGACACGCTGTGCGACGACCGCTCGCCGGTCGTGCTCGAGTCCATGACCTTCCCCGAGCCCGTCATCGAGATCTCGGTCGAGCCCAAGACGAAGGCCGACCAGGAGAAGATGGGCGTGGCGCTTCAGCGCCTCGCGTACGAGGACCCGTCGCTGCGTGTGTCGACCGATGAAGAGAGCGGCCAGACCATCCTCAAGGGGATGGGCGAGCTTCACCTCGACATCATCGTCGACCGCATGAAGCGCGAGTTCAAGGTCGAGGCCAACACGGGCAAGCCGAAGGTCGCGTACCGCGAGTCGATCCGAAAGACCGTCGAGCAGGACTACAAGCACGTCAAGCAGTCCGGCGGACGCGGCCAGTACGGCCACGTGACCATCGAGCTGTCCCCTGGCGAGCGTGGCACTGGCTACACGTTCGAGGACGACATCAAGGGCGGCGTGATCCCGAAGGAGTTCATCCCGGCGGTCAACAAGGGCATCGAAGGCGCGGTCTCGCGCGGCGTGCTCGCGGGCTTCCCGGTGATCGACGTCAAGGCGCGCTTGTTCTTCGGCAGCTACCACGACGTCGACTCCAGCGCGGCGGCCTTCGAGATCGCGGGCTCGATCGCGTTCCAAGAAGCTGCTAAGAAGGCGGGCCTTCACCTGCTCGAGCCCGTCATGGCCGTCGAGGTCGTGACCCCCGAGCAGTTCATGGGTGAGGTCATCGGCGACTTGAACTCTCGCCGCGGCCAGATCCGTGGAATGAATCAGCGTGGAAATACGCAGGTCATCGAGGCCTTCGTGCCCCTCGCGAACATGTTCGGTTACGTGACGGACCTGCGCAGCAAGACGCAGGGACGCGCGGTCTCGTCGATGCAGTTCTCGCACTACGAAGCGGTCCCCGCGGCGGTGCAAGAAGAGGTCGTCGCGAAGGTCAAGGGCGGCTGATTCGAGGCTGCGGCCCGAGTTCAGCCTCAAAACGTTTCACAAGAAGTTCGAAGCACTCTCAGGAGAGACAGCGTTATGGCCAAGGAGAAGTTCGTCCGCACCAAGCCCCACGTGAACGTCGGCACCATCGGTCACATCGACCATGGCAAGACCACGCTCACGGCGTCCATCAGCGCGGTGCTCAAGCGCCGCTTGAACCTCAAGTACGAGGTCAAGAGCTACAAGGACATCGCCAAGGGCGGAATCGACCGCGACGCCACGAAGACCGTGACGATCGCCGCCGCGCACGTCGAGTACGAGACCGAGAAGCGCCACTACGCGCACGTCGACTGCCCCGGCCACGCCGACTACATCAAGAACATGATCACGGGCGCGGCGCAGATGGACGGCGCGATCCTGGTCGTGTCGGCGCTCGACTCCGTCATGCCCCAGACGCGTGAGCACGTGCTGCTCGCCCGTCAGGTCGGCGTGCCGAAGATCGTGGTGTTCCTCAACAAGTGCGACGCTGTGGACGACCCCGAGATCCTCGACCTCGTCGAGGTCGAAGTCCGCGAGCTCCTGTCGAAGTACCAGTTCGACGGCGACAACGCCCCGGTGATCCGCGGCGCTGCGCTCCCGGCGCTCAACGGCGACGCCCAGTGGGAAGACAAGATCATCGAGCTCGGCCGCGCGCTCGACAGCTACATCCCCGAGCCCGTTCGTGAGACGGACAAGCCCTTCCTCCTCGCGATCGAAGACGTGTTCTCGATCAAGGGCCGTGGAACGGTTGCCACCGGCCGCGTCGAGCGTGGAACGGTCAAGGTCGGCGACGAAGCGGAGATCATCGGCTTCGGCGTGACGCGCAAGACCACGGTCACGGGCGTCGAGATGTTCCGCAAGTCGCTCGACTTCGCGACGGCCGGCGACAACGCGGGTCTCCTCCTGCGCGGCGTCGAGAAGCAGGACATCGAGCGCGGACAGGTTCTGGCGAAGGCCGGATCGATCACCCCGCACAAGAAGTTCGTGGGTCAGGTCTACGTGCTCAAGAAGGAAGAGGGCGGCCGTCACACGCCGTTCTTCACCAACTACCGCCCGCAGTTCTACTTCCGCACGACGGACGTGACCGGCACGGTCTCGCTGCCGCAGGACATCAAGATGGTGATGCCCGGCGACAACATCGAGATCACGGTGGACCTCATCACCCCGGTGGCGCTCGAAGAGCAGATGCGCTTCGCGATCCGCGAGGGCGGCAAGACCGTCGGCGCCGGCGTCGTGACGAAGATCCTCGAGTGATCACTCGGGAAGGGCCAACGGGCTGAGACGATCAGCCCGCGAGTCGCGAGACTCGGGCCCGAGTCAGCGCTGCGCGAAGAGAGCTCAACAAGAACTCACAGTGGTTTGCGCATCGGTGACGCGGGCCGAACACGGTCCCGACGAAGCTCACAGATTCCTAAGGTTTCAGCAGAAAAAGCGCCCGCGAGGCACAGCGCGCGGGCAGAGTGAGAAGTTGTCATGACGACGAAGATTCGTATCCGCCTGAAGGCGTACGATCACAAGCTGCTCGACCAGGCCGTGGCCGAGATCGTCGAGACCGCGCGAGGGACGAACGCGCGCGTGGCGGGACCGATCCCGCTGCCGACGAAGATCAATCGATACACCGTGCTGCGCTCTCCTCACGTGGACAAGAAGTCCCGTGAGCAGTTCGAGATCCGCACGCACAAGCGTTTGCTCGACATCCTCGAGCCGACGCAGGCAACCCTGGACGCGTTGATGAAGCTCGACCTTTCGGCGGGCGTCGACGTTGAGATCAAGAGCTGAGAGGTCGAGAGCCATGGCACAGGTGGACCTGCTCGACATCGAGTCCAAGAAGGTCGGAACGATCGACCTCAAGGACGAGGTGTTCGGTATTCAAGAGATCAACCAGAACCTCTTCTACGAAGTGGTGAAGGCACAGCTGGCTTCGCGCCGTGCGGGAACGCACGCGGCGAAGGAGCGCGCTGCCGTCTCCGGTTCGAAGAAGAAGATCTACAAGCAGAAGGGCACTGGCGCTTCCCGTCACGGAAGCAAGCGCGCTCCGCAGCTGTACAAGGGCGGCGTCGCGCACCCGCCGATTCCGCGTTCGTACGCGTATCGGCCCCCGGCGCAGGTGCGCTCGGGCGCGCTTCGCCACGCGCTGTCGCTGTACCTCAAGGAGGGACGGCTCACGATCGTCGACAAGTGGGAGCCTTCGGACTTCAAGACCAAGGCGATCGCGAGCGCGATTGGCAAGCTCAACGCGAAGGGCGGATCGGCGATCGTCGTCGACGCGTCGTCGAACGACAAGCTCCGGATGTCTACGCGCAACCTCGAGAACGCGACGTTCCTGCCGCCCGAGGGCGTGAACGTGTACGACATTCTTCGCCACGATCACCTCATCCTGACGCAGAACGCGGCGCGCGCCCTCGAAGCGCGTCTGGCCGGCTGATTTCCTGCGGAGTGCAAGTGTCATGACCGTTGTTGCTCACAAGATCCTTCGCAGGCCCCTGATCCTCACGGAGAAGGGCAACAGCCTGCGCGAGAAGCAGAACCAGTACTCGTTCGAAGTCGCTCGCGAAGCGACGAAGGACGAGATCCGCGCGGCGGTGGAGAAGGCCTTCCCCGACGTGCACGTGGTGGCGGTGCGAACGCTGCTCGTTCGCGGCAAGGACCGCCGCATGGGCCGTGGATACGCGAAGCTGCAGAACTGGAAGAAAGCGATCGTCACGCTGAAGGACGGCGAGAAGATCGAGTTCTTCGAGGCGTTCTGAGCGCGCAGGGAAAAGGCGTCGGAGACAAGCTATGGCAGTCAAGAACTTCAAGCCCCGCACCCCCGCGCGGCGCTATCTCACCACGAGCTCGTTCGAAGAGCTGACGGTGGGCAACGAGCCTCTGCGCGCGTTGCTCGAGCCGCAGCACTCGACCGGCGGCCGCAACCACTACGGGCGCATCACGTCGCGCTTTCGTGGAGGCGGACACAAGCAGCGCTTCCGCCTGATCGACTGGAAGCGCAACAAGATCGGCGTCCCCGGCAAGGTGGCGACGATCGAGTACGATCCCAACCGCACCGCGCGCATCGCCCTCGTGAACTACGCGGACGGCGAGAAGCGCTACATCCTGGCTCCGGACGGCCTGAAGGCGGGCGACACGATCGTCTCGTCGCGCAACGCCGACATCAAGCCGGGCAACGCTCTTCCGCTGCGCTTCATCCCGCTCGGAACGACGGTGCACAACATCGAGCTGAAGGTCGGCAAGGGCGCGCAGCTCGTGCGCTCGGCTGGCTCGTCGGCGCAGGTGATCGCGAAGGAAGGCGACTGGGGCCAGATCCGTCTGCCCTCTGGTGAGATCCGCAAGATCCACTTGGATTGCCGCTGCACGATCGGTCAGGTCTCGAACGCCGAGCACGCCAACATCTCGCTCGGCAAGGCGGGACGTCAGCGTTGGCTCGGGTTCCGCCCGCACAACCGCGGCGTCGCGATGAACCCGGTCGATCACCCGATGGGTGGTGGCGAAGGCCGCACCTCGGGTGGTCGTCACCCGTGCTCTCCGTGGGGTCAGCTCGCGAAGGGCCTCAAGACGCGCTCGAACAAGCGCACCGACTCGATGATCATCAAGCGTCGCAACGTGAAGGGTTGATCCATGGCTCGCTCGCTCAAGAAGGGTCCCTTCGTGGACCTGCACCTCAGCACCAAGATCGACAAGGCCGTGCAAGCCCGGTCGAAGACCCCGATCAAGACCTGGTCGCGTCGCTCGACGATCGTCCCCGAGGCCGTCGGCCTCACGTTCAACGTGCACAACGGGAAGAAGTTCATCCCGGTGTTCGTCACGGAGAACATGGTCGGTCACAAGTTCGGCGAGTTCTCGCCGACGCGCACGTTCTCGGGACACGCCGGCGACCGCAAGTCCAAGGCTGGTCCGGGCAAGGGAACGGGCAAGAAGTGATCGCTGCCTTCGGGCAGTGATCGCTCGGGAGGGGCAAAGTCAGAGGGCTCGTCGCAGCAGTGCGATGGGCCTTCGGCGTTTCTCCGATGACGAGCGAGCGCTGGATGGGTTGTGAGCGGGCACCATCCGTGGAGGGCCTGCTGCGGCACCGGCGTGTCGTTGATCGAGGCCTAGTGATCCTCGTACGATCGACAGGCTTCAGCATGATTCCAACCTCGTGGCGCTCGGTGTGGGTTGCCCTCGCGTGCGCGACCGCGAGCGCAGCGTGTCGTCGTGAGCGGCCCGCGCCGTCTCAGTGCGAACGCGCGCGCGGGGCGTGGCAAGGAGTGCGCTTCGAGGGCGCGCCGCCGATCGCGGAAGCAGACACCATGCTCAACGAGGCGTCGCTCGCGACTCGCTGGGTGCTCACTGCGAGCTCACTGCGACGGCCGGGCAGGAGCGTTGCGCAGGTGATGAGCGCACGCGATCACGGAGGCTTCTGTGCGCTGTACATTGAGCAAGGAGCGCAGATGCCTCAGCTGATTCGGCTCTTCGTCGACGCGCGAGACGAGCTTCATGCGCCGCAGTCGAGCGCGCTCAACGCTCCGATGATGGTGTTTCGGCGCGTGCGCTGAGCGCCGCCGCCAGCGCGGCCAATCGCCGTGCAGGTACACTCTGCTCGGATGCCATTCATTGTGTTGTTCGCGGCGCAGCGCGGGGTCGGGCCCGAGGGGATCGATCGTCTCGCGCGGGCGCTGGGCAGGACGTGGATCGAAGCGAAGCAGTGGACGATCAACGCCAGCCCGCGGGTGATCGCGCGGGTGAGCGACGGCGTGGAGGCTGAGCGGTGCGTACGTGCGCTGCGCGAGGAGGGACTCGACGCAGAGGCCGTCGACGAGGCAGAGGTCAGCGCGTCGAGCGCGATGCTGCGGCCGCGCGTGGTGCGCGTGCTCGACGGAATGATCGAGGCCGACGGACACCAGCTGGCGTACGACCTGGTGCGCGCATTGGTGCGCGCTCGGATGGTGACGTCGGTGGCGCGCTCGACGATCGAGGTCGAGAGGGTGCAGGCCGGGCGCGGGACCGCGGTCGTGAGCCGCCAGAAGACCGAGCACGAGCGCGTGGTCGAAGAGGCGCTGTTTGTGTTCGGCGCGCACGGAGAGCGGTGGCTGCTCGTTCACAGCGCGATTCGCTATGGCGCGTTGGGGGTGCCGCTGCGCCCGTCGCAGCGAGAGAACTTCGAGCTGTTGCTCTCGATGCTGCGCGCGAGGGTGGCTGCCGAGCGCTTCGACGACGCGCTGCGGGACGGCGCTGTCGCGACGGGCGACGGGGTGCGCATCCTCGACGTGCTCGTGCATGCGCTCGCGCGTCGACGTGGAGGACTCGCGCGTCCGCCGATGCGATGAGCGCTAGGGAGCGACGATTCTCGGGGTGACTCTGCGGCGCGCGTGCTGTCAACGGGCGCGCGGGCGAGGCGCGGTGTACAAATGCACGCGATGACCGAAAGCGAAAACCCGCTGCTCGCGCAGTGGAACGGGCCGTATGGGATCGCGCCGTTTGCGCGTGTGCGCGCCGAGCACTTCGAGCCCGCGCTCGAGCGCGTGATGGCCGAGCACCGCGCGGAGATCGACGCGATCGCGAGTGATCCAGCGGAGCCGTCGTTCGACAACACGATCGCCGCGCTCGATCGCGCGGGGCGCTCGCTGGCGCGGGTCGAGAGCCTGCTGTCCAACCTGGTGAGCGCCGAGACTTCGCCCGAGCTGCAGGCGGTCGATCGGCGAGTGCAGCCCGTGCTCGCGGCGCACCACCAGGCGATGCGCACGCACGCGGCGGTGTTTGCGCGGATCGACGCGGTGCACGCGCGTCGGACAGAGCTCGGACTCGATGGCGAGTCGCTGCGGCTCGTCGAGCGGCTGCACTTGGACTTTGTGCGAACCGGGGCGCGGCTGGACGACGCGTCGCGCGCGCGGCTCGCGCAGATCGCCGAGCAGAAGGCGACGCTGTCGACGCAGTTCGAGCAGAACGTGCTGGCTGACGAGTCTTCGTACGCGCTGGTGCTGAGCGGCGAGGACGAGCTCGCGGGGCTTCCGGCGTTCTTGCGGGACGCGGCGCGCACGGCGGCGAGCGAGCGTGGGCACGAGGGCAAGTGGGCGATCACGCTGAGCCGGTCGTTGATCGTGCCGTTCTTGACGTACTCCGAGCGAAGGGACCTGCGCGAGACGGTGTTTCGCGCGTGGGTCTCGCGCGGCGAGAGCGGCGGAGCGACGGACAATCGGGCCATCGCGCGGACGTTGCTCGCGTTGCGCGCAGAGCAAGCGCGGCTGCACGGCTACGCCAACTATGCAGCGTTTGCGCTGGTCGATCGTATGGCGCAGCGCCCCGAGAACGTGACCGAGCTGCTGCGCAAAGTGTGGGGACCTGCCCGTGCGCGGGCGGTGCAAGAGCGCGACGCGCTTCGCGAAGAGGCGAGGACGCTCGGATACGAGCACGAGATCGAGCCGTGGGACTGGCGCTTCTTCGCCGAGCGGGTGCGGCAGCGGCGCTATCAGCTCGATGAGGTCGAGCTGAAGGCGTACTTCTCGCTGGATGCGATGATCGCGGCGATGTTCGACTGCGCTCAGCGGCTCTTCGGCCTGCGCTTCGAGCGTCGCGAGGACATCGTCGCGTACCATCCAGACGTTCGTGTGTACGAGGTCTTCGCGAGGGACGGCGCGGCGGTGGGGCTGTTCTTGTCGGACAACTTCGCGCGTCCGAGCAAGATGGGCGGCGCGTGGATGAGCGAGTACCAGCTGCAGAGTCGCAGCGCGGGCGAGACGCTTCCCATCATCGCGAACCACAACAATTTCGCGAAGGGCGCGCCGACGCTGCTGTCGCTCGACGACGCCAAGACGCTGTTTCACGAGTTCGGGCACGGGCTGCACGGACTCTTGTCCAACGTGCGATATCGCAGGCTCTCGGGCACCAACGTGCTGCAGGACTTCGTCGAGCTGCCGTCGCAGATCTTCGAGCACTGGATCGAGCAGCCCTCGGTGCTGCGCGAGCACGCGAGGCACTATCAGACGGACGAGCCCATTCCTGATGCGCTGATCGAGCGGGTGCAGCGCGCGCGGCGGTTCAACCAGGGGTTCGAGACCGTGGAGTACACCGCGTGCGCTCTGCTGGACCTCGCGCTGCACACGCGGGGCGACGCGGACGGCGTGGACATCACCGAGTTCGAGCGCGAAGAGCTCGCGCGCATCGAGATGCCGAAGGAGATCGTGCTGCGCCATCGGCTTCCGCATTTCGGGCACTTGTTCTCGGGGGACGGCTACGCGGCGGGCTACTACGTGTATCTCTGGGCGGAGGTGCTCGACGCGGACGGGTTCGACGCCTTCGTCGAAGCGGGGGACATCTTCGACCGCGCCGTGGCCGACCGGCTGTTGCGCTATGTCTACTCTGCGGGAAACACCCTCGAGCCCGGCGCTGCGTACCGCGCGTTTCGCGGCCGAGATCCCGCGGTCGAGCCGCTGCTCGACAAGCGCGGGCTGCGGTCGTAGACCAACGCGCTCGCTCGCGCGTCGTACGCTCGATGAGCGTGCGCGCGTCGATGTTGGCCGTGGTGCTGCTGGCGGCTCCGTTGATTTCGTGGGCTCCAGACTGGGGACGCGAGGACTGGCCGCGGCAGCTCGTCGCGCGGTGCCGGGACGTGGCGCTGCTGGCGAACACTGGGCTGCGCATCGAGTGCGCGCCGAGCGGGGCGTTTGCGGCGTTCTTGGGCGAGGTGGACATGGCGATCGCGCATCGGATGGGCGCGACCGCGCTGTGGAGTCGCTTCGTCGACGCGGGCCTTCGGCGCGGCGGAGTGCGGGTGTTCTCGGTCGGGGCGCTGGTGATCGTCGAGCACACGACGTGCGGCGCGTGTCGACGCGTGATGGGCACCACGTGGATGATCGACCCCGCGCTGGCGACGCCGACGACGCTGGCGGCGGCGCAGCGCGAGGCGGGGCTGCGACCGGCTCCGCTCTTGCGCACGGTGGCCGCGTGGCGAACAGCGCGCCCTTGAGCGCAGGGCGTGCGCGTCGGGCGCGAAGTGCGCGCTCGAAAACGCTGTGAATGGAGTGATAGATCGCGGTTGTGCCCCGCTCGGTCTCGCTCGCGTGCGCGCTCTCGATCACGCTGATGGCGTCGGTCGCGCGCGGGGACGTCGAGAGCTGGACGTGGGTCGAGCACCGCTCGCCGTTGCTGCGGTCGAGCCCGCGCAGCGCGAGGGTGCAGCTGCGGGGCTTTTACGACTTCAGGCTCACCGGGCGGCATCAGGGGGTGGGGCTGGTGTTCGCGCGGATCGGGCCGGTGATCGAGGTGCTCTCTTGGCTCTCGGTCGCGGTGAACTACGCGGCGTTTACGTCGCGAACGCCCCCGACGGGGCCGTCGTTTTGGGAGCAGCGCGTGGAGGTCGAGGGCACGGCGACGCTTCGATTGGGCGCGCTGACGCTCTCGCACCGGCAGCGGTACGAGTCACGGTGGCGCGCGGGGTGGCATCACTTTCGACTGCGGTTTCAGGGGCGGGCGACGTGGATTCCCGCGCGTTCGAAGGTGGGCGTGTACCTCTGGGAAGAAGCGCTGATCGACCCCAACGCGACCGACGCGCGGGGGGCTCTTGCGCCGGGCTTCTACGAGAACCGCGCGGGCGTCGGGTTGACCTTCGCGGTCTCGTCGGGCGTGAAGATCGACGTCGGGTACGTGCTGCGCGCGCGGCAGCCAGCGCAGTGGGAGATCGACCACGTCGCGCACACGAGCTTCGCGTTTACGCTGCGAGATTGACGGTACGCTCCGCGCACGGTGGTCATGCTCTGGCTCGTCACGGACAACAGCAAGAAGTTCGAAGAGTGCGCGATGATCCTCGGGCGTCACGGGATGCGCGTCGCGCGCAAGCCCATCGCCGAGTTCGAAGAGAGCGCGGTCGAGGGGCTCTTCGAGCGCGACCCGAAGCTCGTGGCTGTGTTGCGCGAGACGAGCAAGCTGGTTCGCAAGGACAACGGCGAGGTCATCGATGACTTTCGCGATCCTGCGCTGGCGGTGATGCTCGTGCAAAACGTCGGGCGATTGCAGGCGTGGGTGCGCGAGGCGGACGGGACGATCGGCGTTCGGCGCTACGAGAGCGCGGTCGAGGGCTGGCTCGACCCGGTCGCGAGCGTCGAGGTGAGCGACGCGTTTGGGTGGGACGCTGCGTTTCGTACGCGCGCGCTCGGCCGCAGCTACCACGAGCTGCGGGCGGCGGGGCTCAAGCACAGCGCGCGCGATCGAGTGCTCTCGCAGTTCGCGCTCGATCAGCTGTATCTCCGCGAGCGAGCAGACTTGAATTATGCGCCACAAAATCAAGATTCGACCGTGGACTTCTCTCGCGACGCGGCGCGCTTCGTCGCCGAGCATCCGTGGCTGCGGGGGCTCGACCGATCGCGGCCGGGGGTCGGACGGCTGATCGACAGCGTGGCGGAGGACGGGTTGTTCTTTCGCTCGGCGCAGAATCGACGAGAGCGCAACTACTGGCTGCCTGGGCTCAACGCGGGCGTTCCGCTGACCGCGAAGCGGGACGCGCTGCACGAGGCGACGTTCTTGGTGCACGACTTGATGCACTTCGCGCAGCCGGATCTGGTGTTTACCGGCGAAGTGGGCGGCGAGTACGAGGTCGCGCGCAACGTGTACTCCGCGTGGAGGATGGTGTCCGAGGCGTGCAGCCTGGTGCTCGCGGACATGCTCTTCGTGTCCGAGGTGCGCGCGGCGGGCGCGGAGTACGACTTCGCGACGCGGCAGATCTTTCCGCTGTACGAGGCGGTGCGGGGGCGCGCTGGAGACGACTGGCTGACGGCGATGCGGACGCTCGTGCGCGCCAATGTGCGCTACGCGCTGCTCGGGGACAGCTCGGGCTTCGAGGCGCTCGCGCCTGAAGGAGACCCGGGCGGGGTCTTCGCGGACGCGCTCGATCGATACAAGCAGAAGTACGAAGGATACTTTCGCGCGGACCACCGCTGGACCGTCGCCAACTTCGACGAGATGCACCGACGGCGCGCGGTGTTCGCGCGGTGGAGCGCGATGGTGGGCGAGCGTCGTCTCGCTTCGCTCGGGCTCGTCACGGTGGACGGGCTCGTTCGTCGGCTGCGCTCGGAGGACGACGGTTCGCTCGACACCCTCGAGGGCACGGTCGAGCGAGTGTTGCGCGTGGTGCTCGACGAGCTCGAATCGAGGGCGCGATCGGGCGCGGTCGAGCGACGGACGGAGGCGCAGCGAAAGACCAGGGCGTTCTCTCGCTGGGTCGTCGGGCAGTGCATGATGTTCGCTGCGTGGGAGTTCGTTCCGCGCTCGCGGCCTATCGCGACGGCGATCTTGCGCGCGATCGACGACGCTGTGATCGACGACGCTGTGATCGAGCGCGTGCGGGCGCGGATGAGCGACCACGTCGCCGAGCTCGTCGCCGAGGGGATGCTCTCTGAAGACGACCGGCGCACGTACGACGGGGTGTTTCCTCTCTTCGAGCCCAAGTACGTCGCGTACGACAGCAAGGCAGACCGCGAGCCGCTCGATCGCGTGGCGGAGCAGTGTTTCTTGCGCCGTCGCGAGGGCGGTCGCGAGCCCGAGGCGCTCGATCTACGCGCGTGGTGGGCGTGTGCGCGTGGCGTCGCGCAGCGCGATCGGCTGCAAACGCTGATGGCTGCGGCCGGGGTGCGCTTTCACGATGACGAGCAGCGGTTCGTGCGCGCTCCGTCCGCGCGGCTCGTGGCCGTCGGAGGTCTCGAGATCGAGCGCTCGTTTGGTGCGGGTTTCTCCGTGCGTTCGTCGAGTGTTGGCGAGCGCTGGTTCGACGGCGTGCGGGAGGCGCAGCTCGCGCTGATGGGCAGCGGCGCGGCGATGACGTACCTCGACCCCCGCGACCGCGGCCCGACTGCGTTGGCGGCGAGCAGCATCGAGCGAGGGCACGGGTCGATCACGCATCTCGCGTCGGTCACGCTCTTGGTGGCGGGGTTCTCGACGGCGGTGGGCAACGAGCTCAACGGGCAGCGCGACCTCGTTCACGTCGCGCGCGTGACCGAGGCGCGCACCGAGGCGCAGGGTGATCCTCCGCTGTGCGTGTTGTGCGAAGAGGACGTCGCGCTGTATCGCTCGCTGCGGTCCTTGCGGCGCGGGCTCGTGGACCAACTCGAGAGCGCTGATGATTCGCAGGAGCCCATGCAGCGGCGCGAGTCGATCAACCTGTCGCACGCGAGCGCGAAGGCGACAATGGCGCTGGTCACGGGTTCGCTGCGGAGCTGGCAGAAGCTCGTCGCGAGCATCGACGACGAGGGGCGCGAAGAGGAGTACCGAAGGGTGTTGGTCGCCATCAATGACGTGCTGTCGGCGCTGCATCCTTCGCTGTTTTGCGCGAGCGTGCGGTATCGTTTTCGTCCGACGTGGACGCGGAGGGCGCGATGACCATCGCTCATCTCTGTGTCGAGGGCACCAAGGGCGCCGGAAAGACCACGACGATCGCCAGCGCGCTCGCGCTGCTCGATGCCGAGCGCTGGGTGGTGCGGACGCACGCGCTCTTTCACGAGGGCAACGCGTGGGCGCAGGAGCAGGGGTACGCGGGGGGCGTTCCGATGATGGAGTCGAGCGCGGAGGCGAACGAGCGCGTGGCGCGCTGGCTGATCGCGCGGGCTGCGTCGGTGCGCGACGAGTTTGCGCGCGAGAGGGACGGGCTGGCGGGGCTGCTGCTGAGTGACCGCGGGTGGATCACGCTGCACGCGTACCTCTACGAAGGCGCGTGGGCGAGGGAGGGCTCGCAGCGCCCAGTGATCGACGCGCTGTGGGCCGAGTGCCTGCGCGCGGCCCCGCGGACGGTGTTTATTCACACGCGGCCTGCCGTGAGCGCGCAGCGCAGGCGAGGGGCGCTCGACGCGGTGTCGGGGCTGCAGACCGAGCAGCGATTGGTCGACGACTACGATCGGCGGATACGCGTGGCGCGCGAGCACCCGTCGCTGATCGCTGCCTCGTGGGAGACGGGCTCGGGGCCGTTTGTGGACCTCGGTCCTGCGCTGGTGGCGCTGCTTCGCTAGCGCTCGCGGCGTGGTGCGCGGGCGTGTAGAACGAGCGGCGGTGATGGCGAAGCGAAGCGTGCTGTTGTTGAGTGTGGCGCTGGGCGTGCTCGGGGCGTGCAAGCGGCCGCAGCCGATGTGCGAGCGAGTGCTCGGGCGCTGGCAGGGCGAGCGCATCGAAGGCGTGGCGGGCGCTTCGCCAGAGCTTCAGGCGGTGTTTCGCGCGGCGGCGCTGAGAGAGCGGTGGACGCTCACGGGCGAGTCGCTCGCGCGCGAATCCGTGGGCACTGAGCGAGTGACGCAGCGAAGCGAGCAAGACGGGCAGTGTGTGGTCGAGTTGGCGAACGGCGAGCACGGGCGCAGCTCGCGGGTGCTGCGGCTGTCCGTGGGGGAAGACGAGCGGCTGCGCGCGGTGTCGAGGGGCGGAGGAGAGAGCGCTCCGGTGGTGGTGTTGCAGCGCGTGCAGTGATGATGCTCGAGGGGCAGCGCGTCACTCGCGTCCGGGCCAGGCGCGATCGCGCTTGATCGCGGCGATGAGCGCGATGATCGAGGCTCGATCGGAGGCTTCGATCTGGGCCGAGCGCTCGCTCGTTGAATCGATGCCGAGCACGTCGCACAGGTCTGTGACCGAGCGGCGAAGCGCGCGAAGCTCGCCCTCTTCGCGGCCTTCTTCGCGGCCTTCTTCGCGGCCTTCTTGTCGCGCGTCTCCGAGCGCGCGCTCGAGCGACGGGATGCCCCTGCGCTGCAGCAGGTTGCGCAGCGTGGTGTCGAGGGCCGCTTCTCGCTCGAAGAGGGCTTCGACGGGGACGGGGTTGGCGAGGACGCCTGGGGCTTCGAGCAGCTCGCCCTTTCGCGCGGTGCGCATCGCGGCGCCGGCCTCGTGTACCTGCACCACGCGCTCGCCGTGCAGTCGAACGACCCAAATCCAACGCGTCCCGTGTTGGTGAAGAGCCTCGATCTTGTTCTTCAGGTCGCTCTCGTTGGTGCCCGTGTCCGCGTATTCGACGGCGAGCGGCGGGACGCCGGCGACCCATCCGGGCGCGTTGGGGACGTTTCCCACCGAGACGTCGGGCGCGCGAAGCTCGTCGGGCAGCGCGCTGTAGCCCACGTCGACGCCGACCTCGGTCACTTTGGGGTCGCTGCCGAGGACGAGCGCGCCCGTGGCGTTGGCGCCGCCGTGGCGACCGCCTGCAGGCGCGCAGTAGATCGCGTGTCCGGAGGCCAGCTCGTAGCGGTCACCCTCTTTGAGCTGCTCGGCTCGAAACGGCCCCACCGTCGGAATTCTCTGCGAATCGCCCATCAGTCGTGACCGTAGCACGCTCACGGAAACGTGGGCGTCATCGCGGCCTCGTCGACGCGCGAGGCGGAGTCTGCACGCACGTCGCCGACGATCGCGCTGTTGATGGCCGCTGCGTTGGCGCAGGCGCCGTCGTAGCGAAGCTCGCGCATCGGCTGCTCGCCCGCGCCCCACGCGAGGATGCGACCGTCGTCGTCGTAGCGGTACCAGGTGCGAGTGTTGGTCCCGTCGCCGCGCGCGGTGATGTGCCCTGCGTCGTCGTGCTGATACGTCTCGACGCTGCCTTCGGGGTGCGTGACGCGCTCGAGCCATCCCTGCGTTGTGTAAGAGAGGCGCCGCGATTGGCGGGCTCCGCAGATGGAGCCGCACATCTGTCGTTGCACTTCGGTGAGGCGATTGGCTGTGTCGTAGACGAAGAGCTCGTCGCCGTGGCCGTGCGAGAAGCTCCACGCGCGGCGACGGACACGGGGTGAGGCGTCGTACTCGAAGCGCTCCGTTCCGCTCGGTGCGTCGTGCTGGGTGAGTCGCCCTCGCGCATCGTACTGCCACGAGTCGATGCGGAGGGGCGCGCTGCTGCGCGCGTCCACGCGACGCACGATGCGTCCCGCTTCGTACTCGATCTCGACGCGTCCCTGCGCGCTCAGCGCGGGCACATAACAGCCGTCTTCGCTGGCGCACGGAAAGTCCTCGGCGCGCCGGTCGTAGCGGTAGTCGATCGCGAGGAGTTTTCCTGTGGTGTCGCGGCGAAAGAGCAGTCGTGCGCGCGAGTGGTACTCGGGGTTGTAGTCGTGCTCGACGAGGTTGGAGCGAGCGTCGAAGGCCCAGCGCGACTGTCGCGGCGGCGACTGCCGATCGGGGCGGTCGTAGCCGAGCTCGGTCACCGTGCAGGTGTGCGGGATCGGGGTCATCGTCGAGCGCGCGAGGAGGGACGCGGTGCTGGTGCAGGCCGAGAGCGCGAGGGAGGACAGCAGCGCGAGGGACAGTCGCTTCATGCTCGTTGATACGCGATGGGTGGCGACGATCTTACAGGCAAATCATCACGCAGAATTGCGTGCGCTGGGCCCAATGAGCGCGCTCGCTCGCGTGTCGTGGTGTACTGCTTCGCGATGATCGCTCGGGTGCGTGTCGGCGTGGAGTGGCTCGGGCTGGGGTTTGCTGTTGCGCTGGCTGCGTGCGGGGCGAACGTGCGCGGAGATCTTCCGGCGCAGGGGCGAGATGTGTGGCTCGATGACGCGACGATCGGACCGATCGAGGGATGCTCGAGGGGCGACGGGACGGGGCGCGGGCGCTGGGAGGTGATCGAGCATCCACCGGGATTCAGCAGGCGCGCAGGGGCGCAGGTGCTGGCGTTCGACAGGTCGATCGCGATCATCGGTGGGTACGGCGAGGACAACACGGCGACGGACAACTGGCGGTACGAGCACGAGACGCGGCGATGGACGCGCCTCGGCGCTGCGTGGACGAGCGTGGCGTCGAGGAGCATGACCGCGGCGTGGATGCCCGAGGCGCGGGAGTTCTTCGTGTGGCTCGGGCCCGAGTTCGGACGCGCGGGGCGCGGCGTTCGATTGGCGCTCGACGGGACGGCGCGAGAGGTCTCGATGGACGGGGCGCCGCGGACGTTTGTGCAGCGCGCGGCGGCGGTCGCGGGGATGGTGTTCGTCGCTGCGGGCGTCAGCGAGGGCGATCACAACGAGTTTGCGCTGTACGACCCGCGGTCCGATCGCTGGGAGAGCGTGCAGGCGCCGCGCGAGCAGAACGCGCGAGCCGCGTTTTCGCTGGTGGCCGACGGTCGCTCGGTGACGATGTGGGGCGGCAGCGACGCGACGAGCTCGACCGGCGGATCGCGCGACGATGGCTGGCGCTTCGACGTGCTCGCGCGGCAGTGGAGCGGCGTCTCGCGGGTCCGCGCCGCGAGCGGGCGATGGGGGCACGACGCGCTGTGGATCGGCGACTCGATGTGGGTGTGGGGCGGCTACAATCGATGGAATGTGCGCACGGGAGGGCGCTATTTCGCGGGGCCAGACCAGTGGTTGCCGGTGAGCGGGCTCGGCGCGCCGGGGGCATCCAGTGAAACGACGTCGTTTGCGCATTGGAGCGCGTGGACGGGCAGCGACGTGTTTGTGTGGACGCTCACAGCAACGGGAGAGGCGAGCGCGGGGCGCTGGGATCCGCGCGCGGATCGATGGTTCGCCGCGGAGCCTCCGCCGTTGGCTGCGACGCGCCGCGAGGCCGCGAGCGTGTGGTCGGACTGCGCGCTGTACGTGGTGGGCGGTCGACACGGACAGCGGTTCGAGTTTGCGACGGAGGTGCTGCGGTGGGTTCCGTGAGGGGATGGACGCTGTCAGTTGTCTTGAATGTGTGTGCGTGCGGAGCGCGATCGGGGATCGATCGCGAAGCGCTCGACTGGACTCCTTGGGACGCAGGCGCAGAGTCCGTCGTGAACTTGGATGCGTCCGTGGATCGCGTGCTGGATCGTCCTGCGCGGATCGAGGCGGGATGCGACGGCGAGGCGCTCGCTGCGCCGAGGACGTTGCAGGTTGTCCGAGGGCCGACGCGGCTGTACCCCGTGGTGCTTCACGATCCGACGAGGCGCAGGGCGTTGGTGTTGGGCGGGCTTCCTTCGGGCGGGATGTTCTCGCGCGCTGTGTATGCCGTGTCGAGCACGGACGGCGCTGTTCGCGCGATGGGCGAGAGCCCGGTGGACCTCGCGATCAGCGCGCACGCCGCGTGGATCGAGCCGGGGCGCACCGCGCTGATCGTCGGGGGAATGCTCTCGGGCGGGGCATGGACGAGCCGCGTGCTGCGCGTGGAGGTCAGCGATGACGCGCTGCGATTCAGCGAGGTGGGCGAGCATCCGGGCGGCGCGAGCTCGGGCGTGACGGCGGTGTTCGACAGCGCGCGACGCGCGGTGATCGTCCACGGCGGAAGCGGGATCGACACGGCGGACCCTCGACCCTTCGGCGTGACGTGGGCGCTGCGCTTGGAGGGAGATCGCGCGCGTTGGACCGAGCTGGTCGCGGGCGCAGAGAGCCCTCCGGCGGCGAGCGGCCGCGTGGGCGGGATCGACCCGCGAACGGGCGCGTTGGTGCTGGTGAGCGGGCTCACGCGCGAAGGCTACGATCGACGCGTGTGGCAGCTCTCTGCCGGTGAACGTCCGCGGTGGACGCAGCTCACCGGCGCTGCCGACGTGCTGGCTCGCTCGGGGGACGCGCTCGAGTGGGACCCGGTTGGGTGCGGGTTCGTCGTGGTGGGCGGGCGCTGCGCGGATCAAGTGTGGCTGCTGCGTCCCGAGGGGGCGGGCGTGCGCGAGGCGCTGCTCGGCGCGATGCGCGTCGAGGGTGTGACGCGCGGGCTCGGCCGCGAGAGCGCAGGTGTGGTGTTCGACCCTGCGCAGCGGGCGCTGATGGTGATCGCGGGCAGCGATTGCACGGTCAACGGAGGGACGATCGCGACCAACGTGCGGGTCGAGCTGCGGTGACGGACGCGCACGAATCGGCGTCGCGAGCCGATCGCGCGTTGTCGACGATGCCGACGCGCTGTGCACAATGGGGCTCAGCCGATCCATGCCTGAGCCTCTGCCCAACCTCGATGCGCTGCGCATCCTTGTGGCGTTCTCCGAGTCGAGCTCGCTGCGCGAGGCGAGCGCACGGCTCGCGATGCCCCGCAGCACTGTGCGTCGTCGCTTGCAGCAGCTCGAGCAAGAGCTCGGCGCGGAGCTGCTTCTGAGCTCGGGCGTAGCGGTGCGACTGACCCCTCTCGGGCGAGAGATCGCGATGCGCAGCAGAGAGCTCTTGCTCGCGGCGAGGGCGTTGGTCGATGGGGTGCGAGACGCTCGTTCGCGGGCGATGCGGCTGCGCATCGCGTTGCCGAGCGGGTTCTCGTGGACGATGGTCGAGCCGCTGTTGAGCGAGGCAGACATCGCGACGTTGCGCTCGTTGACGATCGAGGTGGTCAACGTCGATCGCGCGGTGCACGCGTTGAATGACGGGTTCGACCTCGTGGTGGCGTTCGAGCGGCCGTCGTCGCCGTCGCTGCTGGTCCGGCGGTTCGGGCCGATCGCGTGGCGCTGCTGCGTCAGCGAGTCGTACGTACGGCAGCACGGGCGACCAGCGCACCCGCGAGAGCTCGGCGAGCACCGCGTGGTAGCGATTTCGCTGCCGGGGTGCCCAGGGCCTCGATCGTGGCCGTTGAACGGCGGAGGTGCGGTCGAAATCGCGCCGTGGTTCGTTGCGAACGGGATCGACGTCGTTCGGCAGATGGTGAGCGACGGAAGAGCCGTGGGCCTGCTTCCGTTCTTCACGAGGCCGACCCCGCCGATCGAGTGGGTGCTCGATCAGGGTGAGCACGCGGTAGGGCTGGACGGCGAGGTGTTTCTGGTGACGCCTCAGCGCTTGGATCGCACGCCTGCGGGGCGCCATGCGCAAGCGTTGGTCGAGTCGCTGCGGCGATCGCTGCGCAAGAGCAGCGCGTTGGTCACTCGACGCTCAAGCTGATCCGCTCGCTGCGTGCGTACGCGACGCACGGAAGGATCCACCCTTCGGCGAGCTGCTTCGGCGTGAGCCCTTCGTCTGTCGAGTGCGTGACGATCCCGTCGCGTAGGCGAAGCCTGCAGCTCCCGCATTGACCGGCGCGGCAGCTCGACTCGGTGGCGAATCCGCTCTTCTCGAGCGCGTCGATCACGGACTGTCCCGCGCGCGCGGTGATCGCCGGGTGGCCTGCGATTTCGATGACGCACGGGACGCTCTCGCGTGCGTCGACGACGAACCTCTCTTGTCGCACCTCGACGAGGGGCTCGTCGGCGATCGTGGCCGCTGCCATGTTCTGCAGCCCGTCGGGGCCGCACAGAAACGCGCTGTGCAGCGGGCGGCCGGCGCTCACGATGTCTCTCAGGCGCGTCGCGGTCAGCGGACCTCGTTCGGACCGTGCGTCGAGCGGTCCGTCGTCGATGAAACGCAGCCAGCGCAGTCGGTGCGGCGATCGCGCGAGCAGCGCGTCGAGGCGCGCTCTGCCGATGGCTTGCCGCTCGTCGCGGTCGCACGCGATCAGCGTGGCCGAGCCTGGGCCTTCGAGGTGTTGCTCGAGCAAGCCGATCAGCGGCGAGAGCCCGCTTCCACCGCCGATGAACAAGCGGTGCGTCTCGGTGGGGATCGCGGGCAAGACGAAGAATCCCGCGGGCGCTTCTCCGTGCAGCAGGTCACCGGGCCGCGTGTGTTCGACGAGCCAGTTCGACGCGCGGCCTCCCTCGACGCGCTTGACGATGATGTCGATCTCCGAGGGGCGGGCGGAGGTGATCGAATAGGAGCGACGAAGCGTGATGCTCTCGACGGTGACGTCGAGGGTGACGAACTGTCCGACGAGCGCAGGCAGCGCGCAGCGAAGGGTGATGACCGCGGCGCGGGACCCGTCTGGAGCGACGCGTTCGACGCGATAGGACTGGCGCATGTCACACCACCACCGGGAGCGATCGGGCTCCGTGAACCACGGGCGAGAGGATGGGCTCGATGGGGCGAGACGGATCGACGCGAAGCGCTGGATATCGCTTCAGAAGTAAGCGAAGCGCGAGCTGCGTCTCGAGGCGGGCGAGCGGTTCGCCGAGGCATCGGTGGATTCCAGAGCCGAAGCTCAGCATGCCGCGGGTCGAGCGGTCTGGGTCGAAGACGTCGGGGTTTGCGAACGCGGAGGGATCGCGGTTGGCAGAGCCGATGAGGGGCAGCACCAGGCTGTCGGCGGGGATGGTCGTGTCCGACAGGACGACCGCGGTGCGAGTGCGTCGAAACGCTGCGAGCACGGGCCCGCGAAAGCGAAGCACCTCGTCGATCACGCGGGGAGCGAGCTCGGGGGTTTCGATCAGTCGTTGCTTCACGTGGGGCGCGTCGCTCAGGCAGCGGACGGTGTTGTTGAGCAGATTGGTGGTGGTCTCGTGCCCTGCGACGAGCAGCAAGACAGCGAGGCCGACGACTTCTTCCGTGGTCGTGTCTGGGTTCGCGAGCCACTGCGAGAGGAGGCGATTGTCTGTGTGTGATCGCTTCTCTTCGACGATCGCTCGGGCGAAGCGCTGAAACTCGTCGAGCACGTTGGTGAGGACGTCGGGGACGAGCACGGACGCGACGATGTCGTTTGCGAACGAGACGAACTGCGCCCGTCGCGAGGCGTCGACGCCCAGCAGTTCGGCGATGACGAGCGCGGGAAACGGCGCTGAGAAGAGCTGGACGAAGTCTGCGTTTGGCGAGGCGATCGCGTCGATGTGCGCGCGCGCGATGTCTTCGATGCGGGGCTCGATCGCGGCGATCGCCTTGGGGGTGAACGCGGACTGCGCGAGGGCCCTGAGGCGGCTGTGCTCTGGGGGATCACGAAAGATCATCGTCTCGACGATCGGGCTGTTGGAGGGCTGTCGCAGCGGGTTGTTCGATGAGAAGACGGCGTGGTCTTCGTACGCGCGCTTCACGTCGGCGTAGCGAAAGAGCAGATAGGCTCCCAGCTGTTCGACGTGCAGCACGGGCTGGCTCTCTCGCATGGAGGCGAAGAGCGAAAACGGTTCGAGCATGAGTTCGGCAGAGAACATGGTGTGACCTCGTGTGCGTTGATCGCCGCGCAATGGGTATGGCGTGCGGTCTTCAGCCAACAGGTCCGGGATTGGGCGTCGGTGGACCATCGGTGGACCGCTCCGTCACGATCGCGTCGGTCGCTGGACGAGTGCGCGGTGCAGACGGCGTTCGCCGCGCTACGATCGCCGGCACTGATGGACGCCGCACGTACGCTCTCTCGCCGCGCTCGCTCGTGGAACACCGCTATGGCCGCGAGCCCGGGCTCGCTGGACCTGACCGTCTCTGCGTCGCAGATCACCGGAGAAATCCCGGGAGTATTGCAGGGAGGTAGAGTCCTCTCGAACGGCCCGGGGTGGACGAAGATCGGCGGGCGCATCGCGCATCCGTTCGACGGTCACGGGTACGTGAGGGCTTTCGAGTTTGCGAAGGACGGCGGGTGCCGCGTGCGTGCGCGCTTCGTCGAGACGCAGGTGTACCGCGACGAATCCGCGGCGAAGAGGCTCGTGCACCGCGGCTTCGCGACGAACATCGACGACGCTCCGTGGAAGAACATCGGCTTCGGCAAGCCCCGCAACGTCGCCAATACCACCATTGTTCGCTGGGGCGACAGGCTGTTGGCGGGCTGGGAGGGCGGCGCGCCGCACGCGCTCGACGCTGCGACGCTCGAGACGCTGGGCGAAGAGAGCTTCGGCGGCGCGATCAACGGACAGGCGACGCTCGCGCACATGCACTACGACGCCGCGCAGGATCGCCTGGTGCTCTGCAGCCTGACGATGGGCCGCAACACGAAGATCACGTTTCGCGAGGTCGATCGCAGCGCGAAGGTGCTCTCGTCGCGCGAGGTCACCGTCGAGGGCTCGCTCTTCGCGCACGATTTTGCGCTCACGCCCGACTACTACGTGCTCGGCGCCAACCCGCTGAAGATGAAGCTGGGAGAGCTCGCCAAGATGGCGCTCGGGACCTCGACGCTGCTGCGCTCGGTGGCGATCGACGAGCAAAAACCGGGGATGTTCTACCTGATCCCGCGCAAGGGATCGGCGCCGATGCGGGTCATCGAGGCGCCCGATCGCGTGTTCGTCGTGCACTTCGCCAACGCGTTTCAGCGCGGGGCAGAGGTCGTCGTCGACGCGTGTGTGTTTCATCGCTTCGAGTTCGGCGAAGAGTTTGGATACACGGGGCCGCACACGCCGTTCGACCCGGCGCTGCCCGACGTGCGCAAGCCGCAACGGCTGTATCGAGCGCGGATCGCAGAGGGGGCGCAGCGCGCGACGTGGGAGAAGCTCGTCCCGCACGGGGTGGACTTTCCGCGGGTGCATCCGTTGAAGGACGGCGTCGAGAGCGCGCTGATCTTCGGAGCGACGCGGGCGGACACCCGGTACAGCGACCCGTTCGACTCGATCGTTCGCGTGGACACACGCGATCCCGCGCGCGCTCCGCAAGTGTGGACCGCGCCCGAGGATGTCTTCGTGGGCGAGCCGCTGTTTGCGCCGGACGCTGCGAACGAGGATCGCGGTCACGTGATGGTGTTGTTGTCCGACGGCATCAACGAGCGCACGACGCTGGCTGTGTTCGACGCGAGCGCGATCGATCAGGGCCCTGTTGCGAGCGTGCCGCTGCCGCTGCTGCCGATCGCGTTTCATGGCGAGTGGGACGGTGGTGATACGTCGCGGGGCTCAGTCTGAGCGGTCTTTTCTGCGGTCATCGGGAGTTTTCTTTCAATGCTTGGGACCATGGGAGGGACCAGCGCTGGGACCATCCCGCGCGCC
>JAAFIF010000172.1 GCA_013298625.1 Myxococcales bacterium
GTCGTCGACGTCGTTGAAGTTGGGACGCATGTCGCCGTCCGTATCGATCAGCGAAAATCCAGGGCCCGCGCCGACTTCGAGGCCGTCGCGCAGCCCGTCACCGTCGGTGTCGGGGTTCATCGGATCCGATCCGATGCGCACCTCGTCGAGGTTGGGAATCCCGTCCATGTCGCTGTCCGTGTCGCCCACGCACACGCCCGCCGTCGTGTTGCACACGGGCGTCGGAGCGGCGCAGTTGGCGTTCGCGTTCATCGCAGGAACCGCGGGATTCGTGCGCGCAGCGCCCGCTTCACGCGCGTCGCGATCGGGCACGCAGTCGTTGTCGCTGTCGAGATCGAGGAAGTCCCGCGTCGGGTCCATGTCGCTGTTCGCGGGCGTCGCCGGCGTCGCGCCCGCTTCGACCAGGTCGAACACCGTGTCGCCGTCGCTGTCGCGATCGAGCCAGGCGGCGAGCATGTCGCCGTCGGGATCCGGGGTCATCCCTGCGAGCGTGCGCTCGACCGACGTCGGGATGCTGTCGCCGTCGTCGTCAGGGTCGAGGTAGTCGGGCAGCATATCGGCGGCGCCCTGTCCCATGGGAACGGTGCTGTCGCTGTTCTGCGGAGCCATCGCGCCGCCCGTGCCGAGCTCGTCGCGGGTGTTGATCCCGTCGCCGTCGTCGTCGGGGTCGAGGGCGTTGTGTCGCATGTCGCCGTCGGTGTCGATCGTGGCGAACATGGGGCCTGCGCCCACTTCGCTTCCGTCGGGGACGCCGTCCATGTCCGTGTCGGGGTTCATCGGGTTGGTCCCGATGGCGGTCTCGACGAGGTCGGGGATGCCGTCCATGTCCGTATCGATCGCGCGGCACGTCCCCGCGGCCCACAGCTCGACGTCGTCGACGATGAAGCCGAGGCTCTGCGGGCTCGAGTACGAGGTCGGGTCGTGACGAAGCGAGACGCGGCCGTTCGCCGCGGTCGCGGTGATCGTGCGCAAGAACGAGCGGTACACGAACGGTCCCGTCGCGCTGAGCGTGACGCTGCCGAGGTCGGTGCCCGTCGCGGTGACGAACGCGCGCATGGGGTTGGGCGCGACGTTGCGCCGCACGTAGCGCAGCGAGAGCGCGTAGCGCGTGCCGTTGGTGAGCACGACGTCTTGCGCGAGCGCGACGGGCTGATCGTCGAGCTCGGCGGTGATGTTGGTCGCGTCGCGTCCGCCGTAGGTGGTCTCGGGGTTTGTCTCGACCAGGGTGCCGCCTGCGTTCCAGCTGGTGGCGCCCATGGCGAAGGACGAGTTGCGGAGGGCGTTGACGGGGTTGGTGCACGCGTAGCCGAGCTCGATCGCGCACGTCGCGCTGCAGCCGTCGCCGGCGGTGACGTTGCCGTCGTCGCACGCTTCGCCGCGGTCGAGCCGAGCGTTTCCGCAGCCCGAAACGCAGGTGTTCATCGCGCCGCACACCGGCGTCGGCGCGAGGCAGTCGCTGTCGCTCAGGCAGCCCAAGAACGTCCCGGGCGCTGCAGGATCGACCACTTGCGCGACCTGGCTACAGTTGGCCGCCGCAGGAGGAACCGATCCGTCCGCGCGCGCCATGAGCACGGCGCTGTCGAGCAAGCGCAGCGCAGGGCTACGACTCACGATGGACTGCGTGGTCTCGAGGCAACCCGCGGCGTCGAACGCGCAGCCGGGACCGCAGGCGCACACGTTATCGAGTCCAGCGATGGCGCTCGGCGCGTAGTAGAGCTCGACCGGGTCGAGGTTGCAGCTGTGGTTGGTGACGTTGTCGACCTCGAGCGCGTACACGCCGGGCTCGGGAAAGGTCACGTGGATGAACTTCTTCCACCGCGTCGCGTCCGCCCAATACTGCTCGAGGATCTGCGTCGTCCCGATGCGAACGCGGGTCGAGTCGTTGGCCGCGAGGGCGAAGGTCCACGTGACGGGCGTCCCTGCGGCGCCGGTCACGTTGAGAAACGAGCGGATCGTGACGACGCCCGATGCAGCGCCGGTGGGGTCGGTGGCCCAGACGTATCCGCCCGGTGTTTCTCCAGGCGAATAGCAGCTGCCTCGGTGGTGCGTGAGGTCGATCGTGGTGATCGCCCGCTGCGCGTCGCGCAGGACGCCGCCCATCGGCGGCATCAGCGCGTAGTTCACGAGAAACGTGTGGCCGAGCGACGTGTGATTGTCGTTGCCCATCGCGTCGGCGTTGCGATTGAGGTCGTAGTAGTGGACGCACGCCGCGCGGTACGCGGGGCTCGCCACCGGCGCGCTCAGCCTCGACGCGGCGGGGATGGTGATGACCGCCATGGCGGTCGAAGGAATCGCTGAGACCGCCAGCAGCAGTCCGAGCACAGGCACTCTTCGCTTCATGTGCGATGGTTCTCCAACGCACGTTGTGCCGCGAAGTGGGTGCGCTCGTCGAGGGGGGCGGCGCGTTCTCCATCATCGGAATCGCCGTTGGTCTCGCTACCGAGCGCGTCGACGCCTCTCTCTGCGCGCGAGCAGCGCCCACGCGATCGCGAGCGGGGCGAATCGCCACGAGCTTTGCGAGTGGTGTGCGGCGAGGCTCGCTCTGCATGCGCACGCGCCATCACCGGCGATCGACGACTGCGGGCGCGCTGCATCCAACCCGGCGTCGACGCCGGCCTCGACGCGATGATCGACGCCGCTGTCTCGCACGACGACGATGGGTCCGAGGGGCATGCACACGCCTCGCGTGCGATCGCAGTGTGGCGCGGCGCTCGAGCAGTTGTCGTCGGCCTCGACGTTGGGCGCGCGGGCATCGGTGCGGTTTGTGTCGCGGTCGACGCCGTCGTACGCGCAGTCGTTGTCGCTGTCGGTGTCGAGCGCGTCGATGGTTCCGTCGCGGTCCGTGTCGATGGATGAGAACGTCGGCGCGGGGCCCAATTCGTCGGTGTCGAGGACGGTGTCTCGGTCGCTGTCGGGGCTGCGAGGGTCTGTGCCGCGCTCGATCTCGATGGGGTCTTCGATGCCGTCGCGATCGGTGTCGAGCGCTGCGCACGTGCCGGGCTGCCAGACGGACACGTCGTCGACGAGCACGCCGTTGGGGGCGGCGCTGGCGAAGCGCGCGGGGTCGTGTCGCACCGAGAGGATCGCGGCGGCTCCCGTCGCGACGAAGCTGCGAATCGTCGAGCGAAACGAGGTCGGACCTGCGACGGTGACCGTGTGTTGGCCGAGGTCGCTCGCGCTGATCTCGACGATCGCGCCGACGGTGTCGGGCGCTTCGAACGCGCGCGCATAGCGAAGGGCCACGGAGTACCGCTCGCCTGCGGTGAGCGCGAGCGCGCGTGCGAGCCGTCGCGGGCCGCCGTTGTAGTCCGCGGTGTTGTCGATGTCGGCGACGAAGTTGCTCGGGTCGACGCCGCCGCGCTGGTTTTCGCGCGAGATTTCGACGCGCGCGCCGGCTTCGGTCCACCCTGTCTCGCCCGCGTCGAACGCTGCGTTGGCGACGAGGTCGACGGGGGCTGTGCACGCGAAGCCGGGTTCGATGACGCAGCGCTGATCGCAGCCGTCGCCGTCTCGCTCGTTGCCGTCGTCGCAGGTCTCTCCGGCGTCGAGCCGCGCG
This sequence comes from Myxococcales bacterium, assembly GCA_013298625.1. Taxonomy (GTDB): domain Bacteria; phylum Myxococcota_A; class Polyangia; order Polyangiales. Next base: position 3,557 of record JAAFIF010000172.1, read on the forward strand.
TTGCCGCAGCCCGAGACGCAGGCGTTGCTGTCCGAGCACACGGGCGTCGGTGCGGCGCAGTCTCGGTCGCTGAGGCACTGCAGGTACGTCTCGGGCGCGGCGGGGTCGACGACGGTGACCGTGCGCGTGCACTGCGCGAGCGACGGGGGGACGCTGCCGTCGGGGCGGGCCATGAGCAGCGCGCTGTCGATCAAGCGAAAGGGGCCGCGGCTGCGGATGGTGGCGACCTGGTCCGAGCAGCCCGCGCTGTCGAAGGCGCAGCCGGGGCCACAGGCGCACACGTTATCAAGTCCAGCCAGCGAGCCGGGCGCGTAGTAGAGCTCGATGGGGTCGAGGTTGCACACGTGGTTGGTGGCGTTGTCGATCGCCAGCGGATACACGCCGGGCCTGGGAAACTGCAGGTGAACGAACTTCTTCCACCGCGTCTCGTCGCCCCAGTACTCTTCGAGCGCGAGGGTGTCGCCGATGTAGACTCGGGTCGAGTCGTTGGCGGCGAGGGCGAGCGTCCAGCGCACGGGCTGATCGGCGGGGCCGCGCACGTTGAGAAAGCCACGAATGGTGACGACGCCCGTGGGCGATCCGGTGTTGTCCGTCGGCCACACGGCGCCGCCCGGGGTCTCGCCGAGCGAGTAGCAGCCGCGGCGATGGTGGGACAGGTCGAGCGTGGGCAGCGCGCGCAGCGCCTCGGCGGTGACTCCGCCGGGCGGAGGGCTCGCGGCGTAGCGCAAGAGATACTCGTGACCGAGGGGCGTGTGGTTGTCGTTGCCCATCCCGTCGCTGTTGACGTTGAGGTCGTAGTAGTGGGCGCACGCCGCGCGAAACGCGGGGCGCTCGACGGGGTCACCCAGCCTCGCGCGCTCGGGCACGATGATCTCTGCGCGCGCGGTGGCCGGTCGCAGCGCGTGCGCGGACAGCGCGCACAGCAACGCGATCGCAGTGCGTGGCAACATCAAGCAACTCCTGTGTAGATGCCGACGGGGAGGAGGGCGCGTCGGCACGCATGCACAGTCGGTCCGTCGTTGACGGGAGTTAAACCCGCCCGGGGATTTCGCCGCGCTGTGTCACGGACGAACTGAGAAACACAGGGGTTTCAACGGTTGGTGACACAACGATGACCGAGGGGGAGGGGGCGCGGGTGGTACCAACGGGACCATGCAACGTAAGCAGGTTCCCATTGCGGTCGTGGGCGTGAGCGCGCTCTTCGCGGGCTCGAACGATGCGCAGGGGTTCTGGCGGGATATCCTCGCGGGACGCGACCTCATCACGGACGTTCCGGCGTCGCACTGGCTGATCGAGGACTACTACGACGCGGACCCCAAGGCGCAGGACAAGACCTACGCGCGACGCGGCGCGTTCATCCAGCCGACGAGCTTCGATCCGTTGTCCTTCGGGATTCCGCCGAACACGATTCCTGCGACGGACACCTCGCAGTTGCTGGCGCTGATCGTCGCGCAGAAGGTGCTCGAAGACGCTTCGCGCTCGCAGTTCGTCGAGATGGATCGCGAGCGCATGAGCGTGATCCTGGGCGTGACCTCGGCGCAAGAGCTGATGCTCTCGATGGCTTCGCGACTGCAGCGGCCCGTGTGGGTGCGCGCGCTTCGCGAGTGCGGGCTGCCCGAGGACGAAGTGCAGCGCGCGTGCGACAAGATCTCGAGCAACTACGTCCCGTGGCAGGAGGCGACCTTTCCGGGGCTCCTCGGCAACGTGGTGGCCGGGCGCATCGCGAACCGCTTCGATCTTCGCGGGACCAACACTGTCACTGACGCGGCGTGCGCGAGCGCGTTGGCGGCGCTCTCGATGGCGGTCGCCGAGCTCAGCACGGGCCAGAGCGACGTCGTCATCGCGGGCGGCGTCGACACGATGAACGACATCTCGATGTACGTCTGCTTCAGCAAGACGCCGGCGCTCTCGCCCACCGGCGATTGCCGCCCGTTCAGCGACGCCGCCGACGGAACGATGCTCGGCGAAGGCATCGCCATGCTCGCCCTCAAGCGTTTGGAAGACGCAGAGCGCGACGGCGATCACGTGTACGGCGTCATCCGCGCGCTCGGCTCGTCGAGCGACGGCCGCGGCCCGAGCGTCTACGCTCCGCTGCCCGCAGGACAAGCGCGCGCCCTTCGTCGCACCTACGAAGTCGCTGGCTACAGCCCCGAGACCGTCGAGCTCGTCGAAGCGCACGGGACGGGCACCCGCGCCGGAGACGCCGCGGAGTTCGAAGGCCTCCGCATGGTGTTCAGCGAGGCCAACGCTGAGCGCAAACAGTGGTGCGCCCTCGGCAGCGTGAAGTCTCAGATCGGCCACACCAAAGCGTCCGCTGGCGCCGCGGGGCTCTTCAAAGCCGTGATGGCGCTGCACCACAAGATCCTCCCCCCGACGATCAAGGTCGAGCGCCCCAACCCCAAGCTCGAGATCGAGAAGAGCCCGTTTTATCTCAACACCCGCGCTCGCCCGTGGATCCGCGGCGCGTCGCACCCTCGGCGCGCGGGCGTCTCTTCGTTCGGCTTCGGCGGCAGCAATTTTCACGTCACGGTCGAAGAGTTCGTCCCCGTCGCGGGCTCGAAGGCCAAGAGCGCGTGGCGCACTCGCTCGGCGCAGAGCGAGCTCGTCGCGCTCTCGGCCAAGACCCCCGCGGCCCTCGCGCAGAGCGCCAAAGAGCTCTCGCTGCGCTGCGCTGAGGGCGTCCTCGCGGACCTCGCTCGCGCCTCGCAGAGCACCTTCGACGCAGCGCTCGACGCGCGCGCGGCCATTGTCGCGACGGACAGCAAAGACCTCGCGGCCAAGCTCTCGCAGCTCGCGGCGCACCTCGAGAAGAGCCCCACGGCCTCGCTCGACGTCCCGACGGGCATCTCGTACGCGTGCGGAGAAAACCCGGGAGAAATCGGCTTTCTCTTCCCCGGTCAGGGCTCGCAGTACGTCGGCATGGGCGCGGACCTCGCCATCGAGCGCGACGAAGCGCGCGACGTGTGGGACGCCGCCGCGGACCGCGCGTTCGACGGCGTGGGCGTGCACCAGATGGTGTTTCCCCGGCCTGTGTTCAGCGACGAGGACCGCGAGGCGCAGCAGAAGGCGCTCACCGCGACCGAGTGGGCCCAGCCCGCGATCGGCCTCGCCAGCGCCGCCACGCTCGCCACGCTGCAGCGCCTGGGCGTGCGCCCCGCGTGCGCCGCGGGCCACTCGTACGGAGAGCTCACGGCGCTCTACTGCGCGGGCGCTCTCGACTTCGACGGCTTCGTCAGCGCGTCGCGTCGCCGCGGAGAGCTCATGCGCGACGCCGCCAAGACCCCAGGCGCGATGACGGCGGTCGTCCACGACGTCGCCGCCGTGCGCGCGTTCTTGAAAGAGTGGGCCGTCAGCGACGTGGTCGTCGCCAACCACAACGCCCCCACGCAGGTCGTCCTCTCGGGAAGCACCGCGGGCATCGAAGCGGTCGAGAAGAAGCTCGCCGAGCGCGGGATCACCGCGAAGCGCTTGCCCGTCGCGACCGCGTTTCACTCGAGCGTGGTGTCCGCCTCGAGCGCGCCGTTCACGGAGTTCTTGCAGACCGTCGCCGTCACGAGCCCGGCGATCGCGGTGATCGGCGACGCCGACGCAGACCCGTACCCCTCGAGCGACAGCACCATCCGCCAGCGCCTCGGCGCGCAGCTCGCGCTGCCCGTGCGCTTCGTGGACGTCGTCGAAGCGATGTATGCCCGCGGCGTGCGCACGTTCGTCGAAGTGGGCCCGGGCGCGGTGCTCACGGATCTCGTTGGACGTATCCTGTCCGGCCGCGCGCACAAGGCGATCAGCACCGATCGCAAGGCGAAGAACGGGCTCACGGCGCTGCACGAGGCGCTCGCGAAGCTCGCGGTCGCCGGCGTGAAGATCGACTTCGCCCCGCTGTGGGAGCGCTACGAAGACCGCAGCAACGTCGCGCCGAAGGCGAAGCCCAAGCTCGAGCTGCACATCGACGGCAGCAACTACGGAAAGCCCTATCCCCCGCCCGGCGGCGCCGCCGCGCTCCCCAAGCCCAACGCCAACGTCGCGCCCGCGGCGAAGGCTCCTGCTGTGGCCGTCGCTCCGACCGCAGCGAAGGCAGCTTCAGCGCCAACGCAAGCAGCAGCGCCCGTAGCGCCCGCTGCGCCTGCAGCGAAGGCTCCCGCGGCGCAGCCCGCAGCTCCAGCGGCGAAGGTCAGCGCGAGCGCGCCGAGCAAGCCCGCCAACCACTCTCTCTCGACCAAGACTGTCTCTTCGAACCCGATGGTGACTCCGATGCGTGATGACGTTCAGCTTGCGTGGGTGCGTGCATATCAAGAGGCTCAGCGACAGACGATCGAGGCGCACGCCTCGTATCAGCGCGCGATGGCCGAGACGCAGGTCGCCTTCCTCGACATGGCGAAGAGCAGCTTCAACGGCCTCGCGTCGATCCTCTCGGGCCAGCCCGTGGTCGCGATCGAGCCGTCCGCGAGCGCGCCGGTCGCGCTTCCTGCGAGCGCGCCGGTGGCGTACAGCGTCGCCGCGCCCGCTCCCGCGCCGGCTGCTGCGCCGGTGGTTGTGCCCGCGCCTGCGCCTGTCGCTGCGCCGGTCGTGGTGGCTGCGCCTGTCGTCGTGGCGCCCGCGCCTGTCGCTGCTCCTGCGCCGGTCGCTGCGCCGGTCGCCGCGAAGCCCGTGGCCGCCGCGCCTGCGCCGAGCGCGGGCGTGGACCTCGAGAAGGTGATGCTCGAAGTCGTCAGCGAAAAGACTGGGTATCCGGCAGAGATGCTGGGGATGCAGATGGAGCTCGAGGCCGACCTCGGGATCGACTCGATCAAGCGCGTCGAGATCCTCTCG
>JAAFIF010000059.1 GCA_013298625.1 Myxococcales bacterium
CGGTTCCGCACGAAGCGCACTTCGCAGCGTCTTCGGCGTTCTGGGTGCCGCAGTTGGGACAGAACATCGTCGAGAGTCCTCCGTCGTGCTCGGTCCGCGCTCATTTCGATCGCCCGCGCGAGAGCCTTCAACCCTCGCGCATCGAAATCAAGCGCGCACCGAACGCGGCGCGCACCCTACTACGTGCGACCCACAAAGGGCCACCTCTTCGCGAGGCGACAGAACCCCCCTTCAAGGCCCGCTCGTGAAACCCAATGAATGCGCGGCGAAAGATGCGCTCGGGCCGTTGTTGACAGTGCGTACGCGCATTGACTAGCGTCCCCGCGCCTTTCGACCCCCCCTGCCGTGGCGCAGGAGGGCTCGTCAGCAACTCTTCACCGAAGGGCATTCATGGCGTTCGTTCTCTCCGCGGAGCGCAGAGCCATCCTCGACTCGCTCCGTCCCCGCTATCCAAACGCGAAGGCGCTCACCATCCCGCTGCTCCACATTTGTCAGGAGCAAGAGGGCTGGTGCTCGCCTGAGGTGATCGATTTCGTCGCGCAAGAGCTCGGCGTCACTGGGGCACACGTGCAGGGCGTCGTGACGTTCTACACGATGTTTCTCAAAGAAAAACCCGGCAAGCGTGTGCTCTGGGTGTGCCGTACGCTCTCGTGCGAGCTCTGCGGAGCCAAGGAGCTCCAAGAGCACATCGAGAAGCACCTCGGCATCCACGCCGGGCAGACCACCACGGACGGCGAGTTCACCCTGCTCAAGGCAGAGTGCCTCGCCGCGTGCGGCCAAGGTCCGATGATCCAGCTCGACGACGACTTCTTCGAGAACCTCACCAACGAGTCGGTCGAGGCCGTCATCGAGCGCGCGAAGAAGTCTTCGCCGAAGGCCGCTGGCAAGTGGTCTTCGCTCTACCTCCGCGGCGAGAAGGAGTGACCATGCCCGTCGAGAACCCAAAGATTCTCACGAAGAACTACGGCGTCGCGGACTCGTGGACGCTCGACGTCTACAAGAGCCGCGGCGGCTACGAGAACCTCCGCAAGGCGCTCGGCATGACCTCGGCGCAGATCGTCGACGAGGTCAAAGCAGCGAACCTCCGCGGCCGCGGCGGCGCAGGGTTTCCCGCGGGGATGAAGTGGAGCTTCCTCAAGCCCAACCCCCCGAAGCCCAACTACCTCGTGATCAACGCGGACGAGGGCGAGCCCGGCACCTTCAAGGATCGCACGCTCATGGAGCTCGATCCCCACCGGTGCATCGAGGGCTGCATGATCGCGGCGTGGGCGCTCGATGTGCACGCTGTGTACATCTACGTTCGCTGCGAGCTCGTGAAGTCCATCCACCGTCTGCAGCAAGCGGTGATCGAGGCCAAGAAGGCCGGGATCATCGGCAAGAAGCTGCTCGACAAGGACTTCGAGCTCGACATCGTCGTGCACCCCGGCGCGGGCGCGTACATCTGCGGCGAAGAGACCTCGCTGCTCAACTCGCTCGAAGGCAAGCGCGGAGAACCCCGGCTCAAGCCGCCGTTTCCCGCGATCGCCGGCGCGTTCGGCGCGCCCACGATCGTCAACAACCTCGAGACGATCGCGACCATCCCCACCGTCATCGAGATGGGCGGAGAGAGCTTCTCGAAGCTCTCGAAGCTGCATCATCTCAAGGACGGCGGCGTGCGCTTGTACGGCGTCTCGGGGCACGTCAAGCGCCCTGGCGTGTACGAAGCGCACGTCGGCATCACGTTGCGCGAGCTCATCTTCGACCTCGGCGGCGGCATGCGCGACGGACGCACGCTGAAGGGCGTGATCCCCGGTGGCTCTTCGACGCCAGTGCTGCGCGAAGACGAGCTCGTCAACGCGCCCGACGAGAAGAGCCCCCTGCACCCGTACCACGGCAAGAGCGTGATCGACGTGCCCATGGGCGTCGACACGATCCGCGGCGTCGGGAGCATGCTCGGCACGTGCTGCGCGATCGTCATGGACGACAGCACGGACATGGTCCGCGCCGCCGAAAACCTGATGATGTTCTACAAGCACGAGTCCTGCGGGCAGTGCACGCCGTGCCGCGAAGGCACCGGCTGGATGTACAAGCTCTGCCAGAAGCTCGCGCGCGGCGAAGGCACCGCTGAGGACCTGGCCAACCTGTACGACGTCGCGAACAACATCATGGGAAACACCATCTGCGCGCTCGGGGACGGCGCTGCGATGCCCATGCTCGGCTTCCTCCAGAAGTATCGGAGCGAGTTCGAGGCGCGCGTGAAGTCCGCCCCCAAGGCCGCCGCGGCGAAGAAGGACTCCCACTCGCACGCGCACTGATCGCTCCCTCGTCGACCCCTCTCACTGCCCCACCGCTTCGGACGCAGCTTCACTCATGCCCACGCCTACGCTTCGACCTCCCAGCACGACGCTCGAGATGGTTGTCTTCGTGTTCTTCGCGGCCCTGGCCGTGTTGGGCGCGCTCGGCACCGTCCTCTCGCGAAACCCCATCCGCTCTGCGGTGGGCTTGTTCGTCCACATCGTCGCGCTCGCTGCGCTGTACCTGAACCTGGGCGCGCACTTCTTGGGCGTGATCCAGCTGCTCATCTACGCGGGCGCGGTGGTCGTCCTGTTCGTCTTCGTGATCATGCTGCTCGGACCCGCGGCGAACTCGCCGCAGGACGGGCGCGGGATCGGCTGGCGAGCGGTTGCCGCAGCGGCGGTCGCGGGCATCGGCGGCATGCTGCTGTTCACCGTTCGCTACGTGCAGATGGCGATGCCTGAGCGCACCGACTCGTACGGCACGATGAACGTGGTCGGCAGCTTTCTGTTCAAGCAAGGCATCCTCCCCTTCGAGCTCATCGGCGTGACGCTGGTGATCGCGGTGGTCGGTGCCTTCGCGATCGCGCGCGGCAAGCACGAGCGCCGTCCGCTGGCGGACGCAGACCCCACCTCGGACGAGAAGCTCGCGGAGCGCGACGAGGCGAGCGACAAAAAATCACCGGCGACCGCGAAGAAGGCGGAGGGCCACTCGTGACGATCCAGATTCACCACTATTTGATCCTGTCCGCGCTGCTGTTCTCCATCGGCGCCGCGGGCTTTCTTGTGCGACGCAACTCGCTCGTCGCGTTGATGTGCATCGAGCTGATGCTCAACGCGGTGAACCTGACCTTGATCGCGTTCAACCGCTGGATGCCTGCCAACGCAGGCGGAGCGGTGCCGCATCAAGGGCAGGTGTTCGCGTTCTTCGTGATCGCCGTCGCGGCGGCCGAAGCAGCGCTGGGTCTGGCGATCGTGTTGTCGCTGTACCGCGTCCGTAAGGTCGTCCGCACGGACGACGCCAACCTGATGAAGGAATGAGCGCCGTGATTTCGAGCCTCGCCCAGGTCTCGCCTCAGATTGGCAACCTCGTTTCGGCCAACCCTGATCGCTACGCCGTCCTCGGACTGATCCTGCTCAGCCCGCTGCTCGGCGCGATCATCAACGGGTTCTTCGGCAAGAAGATCGGCCGCGAAGGGGTCTACATCACCGCTGTTTCGACAGTGGCGATGAGCTTTCTCTTCTCTCTCTTCGCGTACTTCACGCTGTACCGAACCACCCACGTGCACCCGGCCGAAGGCCACGCGCACGGTCCGGTGCAGCTCAGCTACGTGCTGTGGGACTGGTTTCGCGCGCCGGTGGGCGCGGGCATGGTGCAGCTCAAGCTGCGCTACGTGCTCGACGAGCTCTCCGGCGTGATGCTCCTGGTCGTCACCGGAGTCGGAACGCTCATCCACATCTACTCCACCGGGTACATGAGCCATGACGAGGGCTACGCGCGGTACTTCGCGTACCTGAACCTCTTCATGTTCTCGATGCTCAACCTGATCCTCGGCGACAGCATGGTGCTGCTCTTCGTGGGGTGGGAGGGCGTCGGTCTCTGCTCGTACCTGCTGATCGGCTTCTGGTTCACCAACTCGCAGTATGCGACGGCGGGCAAGAAGGCGTTCATCGTCAACCGCATCGGCGACGTGGGCGTCATCCTCGGGATGACGATCCTCGCGTGGAAGACGGGCGGCTATCAGTTCTCGTCGATCCGCGACTCGATCGGCGTCGAAGGCTCCAACGCGATGGCCGCGCTCTCCGAGCGGCCCGAGTTCAACGACGTCGTCGCGTACTTCTTCTCGTTCGGTCGCACGGACAGCAAGATCTACGAGTTCTGGATGAAGGTGCTGCCCGAGTTCACGTGGGGCGGCGCCGCGGCGTTCTTCCTCTTCGTGGGCTGCACGGGCAAGAGCGCGCAGCTGCCGCTGTACGTGTGGCTCCCGGACGCGATGGCCGGCCCCACGCCGGTCTCGGCGCTCATCCACGCGGCCACGATGGTGACCGCGGGCGTCTACCTGCTCGCGCGCCTGTCGTTTGTGTACGTGAACTTCCCGAGCGTGATGGCGCTGATCGCCGTCACCGGCGCGCTGACTGCGCTCTTCGCGGCCTCGATCGCGCTCGTACAAAACGAGCTGAAGAAGGTCCTCGCGTACTCAACGGTGAGCCAGCTCGGGTTCATGTTCGCCGCGGCGGGCGTGGGCGCGTTCGGCGCAGCGCTGTTTCACGTGTACACGCACGCGATGTTCAAGGCGTGCTTGTTCTTGGGCGCCGGCGCGGTCATGCACGCGTGCCGCGACAAGCAGGACCTCCGCGAGCTCGGCGGTCTTCGTCAGTACACGCCGCACACGTTTCGCACCTTCTTGATCGCCACTGCCGCGATCATCGGAACGCCCTTCATCACCTCGGGCTTCTACTCGAAGGACGAGATCCTCTTCCGCGCGCTCGCGTCGCAGAACAGCAACCACGCGTGGGTCGGCAAGTTCGTCTTCGTCGTGCTGGTCCTGTCGGCGACGATGACGGCGTTCTACATGTGCCGCCTGCTCTTCCTCACGTTCTGGGGCGAGTTCAAGGGCTGGTCGCTCAACAAGGACGACTACCCCAACCACGACCCGCACGCGCACGACGAGCACGGTCACGACGACCACGGCCACGGCCACGGCAATCCCTGGGATCCCCCCCAGGAGAACCCGCCGGTGATGTACGGACCGCTCTACGTGCTCGCGGGCATGTCTGTGATCGCCGGCTTCGTCGGCCTGCCGTACCTCTTCACGCACAAAGAGAGCGTGTGGGCCGAGTGGCTCGTCCGCAGCGCCACGCACACGGGCAAGCCCATCACCGAGTGGAACCTCGTGATGACCGACGCCCGCGTGCACAGCGCTGAGATCATCGCGATGATCTGCGGCTTCCTCGCGTTCGCGTTGGGCCTTGGCGTCGCGTACTGGGTCTACGTGCTGCAGAAGGGCGAGCCGGCGCGCAAGCTCTCGAGCAGCGCGCGTCCGCTCTACCAGCTGCTCGTGGACAAGTGGCGCGTGGACGAGCTGTACGACCTGATCGTCGTGCGGCCGCTGCGCTTCTGCTCGGAGATCGCTGCGCGGGTGATCGACCGCTGGATCATCGACGGCCTCGTGAACCTCGTCGGCGCGATTCCGCGCGGCGTCGGCGCGCTGCTTCGCAAGACGCAGACGGGCGTCGTTCACACGTACGGCGCGGTCATCGCGCTCGGCATCGTGGGTATGTTCGCGTGGGTTTGGCTGATGCCGACCGCGGCTCTCTCGGCGCGCGCCGAAGGAGCCAACCGCGTCTCGGTCGAGGTCCACGGCGGCCCCGGCTACGCGTACCAGTGGGACATCGACGGGGACGGGACCTTCGCGCCTGCGGGCGACTCGTTTGGCACGGACACGCGCCAGAGCGGGACGTGCACCCCCGTCGAGACCACGGACGGTCGCAACATGTGCCGCGTCGCGGTGCGCGTGCGCAACGCATTCGGAACGACGACGACGGTCACCCGTTACGTCGAACTTCCCTCCAACGAAGGCGGCTCTCGCTGAACTGGCGAGCAAGGGTTTCGCGAAAATGGATTCGACCACTGCAGCAGCCGCTCCTGGGCACCTCCTCTCGGTGCTCATCTGGCTCCCCGCGATCGCGGGGTTGTTCGTGCTCTTTCTGCCTCGGCAGTCGCCGGGACTGCTCCGCGCCTTCGCGCTGATCGTCGGACTGTTCGAGTTCGGCAAGTCCCTGCAGCTCTTGATCGGCAGCGACTACGCGCGCGGGTTTCGCTTCGTCGAGAACGTCGAGTGGATCCCGTCGATGGGCATCCGCTACCACGTCGGCGTCGACGGCCTGTCGCTCTGGATGATCATCCTGACGACGTTCCTCACGCCGCTCGTGCTCTACGTCTCGTTCGGCAGCATCAAGGCGCGGCAGAAGGAATACATCGCCGCGATGCTCATCCTGCAGAGCGCGATGATCGGCGCCTTCGTCGCGCTGGATCTCTTCCTGTTCTACGTGTTCTGGGAGCTCATGCTCGTGCCGATGTACTTGATCATCGGCGTGTTCGGCGGCCCCAACCGCGTCTACGCAGCGGTGAAGTTCTTCATCTACACCTTCGCGGGCTCGATCTTCATGCTCGTCGCGATCGTGTACATGGTCGTCACGTTCAAAGAGCTCGACCCGAGCCACCGCTACTCGTTCGACTACTTCGACCTGATGCGCCTGGGCTTTCCGCGGTGGACCGAGCTCGCGCTCTTCGGCGCGTTCGCGGTCTCGTTCGCGATCAAGGTCCCGATGTTTCCGCTGCACACTTGGCTGCCCGACGCGCACACCGAGGCGCCCACCGGCGGCTCGATGATCCTCGCCGCGGTCATGCTCAAGCTCGGGACCTACGGCTTCATGCGCTTCGCGATGCCGTTCTTCCCCGGCGCGTCGCACATGGTCGGCCCGACCATCGCCGGCCTCGCGTGCGCGGGCATCCTATACGGAGCCGCGGTCGCCTGGCGCCAGAAGGACTTCAAGAAGCTCGTCGCGTACTCGTCGGTGAGCCACCTCGGCTTCGTGATGCTCGGCATCATCGCTCGCACGCCCGCCGCAGCGACGGGCGCCGTGCTCCAGAGCGTCAACCACGGCCTCTCGACGGGCGCGCTCTTCTTGCTCGTCGGAGTGATCTACGACCGCCGCCACACCCGCGACCTCAGCGAGTTCGGCGGCCTCGCGAAGGTCATGCCCAAGTACGCGGTGTTCTTCATCCTCGTGACGATGAGCTCGATCGGACTGCCGTTCACCAACGGCTTCGTCGGAGAGTTCTTGATCATCACCGGGTCGTTCACCGCGGATTTGCTGCGCATCCCGTATCACGTCGAGCGCAGCTCGGGCCCGTCGTTCGTCGGCCTCGGCCCGCTGTACGCAGGGCTCGCCGCGCTCGGCGTGCTCTTCGGCGCGATCTACATGCTCGAAGCCGTGCAGAAGGTCTTCTGGGGACCGATCAACAACCCGAAGAACCGCAAGCTCAAGGACCTCAACGAGCGCGAGCTCGTCGGTCTCATCCCCCTCTCGATCATGATCTTGTGGATCGGCCTGCGCCCGCAGGACTTCACCAAGAGCATCGAGCCCGATGTGCAGGGCTGGATCGACCAGTACGAGCAGAAGCGACAGGCCGTCACGCGGCCGCTCGCTCCAAGGGCCTACCTGCTCAGCGAGAGCGACATTCGTCCTGCGCCGCGCCGCGAAGCGCGTGCTGCCCAGCAGGCACACTGAGATTCACGACGAGGCGCTGAAGAAGCCATGAAGGACTTGCTCCTGTACTTGCTGCCGATCGTGATCCTCACGGTGGGTGGGTTCACGATGATGCTGGTCGACGCCTTCCAGAAGGAAGAGGGCGGCCTGTCTGTGCCCACGGCCATGCTGCACTTCGCAGCGGCCGCCGCTGCGCTCGCGCTGTGGTCTCGCGGCGGAAGCGCCGACGACCTCGCGCGCGCGCAGATCGCGTTCAACGGCTGGCTCGCGTTCGATCGCACCACGCTGTTTCTGGACTTCGTGATCGCGCTCGGCGGAGGCCTCGCCTCGCTGCTCGCGGGCTCGTACCTCGAAGAGCACCGCCTCGAGCGCGGCGAGTTCTACACGCTGCTCACCTTCGCGAGCACGGGCTGCATGATGCTCGCGGGCGCGACGGACCTGATCATGGTGTTCATCGGGCTCGAGACGCTGTCGCTCGGCGTCTACGCGCTCACGGGCTTTCGCCGCACCAGCGCGCGCTCGCAAGAGGGCGCGTTGAAGTACTTCTTGCTCGGGTCGTTCGCCGCCGCGCTGCTGCTCTACGGCTCTGCGCTGCTCTACGGAATGACCGGACACACCGACCTCGCGGGCATCCGCGAGGCGCTCTCGCGCCCCGTCGACGGCGCGGCGATCGCTGGACAAGAGGGAGCGCAGCAGTTCGTCGCGATCCAGCAGACCGTCCGCGATCGCGTCAGCATCCTCGCGATGGTGATGATCGTCGCTGGCCTTGCGTTCAAGGTCGGCTCGGTGCCGTTTCACATGTGGGTCCCCGACGCGTACGAAGGCGCGCCGACCCCTGCGACCGCGTACATGGCCGTCGTCGTGAAGGCCGCTGCGTTCGGCGCGATGCTCCGCGTGCTCGTGGGCGTCTTCGGCGACCCGAGCGGCTCTGCGTCGCTCGCCGGCGGCTGGCCGGGGCTGCTCGCGTGGCTGGCGGTGCTCTCGATGCTCGTGGGCAACCTGATCGCCCTCGCGCAGTCGAGCGTGAAGCGCATGCTCGCGTACTCGTCGATCTCGCACGGCGGGTACATCCTCGCGGCCTTCGTCGTCACGCCCCGCGCTGAAGAGATGGCCGGCGGCGGCTCGATCGGACAGGGCGCCGCTGCGGCCGTGCTCTTCTACTTGCTCGCGTACACGGTCTCGAACATCGGCGCGTTCGGCGCGCTCATCGCCGCTGGTCGGCGCGGCAAAGAAGCGGTCTCGTACGAAGACCTCGCGGGCCTCGGCAAGCGGCACCCCGCCGCTGCGTTGGCGCTGTCGTTCTTCGTCCTGTCCCTCGCAGGAATGCCGCCCACGGTCGGCTTCTTCGCGAAGTACAACGTGATTCGCTCTGCCGTCGAAGCGGGCTACTCGTGGCTCGCCCTCGCGGTGGTGATCAACAGCGCCATCGGCCTGTACTACTACCTCCGCGTGATGGTGAAGATGTACATGACCGACCCTGCGCCCGGCGCCGTGCGCGCAGAGCCCATGGACTCGCCGGGACTCACGCTCACGCTCATCGCGTCGGCCGCCATGGTCCTCGCGTTGGGCCTGATGCCACAGCGCTTCTACGACTACGCGCTCGAAGCGGTGAAGCTCTCGGTGGCGCCCGTCGCCGCTGCGCCTGCCGCAGCAGACGCTCCTGCGGCCGCTCCGTCGGCGCCCTCGGCGCGCTGACGACCGAGCGCGCGAGCGCAGCTTCGGGGGGATCGAAGTGACGGGGGACGAACAGGCTGTTGCCAACTTGGGTTGACGGTTCGCGTTCGATTGCGTCGCAATTGGAAGCGAGAGACTTGGCCGATGGTTGCTCTCGCGCGGTAGGTTTTCGGCGATGAGGCAGAGCAATCGGCTGGGGGTGTCACTGTTGTTGGCGGTCGCGTCGTGTCGCGAGCCCGCTCCGCTCACGAGCGTCCCGAACAACGCCACACGACCAGCGAACGGCGCTGTCGCGGATGCCGGCGTGCTCGCGGACGCTGCGAGCGCGGCGGACGGGGCGGTGTTTGGCGTGACGCAGGTCCCTGGCGGATCCGCGCCGGTCGAAGGTCCGACGGGCACGATCGAAGGAATCGTGCGCATCGAGGGGCCGCTGCCGCCGGCCACGCCGATCGAGCTGCCCTCGACGTTCGCTGCGAAGCGCGGCTGCGCGGACGCGGCGCGGCGCTACGCGCAGGCCTTCGACGTCTCGAGCCCAGGTCCGATCGGAGGCGCGTTGGTCTCGGCCGAAGCGCGCGCGCCTGGGCTCGGTCCCGTTGTCACGCGCACGATCACCGTGCGCGACTGCGACGTGGCGCAGCGATACATCTTCGCGAAAGAGAACGACATCATCGAGCTCGACTCGATCGCGCACGACCCGCACTTGCCGGTCGTCGTGGGGACGGGCGAGTCGATCAATCGGCTGTTGATTCCTGGGCAAAATCCCAGGCGATTGGTGTTTACGTCGCCGGGGCAGTACCCGATCACGTTCAGGGATCTCCCGCCGTTCGCCGGCGCGATGATCTACCGATTGCGCCAGCGCTTCATCGACACGACCGACGTGCGGGGCCACTACCGCATCACTGATGTTCCTGTGGGGACCGTCATCGTGCACGCGTGGATTCAAGGCGCCGTCGAGTCGCGCGGCACCGCCGTCGTCACCGCAGGACAGACCACACAGCTCGACTTTCGGCTCAACCCTGCGCCCGTCGCGCGGCCGCCCGTGCAGGGCGTGAGGCACAACGACGGGACCGTCCGCACGCCGACTGGCCAGATCATCCCGCAGTGAGCGCTGCGGATGTTGCGCGCCGCCGTGCAAACCGCGCGCAGATCTCCAGGGGCGCCGCGCGCCGCGCGGCAAATACGCACCGCGTGCGCTGGTACAGAACTGGCTCACTGCCAGCGCCGAGGACATCGATGAAGAACCATCACGCTGCGCTGTGGCTCGATCACGAAGAGGCCCGCGTCTTCTTGTTTCATCACGACGACGTCGACCTGGTGAAGGTCCACCCCGAGAAGCCGCACCATCATTTGCACAACAAGTCCGACAACAAGGGCGGACACCGCGTCGCGGGTGACCCGCACTTCTACGCCGAAGTGGCCAAGCACCTCGAAGAGGCCGCGGAGTTCGTCGTGCTCGGGCCCGGCAACGCGAAGCTCGAGTTCGTGAAGTGGCTTCACAAGAGCGCGCACTCGCTCGAGCCGCGGCTCGTCGGCGTCGAGACCGTCGATCATCCGACGGACGGACAGATCGTCGCGTACGCGAAGAAGTACTTCCGCGCTGCGGATCGCATGCGCTGAGCGCGTCGCCTCTTTGGGGGGGAAGGGCGATGCAGTCAGGGCGAGAGGCGCGCGCGCTTCCATCCCTTGCTCTCGCGGGAGAACGCGATGCGGTCGTGCATGCGGCTGCGTCGCCCCTGCCAGAACTCGATCGAGCTCGGCGCGACGATGTAGCCGCCCCAATGCGGCGGTCGCTGCACGTCTTTGCCTTCGAAGCGGCGCGCGGCTTCGGCGAAGCGCTCTTCCATCTTCGCGCGGCTCTCGAGCGCTTCGCTCTGCATCGACGCCCACGCGCCGAGCTGTGACGCGCGCGGCCGACTCGCGAAGTACCCGTCGCTCTCGTCGTCAGAGAGGGCTTCGGCGCGTCCTTGGATACGCACCTGCCGCTCGAGCTCGGGCCAGAAGAAGGTCAACGCGACGCGCGCGTCGTGCGCGATCGCGCGTCCCTTGCGGCTCGATCGATTGGTAAAGAACGAGAATCCTCGGCTGTCGAGGGCCTTGAGCAAAACGATTCGAGCGGAGGGAAACCCGTCGGCGTCCACCGTCGAGAGGTTCATCGCGTTGGGTTCGTTCACCTGCGCGGCCAGCGCTTCGTCGAACCACTGCGCGAAGAACGCGAGCGGGTCCGCTGGGACCGTTGCTTCGTCGAGGGTGTGGCGCGTGTACTCCTTTCGGAGCTCGGAGAGTGCTGGGCGGTCTCGGTGTGTCATGGGCGCTGTTGTCCCAGAGTGCACCGTGCGGGCCAGCGCCGAGTGTGATCAGCGCGCAGAATTGCCGCTCGATTTGGGGTCCGCCGGTGGCGCCTGCGAACCGGACGACTCACCCACGCCGTACGCGCGCAGCTTGTTGTAGAGGGTCTTTCGGTCGAGCCCGAGGATCTCTGCGGTGCGCGTTCGATGCCCGTGCGTCGCTTCGAGCACGCGGAGGATGTAGCGACGCTCGACCTCTTCGAGCTTGGGCAGCTCGTCGGGCGCGCTGCCCGTCACGAGGACGTGCGTCGGCGCGAACTGGCGAATGCGGTCTGGCAGGTCGGCGGGCGTGAGGTGGTCGTGGCGGGCGAGGGCGATGGCTCGCTCGACGACGTTGAGCAGCTCGCGCACGTTGCCGGGCCACGAGTACTCCAAGAGAAGTCGCGCACAATCCGTGGAGATTCCCAGGACGGGGCGCTGATCGCGCTCGGCGATGCGGGCGATGAAGTGCTGCGCGAGCGTGAGCACGTCGTTGCCGCGGGCGCGCAGCGGGGGGACGCTGACCTCGAGCACGTTGAGACGAAAATAGAGGTCCTCGCGAAACTGCCCTTCGGAGACGGCGGTCTGCAGGTCTCGGTTGGTCGCCGCGAGGACGCGCGCGTCGAAGCTGGTCTCGGTGTCCGCTCCGACGGGCCGCACGGTGTGCTCTTGCAGCGCGCGCAGCAGCTTGGCTTGCAGCGCCTTGGGGAGCTCGGCGACCTCGTCGAGAAAGAGCGTTCCGCCGTTGGCGCGAACGAAGAGGCCCGCGCGGGCGACGCGGGCGTCGGTGAACGCGCCGCGCGTGTGGCCGAACAGCTCTGCTTCGAGGAGGTTCTCGGGGATCGCCGCGCAGTTGACTGCGATGAAAGGCCCGTGAGCGCGTCGGCTGCGGTCGTGAATGGCGCGGGCGACGAGCTCTTTGCCCGCGCCGGTCTCGCCCGTGACGAGCACCGCGGCCGAGCTCTGCGCGACGCGGTCGATCAGGGCGTAAACGCGCTCCATCTCGGCGCTGCTGCCGATCATGGTGCCGAAGGGGACGGCGCGACCTCGCGCCTCGCGCAGTCTGCGAATCTCCTGACGGAGCTGCTTCGCTTCGATCGCGCGCCGCGCGCGCAAGAGCAGCTCGTCGGGGTCGAAGGGCTTCGGTACAAAGTCGTACGCGCCTGCGCGAATGGCGGCGATCGCGATCTCCATGCTGCCGAACGCGGTGATCACGATCACAGGAACGTCGGGAAACTCGCCCTGCACGCGGGCGCACAGATCGATGCCGCTCATCCCTTTGCCCATGCGCACGTCGGTCACGAGCAGGTCGATGCTGCCGCGATCAGCGCGGGCGAGGCGCTCGAGCGCGAGCTGCGGCGCTGTGACGTACTCGGCAGAGAGCGTCGCGGACTGCAACGCCGTCACGAGCATCTCGGCCATCGCCTTGTCGTCGTCGACGACGAGCACGCGCGCGACGGGAGTGGTCGGTGTTTCTTCGTTCATGGTGGTCTTCATGGCTGCCGGGTTGCAGTGCTTGTCGTGCGCGCGTCTCGGCGTCGCGGCGCTCGTCGTGGTAGCGCTCTGCTCGAGATGAGCATTGGAACGCGATTGTGGCTCGCCGTCGTGGTCTCGATCATGGTCGTGTTGAGCTTCGGGGCGTACCTGCGCGTCAGCGCCGAGCAGGACCTGTTGCTCGACGCGACGCTGCGCGATCGACGCTTCTTCGGCCACGCGCTCGGCGCGGTGCTCGCGGTCGCGTCGGACCCTGTCGCCAAAGCCCGCGCGCTCGTCGCCGACGAGCAGCTTCGTCGCAGCCACGTCGACGTGAGCTTGGACACCGAAGGCCGGCCGCCCGCGTGGCTGCGCGGAACGTCCGAGGACAACCGCGAGGCGTTTCGTCGTGGGGACGTTGTGGTGGCGAAGGATGGGCGGCGCATTCGGACGCTCGTTCCGTTTTTGCACGACTCGCGCCAGATGGTGATCGAGTTCGACGAGCCGCTCGACGTGCACGCGGCGCTCGAGCGATTGGCGGTGATCGCTGCGATCCTGCAAGCGCTGGTGCTCATTGTTTTCGCAGGGGCGATCGCGTGGGTGCTCGTTCGTCGTCTCGTCGGCGCTCCGCTGCACGAGCTCGCCGAGCACGCTCGGCGGATCGGCGCAGGGCAGCTCGACGCGCGCACCACCATCGCGCGCAACGACGAAGTGGGGATTCTTGCCACAGAGATGAACGCCATGGCCGAGCAGCTCTCACAGGCTCGCGCTGCGCTCGACGAGGCCGAAGTCGAGCGCGTCGCGCTGCAAGAGAGCATGCGCCACGGTGATCGGCTTCGAACGGTCGGTCAGCTCGCGGCCGCGCTCGCGCACGAGCTCGGCACGCCGCTCAACACCGTGCTCGGTCACGCGAAGCTCATCGAGCGACGCGCGGGCGTCGACGACGCGACGGTCAAAGGGGCGAAGATGATCGCGGAGCAAGCGCAGCGCATGGCGGATCTGATCCGCGAGCTGCTCGACTTTGGCCGCAAGAAGACCGGCGATCGCGCGATCCACGACATCGTGACGCTGGTGAAGAAGACCTGGACGCTGCTCGAGCCGCTCGCCAAGAAGACAGGCGCCGAGTTCGAGCTCACGGCGCCCGATCCCGCGCCGTCGCGGGTGGTGGCCGGCCAAATGCTCCAGGTGTTTACGAACCTGGTGATGAACGCAGTGCAGGCGATGCCGACGGGAGGAGTCGTGCGCGCGGCGGTGCGAGTCGCGCGCGTGACGGCGCCGTCCGACGTCGCCGAGCAGGGAAATGAGTACGTGCACGTGTCCTTTAGCGACGCGGGCACTGGCATCGACGCCGCGGATATGGCGCACGTGTTCGAGCCGTTCTTCACGAAGAAGAGCGTGGGCGAGGGCACCGGCCTGGGGTTGTCGGTGGCCGAAGGGATCGTTCGCGCGCACGACGGCTGGATGCAAATCGAGTCGTCGCTGGGGAGCGGAACCACGGTGCATGTGTTTCTCCCCACCGCGAAGCGCATGATTGGGGAATCGTTGCCCCGCTGAGCTCGGCGGCCCTCAGGTCGCGCGGACCTTTCCCGCGGCGCGATAGCGCTGGATGGTGCGAGGGCTGACGGCGAGCTCGAGCGCGGCGCGCTGCGCGGATCCTTCGGCGCGGACGAGGGCGCGCTCGATCGCCTCGCAGATGATCGCGTCGAGGGTCGGCGCTTGCGCGATCCGCGACGCCTTCGCCGTGCCTGGTCGCGTCGAGGTTACGGACGGAGGCAGGTCCTCGACGCGGATCTTCTGTCCGGCCCGAAGCAAGCACGCTCGCTCGAGAGCGCTTCGCAGCTCTCGCACGTTGCCGGGCCACGCGTAGCCGAGCAGCAGCTCGCGCGCGCGGCGGGTGAGCCTGGGAGCGGGCAGCGACAGCTCTGCGGGCAGCGTCGCGAGAAAGTGCTTCACGAGACCCACGATGTCTTCGCGCCGCTCTTGCAGGGGCGGGACAACGAAGCTGATCCCCTGGATTCGGTAGAACAGGTCCGCTCGAAAGCGATGCGCCGCGACCTCTTGCTCGAGCGGGCGCAGCGTCGCGCAGAGCACTCGCACGTCGGCGGTGATCTTGCGGGTGCCGCCGACGCGCATGAACTGTCGATGCTCCAGAAACCGCAGCAGCTTCGCTTGCTGCGTGAGCGGAAGCTCGCCGATCTCGTCGAGCATGAGGGTGCCGCCTCGCGCGGCTTCGATCTTTCCTTCGTGGCGCTGGCTGGCGCCGGTGAACGCGCCGCGCTCGTGACCGAAGAGCTCGGCTTCGAACAGCGTCTCGGGGATCGCGGCGCAGTTGAGCGCGATGAAGGGCGCTGCCCTGCGCGGTGATCGGTCGTGGATGCGCCGCGCGAGCACTTCTTTGCCGGTCCCGGTCTCACCGATCAGGGTGATCGTGACGTCCGAGCGCGAGACCGTGTCGAGCGCGGCCAGCAGCCGTCGCATGGAGCGCGAGACAGGCTCGACGAGCGCGTGGCGAGCTGGCGAAGGCACGTGAGCAGTCACGATCAAAGCCTACTGTACCGTCGTAAAGTGCCGCGTTGGTCGATGTATCAAGCGACAAATTGTCGCAATCGCTCGATCCCGCGCTGATCGCGACGGTGCAGAGGCGTCGACCCCGATGAAATCGCGAAGAAGTTCGACGGGCGACGCTCGGCGCGGAAGGTGCTGTGTGTCATGGCTAACAGATGACTGCCTCTGGCCATGCGCGGCGTTGGACCGCGTCGCACACGGACGTCGGCCCGACCGCGGACGAGGTCGCGTTCGCGCTTCGCGCGGGGGTGGTCCCCGACGATCGCGCGTTCGACTGGCTGCTGCCCGAGCGGGAGCGCGAGCGGGCGTGGATGTTTTGGACACCTGTGCGCGTGGCGGTCGAGGTCGCGGGCTGGCTCGATCGCTACGAGGCGCGCTCGGTGCTCGACCTCGGCTCGGGCGTTGGAAAATTCGCGGTGATCGCCGCGCTGTGCTCGAAGGCGTCCGTGCTCGGCGTCGAGCAGCGAGCGTCGCTGATCGAGGTCGCGCGAGACCTCGTCGAGCGGTTCGCGCTCAGCGCCCGCGTGCGCTTCGAGCAGGGCGCGTTCGGCGCCGTCGAGCTGCCCACGGTGGATGCGTACTATCTGTTCAATCCGTTCGGCGAGAACCTGTTCTCGAACGGCGAGCAGATCGACAACACCGTCGAGCTGAGCTTCGAGCGATACCGCCGAGACTGCCGGGCGATGACCGCGCTGCTCGCTGCGTCGCCTCGGGGCACGTTGCTGTGCACGTACAACGGCTTCGGAGGAACGCTTCCCCCAACCTTCCGTCTCGTGCGCGTCGGCCAGGGTCATCCTTGCCCGCTGCGCCTGTGGCGCAAGGAGCTCGACCGCGCCTCGGGGCCCTTCTTGAGTGAAGAAGCGCTGGCCGAGCTCGTCTTGCGCTGATCGCTCATCGGTTGGCCCGCGGACTGCATCCATCCCCGCGTTCTCTCTCTTTTGAAGACTCGTCTCTCAGGCAACGACACCCATCATGTCCGGCTCGCACCCATCGGGTGACCGCGCGGCTGCCCTCGAGCACGCGATCGAACATCTTCGACACGCTCTGCCTGCGCAGGGCCCGATCGGGACGTTCGTGCACCACAACACCCTCCATTTTCTGCAGCACAAGCCGTTTCACGAAGCGGTTCGCGAGGCGCACGAGCGCACCGACGCCGAGCCGTACTTCACCGAGCAGCGGTTTCGCGAAGAGCTCGCGCACGGCAGAATCGACGGCGAAGACCTCGAGTACGCGCTCGAGCGCTACCGAGCCCGCACCGCGCGTGGCTGGTCCGAGCCGATCAAGCCCGCGGCCATCGAGCGCCTGGTGATCGAGTTCGGCGTGCGCTCGGCGAAGAAGAGCGAGGTCGAGTTTCTCGCCCGCGAGCGATCGCTGCTCGCGCGGTTTCGACGCGACGTCCCCGAGGACGCGCGCGCGCGGATCATCGCAGAGACCCGTCGTTGGATCCTCGCCTCCGACGACGCGACCCTCGACGCCCTCGCGCCGCACAGCAACGCCGCGGTGCTTCGTCAAAGGCTCGCGCGAGACCCCGAGCACGCTGCGGTGTCCGCGCTCTTCGCTGCGTCTAGGGTCGTCACCCGCGCCGTGCGCTCGCGGCCCGAACCCATGCTCGTCCGCCTCGGCGTGGATCGAACGCATCGAGATGTCTTGCGCGCCACGGTCGGCGACGACCCGTGCGAGCGCGCGGACCTGTGGATCGTGCGGTTTCTCTCGGTCTATCTCGACGAGCGGGTCGCGCGTTGGTCGATGCCACACCGCGACCACGGGATGCTCGCCGCCGCGACCGCGCAGCTCTCCGTCGGCGCAGCGGTGAGAGACCCCGCGCTCGCCGCGGCGGCAGCGGTGTTCGCGAAGGCTCCTCGCGGCGCGGCGCGCGAGCTGATCGTGGACGTGCTCGACGAACTCGGCGTGCGCCCCGAACACTTTAGCTCGTACGTCGAGCGCATGGTGCTCGCGCTCGGCGGATGGGCGGGGATGGTCTCGCGGCTCGAAGGGTTTCCGTCGGACCGCGCGCCGGACGCGCCGCCGGTGTCCCTCACGGAGTTCATCGCGCTGCGAGCAGTGCTCGATCGCGAGCATGTTCGTCGCTCGGCCGAGGCGCTCGGCGTGACCGACCTCTCGAAGCTCGGCGCCGCGCTCGGCGCTCGCGTTCAGCGGTCTGCGCTCGACGCGCCGCTCGTGGCTGCGTACCGACTGTTTCAGCTCGCGCAGCTCGCGGGCCTCGACGCAGCGGGTCTTCTCGAAGCCGGTCCAGACCACGCGCTCTCGATGCTGCGCGTGCTCGACGCGTTCGAGCCCATCGAGCGCAGGCGGGTCTTTCAAGAAGCCTACGAGCGAAAGCACCTGCGCATGGTCCTCGCGGGCGTGGCGGACAACCTCCGCGCGCCAGCAGACCCGGCCGAGGGTGACCCACGTTTTCAAGTGGCGTTCTGCATCGACGACCGCGAAGAGGCGATCCGCAGACACTTCGAGGAGCTCGACCCGAGGTATCTCACCTACGGCGTCGCTGGCTTCTTCGGCATCGCTATGGACTGGTCGTCCATCGACGACCCGCAGTCGCTCGCGCAGTGCCCCGTGGTGGTGACCCCGCAGCACGTCGTGCGCGAGGTCGCGACCGAGTCGCACTCGCGTGTGTTTCGCCAGCGACAAGCGCGACGAGCGCTCGCGGCGCGGGCGCGCAAAGCGGTCAGCGAAGGGACGGGCTCGCTCGTGCGTGGCGTGGCGCTCACCCCGGTCATCGGCGTGATGGCCGCGTGGACCATGGTGTCTCGCGTGCTGTTTCCTCGGCTCTCTGAGCGGCTCGGCCGGTGGATTCGCGAGCGCTTCGTCCCGACGCCGAAGACCACGCTGTCGACCACGCGCGGCGCCCTCCCTGCGCCCGCGCCAGAGCACGAGCTCAAGCCGCAGGGCTTCACGGCGGACGAGCGCGTCACGCGGGTGCGCGCCACGCTCGAGGCCATCGGGCTGACGCACGGATTCGCGCCGCTCGTCGTGCTGCTCGGCCACGGCGCGTCCACCGTGAACAACCCGCACCACTCCGCGTACGAGTGCGGCGCGTGCGGTGGGCACAACGGCGGACCCAACGCACGCGCGTTCGCGGCGATGGCCAACGACCCCGACGTGCGCGAAGGGCTGCGCGAGGGCGCGATCGACATCCCCGACGCGTGCTGGTTTGTTGGCGGGTGGCACGACACCACCACCGACGCGATCACGCTCTACGACGACGATCTGCCAGAGAAATTTCAGGGCGCGATGGACGAGCTGCGCGTCGCGCTCGACAGCGCCCGCGCGAGGTCCGCCCACGAGCGCTGCCGCAAGTTCGAGCACGCGCCGACGCGGCTCACCGAAGCCGAGGCGCTCGCGCACGTCGAAGAGCGCGCGGTGGACCTCTCGCAAGCGCGCCCCGAGCTCGGCCACGCGACCAACGCGGTCGCCGTCGTCGGACGAAGAGAGCTCACGCGCGGGCTGTTTCTCGATCGACGGTCGTTCTTGGTCTCGTACGACCCCACGCTCGACCAGGACAGCGAAGTGCTCGAGCGGATCCTCGCGGCGGTGGTTCCGGTCGGCGCAGGGATCAACCTCGAGTACTACTTCTCGACGGTCGACCCCGATCGATGGGGCGCAGGGACGAAGCTCCCGCACAACCTCGCGGCGCTGCTCGGCGTGCAAGAGGGCGTGAGCGGCGATCTTCGCACGGGTTTGCCCAGGCAAATGACAGAGATTCACGAGCCCGTCCGGCTGCTGTGCGTGGTCGAGGCGACGCCCGAGGCGCTCTTGCACGTGGCGGGGCGCAAGCCCGAGGTCCTCGAGCTCGTCGGCAACGAGTGGGTGCGGCTCGTGAGCCTCGACCCAGAGACGAGAGCGATGCACGTGTTCGAAGACGGCGCGTTTGTGCGCTACGAGCCCGACTCGATCGCGCTCCCAGTGCATCACCGCAGCGAAGAGTCGTACGCGGGGAGGATGGGCTCGCTCCCGCCCGCGAAGATCACTCCGCAGCGCAGCAGCGCTGCGACGGAGGCCGCGCGATGAGCCCGCACTCGCTCGCGTGGTGGCTCGCAGGCGCGGTCGTGGCGCTGCCGTTCGTCGCGGTCTTGCCGCTGATGCTGCTCGGCGGGATCGGCCGGCAACCGTCCGAGCGCGCCACGTCGTCGTCGGTGCTCACTACCTGCGGCCTCTCGTCGCTCGCGGCGCTGTTGCTCACGGTGCTCTGGTTTCAGGGCGGCGGCGCGCCGATCGTCCTGCGCTACGGAAACATCGTCGACCTCGGCCCGCGCGGCCACGCGTTCGTCTCTGGCGAAGAAGAGGCGCATCGCTTCGCGGTCGACCTGCTCGTCGATCGGCTCTCGGTCACGATGATGCTGCTCACCGCGGGGCTCACGTGGATCACCGCGCGCTTCTCGGTGCGCTACCTGCACCGAGAGGCCGGGTTCTTTCGGTACTTTCTGCTGTTCGGGCTCTTCACGGGCGGGATGCAAGTGCTGGTGCTCGCCGGCAGCTTCGACTTGCTCTTCGTCGGCTGGGAGCTCGTCGGCGTCGCGTCGATGCTGCTCATCGGGTTCTTTCATCTGCGCAACGGGCCGGCGCGCGGGGCGATCCGCGCGATGCTGACCTACCGAGTGACCGACGTTGGCCTGCTGGTGGGCGCGATCTTGCTCCACCACTTCGCGGGCTCGTCGAGCTTCTTCGACGCGTTCGAGCACGGAGCGTGGCCGCACGCGACGACGCACTTGAGCCCGAGCGCCGCGGCGCTGGTCTCGCTCAGCCTGCTGTTCGCCGCGATCGGAAAGAGCGCGCTGTTTCCCCTCGGAACATGGCTCCCGCGCGCGATGGAGGGCCCGACGCCCTCGAGCGCGCTCTTCTACGGCGGGCTCGCCGTGCACGCGGGCGTGTACCTGTTGATGCGCGCCGCGCCGATCATCGAGCGCTCGCCGCTGGCCACGTTTGTGGTCGGCGCCGTTGGAGCCGCGACTGCGCTGTGGTCGACGCTCGCCGGCCGCACGCGCAGCGACGTGAAGACCTCGCTCGCGTACGCGACGATCGCGCAGGTCGGCCTGATGCTCATCGGCATCGCGCTGCGCTGGTACAACGTCGTGCTCGTCTACGTGATCGCGCACGCGTGTCTTCGCACGCTGCAGCTCTTGCGGGCGCCCTCGGCGCTGAGCGACGCAGAGGCCATCCGCGCCGCGCTGCAATCGGAGCCACATCACCGCGACGGGTTCTGGCAGCGCGTGCTTCCGCAGCGGCTCACGGACCGACTGTACGCGCTGGCGCTCGAGGACTTCTTGCTCGACGCGCTCATCGAGCGATACGTGCTCGGCCCGGTGATGGCGCTCTCGCGCGCCGCTGACCGTCTCGACCGCTGGTGGAGCGACGCGCTGAGCGGCCCGTCTGCCAAGAGCAGCGTCGATGACTCCGTCGCAGACACAGAGAGGTCGTCGCAGTGAGCACGGCGTGGGTGTCTTCGGTGGTGTTCGCCCCGTTCATCGCGGCGATGGTGATCGGGCGAGTCGCGGACGAGCGTCGCGCGCTCACCGTGGCCCGCGCGTTCGCGCTCGCGTACCTCGCGCTCGTCGCGGCGATCGCGTTCGTGTTTCTCGCGCGGCCCGAGCTCGTCGTGAGCCATGTGTCTCCGGCGATCCCGGGGCTCCGCGCGCGCTGGCACATCGAGATCGACGGGCTCTCTGCGCCGTTTCTGCCGCTCGCCGCGACGCTGGCCGCTGGCGTCTTGCTCGGAGCGCCGCGCAGCGAGCTCTCTGCGCGCTCGACGCAGTCGGTCCTGGTCGCCACGGGCTGCGCGGTCGGCGTGTACTGCGCCGAAGACCTGCTGCTGCTCTCGCTGTTCTGGGTGGCGGGGCTCGCGCCCGGCGCCGTCGCGCTGCACCAGGCGAAGGACCAGGTCGTTCGCAAGCGGCTCGCGCGGCTGTACGACGTCTTCTTCGTGTTCGGTGCGATCCCGATCGTGCTCGCGGCGCTCATCGTCGGCTGGGCGCGCGCCAAGGCAGGGGCGTCGCTGCCGTTCGACCTCAACGAGCCGACGCCGCTGCCAGCCTCGAGCGCGACGCTGGTGTTTATCTTGATTTCGTGGGCGCTGCTCACGCGCAAGGCCGTCGCGCCGCTGCACTCGTGGCTGCCCATGATGATCGAGCGCGGCCCCGTGGG
The DNA here is from genome assembly GCA_013298625.1 of Myxococcales bacterium. Taxonomy (GTDB): domain Bacteria; phylum Myxococcota_A; class Polyangia; order Polyangiales. The sequence continues at coordinate 21,743 of JAAFIF010000059.1, forward strand.
GCTCGCGCTGCTGTCGGCCGGGACGCACCTCGCGGCGTTCTTGGCGCTGCGCGTGATGGTGCCGATGCTGCCTGCGTTGTCGCGGCGGTACTTTCCTGCGCTCGCGGCGATCGCCCTCGTGAGCGCGCTCTATCACGCAATCGTCGCGCTCTCGCAGCGCGACCTGCGCCGCGCCGTGGCGTTCGTGATCACTAGCTACCTCGCGTTGGTGCTCGTCGGCTTGGGCTCGTCTGGGCCCGAAGGCCTGCACGGCTCGATGCTTCAGATGCTCTCGATCGGCCTCGTCGCGCTCGGCCTGGTGCTCACGATCTCGTGGATCGAGGCGCGCACTGGGACCACCGACCTGCGCGAGCTGCGCGGGCTCGTGCGGGATTTTCCCAAGCTCGCGTGGGTGTTCTTCTTGTTCAGCCTCGCTTCGGTGGGCGTACCAGGCAGCGTCGCGTGGGTCGCCGAAGACCTGCTGCTGCACTCGCTGTTGTTTCACCACCCTGTGATCGCCGCGCTGATGAGCGTGGTCGTCGTGCTCAACGGCATCACCGTGCTGCGCGTGTTCTTTCAGGTGTTCTTCGGCGCCCCTCGCGCGCCGAGCGTCGTGGGCATCGGCGATCTACTCCCGCGCGAGCAGGTCGTCGCGTACTCGGTCGTCGCCGCGATCGCGCTGCTCGGCCTCGCGCCGCAGTCGTTGATCGAGCTGCGCCGCGCCACGGTGGACTCGCTGGTGCGCGCCCTCGCGCCGAGCGAGCAATCGCGCCCCAGCGCGGGGATCGGATTCTCGTCGGGCGCGCCTCGCACCCACGAAACGCCGTAAAGTGGTGGTGATCGAGCGAGGCACGCGCGCTGCACTGATCTACCTCCGCCATGTCTTCTTCTGACCCGAAGCGCGTTCGATCCGAGAGCCCAGCGTTTGCGATGCCACCAGCCGACGGCCTCGAAGGGCTGAAGCGCCACTGGCGCACCGACATCGTCTCGGGCTTCTTGGTGTTCTTGATCGCGTTGCCGCTGTCGCTCGGGATCGCGATGGCGAGCGGGTTTCCCGCGATCGCAGGCGTCACGACGGCGCTCGTCGGCGGGCTCGTCGCGACGTTCTTCGGCAGCGCGCCGCTGACCATCAAGGGCCCCGCAGCTGGGCTCATCGTGATCGCTCTCTCAGCGGTGCAAGAGCTCGGCGGCGGCCTCGTCGGCTATCGCAGGGCGCTGGCGGCGGTCGTGGTCGCTGGCTGCTTGCAGCTCGCCTTCGCGACGATGCGCGCAGGCGTGCTCGGAGACTTGTTTCCCTCCGCGGTCATCCACGGAATGATGGCCGCCATCGGGGTGATCATCATCTCGAAGCAAGCGCACACGCTGCTCGGCGTCACCCCGACGCCCGGCGAGCCGCTGCACCTGCTCGCCCAACTGCCGCGCAGCATCCGCGACCTCGAGCCCGAGCTCGCCACGATCGGCGTCGCATCGCTGCTGATCTTGATTGGATGGCCATATATCAAACGGCCTCTGTTTCAGCGGATCCCCGCGCCGGTGGTGGTGGTCGCCGTCGGCATCGCGCTCGCCAAGGTGTTCGACCTTCAGCACCCGCATCACTACATGCTCGCAGGGCACGATCACGTCGTGGGGCCGCGCGCGCTCGTCCCGCTCGATCGCAGCTTGTTCGCGGCCATCACGCTCCCCGACTGGTCCGTCGTCGCGAGCGCCACGTCGCTGAAGTTCATCGTGATGTTCGCGCTCGTGGGCTCGATCGAGTCCATGCTCAGCGCGAAGGCCGTCGACCTCGTCGATCCCTGGCACCGCCGCGCGAGCCTCGACCGCGATCTTCGCGCCACCGCCATCGGCAACATCGTCGCCGGAATGCTCGGGGGCCTCCCGATGATCTCCGAGATCGTGCGCAGCTCGTCCAACGTCGCCGCCGGCGCGCGCACCCGGTGGTCCAACTGGTTTCACGCTGTGTTCTTGCTCTTGTTCGTCTCGGTCGTCCCGTGGCTGCTGCGGTCCATCCCGCTCGCGTCGCTGGCGGCCATGCTGGTGTTCACTGGCGTTCGTCTCGCGTCGCCGAAGGAGTTCGTGAAGACATGGCGCGTCGGACGCGAGCAGCTCGTCGTCTTCGTCGTCACGATGCTCGTCACGCTGGCGACGGACCTGCTGATCGGCGTCGGCGTCGGGATCCTCGCCAAGCTCGTCGCGCACCTGATCGGCGGCATGCCGCTGCGCAGCGTGTTTTCGCCGACGATCGCCGTCGTGACCACCCCCGACGCCGTCGTGTTGCGCGTCGGTCGCTCGGCGGTCTTCAGCAACTACCTCGCGATCAAGCGCGCCATCGACAAGCTCGCCAACGAGCCGAACGTGATCATCGACCTCTCTGAGGCGCGCCTCGTCGATCACACCGTGCTCGAGGCGCTGCAGCACCTCAGCGACGAGTGGGAGCGCGACGGCCGCTCGCTCATCGTCCGCGGACTCGAAGCGCACGAGCGCTCGAGCGCTCACCCGATGGCCACCGCGCGCCGCACTTCGTCGAGCTAACCGAGCACCGACTGCGCTTCGTGGAGTGTAGGGTTGTTGTCGATCGCGGCGATCGTGCGCGGATCGCTGCGCTGTCCTCGGACGAACTCGCGCGCCGCCGCGAAGCCCATCTCCATGGCCGTGTCCATGAACACGTAGCGAAACAGCCCTTGCCGACCGACGGTCCACACGTTGGGCGCTCGGGCGATCGCAGAGAAGAGCGCGTCGCGGTGACGATCGTACCCGAGCGCGTACCGCGGGTACGCGTAGGGAGCGCGCGTCGAGAACGCGCCGATCACGCGCCCTCGCAGCGCGACGCCGACGTCCTGAAGCTGCTCGATCGCGCGCTCGCACAGCGATTCGTCGCTCGCGTTGAATTCGTGGGTCCCCGGGTCGCACGGGATCTCGATCATCACCGACGCCTTGCCCTCGGGCGTCATCGAGCGCGACCGCTCGGCGGGCTCTTGCAGGCGCGTCATGAACAGCGAAGGGTCGGCGACGTACACCCACGTCGCGTCCAGCACTGGCGCGGGGCCGTCGAGCATCACGTTGAGAAAGCGCAGCCCTCGGTGCGAGAGCGCCGCGCCGTGCTCGCGCGTGGCGCGGTCGTGCGGGGCGATCAGCGTCGCGCAAGCGTCGAGCGGAATGGTCGAGACAACGCCGCCGCAGCGCAGCTCGATCTGCGATCCGCCTGCGCGCAGTCGAACGTGTCGCACGCTGCCGTCGGCCGGATCGCGGTCGAACGCGATCGCCTCTGCGTCGCACAGCACTCTCACGCCGAGCGCGTCGAGCTCGCGCGCGAGCCGCTCGAAGAGCGCGCCGATGCCGCCGCGGGGATAGAGGTAGCGCCGCGCGTAGGTGCGCGCCGCGCCCTTGCGAACGCCCGCGAGGCGCAGCGCGACGTCCGAGAGGTTGAGCAGCGAGAGGCGCTGGCTCGCCCAGTCCGAAGAAAGCTCGTCCGCGGACATGCCCCAAAGCTTCTCGGTGTACGGGCCGAAGAAGAGCTCGTAGAGCGTTCGGCCGAAGCGCCGCTCGACCCATTGATGAAACGTGGCGTCGGGCGAGCGTCGTCCCAGCGCGTCGAGCGCTCGCTCGCGGGCGTAGTCGACGGCGGCGCGAGCGAGCAGCGAAGGAGGGAGCTTCGTCGCGAGCTCCGCCGCCACGAGCGGATACGTAAACCGTTGTCCGCGCAGCGCGATCACGCTCTTGCGCGTGCGCTCTTCGAGCGCGTCGCCCATCAGCGCGCGGATGCGATCGACCAGCGCGGCGCGCTTCGAGACGATCCTGTGTCCTCCGAGGTCGAAGCGAAACCCGTCGCGTTCGGTGGTGGCGCACAGCCCCCCGAGCGAGGGTTCGCGCTCGACGATCCAGACGCGCTTGCCCGCGAGCGCTGCTTCCCACGCAGCGGCCATCCCCGCGGGGCCGCCGCCGAGGACGAGCAGGTCGACCTCCGCTGCGCTCACAACTCGAGCAGGATGCCCGCGGTCCAGCCGAGGCCGCCGAGGTCGAGCGTGCGGCGACCGAGGCCGCCGAGGTACGAGTAGTTGAGCTCGAAGTAGACGTACGAGTGGTTGACGCCGCTCAGCTGGTCCCACTGCCGCGCGGTGGCCGGCTCGAACGCGTCTAGCATCACGCTGAGCCCACCGGCGAGAAAGAACCCGCTCGAGAGCCCGACGGCGTCGCTGTTGGTGATCGGGTCGCGCGCGGTCTCTTCGCCCGAGGTCACCCACCACGGTGCGAGCGCGAGGCCCGCCTTGGCGTAGGGCGCGATCGGCAGCCATCGCACGCGCTGCGCGAGCACGTCGACGCGAAGCACCGCGAACACTGCGGTGTTGATCGCTTGCAGCGACGTGGTCTGCGCGCTGCGTCGCCACTGCGTGGCGTCGGTCGAGCTCATCCCTGCGGCAGCAGGAGCGCTCGCGAAGGCGTTGCCGTACTGCGCGAGCGCGCCCACGCCGAGGCTTCCGACCGGGCCGAGGCGCAGGATCTGCCAGTCGCCCTCGAGGCCGACGCGAAAGCGCATCGGGCATCCGACGGCCGAGCCCGCCGCGGCGGTGGCGTCGCGGGTCGAGCAGAAGATCTGCTGGTACGGCCCGCGGCCCGCGAGCCCGAGCTGCTCGTCGATCGCTTGATTGAAGGAGCCGACGCGCAGCTCGATCGCGAAGTTCTGCGGGGATTCCCAACGGGGACCCGAGCGGGGACCGAAGGTCTGCGCGCTCGCGGCGGGGGCGATCGCGACGAGGCAAGCGCTCGCGGCGAGTGCGCTCAACGAGGGACGAGCCATCACGCGCGGCGCTCCTTGCGTCGGTTGAATCTGTGTGCGGCCACGGCGGCGAGCGCGAGGCTCGCGGTCACGAGCCACCCAGCGGGCGCACGCGAGGGCCCGACCGCGCACGCGCCGGGCGCCGCGGGGTTGCCTGGACTGTTGCGGTAGTGCTCCCAGAAGTCGGTGACTTGTTCGGGGCTCACGCACGAGGTGAAGACCGACGGGGTGGCGCGGTTGCCTGAGTTGTCCTGCGCGACGACGGCGAAGCGGTAGCTCGATCCGTTGGTGAGGTTGCGCACGGTGTACCGCGCGGTGCCCACGCTGAGAAACGGCGAGCAGGCGTAGAGGGCGAGCTGTCCGTCGTCGTTGGGGTCGAAGGAGGAGGGGAGCGACTCGGTTCCACACGTTCCGGTGCCGGGCGAGCTGTCCATGGCGGTGCTCGTGGCGTCGGTCGCGGCGACGTCGTCGATCGCGCTCGCGTCGGTGCTCGTGCCCGAATCGGTCACTGGTAGATCACACGATGTCCCGCTCAAGCCCGCGTCGTAGCCGACGATGCGCGGCAAGCAGAGCACCCAGTAGCCCGCGGTGTTCTCGGGGACCTGCGCGGTGCCGCCGTCGCCCGTGGCCTGGTGCGCCCACTCGACGATCGCGCTGCCCTCTGCGCCGGACGCGCTCACAGACTGCACAGTGATCGGCCGCTGCGTGTTGACCGAGACCGGAACGGTCCCGAGCGGAACCGCGTCGTCCGGCGGCCGCAGCATCGCCGTCACGTGCAGGCTCGACCCAGAGCTCACGCTCGTGGGCAAGTTGCACGCGCCGTTGAGCGGGTCGACGATCCATCGCGCGGGGATGGTCACCGAGAAGCGGTTGCCCGAAATCGGCAGCGTTTGATTGATGCCTAGCGTCGAGAGCGGCCAGCACGTCGCGTTGTTGGACGGAAATCGATTGGTCGCCGTCGCGCACGCGGTGGCCGTCGTCGCGACCCACCACTCGAGCGTCCGTGCGTTGGACTGCGGCATGATCGTGCCTTCGAACGTCCATCGCTCGCACGGGCAGTCGCGCACGCCGAGAGGCTGATCGCGCGAGAGCACTCCGCCTGCTTGCTCTGCGGCGCGCGGCGATCCCGTGCGCACGACGTTGGTGAACGTCACGGCCTGCGCAGCGGCGAGCTGCGGAACCGTGGCGAGGCAGGCCGCGAGGGTGAGTGAAGTGAAGCGCATCGTTTGGCTACCGCAGCAACGAGAGTGCCGGGGAGTTTCGAGAAATGTGATTGAAAATCAACAGCCTCGCTCAGAACGGCTGTGACAGTTTGTCACCGATCGCCGACCCGAGCGGACAACGAGTGCCGGGCCGCCGCTCAGCCGAGCACGCGTTCGGCGATCTGAACCGCGTTGAGCGCGGCGCCTTTTCGCACGTTGTCGCTGACCACGAACAGCTGAATCGCGTGCGAATTGCTTGCGTCTTCGCGGATTCGCCCGACGAACACGTCGTCGAGACCCGAGGCCGCGCGAGGCTGCGGGTGCAGCCCAGGGCCGCTCTCGCTGACCACGGTGACGCCCGGAGCGCCGCGCAAGACTTCGATCACGGCGTTGCGCGAGACAGGCTTCGCGAAGCGCGCCCACACCGACTCGCTGTGCCCGTTGCGAACGGGGACGCGCACGGTCGTCGGCGAGACGGCGAGCTCGGGCAACCCCATGATCTTGCGGGTCTCGAGCACCATCTTGCGCTCTTCTTCGCTCCAACCGTCGTCGGTGTGCTTCCAGTCGCAGAGGAGATTGCCCGCGAGAATCCCTGGCAGAACCGAGTGCGTGGGCGTCTTGCCCGCCGCCACGTCCCGCGTCTGCTGGTCGAACTCGTCCAGCGCTCGCGCGCCCTTGCCCGAGATCGCCTGATACGTGCTCACGATCACCTGCTCGAGGCCAAACGCCTTGTGCAGCGGCTCGAGCGCGACGACCATCTGAATCGTGCTGCAGTTGGGGTTCGCCACGATGCGCCGCCGATTGTTGGCGAGCGCGTGCGCGTTGACCTCGGGCACCACCAAGGGAATCTCTGGGTCCTGACGAAACGCTGACGAGTTGTCGACCACGAGCGCGCCCATCGACGCGGCGATCGGGCCCCACTCGCGCGAGATCGACGCGCCCGCGGAGAAGAGCGCCAGGTCCACACCGGCGAACGCCTCGCGCGACGCGGCGACGAGCGTGTAGTCGTTGCCGTCGAAATGCACGACGCGCCCCGCGCTCGCGGGGGACGCGATCAACCGCAGCGAGGCGAGCGGAAACTTTCGTTGCGCGAGCACGCGAAGCATCTCTTGCCCCACGGCTCCGGTGGCACCGACGACAGCGACGTGTTGTGGCTTCATGGCTGGCTCGGTCTGTAGCGCGAACGGTCCCCGTCGAGCAAACGCCCCTCGCTCGGTCTCAGCGCGCGGGGCGCGCTACCAGATGTCCTCGCGCCCGCCGGTCCCTGCGATGAAGAGCACGGCGAACGCCGCGGCCGGGCGCATGTTCGCGTCGTTGGTGGGAAGCGGCGCGAGCAGGTCGAGCGCCGCCGCGAGGTGCCCGTTTTGCGCTGCCCACTCGGCGAGGTTGCGAGCGTTGTACGAGCGTCGCGCGCGGGGCTGCGCGAGCCACTCGGCGTGCTGCCGCAGAAGCTCGGCGCGGGCCTCGTCGGTCATGGTCGTGAGCGGACGCACCACTCGCGCGTTGGCCGCGCACTGCGCGCGCGCCTCGGGGGTCACGTTTGCTTTGAGGACATCGGCGAGCTGGTCGAGCACCGCGCTGCGTCCGGCCTCGACGATGGCTGTGACGATCGAGTTGCTGAAGCTCCAGTCGCTGCTCTTCTGCGCGCGGATCCACGCGACGAGCTCGTCGTCCGCGCCGATGCGAAGCAGCTGCCTCGCGAGCGGCTGCGTGTAGAACGTGGACATGGAGGCGGTCGCGGGGTCGACCAGCAGCGCGCGAAGCTCGGCGAGCATCCCGCAACGCGCGTACGCGCGGGCGAGGACCGCGCGGTTTTGTCCGGGGTTGCTCTCGCGCGACTGCCACGAGATCGCGCGGTCGAAGCGCGCGCGCGCGTCGGTCTTCGATCGGCCGCGCGCGGTGAGGGCCGCGGCGATCGACGGGTCGATGAAGGGCTCGTTCCATTCGGTGCGGGCGCCCAATTCTTCGGCGAGGGCGCGGTCGAGGAGCGTGTCGGCGAACGCGCTCTCTCCTGCGCGGGCGGCGAGCGTCGCCACGTCGGCGGCGGCGCACACGCGGGTGTGTCCCTCGGTGATCGCGTCGACGAGCCGCGGGATCGCGGTCCACTCGCGCCGGTACGCGCGCAGCAAAGCAGCGGAGTACAGCTTGTCGCTCGCGAAGCTGCTCCACCCGCGGCTGACGCCAGCCACGGAGTCCGCGGCAAACGAGAACAGCTCGTCCATGGTCACCGCGCGCTCGGGCGGCCACGCCTTCGCCTCGGTCGTTGCCGATCCCGCCTTGAATTTGCGCCACGGAACGCCCTTCGGCGGCTTGCTGCTCTTGTTCACCGCCGCGGGCTCGCTGAACACTTCGACGCCGCCCCAGCGCGCTGGGACCGCCACGCGCCGCTCGAACGACCAGCCCATCGCCTCGACCGCGCGCTCGGCGAGCGCAGGCGGCGCGACGATCACGCCCACGTCGAACGCGCAGAGCCACGCGGTGTCGTCGAGCGCGAACATCGGCGTCGGGTGTTGCCCGCTCGCGAGGTCTTCTCCGTCGAGCTCGAGCGGCCTCGGAGCGGTCGGAGGCTCGACGCCGAGCGCGAACGTCCCGAGCACGCGCTGGTCTCGAACGCGCACGAACTCGACGAGCCCTCGGCCCGCGAGCACGAGCACGCCGTCGGCGCCGAAGAAGACACCTTCGGCGGCGTCGGGCGCGGCGAAGCCCGCGATCTTCTCGGCGCCGTCGGCGCGGACGTCCCAGATTTCGACCTGAGAATTTGCAGTCAGAATCGCGAGTCGCGCGCCGTCTGGCGACCAGCTCACCGGCGAGAGGTCCGTCTCTCTCATCGCGCCTTCCCAACGACCGCCGCGGGGCGTGCTCTTGATCGTGCACGCGAGCGCGCCGTCGTCGACGACCGCGATCCCTGCCTTCGCGCCAGCCGCGACGACGGCGAGCCGCGCGACCGAGCCCTTCATCGCCCACACGTGCAGCGCGCTCGAGCCGAGCGGCCACTTCTTGATTTCGTGGGTCTCGCCCGTCAGCGCGCTGCCGATCGCGAGCGCGCCGTCGCCCCACGCGACGAAGCGCCCGTCGGGGCTGAACGACCCGACGCCGCTGCCGCGCTCGAACCAGACGAACTGCCCCTTCTTGCTGTCGATCGCGCCGAAGTACGAGCCGCAGCGGACGAACACGTGCGCGCCGTCGCCGCCCCAGAAGACGTCGCCGGGCGCGTCGAGCTCGCTTCCGTCGAGCTTCTTCTTGACCGCAGCAGAGAGCGTCTTGGCCATCGGCGTCGCGGCTGCTGCGGCTTTGTGGCCGTACGGCGTGCGCCTCCGTCGCGCGTCGCCCGCGAACGAGGCGATCGCGCCTGGCACCTCGTGGCCGCTCCAGCAGCTGATGAACGCTCGGCCTCCGTCGGGGCTGAGCGCCCACGCAGGCGGCCGGCTCCATCCGTCGGTCACGTACGCTTCGTCGAGGAGCGTGGGCTTGTCCGAGAAGAGGTCGAACATGGCCACGCCGTTGGTGTTGATGCCGACGCCGAGGCGCGCGCTGTCCGCGCTCCACTGGAGTTGCTTGCGGTAGTCGGGCCAGCCGACGCCGCCGCTGACGGGGTCGACCACTTGCACGCAGCGCGCTGCGGGGACGTCCCAGATGACGAGCGTTCCGCCGCGCTCGTAGTCGTCGCCCACCCACGAGCCGACGGCGAGGTAGCGGCCGTTCGGCGACCGGCCCCACGCGACGCGCTCGCTCTCGTGCGCGAAGGGGTTGAGCATCCGGGCGTTGCGCTCGATCAGCCGCTCGACGACGTAGCGATGCGCGTCGGTCACGCCCGCGCGCTCTTCGAGCTCGAGCAGCGCGTCTCTGAGCGTGGCGACCTCCGCAGGGGTCACGGTCTTCCACGGGACCTTGCCCAGCGCGTCGCGCGCGGCCTTCGCGTCGAGCTTGCACGCGGCCACGGCGGCGCTGATCTCAGCGGAAGAATCGCTGGACGTTGGCGGGTCACTTGAATTCGTGGGCGCTGGTCCTGCCGCGGCCTTTGCCGCCACGGTCTTGCCCTCGAAGATCGCGATCAGCGCGGCCTCGTCGAGGACCGTGAGCCCGAGCGCGAGCGCCTTGTCGAGCTTCGATCCCGCGGCGCTGCCCGCGAAGACGATCTCGGTCTTCGACGAGACCGAGCCTGTCACCTTCGCGCCGAGCGCCGAGAGCTTCTTCTCAGCCTCGCTGCGCTTGAAGGCCTTGAACTCACCGGTGAGAACGACCGTCTTGCCTTTGACGTCCATGCGGGGCGCGATCGTACCCTGCGGCTCGACGATGGTAACCGCACAGAACGACGCGAGCGCGCCGCCGAAGCTCCCTTTCTATCGGTCGCTGTACTTCAGGGTGCTGGTCGCGATCGCCGCAGGAGCGCTGCTCGGCTGGTGGCGCCCCACCTGGGGCGTGGCGCTGCAGCCGCTGGGAGAGCTCTTCGTGCGGCTCGTGAAGATGGTCATCGCCCCGGTGGTGTTCTGCACGGTGACCGTCGGCATCGCGGCGATGGGCGACCTCAAGCGCGTCGGGAGCGTGGGCGCGAAGGCGCTGCTCTACTTCGAAGTGCTGACGACGTTTGCGCTGGGATTGGGGCTGGTGATCGTCGAGTGGATCAAGCCCGGCGCGGGCGTTCACGCCAACGCGTCGCGGCTCGATACCCGCGCGCTCTCGGGCTATGTCGAGCAGGCGCAGCGGCACAAGCCAGGGCTCGCGGGGGTGGTCGAGCAGCTCGTCCCCGAACACTTCGTCGGCGCGCTGGCGAAGGGTGACGTGCTGCAGGTGCTGGTGCTCGCGGTGCTCTTCGGGACCGCGCTCGCGTCGCTCAAAGACCGAGGAAAACCCATGGTCGAATGGATCGAGCGCGCGACGGAGACGCTCTTCGCGATGGTCTCGATCGTGATGAAATTCGCCCCCGTCGGCGCGTTCGGCGCGATGGCCTTCACCGTCGGAAAGTTCGGCGTCGGCACGCTGGCGAACCTCGCGGGGCTGATGGGGACGTTCTACCTGACGAGCGCGCTGTTCGTGCTGCTCGTGCTCGCGCCGATCCTGCGCGTGGTGGGAGGGCTCGACCCGTGGCGGTTCTTTCTCTACCTGCGAGACGAGTTCTTGCTCGTGCTCGGGACGTCTTCGAGCGAGAGCGCGCTGCCGGGGCTGATGACCAAGCTCGAGCGCCTCGGCTGCGCGCGCCCCGTGGTCGGCCTGGTCGTGCCCACGGGCTACTCGTTCAACCTCGACGGAACGTCGATCTACCTGACGATGGCCGCCATGTTCGTCGCGCAGGCCACGGACACGCACCTCGTGCTCTCGCAGAAGCTCTCGCTGCTCGGCGTGCTGCTGCTCACGTCGAAGGGCGCCGCAGCCGTCAGCGGCGGAGGGTTCGTCACGCTCGCGGCCACGCTGAGCGCCACGGGTGACATCCCCGTCGCGGGCCTCGCGCTCTTGCTCGGGATCGATCGCTTTATGAGCGAGGCGAGGGCGCTCACCAACCTCGCGGGCAACTCCGTCGCGACCGTGGTCATCTCGCGCTGGGAGGGCGCGCTCGACCAAGAGACCGCGCGCCGCGTCCTCGCGGGCGAGCGCGACGCGACCAGCGAGACGAGGCCTACGAGCTGAGCTTGGACCGCGCCTCGGGCGCCGCTGCTTCGACCGCCTCCGATGCCCGTGCGTCTCGCTCGTCGAGGGGCGCTGCCCGCACGCGCTCGGGCTCGGGCGTCGCGCTCGGAGTCGCTTCGGGCATCGTGATGTACTGCCCGGCGAGCGCGATCAGCACCAGCACGAACGACAGCCAGAACGCGACGGTGTAGCCCGCGAGCGCAGCGGGCGCGGTGAGCGTCGCGGCGACGAGGGCGAGGGGTGTTCCGCAGCCAGAAATCCAGCGATCTGGGGGCTTCGAGCTGAGCTTGTACGAGCCCCCGAGCGGCTCGATCTCGCCGAGCACGTCGCCGCGAAAGGGGCCCTGCTGGTTGCTCGACACGTCCTTCGGCAGCTCGCCGATCAGCCACAGCGTTCGCTCTGGCGCGAGCAGATAGTTGTACTCGAGCTGCGCGCTGTCCTCGGTCGTCACCGCGCGCACGAACTTGCGCTCGGCCCCTGCGATCCCTTTGACCTCGAGCTTCGCACCGCGGCGCAGCGCGAGCTTCGGCCCGTCGACCACTTGCACGGTGATCCCTTCGCACTCGAGCGCCGTGTCGGAGCCGAGGGACTCCGTCGTCTCGACAGAGGTTCCCAAATTGACGGGTCCGCCGTGCTCGGACACGACGCGCACCTCGAGCGCCGCGGGCCCCCGTGTCCACGCGCCGGGCGCCCTCGCGAGCGCACGCCAGAGCGCGTCTCGCTCGCGGCCCTTGCGCTCGATTCGAATATGCGCCCACGCAATCAACGCGACCGCGACGAGCTTGCTGGCGAGGTCGATGTTCACGCTCAGGCCGAAGCGTACACGATCGCCTCGGCCTCGCGCGTGAGCCGCTCGATCCTCTCGCGCTCGTCCGCAGGAAACTCCTCGCGCACGACGTCGTACACCGCGTGGTCGAACGGCAGCCCCGGCGCCGCGGTCTTCAAGCGCACCACCTCGCGCACGCCTTGCTTCATCAGCTCGGTGGCCCGGTGGTGGCAGTACGGGTTGTCCCCGCGAAATCCACGCAAGACGTGGGCGGTCCAGTGGCAGCCGCCGCGGCACTCGTTTGCGTAGTAGCAGCTCGCGCAGAACCCGCTGAGGTCTGCGCTGGTCATGTCGCGCGTGAACCGCAGCGCGGCGCTGCGACGCCAGATGTCCTCGAGAGAGCGCTCTCGCACGTTGCCGCCGACGTACGCGTCCGACGGCAGCGACGGGCATCCCTTGATGTCCCCGTTGGCCTCGATGCCGAGCGAGAGCCTTCCGGCCCCGCACGAGCCGCGAAATCCCGCTTTGAAGTGCCCGCGCAGCACGGGCTCGAACGAGCCGAAGTACCCGATGTTGTTGCCGGGCCAGAAGAGAACGTTGCGCCGCTGGCATTCGCGCGCGAGCAGCGCGAGGCGGGGATGAACCTCGAGCACCTGCCACGGGTCGAGCAAGATGCTCGCGTCGTCCGCGGCGCGGCCCATCGCCGCGGTGAGCTGCACCTGCCACGCCTTGGCCCCGCGCGCGACGACGGCGTCGAAGATCGCCTCGAGCTCGGGCAGGCTGTGGCGGTTGATCTGCGTGTTGGCCGTGAGCCGAAGCCCTGCCGATCGAACCTCGTCCATCGCGCGCATCGCAGCGTCGAACGCGCCGCGCACGCCGCGCTGCAGGTCGTGGCTCGCCTCGAGGCCGTCGACCGAGACAGAGATCGCGCTCATCCCAGCGCGCTTCGCGTCGAGCACGCGCTCGCGCGTGAGCGCTCGGCCGCCGGTCGCCATCGCGCAGCGCATCTTGTGCTTCGAGATGCGCTCGATGATCTGCGTCCAGTCGTCGCGCAGGTACGCTTCTCCGCCGATGATGGTGACCTCGTTGACGCCGAGGGCGGCCATTTGATCGACGAGATCGAGGCACTCGGCCGTGGTGAGCTCATCGGGCCGCGCGCGCGCGGCGCGCGAGCCGCAGTGATTGCACGCGAGGTCGCACTGAAGCGTGATCTCCCAGACCGCGTAGCTGGGGTTCCACTGTTGATCGATGGGGCGAACGTCGTCGAGCAGCGGCCGCCCGCGCTGCGCAGGGAGCGCGATCGGCAGGCTCTTCTTCGGTCGCGCGTCGCGGGGGGCGTCCACGGCGATCAGCGATCGGAGCTGGTCCCGCCGTCGGCGGGGACGCCGTACACATCGCCGCCCGTCACCACATCCGGCGCGGCGTCGTTGCTCTGAACGTCGACCGCGGGCACGCCGTACGCGTCCGCGAGGGTCACGACGTCTTCGCGCGCGGCGTCGTTGTTGGGCGCATCGGCTGCAGGCACGCCGTACGCATCCATGATGGTCACGACGTCTTGCGGCGTGACCACGGGCGTGCCGCACGCCTCGAGGCTGCCTCCCGCGGCGGCCATCGCGCCGACGAGCAGCGCCGTGCGCGCGACGCCGGGCGCGACGTGCTTGTCGCGGACTTGAATACTGGTGTCGATGCTGGCTCCGCAGAACGGGCACAGCGAGTCACGCACGTGACGATGGCACTTGTTGCAAACGAACATCGGTCCTCCCACAGGTACGAAGATCAGTCGAAACGAACGAAGGCTTCGACCGTAGCACGCCTGCTCGACCGCGCCGAGGCTGTCGTGCGGCAGCGCGGTTCGACCGCAGCGCGATCGCCGCTGCGTGCGATGGCTGACGACGCCCGCTCCCCCGTTGCGTGCGCGCGTTAGCCTGTCATCGAATCCCCCGCCGTTCTCGAACGCCGCGCGATCGCGGCGCGCTCACACGCCGGCGGGCGGCGGGGGCGGGGGCGCTCCGGGCGGCGCTCCGGGCGCCACCGTGAAGAGCACGAGCGCCGGGGCCCACGCGGGCATTCCGTCGGTCCAGAGGAAGGTCTTGCCCGGGTCGGCGCCGCGGCGAGCGATCTCGGCGCGCGCGGCGTCGGGGCCCGCGCACTGGACGACTTCGGCGCCGAACTGAACGTGGTACGTCGGTCCGCCGGGCGGCGGGGGCGGGGGCGCTCCCATCACTGGCGGGGGGGGAGGCGCTTGTCCCGGCGGGTACGCAGCGGCGCCCGGCGCGACTCCGTGGAAGGCAGCCTGCGCGCCCTGTGCGTACGCTTGCGCGACGCCGACGCCCACGCCGAACTGCGCCATCGCGCCGGCAGGACCGACGTTGCCGCCGCCCTGCGCCATGCCCTGGCCCGCGCCGATCATGGCCTGGCCAGCGGCGTACGCGCCGTAGTTTCCTCCGGCGAGGTTCTGCACGTACTTCTGGTCCTGGCCGTACTGCTGGTCGAGCTTGTACTGGTTGGCCTGCGCCTGGTACGCGGCGGTCTGCACGCCGACCTGCGCCTTGGCCTGCTCGGCCTGCGCTTGAAGGGCGGCGCGCTGGATCGCGATCTCGTCGGTCTGCAGTCCGACCATCTGCTCGGCGACCTTCTGGCGCATCTCGTCGAAGCGCTTGAGGTCCTCTTCGGGCACGTCGATCTCGAGCTTGGTGACGCGCAAGATGCGAATGCCGACCTGGTTGAGCTCGGGCGCGTTGGCCACGAAGGCCGCGCCGAGCTCGGACTGCAGGTCCATGATGTCGATGAGCGATCGGCGCTGCTCTTTGGCGAGCTTGCCGAGCGTGCTCTTCACGGTCATGAAGAACATGTCCGTGAGCCAGGAGAAGATGTCCGGGTTCTCCTGGTACTTGCCCATGCCGAAGTAGCCGTAGATCAGCTGCTCGGGGTTCTCGATGCGCATGAGCAGATCGCCGTGGCAGCGGCCGCGGACGCGGATCGCCGTCATGGGGTCGATCATGTGCCCGAGCGAGCCGCCGAACGGCATCGGGAAGGGCGTGCGCTTGACGAAGAAGATCTCGCTCAGCAGGAAGTCACCGCCCGTCGCCGAGTCGATGAGGTTCTGCAAGAACGGGATGCCCGCGCCCTGGAGCGTGTGGCGTCCGGCGTCGAGCGTGCCCGCGGGCCGACCTTCGCGGGCGAACACCGCCCACTCGTCCGCGCGGACAGTGACCTGCGCGAAGCGCGGAACGGTCTTGTCCGGGTGCTTGTAGATCAGGTCCGAATTTCCATCGGGGCGCGCGATCGCCATCTCGCGGACGCCCTGCTTGACGAAGTTGAAAAAGCTCATCCCCGAGACCTCCTCGAAGCACCGGTTCGCAGTCGATTGTTCAATGGGGCCGACTCGAGCCGTGCGTGGTGTCAGACGGATCCGTGCACCCTGTGCTCTGACAGCACCGAGCAGCGCACGCTGTGAACACGATCGCGAGAGACATCTCGCGCCCGTGCGAACGAGATCGAAAACGCGCGGAAGGATAGTCCGCGCGCGGCACCGCAACAACCGGTATTGTCCCGAACCTCGAAGGAGAGATTGCGTTGACGCAGCCCCAGCCCGCCCAAGCGCAGCAGGCGCTTCAGTTCCAGTGCCCCCAGTGCGGCGGCGAAATGATCTTCGACGTCACGGCCGCCGGGCTGAAGTGCAAGTACTGCAAGCACACGATGGCGGTTCCCGTCCCGCCCGGCGCGAAGGGCGCAGAAGAGATCCCTCTGCGCGAAGGCTACCAGCGCGCGCCGCGCGGCTTGGGCGTCGCGACCACCAGCTTCAACTGCCGCGAGTGCGGAGCGACCGTCAGCGTCGCGCCCAACGAGCGCACCGCGAGCTGCACGTATTGCGCATCGCACTCGGTCGTCCAGACGCAGACAGACCCCAATCACATCCAGCCCGAGACGCTGATCCCCTTCCGCGTCGCGCGAGAGAAGGCGGTCGACAGCTTCAAGGGCTGGCTCGCAGGCCTCTGGTTTCGCCCGTCGAACCTCAAGACCATGGCGCAGCTCGAGCAAGTGTACGGCGTGTACGTCCCGTACTGGACCTTCGACGCCAACGTGCACTCCCAGTGGACCGCCGATCGCGGCTGGCACTACTACGAGACCGAGACGTACCAGACCGTCGAGAACGGCGAGACCGTCACGCGCGAGCGCCAGGTGCAGCACACGCGATGGGAGTCCGCGTGGGGGCAGCGCCAGGATCACTACGACGACGAGCTCGTGTGCGCGTCCAAGGGCCTGCCCGAAGAGCTCTCGAACTCGTTTGCCACCTTCGACACCACGCACTTGATGGCGTACGCGCCCGGCTACCTCGCGGGGTGGCGCGCAGAGTCGTACGCGATCGATCTGCCGGCCGCTTGGACCAAAGCGCAGTCGAGCATCCAAGCAAAGCAGCAGTCGAAGTGCTCGGGCGACGTGGGCGGCGACACGCAGCGCGCGCTGCAAGTGCAGAACACTTTCTCCAACGAGACGTTCAAGCACGTGCTGTTGCCCGTGTACGTCGCGGCGTACCGCTACAAGGACAAGCCGTATCGCTTCTTGGTCAACGGTCAGACCGGCGAAGTCCGAGGCGAAGCCCCGTACTCGTGGGTCAAGATCACGCTGGCCATCCTCGCGGTGATCGCGGTCATCGTGCTGCTCGTCGTGCTCTTCGGCGGCGAGCGCGAGAGCGCGCAGCGGGCGCTCGAGTCCGGCGCCCACTTGTCAGCGTTGGTGTGAGCCCGCCGCGCGACCAACGGTAGCGCGCGCATTTTTCGCGGGATCGCTGCGCTTGCGCGGACGCCACAATCGGGTAGCGTCGACGCTCACGTGTTGCCCTGAGGAGGGGGCGGCCGATGAACGAGGGGAATCGCTCGAACAAGTCCAGCATCGACGGCTTCGCAATCGCCGAAGGGATCGTTTGCTTGCGACTGCTGGGCACGATCTCGCACGTTCACGTGCAACCCATCATCGACTGGCTCGAGGCCACGATCACCGCCGCGCAGCACCGCGCGCTGGTCATCGACTGCACGCAGATGGAGGCGCTCGAGCCCGGCGTCGCGGGGCGCTTGATCGCCCACTGCCGCACCAACGAGCTGACCTTCGAGCACACCGTCGTGGTCTCTCGCGCCGCGGCGATCATCGCGATCGCCCGCGCTGCGGGGGTCGTGCTCAAGGGACCGCGGGTCGAGTGCGCGCCGTCCCGCTCCGAAGCGCTGTTGCGCATCTCGGCCAGCGCGCCGGTTCGCGCCGCCACCCGCGTGCGCCGCGAGCGTCAGCCGTCCGGCGAGCAGCCGCGGCCCGGCACGCTGAGCGCGATGATCGAAGCCAAACGCAACGCCAGCTGAGCAACGGGCGGGGCCTGTGCGATCCTCGGCACGTCATGCCGAAGGCGATCTGGCTCTGGGTGCTCGCTGTGCTCGCGTCGATCTCGCTCGCGCCGTCGCGCGCGATCGCCATCAATCAACCAGACGGAACGCCGATCCCGGCCACCGCAGGGCTGCAGTCGATCTTCACCGGCCGCGGGGACACCGTGGACGCTTCGCGCGACGCAGCGGTGGTGCCCGAGCGGTTCGTTCCGGGCTGTCGGCTCACGTTTTCGCTGGTCTCGCGCGGCCCCGCGCGATTTCAAAACGCCTTCGGCTGGTACAACGTCACCGGAAGCGCGCCCACCGAGGCAGACCTTCACGTGCTCATCCCGTGCGACGCCGCAGCGGGAGCCGTCGTCAACCTCGACCTCTCGCGCGAGCCCGCGTACCGCGGCGGCGAGATCGCGTTCTTTCTGCGAACGCCCGAGGACGGCGCGACCGGCACGTGCGCCGGCGGCGACTGCTGCGGCCGCACCGGGCGCGCGGGCCGCACGTACTACAGCGAGCGTCGCTTCAACCCCGACTCCGTCGAGGCTGGCGGCTCTGGGTACATCCACTTGCTCACGTACGACTCGCGCGCGACGCGCGACGCGTTCTACTTCGCGTGGGAGGACCTGTTTCGCGGCGGAGACAACAATTTCACGGACTTCGTCGCGATGGTCAGCAACATCGTGTGCTCGGGCGCTGGCGCCTCGTGCGACACCGGGATGCGCGGCGCGTGCGCGCAAGGAGCGCAGCAGTGCCGCGCTGGATCGCTCGCGTGCGCGCCGGTCAACACAGCCTCCGCCGAGCGCTGCGACGGCGTCGACAACGACTGCAACGGCGCCGTCGACGACGGGATGAATTTGTGTGCGCGCGGAGAGGTCTGCGACCGCGGCGTGTGCGTCCCTCCCTGCCTCGAGCGCGAGTGCTTCGTGGGCTTTCGCTGCTCGGACCGCGGGACGTGCGTCGAGGACGCGTGCGTCGGCGTGACGTGCGCGAGCGGTCAGCGCTGCGAGGGCGGCCGCTGCGTGGGCGCGTGCGACGGAATCACGTGCCCGGCGGGGCAGAGCTGCCGCGTCGGCCGCTGCGTCGATGCGTGCGCCGGCGTGACGTGCGACAGCGACCAGGTCTGCCAGGGCGGGACGTGCGTCCCCAAGTGCCAGTGCCGTCGCTGCGGCGCCAGCGAGACCTGCCAGAGCGACGGACGCTGCGTCCCCACCGCGTGCGCGACGGTGATGTGCCCAGCAGGGCAGGTCTGCTCGATGGGCGCCTGCGTCGACGCGTGCGCCGGCGTGTCGTGCCCGCGCGGCGAGCGGTGCACGATGGGCGCCTGCGTCGCCGTCCCCCGCGAGGACGCCGCGGTCAGCGACGCCACGGTGATGGACACGGGCGCGCGCGAGGACGTGCTCGCGCGGGACGCCGGCGCGCTCATGGACGCGAGCGCTGACGCGCGAGTGCCTGTGTTCTACGAGAACAACCGAGGCTGCGCGTGCCGCGCCGGCGCGCTCCCCTCCCGCGGACGCGCGTCGCTCTGGCTCGTCGCGCTCGGCGTCGCCCTCGCTGCTCGTCGTCGTCGCGCTGCACGCGGCGGCGCAGCCCTGACCGATCGCTGAGCGGACATGCACGAGCGTGATCGAGAGCGCGCGGTGCTCGTCACCGGCGGCGCGGGCTTCATCGGTTCGAACTTCGTTCGCCACGTCCTCGCGAGCATGGATCGCTCGGTCGTCGTGCTCGACAAGCTCACGTACGCAGGGCACCTCGAGTCCCTCGCCGACGTCCTCGCGCATCCGCGCTTCGAGTTTGTGCACGGAGACATCGCCGACCGCGCCTCGGTCGCCGCGCTGCTTCGCGACAAGCGCGTCGAGGCGGTGCTGCATTTCGCCGCAGAGACGCACGTGGATCGATCGATCGACGGCCCCTCGCAGTTCGTCGCGACCAACATGGTCGGGACGTGCGCGCTGCTCGACGCGAGATCACAGACCTCAATCGCTTGTACCTGGCGATGGGCGAGCTCACCGTCGAGCGGCTCGGGCGGGGGACGACCTGGCTCGATCCAGGGACGCCCGAAGCCATGCTGCGCGCGGCGAACTACATCCACGTGCTCGAAGAGCGACAGGGGCTCAAGGTCGCGTGCATCGAAGAGATCGCGTGGCGCATGGGCTGGATCACCATCGAACAGCTCGCGCGCCTCGGGCACGCGCTGCGCAAGAGCGCGTACGGTCAGTACATCCTGCGCTTGTGCGATTGAGCGCTATTTCGCCGCGGGCTTCTTCTTCAACGCGCGGAGCTTCGCCGCGTAGCCCTCTTTGTTCTCTTGCCTCGCGCGGCCGACGGCGAGGGCGTCCTTGGGGACGTCCTTGGTCACGACGCTGCCGCTGCCGACGTAGGCGCCCTCGCCGATGGTCACCGGCGCGACGAGCGAGCTGTTGGACCCGACGAACGCGCCAGCGCCCACGGTGGTGGTGTGCTTCTGGTAGCCGTCGTAGTTGCAGAAGATCGTTCCGGCGCCGATGTTGGCGGCCTCGCCGATCTCGCCGTCGCCGACGTACGCGAGGTGGTTCGCCTTCGATCCCTTGGCCATGCGGGTCTTCTTGAGCTCGACGAAGTTGCCGACGTGCGCGCCTTCGCCGACCACGCTCTCGGGACGCACGTGCGCGAAGGGCCCGAGCTGCGCGCCCACGCCCACTTCGGACTTCGTCACGATCGTGTACGGCTTGAGCAGCGCTCGCTCGCGCACGATCGCGTCTTCGAGCACGCAGCCCACGTCCACGGTGACGTTGGATTCGAGCTTTGTTTTTCCTCGCAGAACGGCGCCCTGTCCGACGGTCACGTCCTGCGCGAGCTCGACGTCGCGCTCGATGCGCGCCCCGCGCGCGATCGAGTTGCCCGCGCGCCGCCAGCGGTCGTTGATCGCCTCGAGCATGTGCGCTTCGGCGTCGGCGAGCTCGGCGCGGTCGTTGATTCCGCGGAGGATCTCTTGTCGTCCGCGCAGCTCGACCACGGGCGTCGCCTCGGGCTGCTCGCGGTCGGCGAGCGAGACGAGGTCGGTGAGATAGAACTCTCCTTGCGCGTTGGACGAGTCGATCGCCGAGAGGGCGCGCTCGAGAAACGCGCGGTCGACCGCGTACAGACCGGCGTTGATCACGCGAATCTCGCGCTCTTGCGCGGTGCAGTCTTTGTGCTCGCGGATCGCCGTGATGCGCCCTCGGCCATCGCGCAGCATGCGTCCGTAGCCCGTCGGGTCGTCGAGCTCGGTCGTCGCGACGGACACGAGCGCGCTGCCCGAGACCCGTGCCTCGACGAGCCGCTGCAGAAACGCCCCCGGAACGAGCGGGCAATCGCCGTACGTGATGATCACCTCGCGCGAGCTCGCGGGGATCGCCGGCAGCGCCGCGCGCACGGCGTCGGCTGTCCCTCGCTGCGAGGCCTGCAGCGCGAACGTGACGCGGTCGCCGAAGCGCGCGCGCACCTGGGCTTCGACCTGCTCGCGGCCGTGGCCGACGACGACGATGATCTGCTCGGGATCGAGCGCGAGCGCCGCGTCGATCGCGAACGTGACCATCGCGACGCCTGCGATCGGGTGCAGGACCTTCGGCAGCGCGGACTTCATGCGGGTGCCTTGACCCGCGGCGAGCACAACGACAGTGCGTGGGTGTGTCATCAGAGCGTAAGGGTCTATACCGCCCCGAAACCGCCGCCAACTGTGGGAAAAAGGGCTGCGTGTTTTCTCGTTCGAGGCTCGCCTGACCAGCTGCTTTGTCGGCATACTCAGGCGATCCGCAATCGAAGCGAGAGGGCTCTTCGCGCGTTGAGGACGTGCGGTTCTTTGTTGGCCGTGGTCGCGGCCGCTGCTGCGTGCAGCTCGAACCCGACGCCTGGCGACGGTGGAGACGTGGACTCGTCGACGTCGCGCATGGACGCGGCGGGTGGCGACGGCAGCTCGACGTTGCCCGATGGCGCGATGTCGTTGCCGGACGGCGCGGTGGTCGGTCCCGACGGACAGGTGATCCTGCCGGACGTGGTCGCGCCGGTGGACACGGGCGTGGCCGACACGGGGACGGGGCCGTGCGTTCCGCGGGCGTGCGCGGGCGGCGGCGGCGTGGCGCAGTGCGCGGACTGCATCGACAACGACCGCGACGGGCTCACGGACGACCGCGACCCCGAGTGTTTGGGGCCGTGCGACAACACCGAGGGGCCGATTTTGCTCACGGGCGTGCCCGGTGAGACCGGAGGCCGCTGCCGCGTGGACTGCTACTTCGACGCGGGCAACGGCTCGGGCAGCGACGGGTGCCGTTGGGATCATCGCTGCGATCCGCTGTCGGTCGCGCCGAACTTTCCCCCCGAGGGATCGACGTGTCCGTTCGACCCGGGCGCGGTGGGCGGGATGACCTGCCCGCGCTCGCAGCCCGCGCAGTGCCTGAATTCTTGCAGGCCGATTACGCCCAACGGGTGCGATTGCTTCGGCTGCTGCACCTTTCCGTCGATCCGCGGGCGCTCTGCGGCGATGGGCGGAGAGTTCGTGTGGCTCGGCTCGGCCAACGCCGCGGGTGAGGGCACCTGCACGCTCGCAGCTGCGGGCGACGTCAACCGCTGCAAGTCGTGCACGCCTGTGCCGAGCTGCTTCAACGACTGCGGCCCGTGCGAAGTGTGCATCGGTCGTCCGATGCCTCCGCCCGAGTGCTTTGCGACGTCCATGCCCGATGGCGGCGTGGTGCCCGGCCCCGATGGCAGCGTGATCCGTCCCGACGGCTCCGTCCCTGCCACCGACGGCGGAACGCCCGCGATGCAGTGCCCCGCTGGCCTCCAGCCGTGCGGATTGCCCGGTCAGGCCGCGTGCGCAGCGAACTTCTACTGCACGACGGGTTGCTGCATCCCGATCCCGCTCTGATTGGGTAATGTCTCCGGGCAACATGAAGCTCGGATTCATCGGACCCTGCCGCGGAGACACCGGCGCGCTGCGCGCTCCTGCAGAGCTTCTGCTCTTCGAGCTCGGCGCAGATCGCGTGGTGTACTTGGGCGCGGACGACGCGCTCGATCGCGCCATCGCAGGGTGGGCGGCCAAGCTGGGCGCGCCCACGGACGAGGGGGCGTTTCTCGACGAGGTCGCGCTGCTCGCCAGCGACGCGCCCGCTGAAGCGCTGCAGGACCTGTTGGCGCGCGACCGCAAGGCGCGCAGGCTCAACGACCTCGCCGCGCTTCCGGCGCCTCCCTCGCGCGCCGTCGAAATGCTGGACGATCGCGTCGTGCTGATGGTCTTCGACAAGAGCGTGCTCGACGAGGACGACGTCGCCAACGCCACCGCGATCGTCTGGGGAAACGCGCGCGAACCGCAGCTGCGCGCCATCGGTCCTCGGGTCTTTCTCTCTCCGGGCTGGATCGGCGTCGGCGCGTCCACGCACTCGGCCATCCTCGAGCACGACGGCGAGTCGCTTCGCTGCGCCATCTACGACGGCGCCGGGTCGGTGAAGCAAGAGCACCGGGTCCCCCTCGCGCGCGGGGGCAAAATCGGAGTGCAGTCCACGTGACGCGGGTCGCCGTCTTCGGCGGGAGCTTCAATCCCCCGCACGTCTCGCACGTGCTCGCGGCGGCGTACGTGCTCGCGACGCAAGAGGTCGACCAGCTCTTGGTCGTCCCGGCCTTCGATCATCCGTTTGGAAAATCCCTGGCCAAATTCGAACACCGCTTCGCCATGTGCCAGCGCGCCTTCGCGGACCTTCGCAGGGTCGAAGTGTCCGACGTCGAGCGCCAGCTCGGGGCAGAGAGCAAGACGCTCTACACCCTCGAAGCGCTGGCCAAACAGCACCCCGACTGGAGCCTGCGCCTCGTCGTCGGCGGGGACATTCTCAACGAGTCGCACAAGTGGTTCGCGTGGGACCGCGTCGTCGCGCTCGCGCCGCCCATCGTCCTCGGCCGCGCGGGCCATCCTGCGCCGGGCGCGCCTGCGCCGCTGTTGCCCGAGGTCGCCTCGCGCGAGCTGCGCGCCTCGCTCGCCAAGGGCGAGGACGTCGGCGCCTTCGTCGCGCGCTCGGTGCGCGAGTACATCGCAGAGCACGGGCTGTATCGCGCATGACCCGTCGTCGGCAGGTGGTGCTCGTCGGCAGCGGCCGCATGGGCTCGGCCTTCGCGCGCTCGATGCGCGCGGCCAAGGTCAGCTTCGCGCTCGTGCGCGCTCGGTCGGCGAAATGGACGCTCCCTGCGCGGCGAGGAGCGTCGCGCACGGTGATCCTCGCGGTGACCGACGCGGCCATCGCGCCGACCGCCGAGCGCCTCGTGCAGAGCGATTGCCTCGCGCGCGGCGACTCGATCGTGCACCTCGCGGGCATGCGCGGTCCGGCAGAGCTCGACGCCGCTGCGGCGATCGGCGCCCACGTGGGAGCGATGCACCCGCTCGTGGCCGTGGCTTCGCGGACGAGCCCGCCCCTTCTGCGCGGGATGGCCGCGACGTTCGAGGGAGACCGCGCGGCGCTCGCGGCGGTTCGCGCGGTCGCAGCGCGCATCGGGCTGACGGTGCACGCGCTCGAGCGCGTCGATCGCGCCCGCTATCACGCAGCGGCTGCTCTGTGCGCGACCGGAGGCGTGGCGCTCGCGCAAGCCGCGGCGGTGCTCTTCGCTCGGTCGGCCGCCGGGGTCACCGACGAGGACGCCTCGGCCTACGCAGCGTCGCTGCTGGCGAGCGTCGCCCACAACGTCGCGCACGAAGGGGCGCAGGGCGCCCTGGCCTCGCCGCTGCTGCGCGGCGACACGACGGCGGTCGAACGGCACCTCGACGCGATGGCGGTGCACGACCCCGCCGCGCAGCTGTATCGGGCGGCGCTCGCGCAGGTGATCGCGAGCTTGGACGCCACAGGCTCTGTCGAGCGCGCGGTCCTCGATCGAGCCCGGGAGATTCTGGCCGCGCGGACTTCGCGTTGAACCGTGAGGAGGGTTGCGCGCGACCGCCGTTCGTTGGCACAACGTCGCACGTGAGGCGAAGGCGCGGACGCAGTGAATCATGGCGCAGCGCGCGGCGGTGCTGCGCGTTCGCCGTGTTCGCCGGCTGTCAGCCGACGCCGCCAGCGGTGCGCGTGGCTGACGAGCGACCAGAGGCCGCGGTTCGCGCGGTCGCCGTCGATCCCGCGGCCGTCGTGGACGCTGGTGTGGCGCAGGACGCAGCGGCGCGACGGCGCTCGATCGCGCGGCGACCTGCGTTTCGCGTCGAGCGCGTCGCCGGGCTCGACGGCGCGAGGATGTTCGCGATCAGCGGCGAGGCGCTGTTTCGCGTGCGCGATGGGCGCTGGCAGCCGCTCTCGCTGGACGGCGGAGTTGCGCGCGACGTGCTCGCGCTGCGCGGCGCGCTGTGGGTGCTCGTCGAGGGCCGCGGCGACAACGCGGGCCGCGCGTTGATCTTGCGCTCGAACGACGGCGACTCGCTCGAGCCCGTGTGGGCCGTCAGCAATCCGCTCGGCCAAGAAGCGGGGACGTGGGCGATCCGCGCGCTCGCGCTGCGGGCCGGCGCGTGGGTGATCGCCGGCGCGCGCCCTGCGTTGGTCCGCGTCGAGGCGGGCGGCGCGCGGGTCGAGTTCGACGCCGCGGACGCGAGCTACCAGCGCGCGTACGGCCTGCAAGACGACTCGGTGGTGTGCACGCGCGAAGACGGAGACCTCGACGTGCTTCGCTATGGCACGCGCACGCAGGTGGTGAGCGACGGGCTGCTCGCGGGTGTGTTCGACCTCGAGGGGTTCGGCTACGTCGTGCACGAAGACGGTGCGGTGTGGCGCGGCCGCCCGGCGAAGGAGCTACGTCGGCTGGTGGGCGCCGCGTCGTTCGAGCCGCGCGCGGCGGCGGTGCTGCGGGACGGGCGCGTGGCGTTGGTGGGCGCGGGCGGGCCGTTCGCGATGGCCCGCGGAAGCTCGTGGCAGGTCGTTCCGGGGGACTGGCCGACGGAGCCGGTGGCGATCGTCGCGGCCGAGCCTCCGCTGGTCGTGGGGCGCGACGGCGCGGTGGTCGCGGTCGAAGGGCAGGGACGCACCGTCGTTTCGCCTGGGATTTCGGCGGCGAACGAAGAGACGTTGTAGATAACTACATCATCGCACCTTGTCCGACGTAGCCTCTATTTCAACGGAGGCATCGACCATGGAACTCTCGCTCACGAACAACCGCCGCAGCTCTTCGCGCCGCCCAGTGCGCATGCCGTGCGAGGCCGTACGCGAGCGCGATTTTCGCTCGCTCGGCTCGGTGGTGTTGGACCTGTCCTCGACGGGCATGCTCCTTCGCTCGACAGAGAAAGTGCTCACCGGCGACGCCGTGATCGTCTCGTTCTTCGAGCCCTTGAGCGGGCGGTGGTTCGACCTCGAGGCCACCGTCGCGCGGGTGATCCACGGCCGCCGCGCGGGCGACGGAGAGCGCTCGGTGGGGCTCTCGTTTACGGGGCTGCGCGGCGAGGCGCGCACCGCTCTCGAGAGCGCCCTCAGGATGCGCGTGCCGGCGCTTCCGAAGCGACGCAAGGCGCACTGACCCACGCGCCGTGAAAGCCCGGGGGGACGGGCTCGGGAAGCGCGAGCGTGCACACGTTTTCGAGCGTGCGCGCGTCCATGACCTCCAGCGCGCCTCGCTGCGAACCGTGGTCGTAGCCCATCGCGAGCAGCCACCCGTCGTCGCCGCGGCCTCCGTCGTCGCGCGCGGCGAACACGGGCTCGCCTGCGTATCCAGGGCCGAACTCGCGCACGGTCACCGAGCGCTCGCTGACGTCGAGCTTCACGATGCGGGTGAACACGCGCTGCGGCCGCGCCGGGTCCGTGGCCGTCGCCCACACGAAGCGATGCGCTCGCGTCATGCGCTCGCCCTGCACGAACGGCAGCTCGCACGGGACGTCGAAGCGCCGCTCGCTTCGCACCGTGCGCCGCAGCGGGTCGATCACCATCTCGCAGTAGTACGGCAGCTCGGCGCGCGGCGGCGCGACGCTGTTCGCCAGGACGTCGCGCGGGATCGGCATGACGGGCAGCGCGTCGCTCCGCAGCGCGTGCAGCACGACCCGTCCTCCTTCGTCTTCGTACGCGTTGACGTGGTGAAACACGAAGCCCGCCGGCGCGTCGAGCACCAGGGGCTTCGATCCGTCCCGCGGGCAGAGCCACACGCGCGTCGGTCGCGTCCCGTCGAAGCGCATGCCCGAGAGGGGCGTGTCGAGGCCGAGCATCGTGCGCGCGACGCCGAAGCGCGCGGGGCACAAGAGCAGCACACGAAATCGAGCGGTGAGCGAAAAATCATGGACGAAGTGCAGCGCGTCGAGCGGGTGCTGCTCGGGCTCGCGCATCACGCCGTCGCGGCCCGCGCGGTAGAGCACGAGGCGCTGCGCCGGCCCGTTGACCAGGCCGAAGTTGAACAGCTCACCCGTCGCGGGATCGACGCGCGGGTGCGCGCTGAAGGGAAGCTCTCGTCCCGCGACGCGCGTCCACGGGTCTTCGCGGGCCAGCAGTCGCTGCGAGAAGTCATCGCGCGCGAGGGTCTCGAGCGTGTCCGGGTCGAGCGCGTGCGGCAGCCCCATCTCCCACAGCGCGTACAGCCGTCGCTCGTGAACGAACGCCGAGGTGTTCGCCGCGTTCTTGAAGATCGGGTCGAACGCGTTGGCGCGGATCCCGCCGGGCTTCGGCGTGGCAAATGAGCGGTAGAGCAGCCGTCCTGCGCGCTGCTCCGCCAGAAACTCCCTCGTGCGAACGTAGCGGTTGCTCATGCGCGCGCCGCGGTCGTCGAAGCGAAAACTGCACACGTGCCCGTCGCCGTCGAAGAGGTGCCCGTACTGCGTTCCGTGCGCTTCGATGCGACCGGGACCGCAGCGGTACAGCGTCCCTCGCAGCCCCGCGGGCAGCGCGCCCCGCAGCACCTCGAGCGCGACGTCGCTGCGCTCGGCTTCGACGCCGCGGTGCGCGCGGGCCCAATTCTCAGCGGTCGCGCGACGCAACGAGCTCACGCAGCGACCCCTTCGATCATCGAGTTGTGCGCGCCCCTCGCGACGCGCCCCGGGCGAAATCCGCTCGCGCCGAGCAGCGACCGCAGCTCGTCCACCGTTCGCTCACGGCCCGAGCACGCGACGATCATTTGCAGGTCGGACATCGTGGCCTCGGGCCGCGTGTCGTGCGGCTCGATCACGGACTCGAACAAGATCACCCGCGCGCCGGGGCGCGCTGCTTCGCGCACGATGCGCAGGATTTTCAGCGACCGTTCGTCGTCCCAATCGTGAAGGACGTTCTTGAGCGAGTAGCCGTCGCACCCGGCAGGGACGCGGTCGAAGAAGCTCCCCGCGACGAGCGTGACGCGGTCGAGCACGGCGCGCGTGGCGAGCAGGTCCCTCGCGCGCTCGAGCACTCCGGGCGCGTCGCACAGCACGCCGCGCAGGTGAGGGTGGCGCACGAGCAGCTCGCTCAAGAGCGTTCCGCTGCCGCCGCCGACGTCGCAGAGCGTGGTGATTTCAGCGAAGGGATAGAGCGTCGCGAGCTGCGGCGCCTCGATCGCCGTCGCGCGTCCCATCGCGCTCGCGAAGGTCTCGAGCTCGTCGGGGTGCTGCGCAAACCAGTCCCACACGCTCATCCCGTGCGCGTGCTCGAAGGCGCTCTCGCCCGTGCGAACGCTGTGCTCGAGGCTCCTCCACGCCTCCATGTTCGACGCCGACGAGAAGTACAGCGCGCCGTCGCGCATCGATCGCGGCGCGTCCTTCATCAGCGCCCGCGACATCGGCGTCTGCTCGAATCGCCCGTCCGATCGCAGCGCAAACAGCCCCATCGCCGCCATCGCCCGCATCGCGCGAAACAGCGTGTCCGCGTGGCAGCCCGCGCGCTCGGCGAGCGCTTCAGCGCTGAGCGCCCCGTCACCGATGTGCTCTGCCAGCGAGAGCCGCGCGGCGAGCCCCACCAGCTCGGTGCGCGCGACGCCGACCATGGCGTCCCACAGCGCGAGCTCGCCCGGCGCGAGCGCCTGCGTCCCGCGTTGCACCAACCGCAGCGCCGTCAGCGCCGAGCGCAGCACGACAGGAGGCGGAAGGTCGGGCAGCGGCGCGCGGGTCAGCTTCATCGCGCGCGAGGATACCGCCGCTGTCCGCGATTGCAGCGGCCGAGGTCCGCCGCTCAGTTCGCGAGGCGAAATCCCTCGTCGTCGAGCGCTTTGTCCACCTCGTCGCGACTGAGGTCTCGGCTGCTCTCGACGCTCGCGTGCCCCACGGTGACCTCGGCGCTCGTCACGCCAGCGATCTTCTCGAGCGCCGACTTCACCGTGCGGACGCAGTGCTGGCAGCTCATCCCTTTGATGTCGTATTCGATCTTCATCGCGCCCGAGAGCATACCCTCACCTGCGCAAGACGAGCTCGCACAGCTCGCACGGGGCGGCGGGGTCGTCCTTGTCGACGACCACCCACGCGCGGTCGGGGTTGCTCGGGTCGAGCGCGAGGCCCTCGGCCTTGTCGCAAAACGGCTGTCCCCGCTCGTCGGTGATCGGGCACCAGTAGCCGTCGCCCGCGCCGTCGATCCAGCCGATCACCGAGCCGCGCACGACCCCGTCTCGGTAGGTGTCCGGCGAGTCCTCGGCCGCCGCGAGAAACCACACGGGCTCTTCGCCGTCGCTCCACGCGTCGGTGAAGGTCAGCCGCACGCCGTGCAGCGCCCCGAGCTCGACGCGGCGCACGCGCTCGAGCCGCACGCGCGCCGAGGGAGCGTCCAGCGCGGCGAGCACCGCGTCGATCGCGATGTCCACGGTCGCGTCGATGGGGCCGTGGGCGCCGTCGTGCGCGCCGTTTCCTCGCTGAAAGAAGCGCAAGTGACGCTCGACGCGCGCGACGCCCTCGATGTTGAGCTCGCTGCCCGAGAAGCTCTTGTCCGCGCGCATCGCCGCGTACAGCGCGCTCGCGTCGGCGACGTGCACCGCTGGCTCGTGGTCGATCCCGCGCACGACGAGCACGCGCTCTCGCGCGGGCGTCGAGCCCGAGCCAAACGCGAGCAAGAGCTCTTGCTCGGGCAGCACGACACATGCCTCGAGGTCGAGCTTGTGCTTCTTGTTGCCGCGGTCCTCGCCGAACTGCCGCGCGCCGCCTTCGCCCGCGGGCAACAGCAGCGGCGTGACCGCGTGCGTGCTGCGGTCGATCAGCGCGATCGCGTTGGTGTCGTCTTGGATCACCGCGATGCGACGGGACGAGACCGCCATCGCCGAGCCCGCGCGGACGTGCGCGGGCAGGTCTTCAGCGGGCTGCGCTCCGTCGCGGTAGAGCAAGGGCGTGCGTGTTCGGACGCGAGCCGAGAGGCTGTGGGTCTCGAGCGCTTCGTAGACGTATCGCGGGGTGTTCATCGCTTGCGCAGTGCGAGCGCGAGGCCGAAGCCCGCGCCGAGAGTGAGGATGATGGTCGCGCCGCTGGCCACGTTGAGGTGGTAGCTGAGCAGCAGCCCGAGCGCTGCGCCGCCGACGCCGATGGCGACTGCGAAGAGCGCGACCCTGTGCAGAGAGCGTCCGAGCATGCGCGCTGTCGCCGCGGGAATCACCACAAACGAGCTGACCAGCGCGATTCCCACGGTCTTGACCGCGACGACGATGACCACCGCGGTGAGCGCGAGCAGCATGTAGTCGAGCGCCTCGACGCGGATGCCCGAGAGCCGCGCGAGCTCGGGGTCGAACGTCGCGTACGCGAGGCGCGTCCACGTGAGGGCGAGCGCGATCGCGACGGCGACGCACACGCCGAGGACGATCTGCAGGTCCGTGTTGGACACCGCGAGGATGCTGCCGAACAGCACCGTCTCGACGTTGACCGACTGCGCGGTCACCGGCCTGAGCCCCAAGAACAGCACGCCCAGCGCGAACGAGACCGCGAAGAACACGCCCGTCGCGACGTCTCCGCGCATGCGGCCGCGCCGCAGGACGAAGGCGATCCCGAGCGAGACGAGCACCGTGAAGGGCAGGGCGATCCACGTCGCGTGGCTGACCGATGCGCCCAGCAACAGCCCCAGCGCGATCCCGCCGAACGCGGCGTGCGCGAGCCCGTCACCGATGAACGAGAGCCCGCGCTGCACGACGAAGACGCCCAGCATGGCGCACAGGCCGCCGACGGCCATGCCCGCGAAGACGGCGCGCTGCATGAAGGGCTGAGAGAACGGTTCGATGAGAAAATTCACTGTGTGACCCGCGGTCAGTCTTCGTCTGGTGGGAGGTTGTTCGCGTGGTCCTTCATCGAGAAGGCGATGGCCGAGAGCGACTCTTGCCCGAGCAGCTCGTGCGGGAGCCCCCAGGCGATGAGCCTGCCGTCGATGTAGACGACGCGCTCGGCGCAGCGGGCGATGGCCGCGGGGTTGTGCGTCACCAAGATCGCCGCGAGCTCGTCGCTCGCCGAGATCTCCGCGAGGATCTCCAAGAACTCGTGGCGTCCCTTCACGTCGACGCCCGCCGTGGGCTCGTCGAGGATGACCAGGGCAGGGTCGTTGATGAGCGCCCGCGCGAGAAACACCCGCTGCGTCTCGCCGCCAGAGAGACCCGCGAGCGGCTTGTCGATGAGCTTCTCTCCGCCCACGCGACGCAGCGTGGCGCGGGCGCGCTCGCGCTCGTCGGGGCGCACGCGAAGGGGCCACGTCCCGCGCAGGTTGGCGACGATCAGCTCGAGCGCCGTCGCGGGAAAGTCCTGGTCGAACGTCTTTCGCTGCGGGACGTACCCGACGGCCTTGTTGGCCGTCCCTGCGCGTTGTCCGAGGATCTGAATCGAGCCCGACGTCGGCTCGATCATGCCGAGGACGGTCTTGAGAAACGTGCTCTTGCCCGCGCCGTTGGGGCCGCAGAGGCAGACGAACTCGCCCTTGGGGATCCAGAACGAGACCTCGTGCAAGATCCGCTTTCCGCCGAGCTCGACAGAGACCTTGTCCGAGACGAGCACGCGCTGCATCCCGTCGTCGGGCAGCGTGAAGTGCCTCGGCCCCGTGTACTCGACGGGCGGGACGATCGAGCGCGGCGCGCGGCTCGCCCGCGGTGCATCTGCGCTCATCGCAGCGCTCGCTCGAAGGCGTCGGTGTTGGCCAACAGGAGCCGCTCGTAGCTGTCGCGGCCCGGCGTCCCCCCGACGGGGTCGACCTCGAATAGCGGGACGCGGGATTGCTCGGCGATCACCTCGGCGGGGTGCCGATCGAGCTGCGGCTCGGAGAACAGCGCAGCGGCGTGCGTGCGCTGGATCGCGGCGAGCACGTCGCTCACGTACCGCGCCGTCGGCTCCCGGCCCGGAAACGGCTCGATCACCGCGGCGATCGTGAGCTGATAGCGCGCTGCGTAGTAGCCCATCGAGCCGTGAAACGTGACGATGGTCCGTCGCGTCCAGCGCTCGGCGCGCCCGCGGATTTGCGTGTCGAGCGCGGTCATCTCTCGCTCGAACTGCGCGCGCCGCTGCTCGAAGGCCTGCGCCCCTTGCGGGTCGATCCGCGCGAACTCTCGGGCCATCACCGCCGCGGCGCGGGTCATGCGCGAAGGGTCCAGCCAGAAGTGCGGGTCCTTCGGGCCGTGGTGGTGCTCTTCTTCCTGCGCTCCGCCGTCGCTGAGGGCGTCGCGCGCTTCGTCTGCGGCTTCTTCGCCGACCTCTTCGTGGGACATGTCTCGCGGCTCGACGGAGGGCGCGAGCTCGACCACGCGCACGTCGTCGCCGGTGTTGCGAACGATCCGCGAGAGCCACTCGTCCATGCCGAGCCCCACGCTGAGCGCGAGCTTCGAGCCCGAGAGCCTCGCCATCTCGCGCGGCGTCGGGTCGTAGCTGTGCTCGCTGCGCCCTGCAGGCAGCACGAGCACCACGTCGAGCCGGTCGCCTGCGATCCTCCGCGCCGCGTCGTACAGCGGGAAGATCGAGACCGCGACGCGCGGCTTCGACCCAGCGGTGTTGCGCTTCGGACAGCCGGCGGCGCTGGTGGCGAGCGCGAGCGCGGCCGCCATCGTGAGCGTGCGTGCGTAGGTCATCTCTCTCCGGCCCGAGATCCTATCGCAGCGGTGGACGTTTCTTCACGGACACAATCCGAGGTACCAACGAGAGCTCCGATGTCGTCCACGAAGCGCTGCGTCGCAGCTGTTCTCTTCGCCGCGCTCGCGGCGTGCTCTGCGCCGATGACCCCCGCCGACGACGCAGCCGCGCTCGACGCGAGCGCCGTCGACGCGCTTCCCGACGCGCCGCCCGACGCCAACACGAGCGCGCCGGACGCCGCTGCGGACGCTGCCGTCGACGCGCGCGCCGAAGCGGGCTGCGGACTGTGCGCAGAGTACGGGCCCATCGACGGGCAGGGCCGCTGGCGAACGACGGTGCTGCGCGAGGTCTCTGGTCTCGCGGCGAGCGCGGCGCACCCGGGGATCTTCTGGGCGCACAACGACTCGGGCGACAGCGCGCGGCTCTTCGCGGTGCGCGCGAGCGGCGAGGTGGTCGGCGAGTACGCGATCGACGGCGCGGGCGCGGTGGACTGGGAGGACATCGCCGTCGCTCCGTGCGCAGACGGCGGCGGCTCGTGCGTCGTGATCGGAGACGTGGGCGACAACCCGAGCACCCGCGCGAGCGTGGACCTCTACCGTGTGCGCGAGCCGGCGACGCTGGAGTCGTCAGGAAATCTTCAGTCCACTCGATTTCGTGTGCGCTATCCGATGGGCGCGATGAACTGCGAGGCGATGGTGGTCGATCGCCGCGACGGCGCCAGCGCGATGCTCATCGAGAAGACCGACCGCTCGAGCTTGCGGCTGGTGCGCGTAGACCTCACGGGCGCTGGCGGCGAGCAGATGGGCGAAGAGCTCGGGACCGTGCCGAGCTTCGGCAACCTGGTGACCGCGGCGGACGCGCACCCGTGCGCGCCGGCGCTGATCGTGCGGACCTACGCGACCGCGTGGGAGATGCGCGGTGCGCCTGGGGACTCGCTGGCGCAGATCGCGCGCGCGCCTCGGGTCGAGCGGCAGACTGCGGCCGAGGTGCAGGGCGAAGCGATCGCGTACCTGAGCGACGGGCGCGGGTACCTGACGGCGACCGAGGGGGTGAGCTCGCTGATCACCGCGGTGTTCTGTCGCTGAAATCCCTGCTCAACGAAAGGGGTCGACGCCCTCGACGAGCGCGTCCGCGTGCCGTCCCGCTTCGACGAGCGAGCGCTCGGCGGCGCGCACCGTGAGCTTGCGCGCGAGCAAGCGGAGCTGCACGGGCGCCTCCCACGCCGCGCGCGTGAGCGAGGCGTTGGTGAACCCGAGGTTGATGTTGAGCCCCGGCGAGAGCTCGTCCTGCGCGTGCACGCCGATCTCCGAGCGCACGAGGTAGTTGGTGGGAAACACCACGGTTCCGACGCGCGCTGCGTTGGGGTTGGAGGCGAAGTACGCGTCGAGCTTCGACGAGACGTCGTCGTCGGCGCAGTCGTACTCGCGGATGCGAGAGTTCTCGATCACGAGGCGAAGGGGCGAGCGTCGCGTTGCGATGCGATGGCCGCTCAGCGCCACGCCGCGGTCTGCGACGAAGACGCCCTTCACGTCGGGCGGGTGCCAGTAGACGAAGCCCGCGGGGACGTTTTCGCTCGCGCCGGGCTCGGGGCGACCGTTGCCGATCACCAGGGGAAACGCCCGTGAAGCGCGCACTTCGAGCGACGTTCCGAGCTCGGATGACACGGTGATCGAGCCCGCCGCGGTGATCGCGTCGCACACGCGCGAGGCGATGAGCGAGAGCAGCGACGGCTCTGCGCGCGCGCTCTGCGCGAGCACGCGTTGGTCGAGCCCCGCCAGGTGCAGGTGCTTCGTCTTCGCTTGCGCCACCGCCTGCCGAACGGCAAACGAGAGCGCCATCGGCAGCTCTTGCGACGCCAGCAGCAGCGACGACGTGCATCCGTCGAGCGCCCCGAGCGCGCCCCGCGCGTGATCGGTCCCCGGCGGAACCGACGACCGCGCAGCGAGGTCCACGCGCACGACCGCGGCGCCCGTGCGCGCGAGGGCTTCTTCGAAGAGCGCGACCAGGTCGGGCGCCTTCCAGTGCAGCAGCGCGACGCGCTCGCCCTTCGCTACGCGAAGGCAATTGCGAAGGACGTTGTCCACTCCGCGGTCGACGCCGGGATCTCTCAACACCGTGACAGAATCCGCCCAACGCAGGTCGCGACGCAAACACGGAAGAACTGCTCGCGAATCGGCGCGCGTTCACGGTACGTTCGACGGCGAAGTGAAGCGGCTCAGCGTCTATGTGCAGCACTTGCTGCGGTACGAAGCTCAGTCACTGGTGCTCGCGTCGGGCGCCCCGGTGACCGCACGATTCGCGACCGGGGATCGCGCGTCGAACACGCCCATCGATCACGCCCAGCTCGTCTCGATCGTGCAAGAGGCAGCGCCGCCCGAGGCGATCGCCGAGCTGCGCAGCGGTCGACCGACGAGGTTCGTGTTCGACGAAGGGGGGCAAGCGGTCACGGTCGACGTCGTTCCGACTCCCGGCGCGTGGCAAGTGACGATCTATCCGGGCGTGGCGGCGGCGACGCCCGCGCAACCGCCTGCGGCGGCTCCGCAGCCCAATCCCCAAGCGCGCGGGCAGATTCGGCCGGCCGCGGTGGGCGTCGTCGACTCGCAGCCGCAAGCGGCGCCCGCAGCGTCGCCCAACGCGTCTGCGCAAGAGGCGCACGGGCGCACGGCAGGAGCGGCCTTGTCGGGGCAAGACTTCGGTCCGCCCGGCATCGACCGCTGGCTGCGCATGCTCTCGGTGCTCAACGGCTCGGACTTGCATTTGTCCTGCGCAAACCCGCCGAAGCTGCGCCTGCACGGAGAGATTCAGAACCTCGAAGACGGGCCCATCCTCGAGCACGACAAGCTCAAGTCGATGCTCTTTCAAATCATGCCGCCGAAGAACCGCGAGGAGTTCGACCGGCGACGAGACACCGACTGGGCCTACGAGATCGAAGGGCTCGCGCGCTTTCGCGGCAATGCGTTCATGGATCGACGCGGCATCGGCGCGGTGTTTCGTAAGATTCCCTTCGAGATCCTGCCGCCCGAAAAGCTGGGTCTGCCGCGGCCCGTACTCGACCTGTGCAACCTGACGAAGGGGCTCGTCGTGGTGACCGGCCCGACGGGCTCGGGCAAGAGCACCACGCTCGCGACGCTGATCGACGTGATCAACCAGAGCCGCGACGATCACATCATCACCATCGAGGACCCGATCGAGTTCGTGCACGACAACAAGCGCTGCCTCGTCAATCAGCGCGAGGTGCGAGTGCACACGGACTCGTTCAAAGACGCCCTGCGCGCCGCGCTCCGCGAGGACCCAGACATCGTGCTCGTCGGCGAAATGCGCGACCTCGAGACGATCGCCATCGCCATCGAGACCGCCGAGACGGGACACCTTGTCTTCGGGACGCTTCACACCACCACCGCGCCCTCGACGGTCGATCGAATCATCGACCAATTCAGCCCCGAGCGTCAGGCGCAGATCCGCACGATGCTCAGCGAGTCGCTGAAGGGCGTCATCGCGCAGGTGCTCTGCAAGAAGATCGGCGGCGGTCGCGTCGCAGCGTACGAGACGCTCATCGGCACCCCCGCCGTCGCCAACCTCATCCGCGAAGGAAAGACCTTTCAGCTCCCCGGCATCATGCAGACTTCGCGCAACGTCGGCATGCAAACGATGAACGACTCGCTTCTCGAGCTCTGCCGCAAGGGTCTGGTCGACCCCAAAGAGGCCTACATGAAGGCCGTCAACAAGAGCGAGATGCGCGGGCTGCTCACGAGCAACGGCTTCACGCTGCCCGAGCTCGGCAAGTAGCGCTCAGTTCGCGAGCTGCGCTTCCGCCGCGGCAGGGGCGGCGGACTCGGCGCTCGCTGCTTCGTCGCGCTTCGTCGCCGGAGCGTCCCCCTCGACGCGCACGCTCGTGCTCACTTCGATCAGCGCGCTCACCTCGGCTTCGAGCCGGTCGCCCTCCATCTTCGCGGCGAGCAGCGCCTTGTCGTCGAGACCAGCGGCGCGAGCCGCGCGCTCTTCTGCCGCGGTGTAGATGCGCTCGAGCGCGTCGATGAAGCGCGCGATGCGCTTGTCCAGCAGCGTCGCTGCGCCGCTTCGCGCCGTGGCCCGGGCGCGCGCCGTCTCGAGCAACGCGGTCCACGACGACTCGAGCTGCTCGGCCACGCGCGGCGGCAGCACTTCGATCGTCGCTGCGTCCACGCGGCGGCGGATCGCCACCGCCCGCGACAACAACGAGCGCGTCGGCTCGTCGCTCTCGGCCGCGAGGCCGTTCAACGCGAAGGTCGTCGCGTCGTCCGCAGGGATCGCGAGCGGCGCCGCTGACAAGAGCCCCGCGACGAGCGCGGCCGCCGCGAGCACGCCTGGGTCGGCATCGCCGTAGCGGCTGAGCACGAGCCCCGCGATCGCCCCCGCCGCGAGCGACGCGAGCGTGTGCGCGCCGCGCAGGGCCAGCGTGCGACCGCGCAGCGAGCGAGCTCCGTGTGCGCCCGCGACGAAGATCGCCGCGGCGAGCTCGGGGGCCTTCGGCGCGAGGTACGTGTAGGCCAGCGCAGCGAGCGCGCCGAGCGCGACCGACAGCGCGCCGCGACCAGAGGCGAGCAGCGCAGCGAGCACGCCGAGCGCGAGCGTGAGCGCGCCTCCCGAGAGAGCGTCGAGCGACGCAGCGTGCGGCAGCGCCGCGAGCGCAAATCCGAGGATCGAGATCGTAGCGATGGGGCGCATGGTGGTTGCTCCTTCAGCGTGCGTGATCAGTACGCGGCCGAGCGCATGCCCGCAGCGCGGTGGCGGGCGTTCGACGAGAGCCCGAAGGCTCGACCCGACTCGCTCGCGGCCGACATCGCGCCGAACGCTGAGTTTTCTGCGGCGTACGTGTTTGCTTGCCGCTCGAGCGCCGGCGCGGCGGAGGGAGCCGCGCGTTGCAGGCCCTGCAGCGCGACGATGTTCGCCGCCGCGATGGACTGCGCTCGGCGGACGTCACCGCTGCGCCACGCTTCGACGGCGTCGCGTTGACGCAGCGCGAGCACCGCGCTCTGGCTCTCTGCGAAGACGCTCATGTCACGGGACGCGACCGCCTCTTGCTCGGTGCCGACGACGCGCACCGCGAGGTGTCCGTCGCCCACGCGAACGTCTTGCTCCGTGGCGACCGCGTGCCAGCTTCCGCGAAATCCCAGGTCGAACACCGCTCCGACCGCGCTCGCGGGCACCACCAGGTCGAGCACGACGCGTCGCTCGTCGCCGGCGAACAGCGCGCCCACAGGGAGCGAGATCGTCCCGCTGTGTCCTTGCGCTTCGCTGCCGATCGCGCGCTCGAGCCGCCATCCCGCGGGCAGCGTCACCTCGGCCACCGCGCGCTCGACGGTCGTGTTGTTCGCTTGATCGAGCTCGCGTGTGAGAAAGCTCGCGAGCTCGTTGCCGGTGCGAAGAAACTCGTAGTTGCCGCGGCCCGAGTCTGCGAGCGCCGTCATGTACGACTCGGAGTAGTCCGTCCCGATGCCGAGGGTCGAGACCGTCACGCCCTGATCGGCGCGCTGTCGCACCTCTGCGCGCACGCCTTCGAGGGGACGACCGCTCGTGTCCTGGCCGTCCGAGACGAGCACGATGCGCCGCACGAGGCCCGTCGCCGCGAAGGCCAGCGACTGCGCGCCCGCTGCGATTCCTGCGGGAATGTTCGTCCCTCCCTCGATCTGAATCGTCGGGATGGTCATGCGAAGCGCGTCGCGCACAGCCGACACTGGCGCGAGCGGCTGCACGACGCGAACGCTGTCCGAGTAGGTCACCAGCGCGATCTGGTCCGTCGGACGCATGCGCTCGACCAGCTGCAACACAGAGGTCTTCGCCTGCGCGAGCTTCTCGCCGCTCATGCTCCCCGACACATCGAGGACGACTGCGAGCGCCACGGGTCTCGGTGCGCTCGCGGTCGCCCCGCGGTCTGCTGCGAGCCGAATGTCCGCGAACACGTGCTGCTCCCCGTTCGCCGTCACCGCGCCCTGCGACAACGCGATGCGCCCGTGCGCGGCGGGCCCGCGAAACTCTGCGCTCGGCGCCCCTCCCGGCCGGCTCTGCGTCGTCACCTGCGGCGAGATCGCGCCCCCCGATGACTGCTGATCGCGCTCGGCGCGGAGCAGAACAATCCCGCTCGCCGCGAGAGCGACGGCTCCTCCAGCGACGGCGCGTGCGTACTTCTTGCGAGCGAAGAGCGTGTGCATCTGCATGGCGAAAGTCCTCCGTGTCGAGCTGTTGGTCGACCGCGAGACAAATAGGCGCCGACGACCCAACGCCCGGTCGAAGCGCTCTCGTTGAGCGCTGACCGCGACGGGGACGACCCTCGTGTTCGCTGTCGAACAAAAGCTCAGACGCGCGAGGTCGCAAAAGGGTTTGCGAAAGTTCGCTGCGCTGATTTTCTCGCGCAAATCGCTGCGAGAACGCTCCCCCGTCGTGCCTACGCCCGCTTCAGCGGCGGCTGCGCTTGCGGCGCGCGCCGTAGACGAGGGCGAGTCCGCCCATCGCGATGAGCGCGCTCAACGCCCGCTCGTCGCTCGCTCCACCAGCCGCGGGAACACGGCACGCGCACGCGCCGTCACCCGAGAGGACGCCCGGAGGCACACTCCCGCCGTCCATCGCTCCGGCGTCGCCGCCATCTGCGCGCATGCCGCCTTCGCTCGCCGAGGCGTCACCGCCGTCGACGCCACCGTCACCGGAGGGACGCGCGACGCACACGCCCACCGCGCGATCGCAGACGGGCGTGGGGTTCATGCAGTTCGAGTTGGCGCTCATCGCAGGCATCGCGGGATCGATTCGGGCAGCGCCTGCTTCGCGCATGTCGTTGTCCGCGACGCAGTCGTTGTCGCTGTCCGTATCGAGGAAGTCGGGGCGATCACCCATGCCCGCCATTCCATCGCTGTTGGCGGGCATGGTGGGATCGGCGCCGGCTTCGATGCTGTCGGGCACTCCATCGCCATCGCTGTCGAGGTCGAGGTAGGCGGGAGTCATGTCCGCATCGCCCGGGGTCATCGCTTCGAGCGTTCGCTCGGTGCGCGTGGGGATGCCGTCACCGTCGTCATCGCTGTCGAGGTAGTCGGGCGTGGTGTCGCCCGTGCCCATTCCCATCGGCACCATGGCGTCGCTGTTCTGCGGCATCATGGCGCCGCCCGCGCCGAGCTCGTCGCGGGTGTTGACGCCGTCGCCGTCATCGTCGGCGTCGAGGGCGTCGTGCATGCCGTCCATGTCCGTGTCGCGGGTCATGAAGC